>DATMYE010000016.1:0-168638 GCA_035561095.1 Clostridia bacterium | reverse complement strand
CAATAAAAAACAAATAGGTTATGGACTTTTCTTTAAACGTCGTGGTGTTTCTTTCCATATTACCCACAAAATAGTTTAATTTATTGTTATGATGAAAGTGTCATTGTCAACATCACCGACTTTAACATCAAGCCAATCTTCGACTTCTTTCACTTTGCTATAATAAGAATCAAAGTGCTGGACAGAAAGAGAAGTTATTTTAATTCTATTCGTTCCAATAAGTTGAAAATCAATGCTTTGAAGTGCCTGAACTGGCTCTAGGACATTAGGCTCCTTCTCAAGAATTTTGACTGGTTCAATTGAATCTATCAACGACAAGAAGAATAACACAGGCCGCTCACGAATTCTAATTCTATTCGAAGGGGACTTGATTAGTGGATCTAAACCATAGTGATTATATAAAACGACATCATCATTTACCCATATATTATGGCCAATAATGCTATCAGCAATTATCGCAAAATGATCAAGGTGTGCGATATGCCAATGTAAATTCTTGTACTTGAAATTGGAATAACTTCCAAGTTCGGTATTACCATTCTTATCAGATGTATATTCGTTCAGGTGTTCTTTCCATGCTGAGGTGTAGTTTTTTCTCAAACGATCATATAGTAAATAACCTCCAAGAATTCCGTGCTCGACTCGTATACAATAATCAATTCTATAGTCGAAATAATTCTTTATAAGAGGCTCAGAATAAGTAAATAAGTCCGCGAGTGCAAATATCGGTCTATGATTGTATACGTTGTAACTAATATTATGCAAACCTAAGTAAAACTTTAATGGTTGATGCTGATAAGGAGATTCTTCAATGCAAGCAGCAGTATCGTGGTACAAACAAGATAAAAACCAAGTGTAATAAAAATTATAGTTTAAGTCTGGGATATTGAACTTTAAGAATTGGAAAAAGTTTTCATCAATTAGATTCTTAAGAAGACATCCTAAAAAATACAGAGCCACAGTATGTGTATGTTTCCCTTTTGCAGAAAACAGTTCATTAAATCCAAATGAAAATGCATTGCCTTTATTTCCGGCTTTAAAATACTCTGTAATAAATGCTGAGCACTGGTTTTTATCATTGAAATCAAGATTAACTCGTCTCAAACTTGATCCTTGGTAGTAAACAGCACCATTGCTTTCTAGGTCGCGAAATCGATCATGAAGACTCATACTATTTTTCCTTTTCAGAAATTTTATATAGCCTAGCTTCTTATATAGATCAACATCTACAAACTTAGTATACGTTTTCTCCTTTCTTTTGCAAGCGGATTTGATGCAAGTAGTTCAAAATGTCTTTTGTGACCGTATTGTCTTTAGGTTGGGTATATGTTCGAAAACGATCGAAGGTACTCAACATTTACTTTAACTCCAAAATATACCATATAGTGATGCCATTTTTATTGGTGATATATCTCGATATTTGGTGTGCTAAGGTTCTGATCATGTTTCCATCGCATACGCTTTCCCGAATTCCCCCCCTTGCACAACCCAACCCATGCGCCTACAATAAACACGAACCATAAGAAATATTTCTTATAATAAACTTGGAGGCTATATGGAATCAGTTTGTGCGTTTTTGAAGAAGTGCGGCGTTTATTATCTCGCGACGGTGGAAGGCGATCAACCCAGAGTGCGCCCGTTCGGCGTTGCGGAGATGATTGACGGTAAGCTGTACTTCCTGACCGGAAAGAAGAAGGATGTTTCCAGACAGATGCGGGCGAATCCGAAAATCGAGATCAGCGGCACCTGCGGGAGTGAATGGATTCGGATCGAGGCGCTGGCGGTGGAGGATGACCGCGTTGCGGTGAGGGAGCAGATTCTGGATTTGGTGCCTTCGCTCAAATCTATGTATCAGGCGGACGACGGTAATTGTCAGGTATTTTACCTCAAGGATGCGACCGCGACGTTCTATTCGTTTGGCGGAGCGCCGAAGTCGGTGAAGTTCTGAGAAAAGTATTCTGTTAAAATTGTATAGAAACAGAACAATAAAAAAGACCACCCAAGATGGATGGTCTTTTTTATGGTCGGGGTGACTGGATTTTTCGCTTGGCATCGGCTTGCTTGCGCTCCGCGCGGCGCAATCTCTCGCCTGCGCTACCCGGCTCCTAAAAGCCTCGCACCGCGAGCCTTTTCCCGCCTTTCGGCGGTCGGAGCTTCAAATCCAGTTGGATGCAAAAGGCCAATAAAAAAGCAGCCAATAACGGCTGCTTTTTTATTGGTCGGGGTGACTGGATTTGAACCAGCGACCTTTTGGTCCCGAACCAAACGCGCTACCAAACTGCGCTACACCCCGAAAAGCTGGAGCCAATGTGGGGATTCGGACCCCAGACCTGCTGATTACGAATCAGCTGCTCTACCGACTGAGCTACATTGGCAACTCATGCTTTTCAATTATAGGCAAACGGACTAGGAGTGTCAAGTCATTTTGATGGAAAATAGACAAGGTTTTTTAACACGGGGAGGGGCGCGCTGCGCGCGCAAAGAGTCGCACAAACAACCTTTGCAGGAGCAAGAGAAAACGGCGTGAGCAGGCAGCTCCGCCGTTTATAGCATCTTCCGGTATCGAGCTGTTTCTGACCTCTAGAACGCCTCTCAGGCGCTCGCAGCCTGCTTCTCCAGCTCTTCCTTCTCCAGCACGGTGTACGCCACCTTGCCCACGAGCGTCTTGGGCAGCTCGCTGCGGAACTCGATGTCATACGGCATAGCGTATTTCGCGACAAGTTTGCTGCAGTGTTCAAGGATCTCCGCTTTCAGCGCCGGCGTGGGCAGCACATTCGGCTTGAGCACGACAAACGCCTTGATCTTCTGGATCTTGTATGAATCCGGCACGCCGATGACACAGCTCATGAGCACCTTGTCATGCGCGTCGATCGCGTTCTCCACCTGAGACGGATACACGTTGTAGCCGCTCGTGATGATCAGCCGCTTGATGCGCTGTTTAAAGAAGAGGAAGCCGTCCGCGTCCATGTTGCCGAGGTCGCCCGTGTGCAGCCATACGTGTCCGTCCGCGTGCTTCTTGAGCACGTTTGCGGTCTCCTCCGGCTGGTTGATGTACCCCATCATCACGGAAGGCCCGCAGAGGCAGATTTCGCCGTCCTCGCCGTAAGGCACTTCTTCCGTCGTGCCGGGCTTGACGATCTTATAATACGTGTCCGGGAAGGGCAGGCCGATGCTGCCTTCGCGATACATGTCATAGGGCGTGAGACAGCTTGCGGTAACGCACTCGGTGGTGCCGTAGCCTTCGCGCACCTGAACGGTCGCGCCGTGCTCCATCAGGAACGTGTCAAACTTCTTCTTGAGCTCGATGGAGAGCGTATCCCCGCCGGAGAACACGCCCATCAGCTGGCTCATGTCCACGCCGTCCATATACGGGTTGCGGGTGATGCCCTCATATAGCGTCGGAACACCTGCGATGTAGTGCGGTTTCTCCTTTTTGAGGAGCTTTGCATAGCTTTCGACCGAGACGCGCGGCACAAGGATCGCCGTCACGCCCGCGACCAGCATCGTGTGGATGCAGACGCCGAGGCCGAAGCCGTGGAACATCGGCATCGCGGCGAGCATGCGCGAGCCGGGGACGACGCAGTGACCCATCGCGCAGGTCTGCAGCGCGAGCGCATTGAAGTTGAGATTACTCAAGAGGATGCCCTTCGTCGTGCCGGTCGTGCCGCCGGAGAAGAGGATCGCTGCGGCTTCCGTGCCGCGGCCGGTTACGAAGCAGGACTCATCCTGCTTCTTTGCGCCCGCAAGGAATGCGTCCCAGTAGACCACGTCGGCGTTCTTGGGCACTTTGGGCACCTTGCGTCCTTCCGTAAGCGCGAAGCCGAGCTTCATCACCGGAGAGAGCGCGTCCTTGACGCTGGTGAGCACGAGGGTCTCAAAGGAGACCTGCTTGCGCACCTCCTCGAACTTGCCGTAAAACACATCCAGCGAGACGACGGCCTTGGAGCCGGAATCCTTGATGTAGAACGCGATTTCACCGACGCTCGAGAGCGGGTGGATCATCGAGGCGATCGCGCCGATGCGGTTGAGGGCGTAGAAGCAGAGCACGATCTGCGGGCAGTTCGGCATGCAGAGAGTGACCTTGTCGCCCTTCTTGATGCCAAGCGCTGCAAACGCGCGCGCGGCGACGCGGATCTGCTTGACGATGTCCTTGTACTTGGTCGCCTTGCCCATGAAGGTGATGGCGTTGTATTCGGGGTAGAGGTTCGCCGCGCGCTCCACCATATCGTACATGGAGGCGTCGGGGTAGGAGAGCTTCTCATCTACTTCGCCGTAGAACGCAAGCCACGGCGCGTTGACGTTGGACATATCCTCGCAAAACGGGAAACAGCTTGTGTCGAACTGTATATTCTCAATACTCAATGTTCAATTCCTCCTTGGACGGGATGTCGAGCAGCTCCGGCTCGGCCAGGAACTTTTTCATCAGTCGGACGGTCTTGGAGTAATAATATCCGTCGGCGATGCGCTCGTCGAGCGTCAGACCGAGGTTGAGCGCGGGCTTGACCGCCACCGTACCGTCCTCTTTGTAGAACGGCTGCATGTGCTTTTCGCCGACCACGACGAACACGGAGTTTGTGCCCCAGTTGGTCAGGTGGTGATAGCCCGCGTTTAGCTTGATGGAGCCGAGGTTGCTGATGAAGACTGTGCTGTTATACGGGTCTTCGTTGGCAAGATCTTTGGGCATATGTCCATGCTCGTCCAGAGAGCGAAGGATCGCCACGATCAGCTTGCGCATCCACATGGGCGTCTTGGCAAGCGTATCGAGGATATCGGTCGTGCCGTCCTTTTTGTTGCTCTTGCGCACGGAATACACGAAGTCGGCGATCTTGTCGTGAATCATGTCGATTGCGGGCTTCTCGCTCGTCGGATCGTACTTGAGAATCATGACGGACTCGTCGGCATTGTCGGAAAACGCTTTTTTGACGATGAAGGAAAATGTGATGTGATTGCGGTCGAAGTAGCGGTTGCCGATGATGAAGCGGTTCATGCGCGGGCGCATCTCGATGGTGCGCGCGAGCGCTGCGAGGATTACGTGGAAAAACGTGTACTTGTATTCGGGGCTCTGTGCGTTCTTTTTCTCCAGATACGCTTCCACCGCGCTCATATCCACGAGCTCCTGAATGAAGGCTTCGTTGTCCGCGCGGTTCGGCATCATGATCGGCATAAAGACGTGCATCGAGTCGAGATCGCGAACTAAGGTCGCGTCCCGGCGGTCGCCGTGACGGCGTTTGGGTGTCGTATTCATGTGTAGTTCCATTCCAATCCTGAAGTATAAGTGCAAATAATGTCTAAAATATAAACGTTTCTCAACAAATTGTCAACGAACCGTCACAATTGAGCTGGTCGAAAGAGGAAAATGAACGCATTTTGTTCATCGATGAATGCTCGGTTTATGCAGGATTTAGGCGGGAATTCGCCCGAAACATTGACAATTTTCGCATGTATCGGTATACTTCATCTAGATAAGACCGCGAGAGGAAAGCTATGAGCGACGAAGAGAGCGACAGTACCGGCGACCACAACCCTAACCGCATGACCGGATGTTTTTTGAAGCACATAATCTGTCTCTGTTGATGGGAAGAGAACAGGTTATGCTTTTTCTATTTCTTGGGCTAAGCAGACCGTAATAGAATCAGCGCTTCTTATTTTTTTCGCCGCGCGGATGCATGCTATCGCGTGAATTACAATATTTTGAACTGGACCAATACGGAGTACTAAAATGGGCAACGATCCCTTATTCTGGCAAATCATCCTGCAAGTCGTGCTGATATCGCTCAACGCGGTGTTTGCGTGCGCGGAGATTGCCGTTATCACCATGAACGACGCGAAGCTTGCGAAGCTTGCCTCCGAGGGAGACAAGCGCGCGGTCAAGCTCGCGCGCCTCACAAGCCAGCCTGCGCGGTTTCTCGCGACCATTCAGGTCGCCATCACGCTGTCGGGCTTCTTGGGCAGCGCGTTCGCGGCGGACAACTTTGCAAAGCGCATCACAGCTGCCATTACGGCAAGCGGAAGCGCGATCCCGGCCGCGACGATCAACACGATCTCGGTGCTGCTCATCACACTGATCTTGACGTTCTTTACGCTCGTCTTCGGCGAACTGGTGCCCAAGCGCGTCGCGATGAAAAACGCAGAAAAGCTCGCGCTCGGTATGGCGGGGCTGATCAATGGCGTCGCCAAAGCGTTTTCGCCGCTCGTGTGGCTTTTGACGATCTCAACCAACGGCATTCTGCGCTTGCTGGGCATCGATCCCAACGCGGAGGATGAGGAAGTCACCGAAGAAGAGATCCGCATGATGGTGGACGTGGGCTCCGAAAAGGGCACCATCGAAGCCACCGAAAAAGAGATGATCCACAATGTGTTTGAGTTTGACAACGTGTCCGCGGAGGATATTCTCACTCACCGCACACAGGTGGACATCCTCTGGATGGACGAGAGCGACGATGCCTGGGCGGAGACCATCCACGGCACGCGCCATTCGTTTTATCCCATCTGCCGCGACAGCTCGGACGACGTGGTCGGCATTCTCGACGCGAAGACGTATTTTCGCCTGAACGACCGCACACGCGAAAGCGTCATGCAGGAGGCGGTGCAGCCGCCGCGCTTCGTGCCGGAGTCCATCAAGGCGGACGATCTGTTCCTTGATATGAAGCGCAGCCGTAACCACTTCTCGGTGGTGATGGATGAATACGGCGGCATGTGCGGCATCGTGACCATGAACGACCTTATCGAGGTCATCGTGGGCGATATCGACGAGGTGGAAGACGGGGAAGAGCTGATTATCGCGACCGTTGCGGAAGGTGTCTGGCGCACGCACGGTTCCGTGCCGCTGGAGGATATCTCCGAGACGATCGGCTGCGCCCTGCCGGTGGATGAATATGACACGCTCAACGGGCTGGTCTTCAGCGTACTCAACGAGATTCCTGATGATGGAACAGAGTTCGCCGTGGATGTCGCGGGGTTGCATGTCGACGTAAAGGACATGAAGAATCACGGCATCGAATGCGCGGAAATCACGCTTTTACCCTCGGAACCGGTTGCCGAAAACACGAAGTAATTCCAACACAACAGCATCAAACGGCAAACAAAAGCCCGATTTCAGCAAATGGAATCGGGCTTTGTATGTTAATTCACTTATGAATCTTCGCGGCACGCAGTATTGGATTAAAAATTGCAATGTTAAAGGCGACAGGCCCACTATTCATTGGATTGAACTGCCACATGATTGTGATTCTTACTGTTTCGAAACCGGATACATCCATTTCTGGAGTACGACGAGGGCAACACCGATCATTCAACCAATCAGTTTCAAATAGATGATCTTGATCAGAAGAATAGAAAGACTCGGAGTTGCACTCATCGACGATAATTTTATATCGACAGTATGAATCATTAACACCGCAGGGGAAAGACAAGTCGTCTATCCCAAAATCGAATTGTAGCGTCGCGTACTCAAATCCCAAAGGGTATTCAATGTATTCCGTATGTTCCACTTGTTTAGATGAAACGGATTTCCGATACTTATCTTGATCTACAAGCGGTATCCGCGCGCCGATACTATGCGGGTAAACTTTGTGCTTGATTTCAACAAAATCAAACGTATCCCACTGTTTAATAAAAAACGCGTCGTTATGGGAGACTTTCGATTCCATCTCATCAAGCCATCGATCTTTGGCACTTCGCTTGATTGGCCATGAAGTCATTGGAGCGGCCAAGATTGCTAAGGTTTCTTCTACTGGGAGAGGATCATCGTCTTTGTTTTTTTGTGAATGTGAAATACCAAAATAGAGTAAAGGCAGAATGGCCACGATTGACAATCCTAAAAAGGATCTTGCTAAATTCGTAAGTGTAATTTTGAATCGATTTCCCTTAATTAGCTTGCTTTCTAATTGACACTTAATAAACAAATGGATTCGTTCTGCTAATTTCGAGAAAAAAGTTATGAATGATGTGAATAAATATATATAGTCATTTGGATTATCCGGTAATGGGTCAATCATACTACCCCACACAGCAGCGACACAAATTTCACATCATCGCCACACTTCTTGAGATAGTATCACACCGGAAATTACGCGTCAAAACAATCGCCAAAAGATGACATTTTATCCCGTAATTTCAACAATTTTCTGCATTTGCTCCCAGCAGTGTTCCATCTCTTCCACAAGCCGGAACTGGGTGCGGGCGCGGTCAAGATTCTGGTTTTCGCGAGTCACATGAAAGTAGACGTCGCCCGCGAGATGATCTGCGAGGAAGCGCATCCCGCACTCCAGCGTCATCATCTTGGCTCCCGTGGGAAGCATCGCCTTTTCGGTCTTCGTCAGGCTCTCGCCGCAGGTGGAGAGATAGCCCTTTACATACGTTTCATACAAGCCAAGGTCAAAATGCACACGCGAAAGATCCCGCTCGTCCTCGGCGGCGGTGGAAGCCCCGAAGCGGATTGCGTCACCGAAATCGTTGACCGAAAGTCCCGGCATCACTGTGTCGAGATCGATGACGCAGAGCGCTTTGTTGGTCACGGCGTCGAAAAGCACGTTGTTGATCTTCGTGTCGTTGTGGGTGACTCTGAGCGGCAGTTCGCCCGCCGCCTGCAGATCGACCAACGTGTGCGAAAACGCCTCACGGGCAAGCACAAAGTCAATCTCGGGCTGCACAAATTCACGCCTGCCGGCTGCGTTTTCCGCAACCGCGCGGTGAAAGGCCGCATATCGCGCAGGGGTATCGTGAAAATGCGGAATCGTCTCGACGAGCTGTTCCGCTGGGAAATCCGCCAGCTGATTCTGAAACCGACCGAACGCCACCGCGCTCTCATAAAACAGCACATCATCCGCGCTCTGATAGCAAACGCTGTTCTCGACCAGCTCATACACGCGCCAGTACTGCCCCTGCTCGATGGCGAACGTCCTGCCGTCCAAGGCGGGAACAAGGCGCAGCACGCCGCGCGGGTCCTCAACCTTTGCGCGCAGGTGCGCCGTGACCAGCTCGATATTGCGCATCAGCGCCTTCGGCTCGCGGAATACGTTTGTGTTGATGTGCTGGAGGATGTAGCGCGCGCCGTTTTCGCAGACGACCAGCTGCGTGCCGTTGATGTGCCCGCTACCGTAGGGTTCGCTTGAGACGGGCGCTCCGGAGAGCGCAAAAGAAGAGAGCACGGAATGCATGCCTGTAAAATCCTCCGTTGGTGGATTGTTTCTTACGATTGTGGGGTTCGCCGTTGACGGCGGAAAGGGGCTAGCCTTTTTGGAAGAGCGCCTTAATGCCCTTGAAGTACTCATGGTTGAAGAGGTGCACAATGCCCTCGATCTGCCGCGGCGAAATATCGGACTCGGAGCTCATCAGCCTTAGCGGCGTGGTGTAGAGCACGTGGTCGATCACGTTGTGGTCAACCTCATCCGTAGACAGCGCAGACTCGGCAACCTTGCGACCGACGAAGGTGAGGATGCGCCCGAGCAGCGTATGCTTGACCTCGCTGAGCGTGACGTTGAGCGTGTGTTTTTCACCCTTTTGCCGCTCCCGCGCGGGAATCTCCCGCCCGAGCACCGCGGCAAATGCGCTGTCCGGCACGTCGATGCCGCGCGACAGGTCATAATAACACGGTGCGCTGGCGCGGTAATCGGGAACGTTCGCGTCCGCATCCGGCTCTGCCTCGACTGTTGCGCTGAGGCGTGGATCACGGCTGGAAGCAGAGAGACGGATCTCATAGACCCCGCCTTCGACGCGCCAATCCTGAACCGCCACATCATAATAGCACAAATCGCGCCGCGTGAGCGAAAACGCGATGGATTTTGTTTCGCCCGGCTGGAGGAACACTTTCTCAAACCCCTTGAGCTCCTGCTCGGCGGTGAACATCACATCCGAGCGGTGGGAAACATAGAGCTGCACGGTTTCCGCTCCGGCAACAGCGCTGGTATTCGTCACATCGAGCGTCAGCGCGAGCGTTTCGCCCGCGTCGAGATGGGTGCTTGTGAGGCGCAGATTAGAATAGGAAAAAGAAGCATACGAAAGCCCGTGCCCGAAAGGATAGCGGACGGCCAATTGCGCGGTGTCAAAGTAGCGGTAGCCCACGAAGATGCTCTCGCGATATTCCACCGTGCGCGTGTAGCCGGGGAAGTAACGATAGCTCGGCGTGTCGCTCAACAGCATCGGCCAGCTTTCGGCGACCTTGCCGGAAGGGTTGACCGCACCGATCAGAAGATCCGCCGCGGCACCGCCGACCGCCTGACCGCCAAGATACAGTAAGAGGATCGACTTCACGTGATCCGCCCAGCCAAGCTCGACGACGGAACCGCACTGTAGCACAACGACGGTGTCCGCGTTCACAGTGGCAACGCGCTCGATGAGCGCAACCTGGTTTTGCGGCATAGCGAGGGATTCGCGGTCGAACCCTTCGGACTCATAGCGATCCGGCAATCCCGCAAAGATCACAACAGCGTGCTTGCCGCGTGCGAGATCACAAGCTTCCTTTAATAGCGCTTCATCCGTTGCGTCGGTTTCCTCACGATAGCCTGCGGCAAATTCGACGTTTAATCCAAGCTTCACGAGCTCGTCCAGCGGCGAATCGAGCCGGAGCGGCTGCACCTTGCTGCTGCCCGCGCCTTGATAGCGCGGCGCGTTGGCAAACGCGCCGATGACGGCAACCCGACTGCCCTTGGCAAGCGGAAGGAGAGAATCTTCGTTTTTTAATAGCACGGCGCTGTTTGCGGCGGCTTCGCGCGCGAGCGCATGGTGCGCGGCGGCGTCAAACGACTGCCTGACGCGAGCTTTTGCGCGTTCATGGAGCGCGACGACACGCGCGGCGCAGCGGTCAACGTCCTCCTCGCGCAGTTTGCCGGAGGCAACCACCTGCTCGATCTGTTTGTCGTGATAAGGCCCGATATACGGCATCTCCAGATCGAGGCCTGCCGAAACACCGGCGACGCGGTCGTGCACCGCGCCCCAGTCGGACACGACGAGCCCTTCATATCCAAACTTCGTGCGCAGAACGTCCGTCAGCAGCCACTGATTGTCGCTTGCGTTGACGCCCTTGACGCGGTTATAGGAGCACATGACCGTCCACGGCTGCACCTTTTTGAGTACACGCTCGAAGGAGGAGAGGTACAGCTCAAACATCGCGCGTTCGTCCGCGACAGCGTCGATGGTCAGCCTGCGGTATTCCTGATTGTTGAGTGCAAAGTGCTTCATCGAGGTGCCGACGCCGAGGCTCTGCACGCCCTCGATATAGGCCGCGGCAAGCTCGCCGGAAACGACTGGGTCTTCGCTGAAATATTCAAAATTGCGTCCGCAGAGCGGGCTTCGTTTGCAGTTGAGGCCGGGGCCGAGGAGCACATCCACATCCTCCGCGCGGCATTCCTCCGCGAGGGCGGCGCCGATGCGCCTGAGAAGATCGCGGTCAAACGAGCACGCGGTGGCACACGCCGCGGGGAAACAGGTTGAACGAACCGTAGAAAGGCCCTTTTCCGGATCGCGCACCTCCTTGCGCAGGCCGTGTGGACCATCCGAAACGGTCACCGCGCCGAGGCCGAGGCGGGGGATTGACTTTGTGCGCCATTTGTCAGCGCCGGAGAGAAGGCTTGCTTTTTCGGAAAGTGTCATTTGAGAGACGAGCTGAAGAGCATGTTCCAGTTGTTCCATACCGCACCTCCTGATTTCAACCACAGTATACCACGCCCGCATGTTGCGCGAAAAGAACCTGCGGTACAGTTTACGCGCGGCATGCGATCATACCATGTAACAGATAAAGAGGGTATTTTGGAGGCAGAGTCGATGTTGCTCACCGAAAAAACCGCAGAAAGTGACGAAAATCAAGCGCGGTTTTCACGTTCCTGAAAAATATATTACAAATAGTACACATGAATACTATTGACAATGTAATACGCATGTGATAAATTGGTTGCAGGTTTAGGAGCAACTCCCACGAAAAAGGCAAAACCCGTGAAAGCGGGTGACGCAAAGCTAAAGGGCCTAAGGGCGCGAGAAATCGAGCCGATGGCAGCCAGATGCCGAATTGAGTGTCCTGCCGCAGTTTCATACAAGGCGGAGTCGACTTATTTTTGGCAGCTTGGCAATCAGAAGGCAGGCTGTCTTTTTATTGCTTCGTCGCTGGGGTCACTAAACCGGAACAAAAAATAATGTTTCGGAGGGGTATTTGTATGAAAAAGAAACTGATGGCACTCTTGGTTTGTGTTCTGCTTCTCGTGATGGTGATCCCGGGTGTGGCAAACGCGCAGGGAAACGATTCCGCTCCGATCAGCGCGGTTTCCGTCTATCACGCACGTTATTCCGATGCACAGTTTGCGGTTCTTGAGCGCATGGTCACCACCGCGAATCGTCAGATCGAGATCGCCGTTAAGTTTGCGCAACTCACGCCGTGGAACGACATTGCCTGGCTCCAGAATCTTGTGGAAAGCATCGTTGCTCCGGTGTTTGCATATGCGAATTCTATTGGCGCAGTCGTTGTTTGCGAGTATACTACCTATTATATCGACGGGCAGTACGTATTGGTCGATCCGCTTCGCGTCATCCCGCTGTAATCGCGCGGATTTCGTCCGGCGGAGCGGGGAGCGCACATGATCAAATCAACGCGTGACTTTCAGGGAATCTTTGGCGAACACAGCGCGCGGATGCTTGAAATCTGCCGCGGAATCGCCGCGCTCCCCGGCGTCGAAAAGATCGTGCTCTTCGGCTCCTATGCCAAGGGCTGTGCAGATTGCAACAGCGATGTGGACCTCGCGGTATTCTTTTCATCTATGGATGCGCGCATGCTGCGGCAATACCGCCAGCTTGCGCGCATTTGCGTGAATTCGGAGATCGATATTCAAGTTCAACCGTTTCACACCTATGAATTATCTACGCCGTGTGGTATTATAGAGGAAATCGAAGCGTACGGATTGGAGCTTTGCCCCTAGAAAAGGGACTGCCGGTAGTCGGTAGCAGGCTCCCGGTGGTGAAATGGAAGGCATACGGTTTAACACGAGAACAACGGCGGAAGAGATTCCGGCAGGAAACGAACCAAGCACGCAGCTGCTGGCCAAGCAGGGCGACTTGGAAGTGATTTTATACCGTATTAAGGGCGAATCTGTCGTCTGGCTATTTCCCGCGAGCGATCCCAACGCGATCGAATATTTCTTCGTCCATGCGGGCGGCGTCGATCTTGCGATGGAGGACGGGCTCGTCTCGCTCGGCGCGGGAGAGTCGTTTTCCGTTTCCGGGCTGAAAACGGATGTTCCAGTCAGAATGCACGGGGACACGGAGATCGTTTACGTCACCAACTGCCCCGTGTTTGAGTCGGTTCTGGATGTGGACAAGAGCCTTCGGGAGCTGCTCACGCGGATCGACGAAAAGGATCACTACACCTCGCGCCACAGCAAGGCGGTCTTGCAGTATTCTCTCGCGATCTATGACGCGATGCAGGATCGCGGGCCAAACATCGCCAGAGAGGATCTCGCGTTTGCCGCGCTGTTTCACGACGTCGGCAAATGCTTCGTTCCGGTCGAGATTCTGCAAAAGCCGGACAGGCTTGAGCAGGCGGAGCTGCGATACATCCTGCGCCATCCCGTCGACAGCGGGCGGATGCTGCTGCCGAAGTTCGGCGAACAGATCGCGGAGATCGCGCGGAATCATCACGAGCGGCTCGACGGTACCGGCTATCCGCGCGGCCTACGCGCGGAGGACATCAGCCTCTCGTCCCAGATCGTCGCCGTGGCGGACGCGTTTGACGCGATGACAAGCAACCGCGGCTATAACGTGGTGAAGACATTTACGCAAGCAGCGGAGGAGCTCGTCTCCCTTCCGCATCAATATGATACCAGGATCACCGGCGCACTGATGCAGCTCGTCTGCAGCGGCGCGTTTGAAGAAGGAGTGGCAACCGGCGTATGAACAAGCAGGAAAAATGCGGTTACTGGCTGATGCTATCGGACTATGACCTCGGCACCATCGACGCGCTGATTCGCGGCGAACGCTGGGTCTATGTTGCGTACCTCTGCCAGCAGGCGGTGGAGCGTCAGCTCAAGGGCATGTATGTCTACTACATGGACACCGAGCCGCCCAAAACACACAATGTCAACTTCCTCTTCTCGAAGATCACCGGCAGCGATCCCTTCCGTGCGGAGGCGGATCTTGCACTCTTTGAAGAGCGCAAGAACGACTGCGAGGATTTCCTGATGGACGTGATGTTCTACTACATGTCCGATTACCCGTTCTCTTATAAGAACATCGCAACCCGCTTTGTGGACAGAGCGCTCGCCAATGAGCTGCATCAAAAGACGCTGCTCTTTGTCGCCTGGCTGCGCTCGTTCCTGCCTGAGATTGAGATTCCGAAGGTTCCGTCCTGAGTAACCACTCCGATTGACAAGCGAAATGCAACACAAAAGGCCACCCGAACGGGTGGCCTTGCTTGTTGCGCCGTATTATGAACTAGCCCGCGGGCGTAGCCTCCGGGATGGGGGTGGAGAATGCGTCTGTGCCGGGCTTGCTGGTCTCGTGCGGCTCGACCGTGTCCCGCAGGTAGTTCGCTCCCTGATCCAACAATCCCGCGGCGTCCTCCGCGATTCCGGAATCCTGCATGAAGACCAGAATCTCCTGCCAGGCTTCCTTGCCGAGCACACGCAGATTGCTGATCAGATGTTCGAGCTTTCCTTCGAGCAGATCTTTGCTGTCCAGATAGGTCAGCACGGCCATGAGCAGAATCAGCAGCACGACCAGCACACCGATCAGGCGAAAGATGAATTTCATTCGAGTGTTTCCTCCTTATGGCAAAGGGCAAGCAGGGCATCGCTCACCACATACAGTATACTACGATGCCCGGATACTTACTGTGAATGTTGTGTAAAATCGAACAATCGATTGATTCGTGCGGCTGCCGCAGAAAACCGCGAGGCAGCGCGTATTTGCGTTATTCGACCGTCATATGCTCCGTGTTTGCAATCGCGGTTTCCACCATCTGCGTAAAGTCGATCCTGGCTTCGCTTGCACGGATGTCCTCAAGCTTCGGCCGCGTGACCGGATGCTGCGGCACGAAGACCGTGCAGCAGTCCTCAAACGGCAGAATCGAGGTTTCGTAGCTGCCCATTGCCTTGGCGCGGGTGACGATCTCTTCCTTATCAAACCCGATCAGCGGGCGGAAGACGGGCATGTCCACCGCGTCGTTGGTGACGGTGAGGCTCTCGATCGTCTGGCTCGCGACCTGACCGATGGATTCACCCGTGATGAGCGCCTGCGCGCCGCAGGTGAGCGCAATCTTCTCCGCAATCTGCATCATCAGGCGGCGCATGAGCACTGTGGTCTCGCTCTTGGGGCAGCGTTCATAGATCGCCAGCTGAATCTCGGTGAACGGAACCAGATACAGGTCGACCTCGCCCGCATAGCTCGCGAGAATCTTGGTGAGATCCACGACCTTTTCCCGCGCACGTTCGCTGGTGTAGGGATAGCTGTAAAAGTGCACCGCGGAGATGCGCACGCCGCGCTTGGCGATCATGTGACCCGCGACGGGGCTGTCGATGCCGCCGGAGATCAACAGCATCGCGTGGCCGTTGGTGCCGACCGGCATGCCGCCCGCGCCGAGCTTTTCTTCCGCAAACAGGAACGCCTGCTCCTGCCGCACCTCGACGCCGACGTAGAAGTCCGGCTGATGCACGTCCACGCGCAGAACGGGGAATGCTTCCAGCAGCAGCCCGCCCAGCGTGCGGCAGATATCCTGCGAGCGCATCGTAAAGCGCTTGTCCGCGCGGCGGGCGATGACCTTGAAGCTTGCCTGCGGGAGTCCCTCGATCCGGCGGGCGACGAGCGTCTTTGCCGCCTCGACCATCTGATCCCAATCCTTTTCAACCGCCAGTGCAGGGCTGACGGAATGGATGCCGAATACACGCGTGAGCTTGTCCGCGGCTTCCTCCATCGACTCCACGGGGATGCCGAAGACGAACACGCGGCCCTGTTCGCGCACAACCTTGACGCGAAGCGGACGCAGCGCAAGAGAAATGCGCTTCATGAGACTGCGCTCAAAGTACGGGCGGTTCAGGCCCTTGAGGTGGATTTCCGCATAGCGGACGAGCATGACTGCTTCCATGTGATTCTCCAAGTGTTGATTGATTTCGTATGTGTATGGCATGATCGCCGATGTGTTTGAACCGTGCTATCTGCGCTGGAAGCGCCGGAGGAACGTGACTTGTTCGGAGAGCGCGGCAGAGGCCGCGTCCATCTCCTCGATCGTATTGAACGGGCAGAGACTGAAGCGCAACGCGCCTTCCGCGCGGGCGCCGGAGATGCCCATCGCGGCATGGATGCGGTTTTGTCCCTTTTTGTGTGTCGAGCAGGCGCTGCCGGTGGAGACATAGATCTCCCGCTCGGAGAGTGCGTTGACCAGAACCTCGCCGCGCACGCCGGGGAACGAGATATTCAGGATGTGCGGCGCGCCTTCTTCCGGCGCGGGGCCGTTGAGGAACACGTCCGGCAGAGTACTGAGATTTTGCCAGAGGCGGAGCTTGCAGGCACGCATCTGATCCATCCACGCCTGCTGGTGTTCGCGGTATTCCGCGAGCGCCGCGTCCAGTGCGAGGATGCCGGGTACGTTGCTGGTGCCGGAGCGGAGGTTCTTCTCCTGCCCGCCGCCGATCTGTCCGCCCGCGAACTTGAAGCCGCTCTTGACGTACAGCGCGCCGACGCCTTTTGGCGCGTGGAACTTATGCGCGCTGATGCTGTAGAGATCCGCAGCGTTCTTCGCAAACGGGAGCTTGCAGAACGCCTGCACGCCATCCGAATGCAACAGCGCGGAAGGCGCTGTCTGTTTGATCAGTGATGCGATCGAGTCGAGATCGTTGATCGCGCCTACTTCGTTGTTGACGTGCATGACGGAGACCAGCGTGGTGTCCGGGGTCAGCGCATCCTGTAGTTTTTGAAGATTCACCGTGCCGTCCGCGCGGAGGCCGACAAACACGACCTCGATGTCCGGCGTGCCTTCGAGCGCGCGGAACACCTCGTAGACCGAAGGATGCTCCCCCGCGGTGGTGATGATGCGCTTTTTGCCGCGTATGGGCTTGAGCGCGCCTAGTATCGCCATGTTGTTGGATTCGGTACCGCCGGAGGTATAGAGCACGTCTCCCGCGGGATTGCCGAGCGCGAATAGAAGATTGGCGCGCGCAGACTCCACCGCCTTTTCGGCGGCGACTGCCGGCTTATATGCGCTTGCAGGATTATAAAACTGCTCGGTCATCGCGCGGTAGGCGGCATCTGCCGCCTGCGGGAGCACCCGCGTGGTCGCGCTGTTGTCGAGATAGATCATGCAATCACTCCGTAGATCAAAAACCTGTTTGCGCGCAAAGAAAAAGCGCGCATTGGAAGTATAGCACATTCTTGCGCGCTTTGCTTGCTTTTTCCTTGAAGGATGGCCGGCATCAGGCGTTGAACTTCTCCCTGAGGTACCCATAGCCCTGCACTTCCAGCTCTTCCAGCGGGATAAACCGCAGGGATGCGCCGTTGATGCAGTAACGCGTGCCGTTGGGCGATTCGGAGTCTCCCTCAAACACGTGTCCCAGATGCGAGTCTCCCGCGCGGGAGCGCACCTCTGTGCGGCGCATGCAGTGGCTGCTGTCCGTCCGCTCCACGACGACAGAAGGCTCCACGGGTTTGGTGAACGAAGGCCAGCCGCAGGAGGAATGGTACATATCGTCGGAGGTGAACAGCGGTTCGCCCGTCACGATGTCCACATACAGCCCGCGCTGTTTGCTGCCGTAAAACGCGCTGGAGAAGGGAGGCTCTGTCGCGCTCTCCTGCGTGACGGCGAACTGTTCGGGTGTGAGCTTTGCGCGTACCTCGGCTTCGTCGGGTTTGCGATAGCGTCCCGCGTCGATCTTGCTCTTGGAGAGCCGTGCAATCTCGGCAAACGGGATGTGGCAATAGCCGTTGGGGTTCTTGTCCAGATAGTTCTGGTGATATTCCTCGGCGGGGAAGTAGTTGATCAGCGGCTTGATCTCGACGGAGAAGCGCGGCGTGCGCGCGCGCTCAATGGCAGCTACGCGCTCCACAACCGCCTGCGACTCCGCGTCGGCATAATAGATGCCCGCCTGATATTGTGTGCCGATGTCGTGTCCTTGGCGGTTGACCGCCGTTGCGTCCACGACCTCGAAGTACGCAAACAGCAGCTGGTCGAGGGTGACCCGTGCGGGATCGTAGCTGACCTTCACCGTTTCGCGAAATCCGGTTTTTCCACCGCAGACGGTCTTATAGTCCGCGTCTTTTTCTCCCGTGCCGTTGGCATATCCGCTCTCCGCGTCCAGCACGCCGGGGATGGACTGCATGAGCTTTTCCATGCCCCAGAAACAGCCGCCCGCGAGATATATGATGCGATTTAAACTCTGTTCCATATGATTTTCTCCTTTGTGAGCAATCACGCTTACAGTTTGCATGTTAGCATTTGCGCGCCGCTCTGTCGAGAGACGAGGTCACACAACGCAAATAGAAAGCCCGCCGGAGCGGGCGAAGAGATTATGGATCGACGATGTCCGGGTTCTTCTTTCGAAACACGCGGATGATCAGAAATACCGAGAGCACGCACAGCGCAGTCATGCAAAGAAGTGCAGCTAAGAGGCAGCCAATGGCAATCCAACCCTGTGTCTGGCTGATGCTGGACGGATCGAGGGTGGAGATCGGCTTTGCGAGCAGTATGGTGCCCGCGATCGGCAGCAACACCGCGAACAACGCGCTGAAGCCGATGGATTTGCGCAGATGCTGCGCAGCGCGTGCGGATAGATAGAGGACAAGACCACCGACGTGCGAAAATATCCGCGTGTTCAGCACCAGCATAGGAAACATCATTGCCGGAAGCGGGTGCCCGGTCGTCGCGCCGTGAATAAAAAACACGGCGGTGTACAGAAACGGCAGATAGACGAGTATCGTGCCGACGATTGCGCCTGCCTGCGGGTTCTTTTTGCGCGGAGGGCTGGGTTTGGTCGGCGGCATCGGCGAGAGCGGCGGCAGGGGCATCTGCTCCGGCGGGACGGACAGCGCGGCGACGACCTCGTCCACAACGCTGTTCTGCGCGGAGAGGTTCGGGCGTTTGCCGATGATTCGCTTCGGGTCTGCGTGGATCCGGTACTGCATGTTCGGTTCTCCATCTGTAGTTCGTTAGGCTTCAGGTGCTGTCTCCTGATTTTTGCGGAAGATGCGCTTGATGAGCAGGATCGCGAGAATCGCCACCGCAAGGATGAGGAGGTCGAAGATCGCGATGCAGGCGTTTGCGGCGATCAGAGGCGGGCCTTCCGGCGCGATTTCGTCGGACGCGAGTCCCGTCGCTGCGGCGACGACGTTGGTTGCGACCAGCGCGAGAAGAGATGCGGCGCTGCACCAGCCAATCGATTTACGGAATGTGCGCGAGAGCAGCGTCGCGAGCACGAGCAACACAAGACCCAGCGCGACGACCGGGAACACCTCCGCAAGGAGGAAATAATCCATCATCAGCGCTTTTCTTGCGATACTTCCGACGATGGCGGTCAGAAGCATAAACAGAATCGGCGCCCAGAGCAGAACGGCGCCTGCGATAGCGAAGATTTTTGTGAGTGCGGACTTTTGCCTGGGGTTCATAACGGCACCTCCAAGATGGGGTCGGTCGATGCGGCTTCAAAAGCATCCGTGGTGTATATACCAGTATATCGGATTTTCGCGCGGCTGAACAGAGCCCGCTGCAAAGTGAGAACAACGGAAGATAGGAAAGCTGCTTGTCTTAACCTGTAAAATGTGTATACTGGAAGCAAAGATTGGGGTTGAAATTGGATGCATTCGGAAGATTTTTCCGCCGCGTGGGATGCGCGGGATATGCTGGTTGAGCAGCTCAAGCAGGAGCAGAGCCTGCCTGCGCGCGTGCTGTATGTGCGCGATAACGGCGGCGGCACGCTTGGCGCGGGGCTTTTGCCCGGCCACGCGGGAATGCTCCTGATCGATTGTCAGGGAGCAAACTGCACGGTGCGTCATCTGCAGGAGCCGGAGCTTACGGCGGACCCCCTTGTGCAGAAGGCGGACGGGTTCGGCGGCGTGTTCGGTTTCGGCGAAAAGGGCGCAAACGGTTGGATGCTGCGGTTCTTTGAGCAGGGAGAGTTCGTCGCGGAGACCGCGCTGTTTCCGACCATCACGGCGTTTGCGGATCTGCTTGCATCGGACGATAAGTTCCTCTACGGCAGGCGCAAGCCGCGGCATATTCCGCTCTGGCAGCTCAAGCCGGAGAGCAGGGAGTTTTGCGAGAATGTGGTCTCGCTCTGGGTGCGGCTCGTGGGGGAAGCAGGGTCGAGGTAGTGTAAAGGTTCAGGCATCCGGCTCGTTGTAGGCATACCAATCCGCTTCGGCAAGATTCTGCTGACGGAGGATGCCGATGCAATAGCCGATGTTATACATGATATGCCGCGTTTGAGAAAAGAGCGCGTCCAATAATGTGACCTCCGGTTCCTGCGCAAAAGCAGGGAGTGCGAGGTCACTTTCTTTCATGTTTGCGAAGATACTGTTGAGTTTTTCTTTGATCAAACGAAGATATTCCCGCATGGTTTCGCGGGAAATGAACGTGTCCGCGGGAATGTCGCGCTCAAACTCCGGCGGAATGCGCGGGTCGAGCGGCATGCTGGGAAAGCCCGCTCCATTGCTGTCCGCACGGAACCAGTAATCGACGAAATAGACGGTGTGATACACCTGATACCAGAAGGGTATTTCGTTGTAAACGCCGCGCCAAACGTCATCCGGGCAAACCTCGACCAGCGTCTCGAGCATTTGGTAGCTGGAGAAGAGCTGGTCGCGGGCGATGGGGATGAGGGAGTTCGGGCTATTGGAACTCATGATTTATCCTCTATAAGCGATTGCATCGATTTGAAAGCGGATTCCTTCTCTTATAAACTTGGTTTCGAACGCTTTTCTAGCAGGATACTTGCCGTTAAATCTTTTTTTGATGATTTCTCCCAAATATGATAAGTCAGAAATGTCCTCAAACAAGCAATCCATTTTGACGACGGATTCTAGCGCTAGACCAACACTTGCGAGACGTTCATGCAGAATATCAAATGCGCCGTTGATTTGATGTTCGATGGATTGCCCTTCGTTTTTCATGCAGTAGCTGACAAAGACATATTCGCCTGCTTCAACCACTCCGGAATGCGCCCATTCCTCGCTAATTTCTGTTCTTTTGATTTCCATCGTGCAAAATTCCTCCTTGGAAAATGATAAATGACCAAAGAGGTAGACACAAAACTGCATCTACCTCTTTGGTGCCGGTGGTCGGACTCGAACCGACACGGTATCGCTACCAACGGATTTTGAGTCCGTCACGTCTGCCAATTCCATCACACCGGCTCAGAGAGTTATTTTAGCATACGCAAGATTGCATTGCAAGCGCGGGGAAACGGGATTTTTCCGCTCGCGCGCGTTTGCCGTTTTTTGCCGGAATAAAGCCGAAAATGGCGCGTTTTCTAGCGCACAGCCGCGATTGTATCCGGTTTGATTAGGTGATATACTCATCTGGTCATCGTTTTATCGATTCTATCCATCCATATTGATTCAAACAAGGAGTTTTCGCCATGAAGAAACTGGTTTCTGAGTTCAAGGCGTTTATCGCCAAGGGCAGCGTGCTCGATCTTGCCGTCGGCGTGATCATCGGTGCTGCGTTCAAAAGCATCGTCGATTCTCTGGTCGGGGATATCATCTCGCCCGTGATCGGCCTCGTTGCGGACACGAATTTCACCGACCTCGTCTGGCAGATCGGCGGCGTGACCATCAAGTACGGCGCGTTCATCACGGCGATCATCAACTTCCTGCTGATGGCGATCGTACTGTTTTTGATCATCAAGGCGATCAGCGGCGCGCGCAGCATCGGAGGCAAACTCAAGAAGGGCGAAACACCCGCGCCAGCAGAGCCGACAGAGAAGACCTGCCCGTACTGCAAGAGCACCATCGCCATCGACGCAACCCGCTGCCCGTATTGCACTTCGGAGGTAAAATAACGTTGGAACACAAAGATATGCTGGACCCCAAGACCGAAGAGAACACGCCGAAGAGCGAAGAGCCCGTCGTCGTCGAAACGCCCGAAGAACTGGACGATCTGCAAACCAAGGTGCGCAACCTGCCGGAGTCGAAATGGAATCTCTTCCAGCGTATCGGCGGCGCGGTGATGGGTCTTCTGTGTGGCTACTTACTGACGTACTTCGGCCGATATGAGTCCGTCGGCATGTACGGCACCATCGCGGCTGTGCTGCTCGCGCTGTTCGTGCCGCGCATGATCGAGAAGCGCGTCAAGCGCACCGTGCAAAAAGGCCGGGTCGCGATGATCATCGCACTGGCCGCGTGGATGCTCATGTTCCTTTTAATCATGGTCATCAGCGGTGTGCCGATGATTTCCAAACCTGCCTGAATAAGCGGAGGGATACATGGACGATCAACTGCCGGTTATGAATATCAACTCCACGCTGGGGGAGATCCTGCGCCGCAAGCCGCTGATCTCGATTGTTTGCCCGTGCTATAACGAGGAGCCGATGCTTCCGCTTTATTATGAAGCGATGGAGCGGATCGTCTTTTCCAAGCTTTTAACCTACGATTTTGAGCTGATTCTGATCAACGACGGATCGAAGGACAAGACGCTCTCGATCATCCGCGCGCTTGCACTCAAGGACGAGCGGGTGAAGTACATCTCCTTTTCGCGCAACTTCGGCAAGGAAGCCGCGATGTACGCGGGACTTCAGCACGCCAAGGGCGATTATGTCTGCGTGATGGACTGCGACCTGCAGGACCCGCCGGAAATGTTTGAGGTCATGCTGGAGCGGCTGGATACGGAGGATTGCGACTGCGTCGCTTCCCGCCGTGTCACGCGCAAAGGCGAGCCGAAGATCCGTAGTGCGTTTGCGCGTATGTTCTACCGGATCATCAACAAGATTTCCGACACGGAGTTTGTCGACGGCGCGCGCGATTTTCGCATGATGCGCCGCTGCGTCGTGGACGCGGTGCTCTCGCTGCCGGAATACCACCGCTTCTCCAAGGGCATCTTCATGTGGGTCGGCTTCAACACGGTCTGGCTTGAGTATGAAAATGTCGAACGCGCAGCGGGCGAAACCAAGTGGTCGTTCTGGAAACTGACCATGTATGCCATCGAGGGCATCGTCTCGTTCTCCACCGCGCCGCTGCAGCTCGCAACCGCGGTCGGTTGCATCGTCTCCGCGTTGGCGCTGCTGTACATGGTCATCCGCGTGGTGATCGCGATGATCTGGGGCAACCCCGTCGCGGGCTATCCATCGCTGTTGGCGATCACGCTCTGCCTCGGCGGCTTCATCCTGCTCGCGCTGGGCATCATCGGCGAATATGTCGCCCGCACCTATATGCAGGTGAAGCAGCGGCCGATCTATATTCAAAGAGAAAGCAATATCAAAGACTGATTCCAGACACAAAAAAATGACGGAGTGTGCACTCCGTCATTTTTTATATGCTTCTTTACTTCAGTCGATTGCGCGCGAGCCAGTAGATCACGCGCTCGGAAATCGCGAGCCCCATCTTTTGCTGGAGTTTAATCGAGGCTTCGTTATAGACCGCAACCTGGCAAAAAGCAACGCGCCCGAGGGAGAGCAAATGGTTGATCAGGTGCGCCTCCAGCGCGTAGGCTAGCCCCAGCCTGCGGTACTCCGGCAGGATTTCGAGCATGCCCATGGATCGTTCGTCATGCGTGCCCGCAAAGCCGACAATCTCGTCGAAAAAGAACACGCCGAACATATCCTCGTTGATGCGCTCGCGGATGTAGTCGATATCGTCCACCATGTGATAGTGCGCGTGGACAAAATCGACATAGCGCTCATCCAGCTTGCGGATCACCGCGCCCTCCGGCAGGGTATACGGGATGCGCGCGGTAGAGAGGTAGACCGCGTGGCGGCACTCCATGACGGTTTGAAATCCGTGGTCGCGTTCCAGCGTCTCGCGCAACTCATCGCTGTGCAGAACGATCAACTGTTCGGGATTGAACGGCATCGTCTGCGTTATCTGCGGCAGAAACGCCGCCGCAAACCCCGGCTCGTGCGCAAGCAGAAACAGATCGCCGTGCGACACAAGCACGCCGTGATCATTCGCCGCAAACACCTTCGCTTTCGGCATTTGAAGGACCTCCAGCATGTCGATGTTCGTCATGATGTCCCGCTGTAAATAATTGATCGCCTGTTGTTTCATGAGCAGCAGTGTACCACACAGCCGCGTTTTTCGCAACGGAATTGCGACGCCGTATGCGTCGGAATTCATGCCTGCAAAGCGCGCTGCGCGTTTGACAGACCCCCTGCCAAATGGTACACTACGGTGGTATCCTAGCACAGTGTATATGTGAAAATATACCCTTTCGCAAGAATACCGATTTGGCTCAAACATCCTCTTTCAGACGAAAGGAAACCGCGCAGTATGGCGGACGTGACAGCGATTGTCCTGACCCTCAACGAGGAAAAGAATATCGGCGAGTGCCTCAAATCCGTCGCGGGATTCTGCAGCCGCGTGGTCGTCATCGACAGCGGCAGCACCGACCGCACCTTGGAGATTGCGCGCGATTACGGCGCGGATATCTACGAGCACGCCTTTACCTATTATGCCGCGCAGTACAACTGGGGCGTGGACAACGCAAACATCACCACCGCCTGGACGCTCCGGCTGGACGCGGACGAGCGCTTTACGCCCGCGGTCTGCGCGCGGTGCGAGAAGCTCATGCAGGAGCACGCGGCAGACGACGTCAACGGCATCGTCATGGAGAGCGACTTCTTCTTCCTCGGCAGACAGATGAAGCACGGCGGCAGCAAGAAGCGCAAGATCATGGTGTTCAAAACCGGCAAAGGCCGCATCGAAGACCGCAAGCGCGACGCGCACACAATCCTGTTCGAAGGACGCACGGCCGCCATCTCCGAGCGGTATCTGCACTATGATTTCAAGGATCTAACGAGCTACATCAGCCGCTACAACTGGTACGCCATCCGCGAGCTGCAGGACTACATCGCCTATGAGCAGGGCGCGAGCTACAGCGCAAACACCGATCCCGCACTCATGCAGCACCGCAGGAAGAAATTCACGATCTATTACCGCGCGCCGATGTTCCTCCGCGCATGGCTTTGGTTTAACTATAACTACTATTTCCGCCTCGGATTTCTGGACGGAAAAGAGGGCTATCTCTACCATTATTTTGAAAGCTACTGGTATCGCTTCCTCGTGGACGCGAAGATCTATGAATACCGCAAGACCGGCAAGGCGGACGGCGAACTCCGCGCGCTGGGAAAGTGAGCGTCGATGTGGCTGAACCTATCCGCATCCTGATGGTGCTGACCGTGCGTTACGGCAAGAATGGCATCGCCAACTGCGTGATGAACTATATCGAACGCCTCGATCCCGCGCGGGTGCGCTGCGATCTCGTCTGCCCCAACGAACCGGACGAGGCTGCGCGCAAGCGCGTGGAGCGCACGGGCGGGCGTGTCTTCGTGCTACCGGGGCGCAACCGGCATCCGTTTTCGTACATCGGCAGCCTTACCCGCATCATCCGCGAGCGAGAGATCGAGATCGTCCACGCGCACGGCAACAGCGCAACGCTATTCGCCGAGATGATCGCGGCGAAGCACGGCGGGGCAAGGGTGCGCATGCCGCACTCCCACAACACCACCTGCAACATGAAGCTTGCGGACAGGCTCCTGCGAGGCTCATTTTACCGCCTGAGCACGAACAACATCGCCTGCTCGGCTGCCGCGGGAGAGTGGCTCTTTCCCAACCGCGGCTACACGGTGCTCAACAACGCGATCGACGCGGAGAAATTCCGCTTTTCGCTGGAACAGCGGGACGAAAAACGAGAACAGCTCGGACTATTGCCGGATGCATTCGTCTATCTTCACATCGGCACGTTCAACGCGCAGAAAAATCAGGCGTTCTTGCTGGAGGCGTTTGCGGAGCTAGCCAAACGCATGCCGCAGGCAAGGCTCCTGCTCGTAGGCGACGGAGAGCGAAAGCCCTCTTGCGAAGCGCGGGTGGAAGCGCTTGGCCTACGCAATCAGGTTTCGTTCTTAGGTTTGCGGGACGATATTCCCGCGCTTCTTTCCGCGGCGGACGCGTTTGTGTTGCCCTCGCTGCACGAAGGCTTGCCGCTGACGCTGGTGGAAGCGCAGTGCGCAGGGCTGCCCTGCATCGCTTCGGACAAGGTGACGCCCGAATCCGCGCTGACAAACCTCGTCCTGTTCGCGCCCATCGCGCAGGCGGAGCCGTTCGCGCTCGCGATGGCTCGTGCTGCGAAAACCGTGCGCGAAACAGCGTCCGCGGACGCGATCGCCCGCGCGGCGCAGGCGGGCTACGACGTTTCGCAGAACGCGGAGACGTTGATGCGCATCTATGAGTCCGCCGCCCGCATGGCCTGAAGCAGTAATATAATAGAATCAAGGACTTTCTCGGAAAGGGACACACGATGAAGAAACTCATGATCGTAACGCACAAGATGAGCGGCGGAGGCTGCGAGCGCGTGATTGCGCAGCTGCTGAACTGTTTTGCGCGGGACGGGATCGAGTGCAAGCTGGTCACCGAGTGCGGCGTGCCGTCGTTTTACGACCTGCCGGAATCGGTTGAGCAGATCTATCTGACCTTCGACCAGAATTTGCCCGCGCGCAAGATCCCAAAGGCGTACCGCAAGCTCCGCAAGCTCGTCAAGCAGGAGCGGCCGGACGTCGTGCTCGCCATGCCGGAAAAGGTGAACGTCTGGACGGTGCTGTATCTACTCGGCACCGGCGTCCCCGTCGTGGTCAGCGAGCGGAACGACCCGCACCGCCATCCGGAGAGTCGCGTCAAGCGCATCCTGCGCCGTCTCGTTTATCCCTTTGCGCGGGGTTTCATCTTCCAGACCAAGGACGCGTCTAAGTATTTTTCCCGCGCGATTCAGAAGCGCGGCGTCGTGCTCGACAACCCGCTGGACACCACGCGCATCCCCGCCCCGCATGCGGGCGAACGCAAGCGCAATGTCGTTGCCGCGGGCAGACTGCACGAGCAGAAGAATTTCGATCTGCTGATCCGCGCGTTTGCGCGCTTCTATAAGACGCACCATGACTATTCACTGATCCTCTACGGCGAAGGCCCGGAGAAGGAGAAGCTGCAGAAGCTCGCGAGCAGCCTCGGCATCGCGGGTGCGGTCGAGCTCGCGGGGCAGAGCAAGACGCTGCTGAACGACATCAACGACAGCGGCCTGTTCGTGCTGAGTTCGGACTACGAGGGCATGCCGAACGTGCTCATCGAGGCGATGGCATGCGGCTTAGCCTGCATCGCGACGGACTGCCCGATCGGCGGCGTTCGCTCGCTGCTCACCAGCGGAGAAAACGGGCTGCTGATCCCCGTGGGCGACGAGGACGCGCTGCTGGAAGCACTCACGAAGCTCGCGGACGACGAATCCTATGCCGCGTGGCTCGGCCAGCATGCAGCCGCGATCCGCAGCCGCCTGGACGAGACGAAGGTCGCAAAGCAGTGGCAGGAGTATCTGGAGCGCGTCGCAACCCGCTGAAAAAGCCCGGATAGGCGATCATTCAAAAACAAGAGCGGATATCGCTCTGAAGTTTATGTTATATCGAAGCACATACGGGAGGAAATTGCATGAGTCTGGAGATCATCATCGGCACGGACGTCGCCGCAGCCAACGAAGCCCTCAAACCAAGCCTTTCCGCCGGGCTGCAGGAAGCCTGGCTTGCCGCGGAAGCGCGGATTCTGAATCTTACTTCGCCGTTACCCAATGGTGCGGACGCTATTGTGGCGCTGCACCCCACGGGCGTGAACCTTTGCACCGACGGCGTTGCGGCGTCCGGCGCGGAGGGCATCGCGGCAACGCGCACGGCGCTCAAAGCCAAGCAGGTTGCGTTCTTTGGCGCGGGCGAGGACATCGACGCTGCGGATCAGCCGTTCTTCTTCGTACGGCACGGCGTGCGCGTTGCGCTGTACGCCGTCTGCGAGCGGGAAAGCAGCGGCGCGACCGAGCGCAAGGCGGGCGCGAATGCGCTCGATCTGGTGAATCTCAGCGACCGTGTGCGTGAGATCAAGTCCAACTGCGATCGGCTGATCGTGCTCTATTACGGCGGGCAGGAGGGGTATCCCTATCCCACGCCGAAGGAGCAGAAGGTCTGCCGCAAGATTGCGGAGTGCGGCGCATCGCTCGTGCTCAGCCAGGGCAGTCATGTGATCGGCTGCAGCGAACGCTGGAACAACACGACCATCGTCTACGGTCAGGGCGCATTCCTGCCCGGCAGTGTGGCGAAGGAAGAGACCGGTCTGCTCGTGCGCTATACGATCGGCGACTTCGGCGCGGATACGGTCGGCTTCGTGCCGGTTGTGTCGGAGAATGGCGTTGCGGCGCTTGCCGAGGAGGCAAAGACCACGGAGCTCCTCGAAGGGTTTGAAAAACGTTCCCTTCGCGTACGCGTGGAAGGATTCGTTCCCGCGCGGTTTGAAAGCCGCGATTTTTGCGCATAACATTCGTTGCTGCGGCACAACAATACCCGAAGCGGAGCATCCCTTTGAAGTTGTTATCAACCGGCGGACTTCGATCCGTCCTGTTCAATCGTTACAGGGTTTTCGCGGCGCTGACCCATTACGGCTTCTTTTCCAAGATGGAGGACGAGCGATACCTAAAGCTGCTCTATCAGGGATTGATTGGCAGACCGCTGCATTTAGACCCGCCCGAGCGATTCAGCGAGAAGGTGCAGTGGCTCAAGCTGCACGATAAAAACCCGGTCTATCCGGTTTTGTGTGACAAACTTGCCGTGCGGGATTTCGTTAGCGAACGGATCGGAAGAGCATATCTCACAGAGATGTTTGGTGTATGGGACGATCCCGATGACATCGACTTTGCGGCTCTGCCGGATCGTTTTGTGCTGAAATGCACCCATGATTCAGGCAGCACGATTCTCTGCACCGATCCAGCCGCGTTTGATGAAGCAAAAGCGCGCAGACAGCTTCGCAAGCTCTTGCGCCGTGACTATTCGGCAGGCGGGCGCGAATGGCCGTATCATGATGTTCCGCGCCGCGTGATGGCGGAGGAGTTCCTCGGAGACGCGAGCGGAACCCGGCCGGACGACTACAAGTTTTACTGTGTACGCGGCCGGATGCTCTGGGTCTGCGTCTGCACAAACCGGCGCGAAGACACCGCGGACTACTATTTATGCGATCGCGCGTTTCATCCGTTCTGGACGAATATGACGAAGATCGGTCAACCGGAAACATTTGCTCCGGAGCCGCCGCCCCGCTTTCAGGAGATGATCGAGCTTGCCGAACGGCTCGCTTCCGGCCTGCTGCATACGCGGGTCGATTTCTACGACACGGTCGGCGGCATTCGATTCGGCGAGATGACGCTGTACGACCAGAGCGGGTTTATTCCGGAGTATGAGGAGTGGTTTGACCGCTTGCTCGGCAGGCTCCTAGATCTACATGGAGAACTGCAGGGAAGCGAACGGGCGCAGGCAGAGATTCTCAACGACCTCAGAAGCGCGTTTATCCATCCGCCGCTTGCCTAGCGGAGGAGACGCAGCGTAACTTCACGGTTCAACACATGACTGCCTCGATGAGAAAACGGAGGAAGCCGCTTGAAACAGTTTTTTTCCAAAAAGATCCGGATCTTCTTGGAGAATCCATACAAGGTCTTTGTTGTGCTGTTCCGCAACGGAAAGTTTGCGCAAATGGACGACGAGCGCTATCTTCGCCTGCTCTACCGCGGCGTTACGGGAAGGCGGCTCAACCTGAATCCGCCCGTGCTCTACAGCGAGAAGATCCAGTGGCTCAAGCTGCACGACAAGAACCCGATCTATCCGGTGTTTTGCGATAAGCTCGCCGTGCGGGACTTTGTGCGTGAGAGAATCGGAGAAGAGCATCTGGTCGATCTTTACGGCGTCTGGGACGATCCGGACGAGATCGACTTGTCCAGCTTGCCGGATCAGTTCGTGCTGAAGTGCACGCATGATTCCGGCAGCGCGATCATCTGCAAAGATAAGTCAACGTTCGACCTGGAGTCCGCAAAGCAATCGCTGCGGGAATGGCTCCGGCGGGACTATTCGATCCAGGGACGCGAATGGCCGTACAAGGATGTTCCCCGGCGCATTATGGCCGAACGGTATCTGGTTGATGCCGATGGCTCGCGGGCGATGGACTATAAATTTTTCTGCTTCGACGGCAAGGCGCAGTTTGTGCTGATTCGCACCAACACAAATGAGCGATATATCGACAACTTCACGTTCCTGCGCGATTTTACGAGATTCCAGATCTATCTCTACAAGGTGCCGGAGGCGGAGAACACCCAAGTGCTGAAACCCCCGCGTTATGAAGAGATGATCGAAATTGCGGAGAAGCTCAGCGCGGGATTTGTGCATTTGCGCGTAGATCTGTATGATACGGCGGAGGGGATCAAGTTCGGCGAGCAGACGCTCTATAACGCGAGCGGGTTGAGCAAGCTGATGACACTCGAAGGCGACCGGTTCCTCGGAGATCTTTTACAACTGAACAGCATTCAAGAGGCGCTATAGCGCGCAAGGGGGAAGACTTCGGTTTTTGCGCGGGATAGAACGTTATGCAAACAGTCGAAACACGCTAGGGTCATCGAATGGGGAGATTGACGTTGAAGCTGATTCCTGCCAGCGGAATTCGTTCCGTTTTGACAAACTGGTACAAAATCTTTCTTGGGTTAACGCACCTCGGCTTCTTTCAGAAGATGGAGGACGAGCGTTATCTCAAGCTGCTTTACCGCGGCGTATTGGCAAGGCCTCTGCACCTGAATCCTCCGGTTCTGTACAGCGAAAAGATCCAGTGGCTCAAGCTGCACGATAAGAACCCGATGTATCCGATTCTTTGCGATAAGCTTGCGGTGCGCGATTTTGTACGCGAACGGGTTGGAGCGGATTGCCTCATCGAGCTGTACGGCGTTTGGGACGATCCGGACGAGATCGATTTTGCAGCCTTGCCGGAGCAATTCGTGCTGAAATGTACGCACGATTCCGGCAGCGCGATTCTGTGCCATGACAAATCAAGCTTTGATGTAGCTGCTGCGAAGCAGGCTTTGAAAAAGCGGCTTGAAAAGGATTACTCCATCGCCGGACGCGAGTGGCCTTACCACGATGTGCCGCGCCGCGTGATCGCGGAGCGATACCTGACCAATGCGGATGGCTCGCTGGCGATGGACTATAAGTTCTTCTGCTTTGATGGAGAGCCGCGGTTGATCTTGGTCAGCACAAATCATACCGACCGTCATTCCGGCAACTATACCTACGATTTGGATTTTTCGCTGTTTCCGATTTATGTATCGGAAACGCCGCAGGCGGATGACCCGCATCTGGAGAAACCTGCGCATTACGACAGGCTGGTCGAGATCGCAAAGACGCTCAGCGCCGGGTTTGTGCATGTACGCGTCGATCTATATGACACGCCGGAAGGCGTCAAGGCCGGCGAACTCACGCTGCACAGCAGCAGCGGATTGAGCCAGACGATGACGCTTGAGGGAGACCGGTTTCTCGGCGAACAGCTTCGGCTCGAGAGCGTGCAGTAATCCGCAGTGCACGGGGCAGAAGTGAACAAGAAGGAGTAGAACGCATGCTGCTGAGCATACTCGTTCCGGTCTATAACTCGGAGCGATATTTAATAGAATGTTTCGAGTCCGCTCTGGGGCAAGCCGGGGATGATTTTGAACTCGTGCTTGTGGACGATGGTTCGACCGACGGCAGCGGCGCGATCTGCGACCGATATGCCGCTCAATACCCCGATCGCGTCCGCGTGATCCATCAGCCGAACGGTGGCCTGATCATGGCGCGCCGTGCTGGAATCCGCGCGGCAAAGGGAGAGTACTGCATGTTTCTCGACGCGGACGACGCCTATGAGCCGGACTGCCTCGCGACCATTCGCGAAACGATTGAACAGACGGGCGCGGATGTCGTGATCTTCAATAACTACAGTTTTTTTGAAGAGGATGGCACACTTGAGCGGAATCAATCCGTTTTTGCTGACGGAGCGGTTTTTGAAGGCGAGACGAAACAGAAGATCTATCTGGGTCTGATCTCGTCCGAACGCCTCAACAATCTTTGCATGAAGGCGATCAAAACCAGCCTCCTGCAGTCCGACGACACGGATTACACATTCTATGCCGACAATCCGCACGGCGAAGACCTGCTGCAATCTCTCTATCCGCTGACGCACGCGCAGAAGATCGTCTATCGCGACAAGCGGCTCTACCGCTATCGCAGACACCGCAGCAGCATGACGCGGCAGATGGATGCGCAGCGGCTGATCCTCCTGTTTGATCGCAGGGGATTTGATCAACTCCGGCACTACATGACCATCTGGGGAATGGAAACCCAACAGGATTTGCAGAAACTCTATGCGCGCACTACGCGCGGAACACTGTCGATTTTCTGGTTGCAATACCGTTCCGCGCATACGGCTACCGAGAGGCGCGCGGTGCTCGACTTCACTTGGAATGTGAAGTTTGACGTGAACACCAGGCAAACTTTTCGCAACCCGTATCTTTCGCGCATGCATAAAATCCAGGTGCGTGCCATACTGAATAAGCAAAGAATCTTGCTCGACTGCATCGGCATGCTGGGCAAACTCAAGATGAGGGCTTCCCATGGAGCATAACACCCCGCTGGTTTCCATCGTTTGCGACACCTACAACCACGCGCCCTATGTGCGGCGCGCGCTGGACAGCTTTGTCTCGCAGATCACCGATTTTTCGTTTGAAATCATCGTGCATGACGACGCCTCGACCGACGAGACGGCGGATATCATCCGCGCGTATGAAGCCGAGCGGCCGGATCTCTTCCGCTGCGTCTACCGCACGGAGAATATCTATCGCAAGGACCCGAAGATTCTGGAGCACTATGTCTTCCCGCTTGCGCGCGGCAAGTATATCGCCATCTGCGAGGGCGACGACTACTGGACAAGCCCGCACAAGCTCCAGAAGCAGATTTCGTACATGGAAGCGCACCCGGACTGCACGCTCTGCGTCTGCGCGGCAGACCTCGTCGACCCGGACGAAAACTGGATCGGCTCGGTTGCACCGTATGCCGAAGACACGGATGTGGAGACCGAGGACGTCATCCGCGGCGGCGGCGGCTTCGTCGCCACGGCGTCGATCGTGGCGCCCACGCATCTTGCCCAAAACCGCGCGCCGTTTTGCGACCTCACGGATGTGGACGACGCGGTGCTGCAGATCTTTTTTGCCTCGCAGGGCACGACGCACTATTTTGCGGAGTCCATGTGCGCCTACCGTCAGGCGGTGCCCGGCTCCTGGACGCTGACCTACAACGCCGCCAAACGCGATGTGCAGGTGCAGCATCACAGAGGTCTTGCCGCGGCGCTCCGCGCGTTTGACGAATCCTCCGGCAATCGCTGGCACGAGGCGGTGGACTTCAACGCGACCTATCAGGAATATGAAGTGCTGCGCATGACAAACGATCTGCCCGCGCTGAAGAAACCCCCGTATCGCGCGCGATACCTGCAACTGCCGCTCAAACGGCGCATCCGTATGCATCTGGTGCGCTGGGGAATTTTACACCACTGACAGGGAGGTTGGAATGATGCAACATCAGCTGGAGCCGCTAGTAACCGTGATTCTGCCGACGCATAACCACGCGCCTTTTATCGCGCAGGCGATCGAGAGCGTGTTGATGCAGCAGACGGATTTTCCGTTCGACATCCTGCTGCATGACGATGCTTCCACCGACGGCACGGCGGATATCTGCCGCGAATATGCGGGAAAATATCCCGACAAGATCACGCTCATCGCGCAGACGGTCAACCAGTATACCATCGACCGGCGCATCCAGTCGCACATTTTGATTCCGCGCGTGAACGCGAAATACACCGCGATTCTCGACGGAGACGACTACTGGGTCGATCCGCTGAAGCTGCAAAAGCAGGTGGGCTATCTGGAGGCACATCCCGACTGCACACTTTGCATCGGCGGCGCGCTTCTCGTCGATGCGGCAAATCAGGTTGTCGGCAAAGTAACGCCGTATCAACAGGACTGTATCGTCAATCCCGACGACATGATCCGCGGCGGCGGCGGCTTCAGCGCCACGAACACCATCGTGATGCCGACGCAGCTGCTCAAAAACCTGCCGAAGTTTGCGGACTATGTCGAGGCGGAGGATATTCCCTTTCAGCTGCTCGGCGCACTCTCCGGCCACGCGTGGTATGTTGCGGATATTCTGATGGCCTACCGCGTTGCCGTGCCCGGCTCCTGGTCGACGCGGCAGTACGCCTCCGGCATGGAGACGCGTATCAAGACCAGCCGCGACCTCATCGCACTCAATGAAGGGTACGATGCGTTCTCCGGCGGGAAATATCATGACGCGTTTGTGCAGGCGATTCAATATCAGGAGTTTCTGATTCTGACGTACCAGCGCAAGCTCAAAGAGGCAAAAAAGCCCCCGTATCGTAAGTTTTATGATAAACTCTCCTGGAAGAGGAAACTCCGGCTCTTTGGGGAGACGTATTTCAGCGGTTTGACCATGCGGATTCTTGCATGGTTGCGCAACCGGAAACAGTAAAGAAGGAACTATGGATCAAACGTTTCGCAACAAGACCATTTCGGGCGTCATCTGGAAGGCGATGGAGAGCGGCGGCAATCAGTTTGTCAAGCTGGTCATTTCCGTCGTACTGGCGCGGCTGCTCGACCCCGAGAACTATACTACGCTCGCGTTGCTCCAGATCTTCGTGATCTTCGCGGAAACGCTCATCAAGCGCGGGTTTGCAACCGCCTTGCTCCAGCGCAAGAATGCGGACAACGTCGATTTCTCCAGCGCGCTCTGGCTGATGCTTTCGCTGGCTGCGGTGTTTTATGCCGTGCTGTACTTCGCGGCGCCTGCAATCGCCGGCTACTACAAGCAGCCGCTGATCATACCCGCGCTGCGCATCGTCTCGCTGACGCTGTTCTCCGGTGCGTTCAACTCCGTGCAGGGTGCGATCATCCAGCGAAAACTGGAGTTCCGAAAGTTCTGCATGTCCACGCTTGCCACCACGCTCGTCTCGGGTTCCGTTGCGCTGTATCTGGCCTATTCGGGATACGGTGTCTGGGCGCTGGTTGCGCAGCAGATGATCAACTCGTTCCTCAATGTGCTGATTCTGTGGCTGTTGGATCGCTGGAAACCCGTGCTGGTATTCTCATTTCAGCGCATCAAAGAGCTCTTCTCCTTCGGCTGGAAGATATTGATCTCCAGCCTGATGGACACCGGCTATAACAGCCTGTCCTCTCTGGTCATCGGAAAACGCTACATTGGCGATTCACTCGCGTTCTATAATCGCGGCAGGACATATCCCGACCTGATGGCGACGAACCTGACCAGCGTGGCGCTTGCGGTGCTCTTTCCCGCCTATGCACAGCATCAGGACGACCCTGTCCGCGTCAGAGAGATGGTGCGAAAGACGAACCGTTCGTCGGCACTGATGATTTTCCCCATGATGGCGGGTCTTGCCGCGGTTGCGACGCCGTTTATCAGCGTGCTGCTGACGGACAAGTGGCTGCCGAGCGTTCCGTATATGCAGCTGATGTGCATCGTCTCCGCGCTGTATCCCATCGAAGCGACAGACCTGCAGGCGATGAACGCACTGGGACGCAGCGATCTGTATCTGAAGACGGAGATCATCAAAAAAGTGTTCGGCATCGCGGTGCTCGCAGTGTCCGTGCTTGCGTTTACGACGCCGATTGCAATCGCCTGGGCGGTGATGCTGACCGCGGTGTTCTCGCTGTTTGTGACGATGGTCGTGATGAAGCGGCTGTTTGCCTACCGCTGGCGGGATCAAATCTGGGATCTTCTGCCGCCGATCCTGCTCTCCGCGGTGATGTGGGGCGTGGTGTACGGTGTCTCGCGCATTGCGCTGCCGGAGATCGTCAGCCTGATTTTACAGGTCGTTTGCGGGATTGCGGTTTACCTCGGATTAGCGGTATTATTAAAGTTGGAAAGTTTCTCCTATCTCTGGAATGCGATGAAGTCGTATCTGAAGAAGAACCGGAAGCAGCCCGAGCCGCCTCGGGATCCGGACGACATCTGCAGCCCGGACGGTACAATATAACAATTCGATCAGGCTTGTGCGGTTGAACACACAAGGAAGGAATGATTTCATGAAGCTATCGGTTGCCGGAACGGGCTATGTCGGCTTGGTTGCGGGCGTCTGTTTCGCAGAAAAAGGGCACACTGTCACCTGCGTCGATGTGGACGAAGAGAAGATCGCACGCATGCGAGAGGGCATCTCGCCCATCTACGAGGCGGGGTTGGAGGATCTGCTCAAAAAGAACCTCGCGGCAGGACGCCTGTTTTTCACGAGCGATTTTGAAAACGCCTATTCCGATGCGGACGCGATCTTCATCGGTGTCGGCACGCCGGAGCTGCCGGACGGCAGCGCGAACCTCCGCTATATCGCGGCGGTTTGCCGCCAGATCGCGCAGAGCGTTACCCGCGACTGCCTCGTGGTCGTGAAGTCCACCGTGCCTGTCGGGACGAACGATAAAGTGGAGCAGTTCATCCGCGACAATCTGGAGCGGGACGTGACGGTTCGCGTCGCGAGCAATCCGGAGTTCCTCGCGCAGGGCAACGCGGTCTACGACACGCTCAACGCCACGCGCATCATCATCGGCACCGAGGACGACGTCGCGAAAAAGATGCTGCTGGATATCTACGCGCCGTTCGATCTGCCGATCGTCTCGGTTTCGCGCAGATCGGCGGAGATGATCAAATACGCCTGCAACAACTTCTTAGCGCTTAAGATTTCCTATATGAACGACATCGCAAACCTCTGCGAGCTCGTCGGCGCAAACATCGACGATGTCGCCGAGGGCATGCGCTATGACCCGCGCATCGGAGCCAAGTTCCTCAAGGCGGGCGTGGGCTACGGCGGCAGCTGTTTCCCGAAGGACACCAAGGCGCTGACGTATCTTGCGCGCCAGCACGGTGCGCAGCTAAAGACCGTAGATGCCGCGGTGGAGATCAACGCCGCGCAGAAAACGCGCCTCTTTGAAAAAGCGAAGAAGCGTCTCATGACGTTTGAAAACGTCAAGGTCGCGGTGCTGGGGCTTGCGTTCAAGCCGGGTACGGACGACCTAAGAGAAGCGCCCGCGCTGGACAACGTGCGCCTGCTGCTGGAGCACGGCGCGGAAGTCGTGTGCTACGATCCCATCGCAGCCGAAAACTTCCACAAGGCATATCCCGCGGTGAAGCTTGCCGGCAGCGTGGAAGAGACGCTCGACGGCGCGTTCTGCTGCTTTATCTTCACCGAGTGGGAGGAGTTCATCCGCCTCTCGCCGGAGGTATTCCGCAGGAAGATGCGCGTGCCGCTGGTCTATGACGGAAGAAACATCTTCGATCCGGAGTATATGAAGCGCGGCGGCGTGGAATACTATTCCATCGGAAGATGACAAAGGGGATACACCGAGTGTCTGAACACAGCGATCAAACCATTCTCGTCACGGGTGCCGCCGGATTCATCGGCTATCATCTGTGCATGCGCCTGCTGGATCACGGCATGCGCGTTTTTGGCGTGGACAACGTCAACAGCTATTATGATCCTTCGCTTAAGCGCGCGCGCCTGAACGAGCTGGCTCCGTTTGAGAAATTCACGTTTCTGGAAGGCGATCTCGCGGAAGAAGGGTTCGTTCAGCATCTGTTTACCGAGGCAAAGCCGGACGTCGTCGTGCACCTTGCGGCGCAGGCGGGCGTTCGCTACAGCATCGAAAACCCGCGCGCTTATATCGATAGCAACGTCATCGGTTTTTTCAACGTGTTGGAACAGGTGCGCTATCATCCTGTGAAGCATTTTCTCTATGCCTCCAGCTCCTCCGTATACGGCAACCGCGACAAGACGCCTTTCTCGGTCGAGGATCGTGTGGATCAGCCGATCTCACTCTACGCCGCGACCAAGAAGAGCAATGAACTCTTTGCCTATACCTATTCGCATCTCTACGGCGTGCCCGCAACCGGGCTGCGCTTTTTTACCGTATACGGCCCGTTTGGCAGGCCGGATATGGCGTATTTCAAGTTCACCAAGTCGATTCTCGAAGGCAAGCCTATCGACGTCTACAACGGCGGAGATATGCTCCGCGACTTTACGTATATCGACGACGTGACCGCGTGCCTTGAGCAGATGCTGTTCTGCCCGCCGAAGCCGGACAACACCGGAGCGCCAAACGCGGTCTACAATATCGGCAACCACAGTCCGGTCAAGCTCATCGACTTCATCGGTGCGATTGAACTTGCTCTCGGCAAGCGCGCACAGCTGAACTTTTTGCCGATGCAGGCGGGCGACGTGGAGAAGACCTACGCGGATATCGAGTCCACGCAGCGTGACTTCGGCTTTGAACCCAAGACGCAGATCAAAGAAGGCTTACAACAGTTCGCGAACTGGTATATTTCGTATTACAGCCAAAATTAAATACGCAGCGCGTATCTGCTTATTTCGCATGCCAAAAAATGATGGAAACGAGATGGAACGGGATGGTTGGGTTCTATAATTACACGGTGATTCTGACGTATATCGGCGTCATCAGCGCAGTGCTCGGCATCGGGCTTTCGATGTACGGGCACACGTCCATGGCGGTGGTCTGCCTGATGGTGTCCGGCTTTTGCGATCTCTTCGACGGCACAATCGCGCGCACCAAGAAACGCACCGTAAACGAGATGAAGTTCGGCATCCAGATCGACTCTCTCGCGGATCTGATCTGCTTTGGCGTGCTGCCCGCAGCGATCGGGTTTTCCATCGGCCTTACGCACTGGTTTGAAGCAGCCGCGTTGATCGTCTATGTGCTCGCGGCGCTGATCCGCCTCGCGTACTACAATGTCACCGAAGACGAGCTGGAGTTTTCCGAAAATACCAAGCGCGTCTACTACGACGGGCTTCCGGTGACCACCGTCGCGATCCTGATCCCGATGATCTACACGCTTCGTCCCGTGATGAAGAACGGCTTTCTGCTGCTCTACGCCGTGTGCCTGATTGCGACTGCAGTAGCGTTTTTGCTCAAGGTCAAGGTGCGAAAGCTCGGCATGAAGGGCATGGTTATCGCGGCGTTTTGCGGGCTCGCGGTGCTGGCGCTGCTGATCGCCGGCTGGAACTGCGTCGCCGTCTAAACATAAAACACAAACAAAACAAACAAACGCCCGGCTTCTGCCGGGCGTTTTATGATGTCTTGCGGTCTTGTGGGGTCAACCAAAGACGGTCACGAAAAAGTCTTTGATTGCGTCAATCCAACTATTCAAAAACTGAATCTTTAACGCAGCGTAATAGTCGAGCACACTCTGCGGGATGGCATACCGCGCGCTGTCGAGAATCGCGCGGGCGGCGCCGTGGCGGTCTCCCTGCGCGGAGGCGGTGTAGTCGAGCACGATGAACGTGATCAAAAGAATCACTGCCAGTATGACGAGCGACAACAGAAAGCGAAGCAGTCCGCTGAACAAGCCGCCGCGGCTCAGATGCGACTTAGATCCGTTTTCTGCGCCGCAATAGGGGCAATACGCGCCGGTAAAGCGCGTCTTGCAACGGCGGCATACTATATGTACTTTACGGGCGTTTCGCGGCATTTCGCAACAACTCCAGCGCTTCTTTTTTGCGGATGATGTGGCAGGAGGGGTGTTGAAACTCGTTTTCCGGGCAGTAGCCGAGGGAGATGCAGCTCGCGCCCGCGTCCTCAAACAGCGCGGGGGCTGCCTCCTTGCAGAGGCGCAGCATCTTGTTCGCGAGGTCGCGGATCTCCGACTGCGCATTTTTGCAGCAGCGAATCTTGAACCAGTCTAGTAGCGCGTGGGCGTTCATGCCGATCAGCGCCTTGAACTCCGTCGCCTGCGGCTTGAGATAGCGGAGGTCTTCTTCCTTGTAGCCTGCGTCTACGCCTTCGTTATACCACTCTTCGAGCATGTTCAGCAGATCAACAGCGCCAAGAGAGACGGTCGTGCCGTCCGGCAGGGTGCAGGAGGCGCGGTGCGGCAGGATCGAGTCCGGCAGCACGACGTCATAGGAGCGCTTGCCGCCCTTCTGCACGCGGCCGCTTTTGATGAGGTAGCTCGCGAGGCGTTTGCGGACGAGCTGTACCTCCGTCACGCGCGAATAGCCTTCCACGCCGAAGAGAAAATAGTCGAACTCGGTTGCGGCGAGGTGCCCTTTTTCGATGATGCTGCGCACAAGATCGGCGTTGTAGGGCGAGGCGATGATCTCGCTGAGTCCCCGCTCGCTGCGCGTGAAGCGCGCCGCGACGTCGGTATACACCTTTCCGCCGCCGGCCAGGAGCACGACGGTGCCGTCGCCCACCCGCATTTGATTCATAGTTTCACTTCTCCAAGCATGTTGATGACGCGGTCGATGCCCGCGTTCTTGATGAGACGGTTGCACATGATGCACGGTTCGGGGTTTTCAATCGGTTTGTCGAATCCTTCAAACCCGTAGAGGTAGAGCGTGCTGCCGAGCATCTCGTTGCGGCTCGCGCTGATGATGGCGTTTGCCTCCGCGTGCACCGCGACGCATTTTTCGTATTGTTCGCCGTGGGGGATATTGTGGCGGTCCCGCCAGCAGGAGCCGACGTCGCAGCAGTTTTCGTCGCCGCGCGGGGCGCCGTTGTAGCCGGTGGCGATGATTTCGTCGTTCTTGACGATCACCGCGCCGTACTGGCGGCGAAGGCAGGTGGAGCGTTTTGCGACCTCGGATGCGATCTTGAGGTAGTAGTCTCGTTTCGAAATGCGTTCCATGCGGTCTATCCCCCTTTTGAGTTATTTTCGCATACCGAACGCTTTCGCGCAATATATTCTGAGAGAATTACGGAGCAACAACGCAAAATATAGGAGCTTCAGCCGGATTTCGATCAAAATATGGTAGTTGCACCGGATTACAGGCAACAAAAAACAGGCGCCGTAGGCGCCTGCTATCGCATTCGTTACCCCAGAACCGGAGGTTCCGGCGGCATGGTTCGAATCCGTGCGTTGTAAATCGTGACGAACATCAGCAGCGCGATGCCGGTCGTGATGACTTCCGCCAGCGGGAACGCCCACCAGACCGCGGTGACCTCGTGGAAAATCCTGGAGAACAGCCACGCCGCAGGAACGAGCAAAAAGAGCTGTCGGGCGAGGGAAAGATACATGCTGTAGGTTCCTTTACCGATGGCCTGAAACAGCACCGAGCAAACGATGCTGGTCGCGGCGAAGACGAGACCGATGGGGATAATCGTCAGCGCAGCTCTGCCGATGCGGAGCATCTCATCCGTCGCGTTGAACAGGCTGAAAATTTGATCCGGCAGGAGCAGGAAGACGGTGGACATAATCACCATCATGACGATACCCGCGGTCAGCGCGATTCTCCATGTACGCATGACGCGCTTTCTGTTCTGCGCGCCGTAGTTGAAGGCGATGATGCTCATCGCGGCACCGGTCATGCCAAACAGCGGCATCATGGCGATGGACTGCACGCGGAAATAGACGCCGAAGACGGCAACCGCGGTCTCTGTGTACGCAATCAGGATGCCGTTGAGTGCGAGCGTCATCACCGTGCCGAGTGCCTGCAGGATGATGCTGGGCCCGCCGACCGCGTAGATGTTCTTGATGACCTTGGCATCCGGCTTCAGGTGCTTCGCGTGGAGACGCACCTCGTTTTTCTTGCTGAAGATCAGCGAGAACGAGATCACCATCGAGAGAATCTGTCCGCCGACGGTTGCGATTGCGGCGCCCGCCATGCCGAGTTTCGGGAAACCAAGCAGGCCGAAGATCAGGATCGGGTCGAAGATGATGTTGAAAACCGCGCCTATGATCTGCGTGAGCATGACATAGAAGGTTTTGCCCTGCGACTGCAGGATGCGCTCGCAGTACATCTGCATGAACATGCCGACCGAGCAGGTCATGATAATCGAAAGATACGTCACGCCATATTCAAGCGTCTCGGGATTGTTGGTATACGCCTTCATGAACGGGCGCGTCCCGAAGATGCCGAAGAGCACGAATACGAGCATCGAAAGGAACATGACCGTAAAGCCGTTGCCGGCTGCGTGCTCCGCTTCCTCGTGCAGTTTCGCGCCGAGGCGGCGGGAGATCAGCGAGTTCATGCCGATGCCTGTGCCGACCGCGACGGAGATCATCAGCATATAGATTGGAAACGAGAGCGAGACCGCAGTCAATGCGTTTTCGCCCAGATAGGAGACGAATATGCTATCCACGATGTTGTAGATCGCCTGGATCATCATTGAGATCGCAAGCGGTACACCCATGCCGAAGAGCAGCTTGCCTTCCGGCTGGATCGCCATTTTATTTATCCGCGCGGCGGCGGGAGAGGAGGCGACAGATTCCATGTTCGGTTTCACCTTGTCCGTTTCGTCATATTCAAGCCGTGCTATCGTTTTTCAACACGAAAAACCTGCTTTGCCGCATTTCACCTGCGGGCATTTGCGGTGAAGGGATTGTAGCATGAATAAAAATTACTGACAAGTACAAAAGGCACACATGGTTGTCTGTGTGCCTTAAACGGGTTATTCAGAACGTGTGGAGGCTAGAGATACAGCATCCGCTCGGCGAGATTGTCCACCGGAATGCCGGAGTCGAGCGCGTAATTGACGGTGTAGAGCGTCCCGCCGCGCATGCGGCGAAGATAGGCGATGCAGCGTCCCGTCCGGTCGACGAGATAGCGGTTTCTGCGGCGCATGGACTCCGGCGAGCAGAGCTCTGCCGCGTACCAAACCTCAGCCGCCTCGGCAAGAATCGCCTGATAGCGCGCCTTGTCCCGCGCGTTCCAACCGCTGGTCTGATCCTGTCCGGGCAGCGCGAGATGGAGGGATAGCGCGGGATGCACCGCGCGCTTTTGCAGCACACATTCCGCGGCGAGGGTGTCAAACCCCTGCGCGCCGCCGAGATAAAACTCCGTGACCCCGTCCTCAATCGCGGCTTCCACGGCGCGGTCGAGCAGGTAACATAGCTGCTGCATCTCTTCGGATTGCTCGTCACCCAGCGCGGGCAGCGCATCCCGCCGATGTCCGGTGAAGCAGCAGCCGCTGACGCGGTTAAACAGGTCTTGCATCCATCCTCCGTGCGCCGATCAGGCGGAGCACCTCCGCGATCTCTCCGCCCTGCATGGCAAGAAGTGCCGCGTCCATCAGCCCCGGCGCTTCCGCGCATGCGCGGGAGAACAGCTCCGGGAAGGATTCCGTCCGCGCGGTATCCTTGTCCCAAGGTGCGCGCCATTCTGCATGGCTGAGGTTCAGGCGGTCGTCAGCATCGGGATGTTGCGCAACGAGAAAGCCCGTGAGCTTGCCGGGCATACTGAAGAGCCGCTCCACGCCGGAGAAGAAGCGAAGTTTTCGGTTATTCGGGTCATACGAGATCGTGTTGACGAGAATCCATTTGCGGAATCCGCGTGCGAACATGCCGCGGGTATCCATCTGATACAAGGTTTTGCTGAGCTGTGCGTGCAGTGCGTCCAGCCCGCCGAGATATCGCGTATGATAGAATTTGCGCGGTTTCTCCGGCACGCCGGGAAAAGAGATGCGCGAAGCCATCATCAGATCGATCTGTATTTCGGAGGGCGTGTGCGCGTGCCCGGGGAAACGCGCTTCAATATAAGGATGCGCGATGGTGTCCAACAGAAAATGACACAGGAATCCAAGCACATAGGCCTGCTGCGGCTCGCTCTTGGCGATCGGGCAAAGCGCGGCAAACAATGCGCGTACGTCGAGCACGTGCATCTTCTCCGCGAGGATGAGCCCGCTTGTTTGAAACAGCGGTTTTGGCATCCCATCGCCGAAATACGGATCGGGGCCCATGGTGCCGGCTAAGAACTCGCCGCGATAGCGTCGGGCAAGGTCGGCGACTGCCTCGGAGGAATGGTTCAGCGCGGTGAGGCCAACCAGCGCATGTGTAAAATTGTATGGCATGCCTTATTATAGGATCATTCCGTTTGCTTCTTCAATCCCCCCAAAGGGAGAAAACACAAATTTCATGCGTGCGGGCACGGGAGAAACGGTTGCATACACGTACTTTGCAAATGTGACGATGCTGCGGCGCACCATTCATCCGATATCAATCCTTTTACAGGGATATTTTGCGCGAACTTTGTAAAAAACAACCTGTTTCTCGCGGGAACTCGCTGCTTTTTTGAATTCGGCGTTCCCTTTTCCGCTTGATGGAGTCATGAATATTTTCTTACAAAAACGTAGAAAATTTGAAAATCTTGCGTTTACCTATGGTACTTATGAGAAGTCGCGTGTTACAATACGTTTGATAGCATGACTGAGGTGGAGAGCATGAAAAAGATCGTGAAGCGCAGAAGAACTTTTCGCATCAATAACCCGCTTGCGTTTGGTATTCTGTGCGCGATGATCCTCGTTCTGCTCGCGGGCATCACCTATGCCCTCGTCGCAGGCGTGATTTCTCCCGCTATCGTGAGCTATCAGGTTGCAAACGCAACGCCTTCTCCCACGCCGTCGGTCGCGCCCGTCACGGCAACGCCTTCGCCGACGGTCGATCCCATGCTGCCGACGCCTTCACCGACGCTTGTGCCCGGCGCAACGCCGACGCCCACGCCGGAGCCTGCCAAGGCGCTCGACGGCCGCATCATCGGCATCGATCCAGCGCGCGGCTATAGCTCGCAGATTCAGGGAACCTCTACAAAGATTTACGCAAACCGCCTCAATTTCGCGGTAGCGACGCTCGTCAAGGAGCGCCTGGAGGCGGAAGGAGCCACGGTCGTGTTTACGCTTGACAGCGTCAAGGACGATAAGACCGCGGCACAGCGCGTCAAGATTCTCAACGACGGAAACGTCGAGCTCGCAATCCGAATCGAATGCAACTCGGTCAAGTCCTCCGATGTGCGCGGCGCCATGGCATGGGTGCCGGAGAAGCATGACAAGAAGTCGGACTGTGACAAGCTTGCCCAAACGGTGCTGAGTGCGTATATCGAGGCAACTGGGCTGCCGTTGCGTGCGGTGAAGGATACCTCGGTGATTGAAAAGACCGATGAGACCTTCCTTAACGACACAAAGGCGCCGGTGTTTACCTTGTTCCTAGGCCACATCAGCAACTCCGCCGAGGACAAGCAGATAAACGACGAGGACTTCCAGAAGACGATGGCGCAAGCAATCGTCACGGGTATTCTCAAATACCTCGGGGTCAATCAATAGACTTATATCGATAAAGAACCGCCTCGGCTGGCGGTTCTTTTTCTGCGATAATGGCCATAACGATTCTGTGTAACCTATTCTACTGGCAAATCGAAGCTGTAATTCAGAGAAAACGCGCAGCTGACCGACCGGAATCACTCTTTTTAAAGCGATACGCGCATATTGAAAAACAGTATGCACGTTTTTGCAGTTCTTTGCACTTCGATTGTCACGTTTTCTGTTTGATCGAGGGCAGGACAAGGAATCATACAATCAAACCGATTGATGAGATACAAATTGGCGCAGAAACGCTCGCGCCGCGAATGAATAAGGCAGGTGGATTGAATTGAGGAACACGTTTCGAGGCGGCGTCCATCCCCTTCACCAAACCGGTGAAGGAAAGCCGCTGACACAGGCATGCCCCATCCGCGTATTTACCGCGGATACGGTCGTCATACCGGTCGGCATGCATCTCGGCGCGCCCAGCGCACCTTGTGTGGCGAAAGGACAGCACGTGAAGTTGGGTGAAGTGATTGCAACACCCGTCGGCGGCTTCGGCCTGCCCGTACACGCAAGCGTCTCCGGCGAAGTGCTGTTTGTCGAAGAACGGCAGATGCTCCGGAATCGTCCGGAGGTCTGCATCGGCATTCAGAACGATCATATGGACGAGTGGGTGGACTGTAAGCCGCTGGACGCAAAGAACGCAACTCCGGCGCAGATCATCGCGGCGGTCAAGGACGCAGGCATCTGCGGCATGGGCGGCGCGGCGTTTCCCACACACGTCAAGATGACGGTTCCGGAGGGCAAGCAGGCGGACGTGGTGATCCTCAACGGCGCGGAATGCGAGCCGTATCTCACCGCCGATCATCGCATGATGCTGGAGCACAGCGCGCGCATCGTGGAGGGGCTCAAGGTCATCCTCCGTGCGACGGGGGTGCGTCGCGGCGTCATCGCCATCGAAACAAACAAGCCCGACGCGATCAAGACCATGCAGGAAGCCGTCAAGGGCGAAGCAGACCTCAGCATTCTTCCGCTCAAGACGAAGTACCCGCAAGGCTCGGAAAAGCAGCTGATCCATGTGATCACAGGGCGCGAGGTGCCGCGTGGCAAGCTGCCGCTGGACGCCGGCGCGCTGGTCTTCAACGTCAGCACCGCAGCCGCGGTCTATGACGCGGTCGTGCTGGGGCAGCCGCTTGTCGAGCGTGTGACCACCGTCACCTGCGGCGTCAAGGAACCTGCAAACCTGCTACTGCGCGTCGGCACGCGTTATGAAGACGCGATCAATGCCTGCGGCGGCTTGGTCGAGGGTGCACGCAAGGTGTTCGCCGGAGGCCCCATGACGGGGCTTTGCGCGGCGGATCTGAACGTCACCATGACGAAAGCCACCAACGGCATCGTGGTGTTTACCGATGAACAGGCGAAGGAAATCGAAGAGAGCGCCTGCATCCGCTGTGCCCGCTGTGTGAATGTCTGCCCGACCGGGCTGCATCCGTACCTGATGCGCACCGACCTCGACAAGCGCGACACGGACGCCGCGAAGCAGCACGGCCTGATGGACTGCGTGCTCTGCAGTGCGTGCTCCTATATCTGCCCCGCGCGGCGCTATCTTTCCTCCAGCTTCAAGGCAGCGAGAGAAGATTTGGCCGCAAAGGCGAGGAGGTAACACGATGGAACAGAACAAACGATTTTTAGTATCGACAGCACCGCACATCTTCGCAAAGGACACCACTGCGGTGCTGATGCTGGATGTGGTCGCGGCGCTGATGCCCGCCGTTGCCGCAGGCATCTGGCTCTTTGGCTGGGTCGCCGCGAAAGTGGTGCTGATCTGCGTGATCAGCTGCGTCGGCTTCGAGTTCCTCTGGGAAGTGGCGTTCAAAAAGCCGATCACGATCAACGACCTCTCCGCCGTGGTCACGGGCATCATCCTCGCGCTGACCATGCCTTCCCACGCACCCTGGTGGATGCTCGTCGTCGGCAGCGCGGTTGCGATTTTGCTCGTCAAGCAGCTCTTCGGCGGCATCGGCGATAACTTCGTCAACCCCGCGGCAACCGCGCGCGCGGTGCTCCTTGCGAGCTGGCCCGCGCTGATGAGCGGCGCCGCCTATGTAGCTCCCTTGGACGCGGTTTCGACTGCGACTCCGCTGATGATCCTCGGCAAGTCGGCGGAGGCAGCCGCGCAGATCGCGCCCTCCACGCTGGACATGTTCATCGGCAGAATCCCCGGCTGCATCGGCGAGGTGAGCAAGATCGCGATCCTGCTGGGGCTCGTGTACCTTCTCATCCGGAAGACGATCACCTGGCACATCCCCGTGACCATGGTCGCTTCGTTCATGCTCTTTACCTGGCTCTTCGGCGGCGACCCGCTGCAGGGCTTGCTGATGGGTAGCGTGCTCTTTGGAGCGGTGTTCATGGCGACGGACTATGTCACCTGCCCGATGACGCACAAGGGACAAATGATCTTCGCAGGCGGTATCGGACTCCTCATCGCGCTGATCCGCGCGTTCGGCGGCTATCCCGAAGGCACGATGTACGCGATTCTGATTATGAACGTGCTCACGCCGCTCATCGACCGCGTCACGCGCGGCAAAATCTACGGGGAGGTGAAGTCTCATGCGTAAAGTGCTGATTCTGGGACTCAAACTCTTCCTGTTGGCCGCGGTTGGCGGGCTTGCGCTCGGCATCACCAACATGGTCACCGCGGGCCCGATCGAGCAGCAGACGATCATCGCGGCGGAGAACGCGCGAAAGGCCGTTCTGCCCGCGGCAAACGCCTTTACAGAAGCGACCGCGCCGGAGGGCTTGACTGCGGCATACATCGCGTATGATGCGGCGGGTGCTCCGGTCGGCAAGACCGGAACCATCGTCACCAAGGGTTACGGCGGTCCAATCGAGATCACCGTCGGCGTTGATCTCAACGGCGCGGTGACGGGCATCTCGGTCGGCGGTTCGAGCTTCGCGGAGACCGCAGGCCTCGGCGCGCGCGCCAAGGAGCCGTGGTTTGCTGAGCAGTTCGCGGGACAGGTCGCGCCGATTGCGATCGTCAAAGACGGCGGCACAATCGACGCCATCACGTCCGCGACCATCACATCGCGCGCTGTGACCAAGGCGGTCGACGCTGCGGTCGTTGCGCTGGGCAGCCTGACGCTGCCGACGGAGGGATAACACAATGGAACAAAATCAAACGCTCAAGAGCGTATTCTTCAACGGTCTGATCACCGAAAACCCCACCTTCCGGCTCGTGCTCGGCACGTGTCCCACGATGGCGGTCACCACCAACGCGACAAACGGCATCGGCATGGGCGCCGCGGCGACTTTTGTGCTCGTCGGCTCCAATATTGTCATCTCGATGCTGCGTAACTTCATTCCGGATAAGATCCGCATCCCGGCATTCATCATCGTTATCTGCACGTTCGTCACCATGGTGCAGATGTTCATGAACGCGTTTCTGCCCGCGCTCTACCAGAGCCTCGGCATCTTCCTACCGTTGATCGTGGTCAACTGCATCATCCTCGCCCGTGCGGAAGCGTTCGCGAGCAAGAATCCGGTGCTGCACAGCGCGATGGACGGCATTGGCATGGGCATCGGTTTCACGATCGCGCTTACGCTGATCGGCAGCATCCGCGAGGTGCTCGGCAACGGTACGATCTTCGGAAACCCGGTGTTTGGGGCTTCCTACCAGCCGATGCTGCTGCTGATTCTGCCCGCGGGCGGTTTTATCGTATTCGGCCTGCTGCTCGCGCTCTTTAACGCCGTGAGCACGCGCGCGGACAAACGAAAGGAGGTTAAGAGCGAATGAATCCGATCGTCAAAGTTCTGCTCTTTATGTTCAGCTGCGTGCTGACCAACAACTACATCTTCTCGCGGTTTTTAGGCTGCTGCCCGTTCCTGGGCGTCTCCAACAAGGTGGAGACCGCGTTCGGCATGGGCATCGCGGTGACGTTCGTCATGGCGCTGGCGAGCCTGTTTACGTACTTTGTGTACTACTACGTGCTCATCCCGCTGAACCTTGCCTACCTCAACACCATCGCGTTCATCCTCGTCATCGCATCTCTGGTGCAGGTCGTCGAGATGTTCCTCAAAAAATCCGCGCCGTCGCTCTACAGCGCGCTGGGCATCTACCTGCCGCTGATTACGACCAACTGCGCAGTGCTGGGCGTCACGATCCTCAACATCACGGAGGGCTACAACCTCCTGTACTCCGTGCTCAACGGCACGTTCGGTGCGCTGGGCTTCCTCGTGGCGATCGTTCTGATGGCGGGCGTACGCGAGCGGCTGGAGAGCGCAAAGGTTGCGACCCCGCTGAAGGGATTTCCCATCTCGCTGGTGATCGCGGGCTTGATGAGCATCGCGTTCCTCGGCTTTTCCAATATGTTTGCGGGGGTGGCGTAAGCTATGGCGCAGTATTTGCCGATTCTCTATGCTGTGATTGCGCTGGGCGGGCTTGGCATCCTGTTCGGGCTTGTGCTCGGCGTTGCGGACAAGAAGTTTGCCGTCGAGGCGGATGACCGCGTGAGCGCCGTCCGTGCGGCGGTTGCTGGCGCGAACTGCGGCGCGTGCGGCTATGCCGGATGCGATGCGTATGCCGAGGCTGTCGTGCGCGGAGACGCGAAGGCAAATGCCTGCACGCCCGGCGGCGCAAAGACCGTCAAGGCCATCGCTCAGATCATGGGCGTCAACGCGGAAGCGCTGGAGCCGATGGTCGCGCGCGTGCGCTGTCAGGGCACTTGTGAGCGCGTTTCCCCGCGCTATGACTACACCGGAGTTCCGAACTGCAGAGCAGCCAGCAACATCTCCGGCGGCCCCAACGCCTGCGAATTCGGCTGTGTCGGGTTTGGCGAGTGCGTGTCCGTCTGCGCGTTTGACGCACTGCATATGATCGACGGCATCGCGGTGGTCGACGACGACGCCTGCACCGGCTGCGGCATGTGCGTCGAGGTTTGCCCGCGCAGCATCATCAAGATGCTGCCCAAGGATCAGACCGTCGTGGTCATGTGCCGCAACGAGGCCATCGGCCGCATCGCGAAGAACCAGTGCAAGACCGCCTGCATCGCCTGCAAGCGCTGCGAAAAGGCCTGCCCGTCGGAGTCCATCAAGGTGATCAACGGCGTTGCGATCATCGACGAAGTCACCTGCACGCGCTGCGGTGCCTGCGTGCCCGTCTGCCCGACGCACTGCATCGTCAACTTCTACGAGCGCGATCTGGAAGGCGAAGCCGCCGCAACACGGCAGGCGGAGCTTCTGGAGATCGAAATTCCGTAAGCGGGCAATTTAATTATGCAATAAAAAAGATCCGCCGTGTGGCGGATCTTTTTTGTGTTTGTCGCGGGTTATTCGGTTTTCTCTGCGGGTTTCTGTGTATCTTCCGCGGGCTTGATTGCAGGTACTGCTGCCGCCGCGGTTTTCTTGCGCCGCTTGGCTTTTACGATCAGCACGATCGCGGTCGTAACGATCGCGAGGAAGACGAGCCCGATTGCCGCAACTACCTTGATGGCGTTGTAGAAGGGCATGCTGGAGGTCGTGCTGAAGAAATAGCGCAGATAGCCCCAGCTTTGCGGGGTATTGTAGTCGCTGTAACGCACGAGTAGGGTTTCATAGTCCCGCACGTTGTGCTCTGAGAAGCGGAAAAGCCGCACGCCGCGGATCTCCTCCGAGCCGTAGCTCGTATATGTGCTGCCCGGCGCGTTGGCGATGTCGATGCCGTCCACACTGCCGATGAAGGAGTTGATGTGGTCGTGCCCGTTGACGGTCAGGAACACGTCCCCGTTTGCGAGATACGCGTCAAACAGCCCGTGGTTCTCGCTGGAGGGGCAGGGCGCTTCGTTGATCTCACCGTCGAAGAGCTTGTCCTCGTTGGGCACATAATACTTGCCTTGACCGACGCCGACGCCCTTGAGCGCGCCTTTGGTGCCCTCCGGCACCTCGGTCAGTAGCTGATACACCTCCGGCACGGGGATATGGCAGAACGCAACGGAGGGCAGCGCCTGACTGTCGAGCTGCGTGCGGAAGGCCGCACTCTGCTCGTTGTACCATTCAACCTGTTCTTCCGAGACGGTGTCGTAGTCGCCGTTTGCGATATAGGAGCCGGAGTCGAAGAAATACAACGCCATCGCGGGGGTTTCGCTGCCATCGGGATAGACGGGCAGCACGAACGCGCCGTCCTCCGTGGACTGCTTGCCAAACGAAACTGCAAGGCAGTTTTCGTAGCTTTCGTAAATCTTGACCTGTTCGCGAATCGAGAGCGGCGCTTCGTAATCGTGGTTGCCGAACACGACGACAAACGGTGTGCCGGTGGCCTCGATGGGGGCGAGCAGCGTCCGCAGCGCATCCTCGCTGTTCTTCGCGCCGTCGCCGAGACGGAGCACGGGGCTAGGTCCCTCAAGCTGGTCGCCCAGCAGCACGATCAGGTCGGCGGGATAGTCCTGCATCACGTGCGTTTCACCGCTGACGACGAGGCCGGTGGTGAACTGCGTGTCCTGCAGATCGGAGAGGATGAGCACGGTAAACTGCCCGTCGTCGCCAAAGCCCGCGCGGAGGCCGTCGTTCTCTTCGGCGTGGGCTGCGCCGCTCGCGGGGAGCAGGCAGACGCCGAGCATCAAAACAAGTGCGGCAAAGCCAAATAAACGTTTCTTCATTTGTTAAATGTACGTCAAGTGTCAGTGGCTGTCAAGAATGTCGAGCGCTGCGAACCCGTAAATTGCGGGATATATTTATTTGGGATTACTGGCGGGGAATCAATTCATGCGATGCAATCTTACAAGTTTCGGAAAAAGCCCTGCGAATCCGCGAAAATATTGTATTTATTGTTGCGATTCTGTACAATGATTGAGCGCATAGGGCGTTTTAAATGCGAAGACGGAAGAAATAAGGACTGAACCGACCATGGACTTTTTAAAGGGACTGCTGGAAAACCGAATTTTGATTGCGGCGCTGGTTGGCTGGGCGATTGCGCAGGTTGCCAAAGCGATTCTATACACCATCGTCAACCGCGAGTTTAAGTTTGAACGGCTTGTCGGCAGCGGCGGCATGCCGAGCTCTCACGCGGCGACCGTCTGCGCGATGACCACCGCGGTCGCGATGCAGTTCGGCCTCGGCTCGTTTGAGTTTGCGATTTCGTTTGTGCTCTCGTCCGTCGTGCTGCACGACGCGCGCGGCGTGCGTCAGGAAGCGGGCAAGCAGGCGGTCACCATCACCGCCATCATCGACCACCTGATCAAAGAGGGAAAGATCATCGAGCTGCCGGAGTGGGAGCTCAAGGAGCTCATCGGCCACACGCCGCTGCAGGTGCTGATTGGTTCGATCGTCGGCATCGGGGTTGGTCTCTGGCTCGGCTGAGCCGCGAAAGGAGCGTAATAGATCATGTGCGGGCGGTTTTACACAGATTTTGACGACGAACAGTACCGTGAGATGCTCGCGCTCCTGTACCTCAAGAGCGAACGCGACGCGGGCCTCTTAATGCTCAAAAACGGAGAAGTATTCCCGACCGACACAGTCGCGGCGCTGGACGCAAGCGGCCCGCGTGCGATGCGCTGGGGATTTGAGCGCTTCGACGGCAAGGGAAAGATCATCAATGCCAGAAGCGAGACCGCGCTCGAGAAGACAATGTTCCGCGCGCCGATGATGACGGACGGCAAAGCATTGCTCTCCGGCCGCTGCCTGATTCCCGCGAGCGGCTATTTTGAATGGGAAACGCGCGACAAACAAAAGATCAAGTATAAACTCCGCCCCGCAAGAGAGGGTTTGTTTACCTTCGCGGGGCTTTATCGTTCCGAAGCGGGGCAAAGTACGCCCGTATTCGTGATTCTTACCGCGCCTGCGTCCGGCGGCATCTCGTTCATCCACGACCGCATGCCGCTGATCCTGACGCCCGATCAGCGCGAGCGCTGGCTGAAAGACCCAACCGGGGCTACTAAGCTGCTCGAAGAAGGTGTGCAGGACATCGTCTACGCGCCCGCGAGCTGACGGACAAATCCTGACAAGATTTGACAGGACGGGCAGAGTCTCGTTTGATATGATATCCCGCGTAAGGGAACAAAACTGCGGCATGGCGGGAGGAGAGAGCGGATGGAACTGGTCGAGAGCCTGAATTTTGCGCTGCAATACATCGAGCGGCACCTGCTGGACGAGACGGACAGCGCGAAGGCAGCAAGGCACGTCGGCCTCTCGCGGTTTTATCTGGAGCGGACGTTTGCTGCGCTGACCGGCATGAGTGTGAGCGAGTATATCCGCGCGCGGCGCTTAACCCTCGCTGCGCAGGAGCTGATCACGGGGGAGCAGAAGGTGATCGATCTTGCGCTGAAGTACGGGTATGACACGCCGGAGAGCTTCACGAAAGCATTCTCGCGCTTCCACGGCGTCACGCCGACAGTCGCGCGCAGAATGAGTACGCTGTTGCGCTGCCAGAATCCCCTTGCGATATCGATCAAGATGGAGGGTGTCAATATCATGAATTACAAGATGGAACAGATGGACGCGTTCAAAGTCGTGGGACTCGAGCAGAGCTTCCATATGGACTCAAGCCAGCAGGAGATCCCGAAGTTCTGGCACACGTTTTTTGAGCAGGGCTTGCAGGAAAAGGTCGTGCCGATGTTAGGCATCTGCTTTGATGCGGACGCGAGCGGAAATTTCCCGTATATGATCGGCGAAGTGCTGCAGCCCGGGAAAGCGGTGCCGGAGGGGATGACCGTGCGAGAGCTCCCCGCGCATCTATGGGCACGCTTTGCCTGCGTGGGCCCGATGCCGGGCGCAATTCAGACCATTACGCGGCAGATCTATTCCGAGTGGCTGCCGACCAACGGCACCTACGAGGTCGCGCAGTATGTGGAGATCGAGATGTACACAGAAGGGGACACCACCTCGAACGACTATTACAGCGAGGTCTGGATTCCGGTGAAGAAGAAAGTATAACGCGATAAAAAAAACGGAACCGTGTGAACGGTTCCGTTTTTGCTTGAAGTGATCAGGCTCTCCCGTACATCTTTGTCATGCAGCTGATCTTTTCGATCAGCTCTTCGGTGATCTCGCCGGGGAGCAGGCGCCATTTCCAGTTGTTGCCGCCGAGCGTGCCGGGGATATTCATCCGCGCATCGATGCCGAGACCGAGATAGTCCTGCATCTGCGCCACAAAGAGATCGGCCACCGAGCCCATGCCGCCGCGCAGCATGCCCCAGACGTAGCCTTCCTGTTCGTTGAGTCCGAGATAGCGCACGGAGAAGGCGGCGTCGTCGGGATTCGCCTCGTCAAACCACGAGGCTACGGTCGTGTTGTCGTGGGTGCCCGCGTAGCAGACGCAGTGGCGATTGTAGGTGTGCGGCAGATAGTTGCTGGGCTCCCGCGCGTCAAACGCGAACTGGAGAACCTTCATGCCGGGGAAACCGCTTGCCTTGAGAAGCCCCCGCACCTCGTCGGTGAGGAAGCCCAGATCCTCCGCAATGATCTCGAATGTCGGGAATTCGGACTTTAAGAGCTCCACAAAGCTCTCGCCGGGGCCTTTGACCCACTCGCCCTCCCGCGCGGTCTCAGCGGTCGCCTCGACGCTCCAGAAGGACGAAAGCCCGCGGAAATGGTCGATGCGTACGCAGTCAAACAGCGTGCAGGCGGAGCGCATGCGGCGCATCCACCAGGCATAGCCCGTTTGGCGCATGTAGTCCCAGTCGTAGATCGGGTTGCCCCAGAGCTGGCCATCCGCCGAGAAATAGTCCGGCGGAACGCCGGCAACACAGCGCGGGCGGCGCTGTTCGTCCAGCAGGAATTCCTGCGGTGCGCTCCAGACGTCCGCTGAGTCAAGCGGCACATAGATTGGCAGATCGCCCATGATCTGGATGCCGCGCTCGTTTGCATAGGCGCGAAGGCGCGTCCACTGCTGATAGAAGAGATACTGTACAAACTGATAGAAACGCATGCTGTCGTCGAGGCGCTCGCGCGCATCCTGCAGTGCGCGTTCTTCGCGCATGCGCAGTTCATACGGCCAGAATTCCCAGGCGACGCCGCCGTTTTCATCCTTGAGTGCCATAAAGAGCGCGTAGTCGTTGAGCCAGTCCGCGTTTTCCGCGGCGAAGCGGTCCAGCGCCTGCATGCGCTCCCAGTTTTCCTTGGCACGCGCAAACGCCGCGCGCAGCACGGGAAAGCGCTGCACGAAGATCGTGCCGTAGTCCACCTGCCGATCGCCGGAGCCCCACTGGATCGAGGCGATCCAACCCCGATCCAGCAGGCCTTCGTCGCAGAGCATGTCCAAATCGACGAAGTACGGATTTCCGGCAAAGGCGGAAAACGACTGATACGGCGAATCGCCGTAGCTCGTCGGGCCAAGCGGCAGAACCTGCCAGTAGCGCTGGCCTGCACGCTCAAGCAGATCGACAAATTCATACGCGGCCTTCCCGAACGTGCCGATGCCGTACGGGCAAGGGAGCGATGAGATATGCATCAAAATGCCGGAGGAACGTTTCATAAACTCACACCGATTCTTACAAATTTCGTTTCATTATATCGTGTTTCAACCGCGAAGCAAGAGAAAATGCGCGGTTGGAACCAAGGGAGCAGGATTTCCTCCCGAAACGGAGCTGTTTTCCGTGGTTTAACCCTTGACTGCGCCCTCGACCACGCCCTTGATGATGTACTTCTGCGCGGTGAGATAGAACACGACGATGGGCGTGATGCTGATGACGATCAGCGCCATGACCGCGCCCAGATCCACGTGTCCGTAGCTGCCCTGCAGGTATTGGATGTGGATCGGGATGGTCTTGTATTTCGTGCGGTCGAGCACGAGATAGGGCAGCAGATAGTCGTTCCAGATCCACATGATCTCGAGCACGCCGACCGAGATCAGCACCGGCTTGAGCATAGGGAATACGATCAGGAAAAACGTCCGGATCGGCCCGCAGCCATCGATCGCGGCGGCTTCTTCGATCTCCAGCGGAATGCCCTTGACGAAGCCCGCGAACATGAAAACCGCAAGCCCCGCGCCGAAACCAAGATAGATCACGGGAATCGTAAACGGCGTGTCCAGATGCAGGGTGTTCGCGGTCTTTGCGAGTGTGAACATGACCATCTGGAACGGAACCACCATCGAGAACACGCACAGATAATACACGATCCGCGCAAAGAGGCTGTTCACGCGGGAGATATACCACGCGGCCATCGAGGTGCACACGAGGATCAGCGCGGCGGAGGTGATCGTGATCAGCAGGCTGTAGCCTGCGGACTTGAGGAAGGGATATTCGCCGACATGGATGCCGTTGACGTAGTTGTCCACGCCTGTAAACGTCTGCGCGTTTGGCAGCGCGAAGGTTTCGGTGTTGATGGCGGAGTTGTCCTTGAAGGAGTTCATCAGCACCGTGAAGATCGGCATCAGATAGATCACGCAGATGACGATGAACAGCACGGTCAGTGCGGTTTTTCTTGCTCTCTCGTGTTTCATTTACTGCTGCATCTCCTTTCTGCGCGTTGCCGAGAACTGAATCAGCGCAATCGCCGCGACGAGCACGAAGAACAGCACGGCTTTTGCCTGGCCGGTGCCGCGGGAGTTTGCGTTTAGGTAGAAGGTGTTGTAGATGTTCAGCGCGAGCATTTCGGTGGATCGAATCACCGTGCCGTCCTTCATGAAGACAAACGGCTGCCCGCCGTTGAGCACAAAGTTCTGGTCGAATAGCTTGAAGGAGTTGGTGAGCGTGAGGAATGTGCAGATCGTGATCGCGGGCATGATCGTTGGAATCGTGATGTGCCAGAGCGTGTGCCAGCCGTTCGCGCCGTCGATCTTCGCGGCCTCGATGAGATCTCCCGGCACGGACTGCAGGCCTGCGATGTAGATGATCATCATGTAGCCGATCTGCTGCCATGCCATGAGGATGATCAAGCCCCAGTAGCCGTAGGTGGTGCTGAGCACGATCGACGTTCCGTAGCGCGAAAGGATGCCATCGAAGATCATCGACCAGATATAGCCCAGCACGATGCCGCCGATGAGGTTCGGCATGAAGAACACCGTGCGGAAGGAGTTGGAGCCTTTGATGCCGCGCGTGAGCGCGTAGGCCACGGCAAACGCGAGCACGTTGATGACGATCAGTGAAACGATCGCGACCAGCGCCGTGTACTGGAACGCGTGCATAAAGCTCGCGTCGTTGAAGGCTTTCAGGTAGTTGCCGAATCCGATCCACTTTGCGTTTGTGGTCGTTGTAAATTTACAGAAGGAGAGATAGATGCCCTTTCCAAAGGGATAGATAAAGCCGATACAGAATGCGATGAACGTAGGTAACAGAAAGATGGGAAACAGGCGCTGGATCGGGCGCCGGATCAACGTCGCGCTGAGCGCGGAGTTGACAGGTTTGGTTCTGCGTTTCATGGCGACCTCCCTTGGTGCTATGTGCAGAAGGGGGCGAGCACATGCACTCGCCCCCGCGCGTCATTTTGGTGTTTGATTTGAGTCTTCAGCGTTATTGCGCGGCATACTGGGTTGCCCAGCCCTGCACAAACGCGGTGACCACATCGTCCCAGCTGCCGCCCGCAGAGTACTGCGTGAGGGCTGCGACAACGCCTGCGCGCCAGGTGTCCACGTTGGGCGTGAAGTTGAACGCCCAGGTGACGACGTACTTGCCTGCGGCAAGCTGCGCGTTTGCATCGTTGAAAAAGACGTTGGTGGAGGCTTTCGCGGCTTTGAACGGGATGGGCCCGAACTGCTCGGCCATCATCGTGGTGCCCTCGTCAGAGGTGACAACCCAATAGAGGAAGTCGAGGGTCGCCTGGATGTCTTCCGGAGCCGCCTTGGAGTTGACTGCCCACATATTCTCGGTGCCCGCGCAGACAGCTGCATTCTCTTCGCCTTCGACGCCGCAATAGATCGGGATCATGGCGAGATTATCCGGGCTCATCATGAACTTCGTGGTGAGGTTGGCGTATTCCCAGGAGCCGTTCTGGAAGAACACTGCTTTGCCGTCGCCGAATTCGGCTTCCGCCTGGTCGCCGGTCGCGGTTGCAAGCTGCGAAGGATCGGTTGCGCTGTTGTTGATGTAGAGATCCCAGATGTTCTTGAAGTTTTCCATGTATTTGCCGGTGATGGTCGCGGGCTGCGCGGTCACGCCGTCATCACGGAACTCATAGAACAGCGGCATATTGGCAAGGTGGCCGGAGAAGCGCCAGCTCGAAGAGCCGTCCAGACCGGCGGAGGTGAAGGCATCGAAGCCCAGCTCGGCCGCGCGCGCATGGATGTCTTCCGCGACGGCTTTGAGAGATGCAAAGTTGGTGATCTCGTCGATGGAGTGGCCGGCCTGCTCGAGCAGCGCCTTGTTGACGATGATGCCGTAGCACTCGTAGCAGTAGCCGATGGCTGCGACTTCGCCGGTGTCTTTGAAGAGGTTGAAGTCGTTGGTGGTCTGCTCGGCATAAACTTTCGTGCCCGTGAAGTCATAGAGGAAATCACTCCACGTGTCGAGGCCGGCTTTGTTGCCGCACTGGAACAGCGTCGGGGCTGCCGCGCCCTTGTCCATTTCAGCGGTCAGGGTCTCGGAGTAGGTGCCGGAAGCAGCGGTGACAACGGTCACGGGCACGCCGGTCTTTTCGGTATACTGGGCGGCCAGCGTCTGCCACGCGGCATCGGCTTCGGGCTTAAAGTTGAGATAGTACACCTTGCCTACAGGGGCAGCGGTATCCGCGGCAGGAGCTTCCGCGGGTGCTTGCGTTGCGGCTGCTGCCTCAGTCGCAGCAGGCGCGGGTGTTGCGGTGGTGCATGCTACGCATGCAAATGCCAGCATGGCAACCAGAATCAGAGCAAATAGCTTTTTCACAAATCGTTCCTTCCCTTTCGTTTTGTATTCTCTAGCGCATTCGCGCTTAGATTCGTCCAGAGACTAAGGTTTTTTTGATCGAAGTGTCGTCTTTACGCCGTTGCTTCTAATAATTATGCTGTTTGGTCTTTTTGTTGTGTGTTTAGTTGATCTTGCGAACCGAGCCGCCGGGGCGGAGCACGGTCTCAAATGTGTATTGACGGTGCCTTAAGGGGCTTTCGATGAGATCGAGCAGCGATCTTGCGCAGGCAAGCCCCATCTCTTCCGTTGGCTGTACGAGCGTAGTCAACGTCGGCACCGTATATTCCGAGAGGTCGAGGCCGTCGATGGCGACGACGGAGCAGTCCTGCGGGACGCTCCTGCCGTGGTCGTTGAGCGCCTTGATTGCGGCGATTGCCATCAGATCCGCAATTGCGAAGATCGCGGTGAAGCTGTCGTCCCGCCGAATCAGCCTGCTCGTTGCCTCATAGATGGCTTTCATATCGGAGAACGTTCCTGTGCATGCCACGAGGTTCGGGTCAAACGGGATGCCGTGCTTTTGTAGCGCGTCCTTGTATCCCTGAAACCTCAGCTCGCTGATGGAGTTGTCGTCCTCGTTTGCGGTCAGAATCGCGATTCTTCGGTGTCCCAGCGCGACCAGCGTATCGACAGCGTCCCGCGCCGCCTGTTTGTCGTCGATGGCGACGGAGCTGTAGGCACCCGCGTCGAGCGTGCCGAAGGAGTTGGAGTAGGTGCAGAATACGCTCGGCACCTGAATCAGCGCCATTTCCTCGGGGGAGTAGTTAAATCTGCCGCCGAGGAAGAGGATGCCGATGAGCTTGCGTTCGTTGGTCAGCTGCGCGCCGATGCGGAGCTCATCCTCAGACGTGTCCATCTGGTGCAGCTCCAGTGTATACCCGCGCAGCGTGATCTCGCGGTCGATGGTCTTGATGAGTTTGGAGAAAAAGGGGTTGCTGACGCCTTTGACGAGCAGAGCGATCGTATCCGAACTGGAGCGGACGAGATTACGCGCGCTGGTGTTCGGGATGTAGCGGAGGGCCTGCACTGCGGAAAGCACCCGCTCGCGTGTTTCTTCGCTCACGTCGGGGTGGTTGTTGAGCACGCGGGACACGGTGCTGATTGCAACGCCGCAGTGCTGGGCGATGTCTTTGATACTCGTCATAGTCGTCCAACAGGTTCCTTTATCTGGATTCGGGCGAACAAAATAGGATGGTTGGTATCCGGTTTTCTGGATGCGGGTATGGATTGCGGCGGAATGCCGCTCGAGAACAATAATTCTTAGAAATTGGCGGAATAATCATTGGAAACGTTACTGGAAACGTTTCCGGAAACTGTAAACACATTATATCCGACAAAATTAAGCTTGTCAACAGAAATTTAGCAAGGCGTCCTTTTCCGGAAGCGAACAACTATCTATCGTGTCTTACGCACTTTGCAACCACAAGTCGGGCAGGGTGCAGACATGCGCATACACTATGTAAAAGTTTGCCGAAATTTCACTCAGGCAAACAGCTGCGTTTGTTATAATCAGTTGACGGTTTTTACCGCAGGATTCCGGCCGGGCTCGCGCCGGGGGGATTGCGCGCCAACAAGGTACGGAAACACATCGAAATGAGGGGGAATATCTACATGCGTAAACTGATTTCTGTTTTCACCGTCCTACTGGCAGCTCTGCTGCTGTTTTCCGGTTGCACCGCGTCTGTCGCTCCGCAGCAAGAGAGCGACATCGTCAAGGTCACCTTCGATTTTGAGAAGCAGCAGGGCTATGCGTCCAACCAGTTCGCCGTCTGGGTCGAGGATATGGACGGCAACCTTGTCAAGACGTTGTACGCAACCAAGTTCACGGCAAACGGCGGCTACGAGAAGCGCGCTGACGCGATTCCGGTCTGGGTGGAGCGCGCAGGACTTGCGCAGGGCACTAATGTGGACGCGGTCACCGGAGCCACGCCGAAGAGCGGCAGCGTCTCGTTCGTCTGGGATCTGACTGACCAAACCGGCGCGCGCGTCGCGGACGGAACATACAAGTTCTTTGTCGAAGGCACGCTGCGCTGGAAGAATCAGGTGCTGTATACCGGCGAAATCACACTCGACGGCAGCGCTGCCACGGCGAGCGCGACCGCGGAATATACCTATGCCGCTTCAGACGACGCAGCCGCGCTGACCGCGGATTCAACCGAAAACAAAATGATCACGGGCGTGACGGCGGAATACATTCCGCCGAAGCAGTAACGGAGTCGACTCATGCAGAAGCGGAAGCAGGCAGAGACCGGCGCAGAACAGAATGCTAAGGTGCAGAAGAACAACCGACTCAAATCGATCGTCTACCGCATGGTCAGTGGGATCGTGATGGGCATTGGTTGCGTGTTGCCCGGCGTTTCCGGCGGCATACTCGCCATCAGCCTCGGCATCTACGAGACGATGATGCGCGCCATCGGGAACCTGTTTCGCAGGTTCCGGCAAAACTTCCGCTACCTGCTTCCGCTCGGTATCGGCGGCGTCATCGGCATCCTGCTGACAAGCAATGTGCTGAATCTGGTCATCGCGCGCTATGAAACGCAGCTGCTTTCGCTGTTCACAGGCCTTGTGCTCGGCAGTCTGCCGGAACTCTACGCAGAGGTTCGCCTGGATGGACCGAAACTCAAGCCGAAGCACATCATCGCGGCGGTGCTCGGACTTGGTTTTGTGCTGCTGTTCGCGCTGGGCGAGTCCCGCGTGGGCGGGAGCACGGAGGTCACGGAGCTCGGCATCCCCGGCGCGCTGATCGCGGGTGCGGTGCTCTCGTTCGGCACGATCATACCGGGCATCAGCTCCTCGTTCATCCTCGTCTATCTCGGCCTGTATCCCGCGGTGATTGCGGCGATTACCAGCGTGCTCGACCTCAAGACGCTCGCGTCCAATGGCCTTGGCGCGATGATTGCAAACCTCGGCGCGCACATGCTGCCGCTGCTTGCCATGACCGCGGCATTCGGTCTGGTGGCCATCGGCATCATCAAACTCGTCAACCGCATGCTGCGGCGGCATCACGCAACGTCGTATGCCGCGATCATCGGATTCGTGCTGGGTTCTATCGGGCTGATCGTGCCGAATATCCTGCAATCGCTCCGCTGGACGAGCGTGATCTTCTTCGCGCTCGGCCTCGCGCTCAGCGTGCTGGAGCACCGGATCAAGACGCGCATCACGGCGCAGACGGACGCGGAGATCGCCCGGCAGGAAGACGCCGCGGAAGAGGAGAAAACAGATTAATCCCGCGCTGTTTCCGGCGCTCCGCTCGTTTGACAAGCCTCGCGCGCGCGTGCTACAATCGATGCGGCGGCGCATGGGCGGCTTTTGATTTTATATCAAAAAACGGGCGCATGCCGCGGATTGATCCGGCGCACGAAGGCCGGAAGGAAAGAGGAAAGCAGGGTGTCCAAGCTTTCACCGAAGCGATTCAAAGGCTCGATCATCTTACTGTTGAAATTGGCGATCATGGCGCTCACCGCCGGCGCCTTTTTGTATTTGGTGACGCGTTATTATCCCGAAACCGACTTCTGGTTCAAGGGCTATCTGGTGTTCGTGTTCCTGTATCTCGTGGTGTTCCTCGCGCTCGCCTCGACCTACAACTGCTTCAACATCGGCACCATGCGCTATCGCGAGCTTCTGTTTACCTACATTCTCTCCAGCGTACTGACGAACTTCATCTTCTATTTCATTCTATCGCTGACCGCAAAGCAAATGCTCGTCACGGGCCCCATCGCGGTGATGACCCTCGCGCAATGGGCTGCCGCGGCATTGCTGTATTTCATCGCGGACAAGACCTACTATGCGCTCTATCCCGCGCGGCAGAGCATCGTCATCTGCTCCAAGGACAAGCACGAAACGCCGGTGTTCCGCAAGATCGATTCGATGAAGGAACGACATACGATCAGCATGCTGATCACCGAGGCGCAGGGAACGGACGCGATCAAGCGCTGCATGGAGCCGTATTCGACCGTGTTTCTGGGCGATATTTCGCGGGAACTGCGGCTGGATCTGACCGAGTACTGCTTTGAGCAAAACAAGCGCCTCTATGTTCTGCCGACGGTGGAAGATATCATCTTTCACAACGCGCATGAGAACATCATCGGCGACTCGCTCGTCTATCAGTGCAAAAACCATACGTTCTCGGTCGAGCAGGCGGCGGTCAAGCGACTGCTGGATATCGCGTTTTCGCTCTTTGGCATCATCATCACAAGCCCGATCATGCTCATCGCGGCGCTGATCATCAAGCTGCAGGACGGAGGCCCCGTCTTCTTCCGCCAGGTGCGGTATACACGCAATTATCAAACCTTCACGTTGCTGAAGTTCCGGAGCATGATTGTGGACGCCGAGAAGAACGGCGCGCAGTTCACAAAGCCCGGAGACAGCCGCATCACGCCGTTCGGGCGGTTTATGCGCGCCTCCCGCATCGACGAGCTGCCGCAGTTTTTCAACATTCTCTCCGGCGAGATGTCGCTGGTCGGCCCGCGCGCGGAGCGCACGGAGAATGTGGACTTCTACTGCGAACGCATGCCGGAGTTCCGCTATCGCATGAAGGTCAAGGCGGGGCTGACGGGTTACGCGCAGATCTACGGAAAATACAACACCAATTTTGACGACAAGCTTAAGCTCGACATGCTCTATATCGAGAACTGCTCGATTCGATTGGATCTGCAGCTGATCTTTATGACCTTCCGTGTGCTGTTTCTCTCGGAGGAAAGCACGGAGGGCTTCGGCGTCACAAACCTGAATGAACTGGATCAAAAGTGCGACATCTGCGAGTTCCCCTTTGCGCCAAGCGTGGAGGAAACCACGCTGAGACACATTGTGCAGGAAGATGACAAGCACCGTCCGGAACCGCAGGCAGAACGGAGGAACACACAGATGAAAGGCATCATTCTCGCAGGCGGCAGAGGCACGCGCTTTTATCCGAGCACCAAAGCGATCAGCAAGCAGCTCCTGCCTGTCTATGACAAACCGCTGATCTACTATCCGCTCTCGGTGCTGATGCTCGCCTCCATCAAGGATGTGCTGATTATCTCCACGCCGGAGGATACCCCCGTCTACGAGCGGCTGCTCGGCACGGGCGAGAACCTCGGCATGCACTTTACCTATAAGGTGCAGCAGACGCCGCGCGGACTCGCGGATGCATTCATCCTCGGCGAGGAGTTCATAGGCGACGATCCCGTGTGCCTCATCCTCGGCGACAACGTGTTCTACGGACAGGATTTGACCGCGACGCTCAACAGCGTCATGGAGCGCAAGTCCGGCGCGACCATCTTCGGCTATCCCGTGAAAGATCCGCGCGCGTTCGGCGTCGTGGAATTCGACGAAAACAATAAAGTCATCGGCATCGAGGAGAAGCCGGAGCACCCGAAATCCAACTATGCGGTGCCGGGGCTCTATTTCTACGATAACCGCGTGGTGCAGATCGCAAAGCACGTTCGCCCGTCGGCGCGCGGTGAAATCGAGATTACGTCGATCAACAACGCGTACCTCACGCTGGGAGAACTGCACGTGGAGCTGCTCGGCCGCGGCATGGCCTGGCTCGACACGGGTTCACCGGAGGGCATGCTCAAAGCCGCGGAATACGTCGAGGCCGTGCAGTCCCGGCAGGGATTCTATATCTCCTGCATCGAGGAGATCGCCTGGCGGCGCGGATTCATCACGACCGAGCAGCTCAAAAAGCTCGGCGAGGAGCTGCACATGACGGAATACGGACAATATCTGCTCGCGCTGGCGCGGGAAGGACAGGCTTAAACCATCGTAAAAAGAATCTGGATAGAGACACTGCGTTCGAGCGTAGCTGCCTGAATTCGACTGAATAAACGATTGTATATTATGAATATCGGTTTGTTTTCAAACCAATGGAGCACGTTGTTGTGTGACGTCACAACACGTGCTTTTGTGTGATGACGTAATTTTATGTGAATAAAAACGTTTACACACGCAGAAATGCAGGAATTTCCGGAATATTATGAAAACCATGTTACATAAGAAATCATTGGTTGAATTTCATCAACCAGTAGTGTACTATACAAGGAGTGAAATGATTCGAACTGGAGTACACGCGGGCGTGAAGTACATTATCGTTCCGGAATTTATCTCCTGCGTTTTACTGGCGCTGATTGGCGTCTATATCCTGTTCGACAAGAAATCGTCCTCACTCAAGGAGCTTATCTTCCGGATTACGCTCTTTTTTTCGCTCTTTGCCGTAGTCAACAACATTTTCTCGATCTATGCGATTGAGTATTCATCGTTTGTGCCGGTGATCATCAACGTCTGGCTCAACTCGTTTTACTATTTTTCCGTCGCGGTGATGACGACGCTTGTCGCCGTTACAACCTATGTCACGCTGTTTGAAGGGCGGCAGGAGGAACCCCGCTTTCGCTGGGCAATCCTCGTTTCGCTCGTTTTTTTTGTACTAGAGGCCATACTGGTACTCGCGAACCTCGCCACCGGCTGGCTTTTCTATTTTGACGAAGCAGCTGTGTATCACCGCGGCCCGCTCAATGCCATCGGCATTGCATATCTCGCCGTCGCGATCATCAATGTGGTTATCTTCGGCGGGCTGGAATGGAAGCGGGCGAAAAAGTCGTTCCGCCTGATCCTGTTTGTGCTGCCGAGCTGCGCCATCATCCTCGGCTTTGTGCAGTATCTCTTCCCGGACACGATCCTCACCGGCACAATCATCGCCTTTTCGCTGCTGACACTGTTCATCACGGGGCAGCAGCAAAGAGCACGGGTAGACGCGCTCACCGAGCTCGCCAACCGCGAGGCATTTTTTAACGATATCAGCAGACTTTCGTCGCGAAAAACAAGCTATCGTATCATCATTGTCGCATTAAAAAACTTCAAACAGGTCAACGGCCAGCTCGGCCAGCGGGCAGGCGACGCGCTGCTGTACGCGGTCGGAACCTTTCTTTCGCATCTGGAGCCGCGCGCAGCCGCCTATCGCACCTCAGGCGTGCAGTTTACGCTCGTGGTTACGAAGATGAGCCAGCAAGCGTATGAAGAACTGTTCTGCGCGCTGATGAATCGCTTTTGCTTTAGCTGGAAGACGGAGGTCTGCGAAACAACTCTGCATGCGCTGTTTGCGGATATCCAGTGCCCGGAGCATGCTTCCGACGTGGACGAGGTGATCGCCTCGCTCGAATATGCGACGCGGCTTGCCAAGCAGGACCTGAACGGCAAGCCCATCCGGTTCTCGAAACGCCTGAAAGAGCAATTCATGCGCAGAAGCTATGTCATCGCGCAGATGGAAAAAGCGCTGCGAGAAGACCTGTTCTTCCTGAATATTCAGCCGGTCTACGACATCACGCAGCAGCGGTTTACGGGCGGAGAGGTGCTCCTGCGCCTCAACGAGGACAGCGGGAGGCCGATTTCGCCGGGCGAGTTCATACCCATCGCCATCGAGATCGGCATCGCGACCGAGCTAGGGCTGATGGTCATGGAGAAAGCCTGCCGGTTTTTGCAGGCGAACCGTGAGGCGGATGTCGGCTGGCTGTCCATCAACGTTTCCTCCCAGCAGGACGAGTTTGACGAGACGGTGCAGCATCTGGAGATGCTGCTGGAGCAGTACAACATCGAGCCGCGCCGCATCAAGCTCGAAATCACGGAAATGGTGCTGCTGGACGATTTGGAGCGCGCGCATGCGACCATGGACGAGCTCAATAACCTCGGCATCGGCGTCTATCTGGACGATTTCGGCACGGGCTACAGCAACCTCGTCAATGTCATGACGCTGCCGTTTGAGTGCGTCAAGATCGACAAAGGATTCATCCGCGGCATTGCCTCGCATCCCAAATCGCGCGGCATGCTCCAGACCGTGGTGTCGGGGCTTCGCAGCATGAATGTCATTGCGCTTGCAGAAGGCGTGGAGACGGAAGAGCAGGACACCATCGTACGCGAACTCGGCATCGACCGCATACAGGGCTACTACTACGCGCGCCCGATGGCTGCGGAGGAGTTCGTCTGGCTGATGCACGAACGCTGCAGGATCGAAACCAAATAATCGTCTGCATAATCGGACAACAACTGAAAGCGCCGCGGTTTCCCGCGGCGCTTGCTTGTTTTTTAGGATCGTTTGTCTGCCGCTTGTCAGTCGGTACCGACGGTCGAGAGCGGCATGGTGAAGGTCTCGATCGACTCATCTTCAAAGTAGTTGTAATCGTCGAGCACAGGCGAGTAGGAGGTCTTCGAGAACGTGCGGTTGAGGGGGTCAAACGTCAGCAGCATGAAGTATCCGTCTCCGCCGTTTGGCAGGGATTGATAGTCGACCATGATCGCCTGCACGGTGCGTTCTTTCACGCCGTCCTTGTCGTCGTCATACATCTCCTCGACGTGCCTAAGCCCGTGGCGGTGTCCGCAGAGGACATAACGTACATTCGGGTTTGCGGCGACCACGCGGTGCAAAAGATCGGAATCTGCAATCAGCTCTGTCTCCGGCTTGAGCTCCATGTACCAGTGCGCAACGAGAATCGCTGTACGGTCCGCGTACTTCGCGAGCGTGGCGTTGAGCCAGTCGTAATCGACACGCTGGATGTTATAGCCGACGCCGATGATGATGTAGTTCTCATGCCCGATGGTGACGAGGTCAAACCTGCGCCTGCCCTGATCCTGCTCGCCGCCGAAGGTGGGGTATTCGGTGAACTTCTGGCGGCTGATGACGGCATAGTAGTCGTCATACATGTGCATCATGCCCTTGATGTCGTGGTTTCCGGCGATGTTGAACACCGGAATTTTGCCGACAAATGCATCAAACGCGTTCGCGACGGCGTTCCATTCCCGTTCGCGGAGCATGTCGTTGACCAGATCGCCGGACTGGATCACATACTGGATGTTTAGCTTTTTGCGGTTGTCGACAATCCACTTCGTCATGGTGTTGAGGTTTTCCGGAAACGACGAGGCGTAGCCTTGCGTGTCGCTGATCCAGGCGAACGTGACCGGGGCCATCGCGGGGTCCGGCGTGGGTTCCGGCGTGGCGGTCGGCGCCGCGGTTGCGGTTGCCGCTGCGGTCGCTTCCGGCGTACCGGGCTCGTTTGCCTCAGCGGGCTGCTGCGCTTTTGCGCATGCCGTGAGGGTAAAAAGAACCATGACCGCCGCTAGTACGGCGGTCATGGCGGAGCGCATGGATTTATTTGCCTGCGTGCTCATTGCCGGTTCAGCTCGTCAAAGAGCTGTGCTTTGAGCTCCAGCACGGCGGAGAGCGCTTCCGCGACGGGAACCTGCTTCTTGACCCGCTTATCGCGCGTGGTAAGCTCGATCATGCCGTCCGCAAGGTTTCTGGGGCTGACAGTGAGGCGGATCGGCGCGCCGATCAGATCGGCCTCCGAGAAGACGACGCCCGCGCTGACGGGACGATCGTCGATGATGGTCTCCACGCCCGCTTTCTGCAGCGCGGCGTAGAGTTCTTCGCCGACGCGCTTCGGCTCTTCCTGATCCGCGCGAAGTACGCAGATCTGCGCTTCCCACGGCGCGATGCTGATCGGCCAGACAGGGCCGTACTCATCGTGGCTCTCTTCGCATACGCTTGCTGCCATGCGGCCGACGCCGATGCCGTAGCAGCCCATGATGGGATACTGCAAGGCGCCGTTCTCGTCGAGATACTGCATGTTCATGCTCTTGGTGTACTTATCTCCCAGCTGGAAGATGTTGCCGACCTCGATGCCGTTGCTGATGCGCAGCTCCGGCTTGCCGCAGACGGGGCAGATGCCGCCGGGAATCGCGCGGGCGACGTCCACGAAGCTCACCTTGCCGTAGTCGCGCTCGATATTGAAGCCGGTGTAGTGATAGTCCTGCTTGTTCGCGCCGCAGACGACCGCGCCGATGCCTTCCAGCGAGCGGTCGAACAGCACGGTGATCTTCTTGGTGTCGAGACCCATAGGTCCGATGAATCCAGCAACGATACCGCTTTCGGGCGTGATGACGGCGGGGTGAATCTCCGCGCCGATGGTGTTTCTGAGTTTAGTTTCGTGCACCTCGAGGTCTCCGCGGACAAACGCGATGACGTAGCTGTCGTCCGCGTTGCGCTGATAGACCACGGCCTTGCAGGTTGCGTTGTGCGGCTTTTTGAGGAAGGTTGCAACCTCCTCGATGGTCGCCATCTCTGGCGTGGGCGTGAGCGTGAGTTCCTCCGTTGCGGAAAGGCCGCTGTTGTCCACGACGCTTGCGCAGGCTTCAATGTTCGCCTTAAAGCCGCAGGAATCGCAGAGCACCAGCGTGTCCTCGCCGATGGCGGTGAGCAGCATAAATTCGTGCGAAACGCGGCCGCCCATCATGCCGGAATCGGACAGCACGGCGATGACGTTTTTGCAGCCCGCGCGCTTGAAGATGCGCTCGTAGGCGACGTAGCAGCGCTGATAATATGTTTCCAGATCCGCCTGATTCGTGTGGAAGGAATAGGCGTCCTTCATCGTGAACTCGCGGACGCGGATGAGGCCGCCGCGCGCGCGGGGTTCATCGCGGAACTTGGTCTGAATCTGGTAGATCATGAAGGGGTACTTCGCGTAGCTCTTGGCGGCGTCGCGCGCAAGATGCACCGCGGCCTCCTCGTGCGTCATGCCGAGCAGCATGTCCGCGCCGAGACGGTCGGTGATGCGCATGAGCTCTTTGCCGACGCTCGTGAATCTGCCGCTTTCCTTCCAAAGATCGGCGGGCAGCACGACGGGGAAGAGCACTTCCTGCCCGTCGATTGCGTCCATCTCCTCGCGGATGATGCGCTCAATCTTCTGCGTGATGCGGCGCGCAGGCGGCAGAAGCGTGTAGATGCCGGTTGTCACCTGCTTGATGTATCCGCCGCGCACCATCAGCGCGTGGCTCTCCACGGTGCAATCCGCGGGTTTTTCCTTGTAGCGTTCGCCGAGCAGTTCGCTCATTCTCATAACTGAAGTTCTCCTGTTTTGCCTTCTTAGTTTTTTCCTACTATAATATCGATAAACAATTTATTATCGCCCAGAAAGCAGGATTTGACAAGGGGTAACACGGCAGAATGCAGCCATGAGTTTTCGTGAGAAAGTCACACAGCATCTTGACACAACCCCAATAATTGCCATAAACTAAGGTATCACTTATAGTTCACAGGCGAATGATCGGGAAAGAGTAAGCGTGATTCCATTTGTTCCAAGAGAGGGTTGGTCACCGGCTGAAAGCCGACCTGAACCAGAACCGCTGAAGTGCCTTCCGAGAGCCGCCGCCGACAAAGCGCCGCCAGCACGATTGGCCGGCCGAGTATCGGCGGACGCAGCAGCTGCGTTACAGCTTTGAGAGGAAGAATTCTGCGGAATTTTTCAAATAAAGTGGAACCGCGATGCGCAATCGTCTTTATGATGGTTGCGCTTATTTTATGTGTTTCAGGCGGGGAATCCACCGCCGCGAAAGGAACGAACGGTCTATGTTCAAAACGCTGAAAAGCGATCTGCAGGCGGTGCTCAAGCGCGACCCCGCCGCAAAATCCATCTGGGAGATCATGCTCTGCTATCCTGGCTTTCGTGCCGTGCGCATGCACAGGAGGGCGAACAAGCTCTACCGCCGCAACCACCATCTGCTCGCGCGGATGACGTCGGAATGGTGCCGTTTTACCACGGGCATCGACATCCATCCGGGTGCCACGATCGGCGAACGCCTGTTCATCGACCACGGCGTTGGCGTCGTGATCGGCGAAACCGCGGTCATCGGCGATGACGTGACGATCTTCCAGGGCGCAACTCTCGGCGGCACAGGCAAGGACACGGGCAAGCGCCACCCGACGGTGGGCGATCATGTGACCATCTCCGCAGGCGCAAAGGTGCTTGGCCCCGTGACGGTCGGCAGCCACGCGAAGATCGGCGCGGGCGCGGTCGTGCTCAAGGATGTTCCGCCGTTTTCGACAGTGGTCGGCGTGCCGGGGCATGTGGTTCGGCTCTACGGCTGTAAAGTGCCCTGCGAGCGCATCGGCATGTGCGACGACGGCAACTGCGAGTGCAGCGATACGGACGAATGTGTCCGCCGCAAGGAAGGGCTCACGGGCGAAGCGGGCGTCGATCTCAACCAGACCGACCTGCCCGATCCGGTCGAACTCCAGCTGGAGCAGCTGAAGAAACGCATCGATGCGCTGGAAGAAGCGTTAAACGAAAAATCCAAGCCCTGACGAGATTTTTCGGACGCAGGCAGCAAATTGTGATATAGTGAACGATACACGGAGGAAACACCATGCAGATCTACAATACGATGACGCGCAAGAAGGAAGAGCTCGTACCGCTGGTACCCGGACAGATTTCGATGTACGCGTGCGGACCCACGGTCTATAACTACTTCCACATCGGCAACGCGCGGCCGTTTATCGTATTCGATACCCTGCGCCGCTATCTGGAATACCGCGGCTACAACGTCCGCTTTGTGCAGAACTTTACGGATATCGACGACAAGATGATCCGCAGAGCCAACGAAGAGGGAACGACGGTCAAGGAGCTCGGCGAGCGTTTCATCAAGGAATACTATCAGGACGCGGACGCGCTCGGCGTGCGCCGCGCAACCAATAACCCCCGCGCTACGGAGCACATCGGCGAGATCATCGCGCTGGTAAACACCCTGATCGAAAAGGGTCACGCCTACGCCACGCCCGAAGGCGATGTCTACTTCTCCGTCCGCAGCTTTCCGGGCTACGGAAAGCTCTCCGGACAGAACATCGACGATCTGGAGAACGGCGCGCGCGTCGATCCCGACGAAGCCAAGCGCGACCCGCTCGACTTCGCGCTCTGGAAGGCGGAAAAGCCCGGCGAACCCAGCTGGGAATCCCCCTGGGGCAAGGGCAGACCGGGCTGGCACATCGAGTGCTCGGCGATGAGCATGTCCATCCTCGGCGAGACGTTTGATATTCACGGCGGCGGGCAGGACCTGATCTTCCCGCACCACGAGAACGAGATCGCCCAGAGTGAAGCCGCGACCGGACATCCCTTTGCGCGCTACTGGATGCACAACGGCTATATCAACGTCGATAACCAGAAGATGAGCAAGTCCCTCAATAACTTCTTCACGGTGCGCGATATCGCCAAGGAATTCGATCTCGAAGCCGTGCGCATGTTCATGCTGGCGGTGCAGTATCGAAACCCCGTGAACTTCTCGCGCGATATGATCCTGCAGGCGCAGAGCGCGCTGGAGCGCCTCCGCACCGCAAAGGAACGCCTTGCGGAAGCGAAGTTTGCGGCAACTGAGACCGCGGAGGACGCGGCGTTTGTCGCCCAGCTCGAGGAGTTCAAGTCGCGCTTCAACGATGCGATGGACGACGACCTCAACACCGCGGATGCCATCGGCGTGCTGTTTGACTTTGCGCGCGCGGCCAACACGTTTGTGACAGAACCGCGTGGAAAAGCCGCCGTTGAAGCCGGATTACAGCTGTTTTCCGAACTGACCCGCGTTCTGGGTCTGCTCACGCAGGAGAAGTCGGAGGAGTTCCCAGCGGAAGCGCTGGCGTTGCTTGAGGAGCGGCAGGCGGTCCGCAAGGCGAAGAACTTCGCGCGGGCGGATGAGATCCGCGACGCGCTGAAGAATATGGGATTCACCGTGGAGGACACGGCGAACGGCCCGAAACTCAAGAAGCTTTAAGCTGAATCGTTCAAAGAAATAAACATATTGACAAGGAGATTACACTTATGACCGGATCGTTTGCCATGTTTGACTGGCTGTTGATCGCTGTTTCCTTCTACGTGCTCTATTCGGGCATCGTCGGCAAGGGCAAGCTCTACAGCGTGGAGAACATCAAAGAGGGCATGGAGGAAGAATTCAAGGCGCTTTCGCGCAAGATCTACATCTTTCTCGGAATCGCCATGGTGATCAACAGCGCGGCATCGCTCGTGCGGAACATGTTCTATTCCTATCAGGAGATCACGCCGGCGACCGAAACTGCCAAAGCTGTTTTCGGATACAAGCTGATCGAAGGGAAGAGCCTCGGTGCATTCTCCTTCATGACGCCGATCGCGTTCGACATCATTTCCTATATTGCGCTGGGCGTGACGCTGGGCCTCATCGTGCTGCTCGTGGTCAAGATGCGCAAGTACATCGACAAGGACGCACAGGCCAAGGCCAAGCAGAGCGCGGCGCCCCGCGGCGGCTCCTCGATGCCGTCTTCCGCATTCAACTTTGACGAGGACGACAAGAACGCCAAGTAAGGCATTGGTTTCGCAAAAAACAGCCTGAAGGACTTTCCTTCGGGCTTTTTTGCTTCTGCAGCAGGCACGCTTTTGATTGTCAGCCCGCACACGGAATGGTATGATACGCATAATGAATCGTCGGAACGCTCTTTGGTTGTTCCGCAGAAACGGACAAGACACAGAATCATATGAAATGCGAAATACACGGTAATATTGCAGGCATCCGGGACATCGTCCTTCAGGAGATGCTGCTGCTCTACGATATGGAGATGTCCGCGGACGAGTTCCTCTCGGACGAGGTTTGCGATGCGCTCGTGCGCGTGACCTCGATCATCAACCGCGAGGTGCTGATCTATGTCTCCCGCGTGGGCAAGATCGAGGACGTCCGCGTGGGCGATGACCATTCCGTCCATATGGAGGAGATGCGTCTTGTGCGCAATATCGACCGCCTCAGCGGCGTACGGTGCATCCATACGCATCCCGGCGGCACGGGCTATCTTTCGGATGTCGATCTGGGCTCCTTAAACGCACTCCGGCTCGACGCGATGTGCGCCATCGGGGTCAAGGAAGGCCGAGCAAGCAGCGTCTACGCGGCCTACATCGGCGACATGGAGGAAGAAGAGCGCGTGCCTATCATCTACGGGCCGATGCGCGCGCATCATCTGCCGCAGAAGCAGCTCATGGACGCGATCTTCGAGGCGGACAAGCGGCTCTTAACCGACACCTATAACATCGTCGAGATCAAGCCCGACCGCGCGGTGCTCGCGGGCATCGAGAGCACGGACGGATACGACACGCTCTCCGAATTGGCGGAGCTTTGCTCGACCGCGGGCATCAAGGTCGTCGCGAAAGAGCAGCAGCGCAGGCGCGCCGTGGATTCCGCGACGTATATCGGCAGCGGCAAGGCGGAGGAGCTCGCGTTGCTCGCCTCGGCATGCGAGGCGGATATCTTCGTGTTTGACGACGAGCTGAGTGCCATCCAGCTGCGCAATCTCGAGCTGGTGCTTGGATTGCCCATCATCGACCGCACGATGCTGATTCTCGACATCTTCGCGCAGCGCGCGCAGTCCCGCGAGGGCAAGCTGCAGGTGGAGCTTGCGCAGCTCAAGTACCGCTTGCCGCGCCTATTAGGCATGGGCAAGGTGCTGTCGCGGCAGGGTTCCTCCGGCGTCGGCATGCGCGGTCCGGGCGAAAAAAAGCTGGAGATCGACCGACGCAGAATCCGCAGGCGCGTGTTTGAGCTGGAGCAGGAGCTTGCGGAGATCGAAAAGCAGCGCGGCTTACGTAGAGCCAAGCGCGCGGCGAATCCGATCCCCGTCGTCGCGCTCGTGGGCTACACCAACGCGGGCAAATCGACGCTCTTAAACCTCCTTTCCGGCGCGGACGCGCTCGCGGAGGACAAGCTCTTTGCCACGCTCGATCCCATCGTGCGGAAGGTCACGTTACCCAACGGCACGGAATGCCTGCTTTCGGACACGGTCGGCTTCATCAACAAGCTCCCGCACGATCTGGTCAACGCGTTTCGCTCCACGCTGGACGAGGTGAACGACGCGGACCTTGTGCTGCACGTCGTGGATAGCTCCAGCGATTATTTCGAGGTGCAGATGCGCGTGGTCGAGGAGGTGCTGACCTCGCTTGGCGCAATCGAAACGCCGCGCATCGACGTCTACAACAAGATCGACAAACCCGAAGCCAAGCCGAGAAACGGCGGCGTCGCGATCAGCGCTGCAACCGGCGCGGGCATCGAAGCCTTACTCCATTCGATTGAGGAAGCGCTCGCAAAGACGCAGGTGCGTCTGGAGGTCGTCGTTCCCTACGACAAGCACGGCGCGATGCAGATGATCCGCCAGAGCGCAACCATCCTCGCAGAAGCGCACGAGGAGGACGGCACGCACCTGACGCTGCTGCTCAACGAAAGCGAAACATGGCGCATCAAAAAGGCGATTTCGGGTTAAATAGAAAATAGCAGCCAACACAAAAGCCGCCCCTCTGGGCGGCTTTGTTCATACGGTTTGATTGAATGTTATTGGTTATAACGAGATGGTCGGGAGGAGCAGACACGAGGGATGCGCCGCGTCGTGGAACACCTCCTGATCGGACGACACCATCGCAACGGCGGACGATATGGGTTCTCCAGTGCCGAGGTTGCGGGCGTAGAGCGGGTGCGCGCCGCTGGAAACCTGCAGGCGGATTCTATGCCCCGGAAGGAACGTGTACGCGGTTGGGGAGAGCTCGATGGTGATGTGCTTGACGCCGGATTCGTCGGAATCTACAGAACCCGGGGTAAGGCGCACGAGTCCGTCGCAGATGTTCATCGATTTTCCGTTGCCCGGCAAGACATCGCAGAGCCGTGCGAAGAAGTCCGTATGCTCGTTTGTCGCGCGAACGTACAGCGAGACGGAGACCGTACCGATGATCGTCTTGCTCTCCGTCAGGGATTCTCCGGTAAACGTGAGCACATCCTTCCTCAATTCGACGCTGCGGTTGTCCTTTGCGCCGCCGCCTTCGATGATCGCGCCGCCGATGCTCGGCGTCGGGTCAGCTGGATCATAGCGGTAGCGGGATGGTGCCGCATCATTCGCAGGAGCCTTGCTGAGCGCTCCATTGGCTTTCAGATAGTGCGACGAGATCGCGAATTCCGGCGGCCAGGATGGCAGATCCACCCATTGCATGGCGCCCATGAGGAAGATGCGGATGGGAGAGGTGCGCAGCGCGTCCCGGTTGTCCTTGAGATATGCGTCATACCAGAGGAAGCTTTCCTGAAACCCGGCCTTCATGCCGTTGATCTCCGCATGCGTCCACGGGCCGATCGTCAGATACGGGTTTTTGCCTGCATCTTTTAGTGCCGCGTAGTCCTTCAATTGATCCGCGAGAAAGAAGTCGTACCAACCGTCGACAAAATGGACAGGCGTTTGAATATCCTTCACAGACTCAGAGAAATCTGTTGCCGCCCAGAACGCGTCATCCGGCTTTGTGTTTGCCAGCACGCTCTGATAAAACGGTAGCGTTTTGCCAATCATGCGCCGATCCGTCTCATCTGCGGGCAGATGTACGGCGGCGTCCCGCAGCACTGCGTTTTGTTGTTTCCGCGCAACCTGTGCCTCTTTTATTGACGCTTTTGTGTTTGTCACAAATGTGGAATAACACCAACTGAGCAGCGTGAAAAAACGCACCGCATCGCCGGAACGAAACGTGTTATAGATGCGGGAGGCGGACATCTGCGGCACCAGCGCCTTGAGATACGGCGGTGCGCCCGCGCCCAACGCAAGCTGCGCATAGCCCCAGTAACTCAGGCCGTACATGCCGACCGAGCCGCTGAACCACGGCTGTTCCGAGATCCACTGCAGCGTCGCAAGGCCGTCCTCGCGTTCGTTTTGAAACGGCTCAAACACGCCGCCGGAGCCCCATCTGCCGCGACAGTTTTGGTAGACGACCTGGTAGCCGCGCTCCGCGATCACCTGCGAGATAAAATCAGGCGTTTTGCCGCGGAATGAATACGGATCACGCACGAGAATGATCGGGAGCTTCTCTCCGCCGACCGGTGCGATGCGGTTCGCGAGCAGCACAACACCATCCGGCATCGGAATCTGCAGATCGGGCTGGAACTCCAGCTTTTTGTGGGTCGCGGGCGGTAGAGCCAACATCAGGGACATCAGCATTGACATCAAGGACATAACGTTTACTCCTTATCCGGTTTTGCAAGCAACACGAAAGCCGCCAGTCCAGGCGGCTTTTGCTGTATCGATCTTTACTGAAATGCGTGCGGCTGTGCGTCGCTCGGCATGCGCCAGTCTCCGCGCGGGGAGAGGGCGACGTTGCCGATGCGGGGGCCGTCCGGGATGCAGTTGCGCTTGAACTGCTGGGAGAAGAAGCGACGGATGAACAGCGCGTACCATTTTTCGATGGTCGTGTCGTCATAATCCCCGTCGAAGGCGTATTTTGCCACGCGGACGATTTTCTCCTTGCCCGCGCCGCGGCGCAGCATGTGGTAGAGGAAGAAATCGTGTAACTCGTAGGGGCCAACGATATCCTCCGTAACCTGCGTGATCTCGCCGTCTTTTGGCGGCAGCAGCTCCGGGCTGACAGGCGTATCGACGATGTCCAGCAGCACCTCTTTCAACGCTTCATCGCTCTTGCCCGCGATATAGCGTAGCATCGCGCGGATCAGGGTCTTGGGCACGTCCGCATTGACGCCGTAGTTGGACATGTGGTCGCCGTTGAAGGTCGCAAATCCAAGCGCGAGCTCGCTGAGATCGCCCGTGCCGATGACGAGTCCGCCGTGCATATTGGCAAGATCCATCAGCACCTGTGTGCGTTCGCGCGCCTGCGCGTTTTCAAACGCCGCATCGTGCACGTCCATCGAGTGTCCGATGTCATCTAGATGCTTCTTCACGCTCTCGCCGATGTTGATCTCGCGCATGGAGATGCCGAGCGCGTTGCAGAGCTTTTCTGCGTTGGCGCGCGTGCGGGTGCTCGTGCCGAAGCACGGCATCGTCACCGCGACGACATCCTCCGCAGGGCGCTTGAGAAGCTTGAGCGCCTCCTTGCTGACGATCAGCGCGAGGGTAGAGTCCACGCCGCCGGAGATGCCGATCAGGAGCTTCTTCGCGCTCGTATGCTTGATGCGCTGGGCGAGGCCGTGGCTCTGGATGGCGAGCACCTGATCAAACCGCGTCGCCGCGCTCGCGCTGGTGTCCGGAATAAACGGCGTCTTCCAGAAGGAGCGGGTGAGCCTGGTTTCGGAAACGTCCATCGAGAACGGAACACGCACGATGTCCGTGTTGTCAAAAAGCTTTCTTGCGAAGCGCCTGCGCTCGCGGGAGAGGAACTCGAGGTCGACTTCGCTGACGCAATAGCCCGCGCCGAACGGCTCCGCTTCCGCAAGCATGGTGCCGTTTTCGCAGATCATATCGTGTCCGGAGAAGACCACGTCCGTGGTGCTCTCGCCCGTGCCCGCGCTGCAAAATACGTAGGCGGAGTTGGTGCGGGAGCTCTGGCTCTTGACGAGCATGCGGCGGTAGTCCACCTTGGTGACCGCCTCGTCGCTCGCGCTGAGATTAAGAAGGATGCTGGCGCCGCAGTCCGCGAGCAGGGTAGAAGGCGGAACGGCAGCCCAGAGGTCTTCGCAGATCTCGACGCCGACGTTGAAAAGCGGCATCTCGTTGCAGCAGAACACGAGCCTGTTGCCGAACGGCACCTTCTCGCCGCAGATGTCCATCGTCTCGATGGTCTCCAAGGCAGCAGCATACGTGCGCTTTTCGTAGAATTCGCCGTAGTTGCCGAGGTGCGTCTTGGGGATGACCCCAAGTACGTGGCCGTTTTGCACGACCGCTGCGCAGTTGTACAAGAGGTGCCCGAACACGACCGGCACACCGATGGCGACGAGCATATCGCTGCCCGCTGTGGCGCGGGTGATGCGCTCCAGCGCGCGCATCGCGGCATCGGTCAGCGCGGTACTGAGCACGAGGTCGCCGCAGGTATAGCCCACGATGACAAGCTCCGGCAGCACGAGCACCTTCACGCCGTCCGCTTCCGCGCGGTGAATCAGCGCGATGATCGCGTCCGCATTGTATTCGCAATTGGCAACCTGAATTTCCGGCGTGCCGGATGCGACCTTGACAAATCCATCTTTCATGTATGTATCTTCTCCGTTCGGTTAGGTTCCGGGTAAAAAACAATGGATAAGGCTGCTTTGATCTCATGCTCATTTTATGCAATCGCAAGGGGTCTGTCAATCTTACCGGGCGGAGGCCGGCAAAAGCCTGCGGTAAACTTGTATATAGTTAAATAATTGTGAAATCCACAAAAATCGCATGCAATCGATAATATCAAACTTATTTCTTGTGATATAATGGCGCAGAAATAGCCCCTACACGCAAGTTGTTTCTATGCGGCTCGGGGGGGACGCAAGGAGAAAAAACAATGCTAACCATCGAACACCTGACCAAATCCTACGGCGGCAACGTCAAGGCCGTAGACGACCTCAGCCTGACCGTGATGCCGGGGGACATCTACGGTTTCATCGGGCACAACGGCGCGGGCAAAACCACGACGCTGCGCGCGGTCGCGGGCATCCTTTCGTTTGACAGCGGAAGCATCCATGTCAACGGCAGGGACATCGCGAAAGACCCCATCGCCTGCAAGCAGGAGATGGCGTATATTCCCGATAACCCCGATCTCTATGAGCACCTCACGGGGATCCAGTACCTCAACTTTGTGGCGGATATCTACGGCGTCAGCGCATCCGACCGCGATGAGCGCATCAAGCGGTATGCCGACGCGTTTGAGATGACGCCGCGCCTCAACGACCTCATCGGCAGCTGCTCCCACGGTATGAAGCAGAAGATCGCCCTGATCTCCGCGCTGATTCACAACCCGAAAATCCTGCTGCTCGACGAGCCGTTTGTCGGCCTCGATCCCAAAGCCGCGCACACGCTCAAGAGCTTCATGTCCGAACTCTGCGCAAACGGCAGCGCGATCTTCTTCTCGACCCATGTGCTCGAAGTTGCGGAAAAGCTCTGCAACAAGATCGCCATCATCAAAAGCGGCAGATTGATCGCCGCGGGCGAGATGGACAAGGTCAAGGGCGACGAGTCGCTGGAGACGCTGTTTTTGGAGTTGACGGACAATGCGTGAATTCTGGATATTGACGAAATTGCAGGTGAGTTCCCTCTTCGGGATCAACAAAATCCTGCACATGAAAAATGAAGAAGAGAAGAAGCTCGGCAAGCGCACGCTAGGGTCGCTGATCGCGATGGTCATTGCCCTCGGGTATATGAGCGTTTTCTACAGCTATATGCTTGCGCGTGCGTTCCAGATGTTTGATACGCTTCCGTCGCTGCTGGGCATTATGGCCATGGCAAGCAGCATCCTGATCCTGGTTTTCTCGATCTTCGAGACCAAGGGCGTGCTGTTCGGCTTCGGCGATTTTGACATTGTGATGAGCTGGCCGGTCAACGTCCGCGCGGTCGCGGCAAGCCGGGTATTCAGCATGTACGCGTACAACTTTGTCTACGCGTTCCTGCTTTTGCTGCCCGCGGGTGTGATCTACGCGATTATGGCGGCGCCGCCGCTCTGGTACTATCCGCTGTTTATTCTGCTGATGTTCCTGCTGCCCGCGCTGCCGACCATCGTCGGCGCCCTGCTCGGCACGGTGCTGACGGTATTCACCGCGCGGATGAAGAAGAGCAGCCTCGCGAGCGTCGCGGTGCAGATGATCCTCGTGTTCGGATTGATGCTGATCTCGATGCGCAGCGGCATGGCGTTTGAAGACCCGACGAAACTCGCGGGATTCGCCAATGCGATCAACGCGCAGATTCAGGGTATGTATCCGCCGGCGCAGTGGTTCCAGAGCGCGCTTTCGCAGGGATCGGTTCTCTCGATTTTGTGGCTGCTGCTGCTGACGGTTGCGACGATTTCGCTGCTGATTTTCTGGCTCGGCAGGAACTTTGTCGTGATCAACTCCCGCATCAAAAGCAAGCCCCGTGGCGAAACGTTCGTCATGTCGCGGCAGGTGCACGCCTCCAAGGCGTCTGCGCTGTTCTCGCGTGAGTTCAAGCGGTACCTCAGCTCCAGCCTCTACGTCGTCAACACGGCGTTCGGCTATGTGATGCTGATCATTGCGGCAGTCGTGCTGCTGTTCAAGGCGGAGGACGTGCTGAAGTATCTGGAGATGCCGGAACTCAAGAATCTGCCTGCTCTGGTGCCGTTCATCTTCGGCTGGATGGTCTCCATGGGAGCGACCACCGCGAGCTCCATCTCGATGGAGGGCAAGTCGCTCTGGATCATCAAGAGCCTGCCCGTCTCCGCGAGCGAATGGTTCGCCGCGAAGCTGAAGGTGACGCTCGTGCTCGCGATTCCGAGCATCCTCATCAGCTCCACGCTGACCGCGATCGGCTTAAGGATGGGGCTTGTTGAAACCATCTGGATGTATCTGCTGCCGCTTGCCTATACCTTCGCGTTCGGTGTGTTCGGCCTCTGGCTCAACATCCGCATGCCACGGCTGGACTGGCAGAGCGAGGCGGAAGCCATCAAGCAGGGCGGCGCGATCATGGTCTCCGTGTTTGTCGGCATGGCGCTGGGCTTTGCGCCCGCGATCCTCATGGGACTCACGAACAGCGCGCTCATCGCGCCAATCACGTTCGGGTTCCTCGTCGTGATGACCCTCCTCATGTGGTCGTCGCTCGTGCGCAGCGGCGAAGAGCGGATGCTTAAGCTCCACTAAACGAAACAAACGAACAAAATATCCCGCGGGAGACCGCGGGATGTTTTTGTTTGACAAGTTGTTATTGCGCAGAGAGAAGAGGGTTATTCGCGCTCCATCTCGTCGCTGATGGCGTTGATCTCGCGGGTCACATTGATCAGCTCGCGGTTGCTCCTGCCTTTGCTGGAGCGGATGATGTCCACAAGCCGCTCCAACGCGACGAGCAGCTGCTGATATGCATTCGACGGCGTGCCCTGCCATTGCGGGTGCACCTCAGTGCGCGGCTTCTTGTCGGGGTAAAGCTTCGGCGGACGCGTCTCCGCGCCTTCCTCCCGCGGGATGTGCTCATGCACATGCTCGGCAAGCGGGATCGGCTTGGTTTCGAGCAGATACTGGTTCGCGACAAGATCGTAGACCGATCCGCTGAAGGGCGAGGTGGCGGCGAGCCCGAACTCATCCTTAAGGCGGTTGGTGAACAGATCGCACACCGCACTGTCTCCGTGGTTGACGAACACACGGCGCGGCTTTGGCGAAAAATGCGTTGCCCACTTGATCAGCATGTTCACGTCGCCGTGTCCGCTGATGCCGGGCAGTTGTTTGATTTCCGCGTTCACGCGGATGGTCTCGCCGAAGAGCTTGACCTTCTCCGCGCCTTCGATCAGGGAGCGACCGAGCGTGCCCGGTGCCTGGAAACCGACAAACAGGATCGTGTTGGCGGCGTTCCAAAGTCCGTGTTTGAGGTGGTGCTTGATTCTGCCCGCCTCGCACATGCCGCTCGCGGAAAGGATCACCTTGGGTCGCATGTCGGTGTTGATCGCCATCGACTCCTGGCTGGTTTCGGTGATGGTAAGCCCTGCAAACTCCAGCGGGTTGATGCCCTGCTCGACAAACGCGCGCGCTTCCGCGTCATAACAGAATTCGGCGTTTTCGAGGTAGATGCGCGTCGCGGCGTTGGCAAGCGGGCTATCCACAAACACGGGGAAGTTGTCGTGTCCGTGCAGCATGCGCGCGTCCTTGATCTGGCGGATGAAATACAAAAGCTCCTGCGTGCGACCGACGGCGAACGAAGGCACGATCACGCTGCCGCCGCGGTCAAACGTCGTCTGCAGCACGTCCGCAAGCGCCTGCGCATAGTCCGGCGGCGCGTCGTGCACGCGATCGCCGTAGGTGGACTCGATCATGATGTAGTCCGCCTCGTCGACCAGCGACGGATCGCGCAACAGCGGCAGATTGACGTTTCCGATGTCGCCGGAGAACACCATCTTGCGCTTTTCGCCGTTTTCGTCGATCCAGACTTCGATGTAGGCGGAGCCGAGCAGATGACCCGCGTCGGTGAAGCGCACGTCGATGCCTTCAAAGAGGTTGAACTTCTCGTCGTACTTGTGCGGCGCAAACTGCTTGAGAATGCCCTCGGCATCCGGCATCGTATAGAGCGGGATATAGGGTTTCTCGCCGCTGCGCAGGCCCTTGCGGTTGCGCCACTCGGCTTCAAACTCCTGTATGTGCGCGCTGTCGCGCAGCATGATATCGCAGAGGTTGCAGGTGGGTTTGGTGGCGTGCACCTGACCCTTATAGCCGTTCTTATACAGCAGCGGCAGTAACCCCGAGTGATCCATATGCGCGTGCGTGAGCAGAACCGCGTCGATTTCGCCGGGCAGGGTGGGCAGTGGAACATTCTGGTAGAAATCCTTGCCCTGCTCCATGCCGTAGTCAATGAGGATGCGCTTGCCGCAGATTTCGAGATAGGTACAGCTGCCCGTTACCTCGTGATCTGCGCCGATAAACGTGACTTTCATGCGATTGACCCTTCCGTATCCGATATATTTCCAAAATGCAATTGGTGCACGGGGATGCATTACGACAATGGGTAAGCGGAGACTGCTTGCAGCAGCGCGTCGTGCAGGTTTGTGTTTTCATAGCTGCCCGCGAAAAATTCGGAGCCAACGCCGATGGCATAGACCGGAACGTCCTTTCCGGTGTGCCCGCCGGAGCCGAAGATCAGACCCGCGCGCGCGGCGACAAGGTCGATGCACGCGGTGGTGATTGGCTCATAGGTGCCGTACTCCTCGTCGCTGTTGTTGCCGGACTGATTGCCGAAGTAGGTCTTTTCATATGCTTGCTGCAGCTTCGCGGTCTCCTCCGGCGTCAGGTTGTCGAGTCCGAACGCGCTTGCAAACAGCGGAAGCGCTTCTTCAAACGGGGTCTTGTTGGCGAGACACTGCTGCACGAGGGTGTCGTCGCAGATATCGCTGGAGATCGTCTGTTTTAAGAGCGCCGCGCGGTCGCCTTCGGTAAAGGAGACATTGCCCGTCTCGTGATCCGCGCTGACGAGAATCAGCGTCTCCTGCGGATGCTGCGCGTAAAACGCGAGCGCGCTCTGGACGGCTGCGTTGAAGTCCAGCAGCTCCGCAACGAACGAACCCGCGTCGTTATAGTGGCAGAAGTAGTCGATGCGTCCACCTTCGACCATCATGAAGAAACCCTCCGGCGCGGTCAAGCGCGAGATCGCCAGTTCGGTTGCTTTCTTGAGCCAGTTTGCGCGCGCGCCGCCGTCGATGGCGGGCAGCACGCCATAGTCGCCGAAGGTGAGGTTGGAGGAGAGGATCAGTCGTCCGTCCGCGGAGGCCGGTGCCTCCTCAAACGAGTGGATCAGCGTGTAGCCGTTTTCCAGCGCGCGGTCAGCGGAGTCCGGCGTGTTGTGGAAGCCGCCGCCCGCGAAAAAGTCAAAGCCGCTGGCGAAGAGATCATCCGTGATCATGGCGTAGCTGCGGCGGGAGTCGACATGCGCAAAAAATCCGCTCGGTGTTGCGTGATCCAGCGAAACGGTGGTCAGGATGCCGATTTTGCGGCCGTCGTTGCGGAGGGTCTCCGCGATGGTCTCGATGCGATTCTTGTCCGGATCGAGCCCAAGGTAGCCGTTGGTCGTCTTTTTGCCGGTCGAGATCGCGGTTGCAGCCGCGGCGGAATCCGTCACGCCGCCGTCCGCGTTCGCGGTCTTTTGACTGCCCTGCACAGGAAAGTCGGCAAAGCAAAGCGGCTCGCCGCCGCTCGCGGAGAGCGCGTCGGAAGCCGCCTGAATCTGGGCGTATCCCATCCCGTCGCCGATAAACAGGAAGATGTATTTCAGCTGCGGCTGCGGAACGGGCGTCGGTGCGCTCTGCTGATCCGGCGCGCCGGTCGCGATCATCACCGGAACGGGCGACTGTACCTCGCTCGGCGCCTCAACGCGCGCGCAGCCAAAGCCCGTGGCCAGCAGCAACGCGAGAAGCAGGACGGCGATTCTTTTTTGCGGCGGTTTGATTTGCATAGCTCAATTCTAGCACTATTTTCCTGTCCACACAACTGGACGCGGACGCGCCCGAATGGTAAGATATCACTAGGTATAGCGTGCGTGTTACGTTGCAACAATTGTGACGATTCGCGGCGGATATCACGAGTCGCACGATTTGTAACGTTCACGGAAGGACATTTGTTTTACCTATGCTGAAGATGAGATCGATTCTCGCGCTTTGCCTTGCTTTAGTAATATCCGTTTTTGCGTCCGCATGTGCGGCAGCCCCCGTGGCGGCGGGCAGTCAGCCGGAGACGGTAAACGCACAGAGCGAAACAGCAGCCGAAGCCAATCAGGATCGGCCGGAACCCACCGCAACCGCCGTGCCGACACCGGAACCCACGCCGGAGCCGACACCCGCGCCCGTTGCGTTCAGCATCGCCTGGATGAGCGACACGCAGGTATACACCGCGGCGAACAGCGATGTTTTCGGGAAGATGACGCAGTGGGTTGCCGACACACAGCAGGAATACAACACCGTGCTCGCTGTGCACACGGGCGATCTCGTGTACAACGCCTATCGCGAATACGAATGGGACAACGAGCTTGCTGCTTTCTCCAACCTGCCGGAGGGTATGCATATACTCACCTGCGCGGGCAACCACGACGAGCTGCCGGACTATGATCCGGCGACGCCGTATCTCGACCACCGGCCGGATACGGATTTTGATCCCGCGCATGCGTTTGACGAGAAGGGCTTCAGCTACTACACAACCTTTGTCGCGGGCGGCGTGCCGGTCATCGTCTTTTCGATTGCATATGGCATGGAAGTCGACGCGGAGAACTGGATCAACGAGGTCTGCAAAGAATATTCCGATCACTACGCGATCCTCTGCATGCATAACTACATGTTCCTTGGCGGATACTCTTCCGTCGGCAAACGTCTTATCGAGAACGTGGTCAAGCAGTCGCCCAACGTTCGCCTGGTTCTCTGCGGGCATGAGCGCGGGATGCAGTATATCCCCGAAGTGCTGGATGACAACGCCGATGGAACGCCCGACCGCACGGTGCACCAGATGATGATGAACGTGCAGGACGACCAGACAAACGGCGTGGGCTACCTGCGTCTGCTGCGGTTTGACCCTGCTGCGGACACCATCGAGGTGGTCACGTATTCGCCCGTACTGGATCGCTATGGATATGAAGTTGCGGTCGGCGGGGATCGGTTCGGCGGCAACAAGATACTCGAAGACGCAGGCCTGCGTGATTTTCTCACGCAGAGTGCGCCGTGAGATGCAATAGAATTAGTTAGATTTTTTAACGCCGTTTACGCAGCGTATCACCATGTTCAGGAGGGATAATATATGAGTCCAGCAAACAGACCCGGCAGCCGTCCCAGAAGAACCGTCTCAGGCGGCGGTAATGCCTTTCGCCGCGGAAGCGGCCTCGGCAGCGGCAGCGTTGGCGGAGGCCCGCGCGGCTCTTCCGGCGGATCGTTCGGCGACGGCGGAGACCGCGGCAGCGGCGGCGGCGGACTGCTCGCGGTGCTGCTCGCGCTGTTGATCGGCGGAGCCAGCAATAACAACAATGGCAGCGGCAACAAACGCGGATGCCTTGGGCGCATCTTCGTGCTTGTATTGATCGTGGTCGGCGCGGTGCTGCTCCTAAACATGTGCTCCGGCAGTACGGGCGGCGATCTGCTGAATAGCCTGCTTGGCGGCTACACGAACACGACCACCGATTCGGGGCTGAGCACCGTGGACAGCACGGACTCCGGCAGCACGGGCACCGACACCTCGGTTTCCGACGCGCTGGGTTCGCTGCTCGGCAGCTACGGCAGCACGTCCGGCCAGATCACGCCCGCGTCCGGCTCCGAAGCGGTCTACAAGCCGCACGAGCCCGACCGCACGGTCGCCGCGGCGGCACGAGACAAGTATACCGATGTTGCGTCCGCGCAAACCGTAACCGTGATGGTCTATATGTGCGGCACCGACCTTGAGAGCAAGAGCGGCATGGCGACCGCCGACCTCGAGGAGATGGTCAACGCGACCCTCGGCAGCAACATCAACATCATTCTGGAGACGGGCGGCGCCTCCAACTGGCAAAACCAGATCATCAAGAGCAACACCAACCAGCGCTACCGCGTCAAGCAGGGCGGACTCGAAACGCTCGATGCAAAGGTCGGCAAGCGCTCGATGGTCGATCCTTCCACACTCTCGGACTTCATCCGCTTTAGCGCGAGCGAATATCCCGCAGATCGTTACATCCTCGTGCTCTGGGATCACGGCGGCGGCTCGCTGACCGCGTACGGCTATGACGAGCTGTTCCCCGGCGACAGCATGAGCCTCGACGAGATCAACACGGCACTCAAGGATGGCGGGGTCAAGTTCGACATCATCGGCTTCGACGCGTGCCTGATGGCGACGCTGGAAACAGCGCTCGTTGCGGAGCAGTATGGCGACTATCTTGTCGCGTCCGAGGCGGTCGAGCCCGGCACCGGCTGGTACTATACCAACTGGCTATCCGCGCTCTCCGACAATCCCGCAATCGACTCCCTCGACCTTGGCAAGCAGATACTCGACGACTATGTCAAGATGAGCGGAGATAGTCAAACGACGCTCTCGATGACCGACCTTGCGGAACTCAGCGGCACCGTGCCTGCGGCCTTCAGCGCGTTCTCCTCGTCCACGGGTCAGCTCATCGCGGGGGACGGCTTCAACACCGTCGCAAACGCGAGAAGCGGGTCAAAGGATTTCTCCACCAGCAGCAAGATCAACCAGATCGACCTGATCCATTTTGCGCAGAATCTCGGCACGGCGGAATCCAAAACGCTGGCCGAATCGCTTGCGGGCGCGGTGAAATACAACCGCAACTCCACGAGCATCTCGCATGCGAACGGACTTTCGATCTATTTCCCGTATCAGTCGATGCGCAGCGTCAGCACCGCGGTCGAGACCTATAACGCCATCGGGCTCGACAAGAGCTACACCGAGTGCATCAAGAGCTTTGCCTCCGTCGCCGCGGGCGGCCAGGTCGCGAGCGGCTCCAGCGAAAACCCGCTGGGTACGCTGCTCGGCGACAACACGGGCAGCCTTCTCGGCACGCTGCTCGGCGGCTCCGCAAGCAGCAGCGATGTCGCAAGCGGCTCGACCGACACGGTCACACAGCTGTTGGAGCTGTTCCTCAGCAACAAGAGCGTGGTCACGGGTGACAAGGACAGTAGCTGGGTCAACGAAGACCTTGTGCGCGGCTCCATCGCCTCCTATCAGGCGAACAACGCGGGCTTTGCGAACCTAATGCTCACCTACAAGGGCGAGACCCCGACGCTGGTGCTCACCGAAGAGCAGTGGAGCAGCGTGGTCACGCTGGAGCAGAATGTCTATGTCGACGACGGCACGGGCTATATCGACCTCGGTCTCGACAACATCGCGGACTACGACGCGGACAACGACCTGATTATGGCGTACGACGGCACGTGGATGTCCCTCAACGGGCAGATCGTGGCGTACTATCTGGTCAGCGAGGATCAGGTAGACGACAACTACACGATCGTAGGCCGCGTTCCTGCTCTGCTCAACGGCACGCGCGTGAACATCATTCTGGAGTTCACGAACGACAATCCCAACGGCGTTGTGCTCGGCGCACAGTATGACTATGCGGCGACCGACACCGCCACCGTGATGAAGGGGCTTGTCGAGATCGTTTCGGGCGACAAGATCGACTTCCTCTGCGACTACTACAACTACGACGGCACGTTCAACGACGCCTTCTATCTTGGCGAACAGATGACGGCAACCGGCAGCTGGGAGATCGGCAACGCGCCGCTCGGCGATGGCGTCAATTGGGACATGGCCTACCGCATCACCGACCTCTACGGCGGACAGTACTGGACGCCGACGGTGAAGAACTACTAAAACATATACACAGCAAAAAAAGCACGCCGGATTCCTTCCGGCGTGCTTTTGTGATATGGACGCAAGGTACAAAAAGATTGACAGAAAACCGTCTAGCCGGTATAGTAACGCTATGAATCAGCAAACGAAATCGGATCAAACCAAAAACGAGATACTGGACGCGGCAAACCGGGTTCTGATGGAGCAGGGTGTCGAGTGCTTTACCCTGGAGGCGATTGCAGCCGAGGCACGCGTGAGCAAGGGCGGATTGCTCTATCACTTCGCTTCAAAGAACGCGTTGATCGCGGGAATGATGGAGCGATCCATGGCGCAGGTGGATCAGACGCTGGAGGAGGAACTGGAGCGATCCGGCGGCGATTATCTGACCGCCTACATCTGCGCATCGTTTCGTACAACGGCGGACCCCGCGCAGGTGTCCCGCGCGATTCAGGCGGCGATTGTGCGCGACCCCGCGCTGCTGACCCCCCTACGGGAACGTTTCGAGCGCATGCAGCGGGAGATCTCGCAAAGGGCTTCGTCGCCGGAGCTGGGGCTGCTCGTCCGCCTCGCGATGGATGGTCTCTGGTACTCGGAGCTGTATCAGTTTGCGCCGCCCGACGGGGAACAGCGGCGCGCGCTGCAGACGCTGTTGCTGGACATTGCAAGAAAATCGGCAGAAGACGAAGGAGAACAACGATGAACATCATCCCACTGCGTAGAGAACAAAAGAAAGCGGCGGCTGCGGTCGTTGCCCGCGCTTTTTTCGACTATCCGTCGCTAATCGCCTACTTTCCGGATGAGGGTAAGCGCGGCAGGAAACTGACGAAATACATGGAGCATGTTTTGGAGAGCGCGATGCATTACGGCGAGGTATGGACGACGGAGGATGGCTCCGGCGTGCTGTTTCTGCTTCCGCCGGGGCATACGCGGCTTACGGACGTGGACTACGTAAAGTCCGGGTTTCTGTTGGCGCCGCTGATCGTCGGGGTTCGTCATTACGGGTTTGTCGATCGATGTGAGAAACTGCTTGCTGATATGCAGGAAAGTCTCTTGCAAGGTCGACCGCATTATTATCTCTGGGGCATTGCCGTCGATCCCGCGCACCAGCGCAGCGGAGCGGGCAGCACCCTGCTGAAAAGCATGTTTGAAAAAGCGGATCGCGAGAACATGCCGATCTACCTGGAAACGCATCAGTTCGCAAATGTCGCCTACTACGAGAAGAAGGGGTTTCAATTGATCCATACCGGAACGATGTCCGGCGATGATCTGCCGTTCTGGTGCATGCTGCGCGAGCCGAACCCCGCCTCCTGATTGAAAACAAAATTGAAACACAAATAAAACGCGCTCCGTATCAGGAGCGCGTTGCTTGATAAACCAGGACTATTTCGCCTCGTGCAAAAACCGCTCCCAGACGGAGGGCATCTTCTCCTGGACAAACCGTGTATACGGATTACTAACCTGCTGACCGGAGTAGCGGTCAATCAGCTCTTCGAGCACCATACCGTGCCAGAGCGTGCGCTGATCCGGAGACAGCGTCTCAAACCGCTGGATGACGAGCTTGCCGTCATGCTCCCGCTGCAGGAACCATTCATATAGGTCGTCGATCTTATCGCTTCGCGCAACGTTGACCGGCTCAGGCGAAAGGCGCATGCTATGGTGCGTCGGAAACCGCAGCAGATTCTTGTCGTCCGCCTCGCAGCAGTAGACATATCCCGATTTGCCGGAAAACACCTCCGCCATCGCGTTGTTCCACACTTCGGTATAGGTGATCCGTCCCTGCGCGTCGTAACTGAAGGGAACCCAGTAATACGGTTTCTCGATTGCACGCGCGGCATAGAACGCGGCAGAGATATCGTTCGTGGTAAAGTATACATACGGTTTACCGTGATCCGCTGTGAACGGCTCCAGCGTTTGCAGTCCGCCGACGGAGGAGCCGTGGTAGAGAAGAATTGCCATACGACCTCCCGAAATGGGTGGAATGATGTGCTTCCACTTGATTTTATCACGATCTTGTGCAAATAATAAAGAAAAAGATCGCGCATTTTTACAAGCACATTTCTGCTGCCATTTGGTGAAGAAACAATAAAATCCAGTATGGCTCATGCGACAAAGCTGAATTTGGCGTTCACACCCGCCTGATCACTTACATAAGTGAACGGACTGCATAAAAATACCGATATGCGGTAAAAACGACATCAAAAATTCAAATTTTTGCGGCGAAGCGCCATCTTCGATATGGTATAATAGAAATGTTAGGCAGGGATATACGATGAAGACAACAGTTCGCAAACTTGACGGCCTTCCCATCGAGGAGCCGGTGCTGGACGACGAAGGTCTGCGCAGGCAGAAAGAGCTCGCGGAACTCGCCGTGCGGGAATATGAGGAGTCCGGCAAGCTCACGGGCAAAACGCTCAATGAAAAGGTAATCGCATACGAAACGGATATCGCCGGTCACGTGATTGAAGAATAGCCGGATGTATTTCTGCGCGATCTTCCGCGCGCCATCCGCATAGGAAAGGAGAACGCAAAATTGTCGTACACCAGCATCACCAAAGCGCTAGCGAGCGGCTTTTCGCAGTTCTTCATACAGGATGCGCTTGACATCCTGATCATCACCGTTCTGATCTACAAACTCATCGTCTGGACGAAAGAGACGCGCGCCTATGAGGTACTCAAGGGCGTGGGGCTTCTATTCCTGTGTTCCATCGTCGCGCAGCTCTTCTCGCTGACCATATTAAGCTGGCTGCTGGATTCGATTCTGACGTCCGGCTCGATCATCATCGTGCTGTTCATCCTCTTTCAGCCGGAGATCCGCCGCGTACTGGAAAAGCTCGGCAGGAGCGGCAAACGCCTCAACCGAAGCTGGTTTGACGCGTCCAGCGTGCAGAGTACGGCGCTGATTCGCGACATGCAGACGGCGATTCTCTCGCTCTCGCATCGCCGCGTTGGCGCGCTGATCGTGTTTGAGCAGAAGACTGGCCTAGGCGATCTCGTCGGAACGGGCACCAGGATCGAAGGCGTACTCTCCGGCGCACTGATTGAGAACATCTTCGAGCCGAATACCCCGCTGCATGACGGCGCGGTGATCGTGCGCGGATCGACCTTGCTTGCTGCCGGCTGCTTCCTGCCGCTGTCGGACGATTTGACCGTCTCCCGCGAGCTTGGCACGCGCCACCGCGCGGCGCTCGGCGTCTCCAGCGTATCGGACAGCGTGACCATCATCGTCTCCGAGGAGACGGGCGCGATCTCGATCGCGCGGGATGGCAAACTCGTGCGCTATATCGACGCAAAAGCGCTCTCCAACGTGCTGGAAAGCCTGTTTTTGCAGACAGGCAATTCGACCGCATTCAGCTGGATCAAGCGGAAGCCATCGGAGGGATCGAATGAACATTCCTAAGATTGACAAAGCGAAGCTTCTGCGCGGCATCAAGAGCTTTTTTACCAAGAACATGGCGCTCAAGGTCATCGCGTTTGTGTTTGCGATGCTGCTGTGGGGCTATGTGCTCACCGACCAGAAACCCATGCGCGAAAAAGACGTGCCGAATGTGGCGACGAGCTTTGACGGCGAGGCGGAGCTGATCGCGCAGGGCTTCTGCGTCCGCGGCGACCGGAACGAGATTCTGCAGGACGTCACCGTCAAGGTGCGCACGCAGATCACGAACTATGCCTATGTAACTCCGAGTTCCATCGTTGCGTCGATCAGCCTGAGAAACATCAGCGAGGCGAGGGAGTACGACCTGCCGATTCAGGCAACTGTGACCTCCGCGCTCGGCGTCGTGCAGTCGATTACGCCCGCGACGGTCAAGGTCGAAATCGACAAACTGGTCACAAAAACTGTGCCGATCACCACGACATTCTCCGGCGAGCTGCCGGAAGGTTACTGGGCGGATATGGACGCGCTGACCACGACGTCGCGGCTCGACATCACGGGACCCAAGACGGATATCTCCACGATCACGCATGGCGAATGCGTGGTGGATCTTTCTGAAAAAACAGGGACGATCTACAGCACGTTTGACGTGACATTCTACGACAAGAACAACAACATCGTGTCGTCGGATATCATCATAGGCACGTTGCCGACTTCGACCGTGCGATTGCCGATCTATCCCATCAAGAATGTTCCGGTCGATGTGGAAAGCTCGCTTGTCGGCGCGGACAACCTCGCGGCGAACCACGAGATCATCAAGGCCGTTTCCACGCCGGAGACGGTGCGCCTCGTGGGCGATCAGGCGACGCTGGACAAGATCGATACCATCGCGCTTGAGCCCATCGCTATCAACGGTCTCGACAGCACGATGACCGTCAGCGGCACGCTGATCGTGCCCGACGGCGTACGCCTGCTGGACAGCACCACGGTTTCGGTGCTGCTGGAGGTGCGCGAGATGGTCATTACGCAGACGTTTGAGCAACTGGAGATTCAGGTGCACGGGCGCCAGAGCGGCGGCAAGGTCTCGCTGAACATTCCCGCGGGCGATTTGATCGTGGAGGGCAGATACAGCCTCGTGAGCATGCTCTCACGCAGCGACGTGCAGCTGTTTGTGGATGTCACGGGACTTACGCCCGGCGTCTACAAGCTGCCGGTGTCCGTGCTCGTGCGGGACGCAAAGGCGACCATCGAGCTGACCACGACGCTCTCCGTCACGGAGGTTACGGTCACCATCGATCAGCCGAAATAAACGACTTGTGATGGACTGCGGCGGGGCATCAGCTCCGCCGTTCTTCTTGAAAAATAATAGGGTATAGAATTTGACTTTGGCCGCATTCGTCGGCTTCGGGAGACCCGCATGAAATTAAGGATCACCAATATCAAACAACCGATTTCGGAAGGCGACGAATTGCTCGCCGCCCGCATTGTAAACCTGCTCGGCTTGGAAAAGCAGCAGATTGTAAGCGCGCGCATCACCCGCCGCGCGCTCGACGCGCGGAAGAAGCAGGATGTGCACTTCCTGATTTCTGCCGTCGCGGAAGTGGAGGAAGCGGCTGCAAAGCGCCTGCTTGCGCGCGCAAACCCGCACGTGGAGGCTTATGTTGAGGAACAGGAGCAGCAGCTGGCTGCGGGCGCGGAAGCGCCGCGCGGGCGCGTGATCGTCGTGGGTCTCGGTCCCGCGGGACTGTTCGCGGCATACCAACTCGCGAGGAACGGCTACGCGCCGCTCGTGCTGGAGCGCGGAGACGCGATCAAGCAGCGCGCGGCCAGCGTCGAGCACTATTGGGCGACAGGCGAGCTGGACGAAGAGAGCAACGTCATGTTCGGCGAAGGCGGCGCAGGCACGTTTTCGGATGGAAAACTCACCTCGCGCAGCAAGGATGCGCGCGGGGATCTGGTGCTCCGCACGCTGATTCGCTTCGGGGCTCCCGAAGAGATCGGTTACGCGGCAAAGCCGCACATCGGCACCGACCGGCTGCGCGGCGTGGTCGCCGCGATGCGCAGGGAGATTGAGCGGCTGGGCGGCGAGGTGCGCTTCCGCGCGACGCTCTCCGGCGTCGAACACAAGGACGGCAGGGTCACGCATGCGATCATCAAGACGGCTGCCGGAACCGAGAAGGTCGAAGCCGCGGCTGTGCTTCTCGCCATCGGACAGGGCGCACGGGACACATATCAGATGCTGTTTGATGCGGGCGTCGCGATGGCGCCGAAACCCTTTGCGGTCGGCGTACGCGTCGAGCACCCGCAGAGCATGATCGACCGCGCGCAGCTCGGCGAGCTAGCGGGGCATCCGCGCCTCGGCGTCGCGGAATACCGCCTCACGGCGCAGCACGGCGAGCGCGGGGTCTATACCTTCTGCATGTGCCCGGGCGGCAGCGTGATCGGCAGCGCGTCGGCAAAGGACGAGATCGTCGTCAACGGCATGAGCAACTTTGCGCGCAGTGCACCAAACGCAAACGCGGCTGTGGTCGTGCAGGTGTATCCTTCCGATTTTGAAGATCATCCGCTGGGCGGCATGCGCTTTCAGAAGCAGATGGAGCAGCAAGCCTTCCGCGCGGGCGGTGGCGGCGGCGTCGCGCCCGCGAGCACGCTCGGCGCGTTCCTCCGCAAGGAGACGCCGCGCGGGTTCGGCGGGGTTACGCCCTCCTATCAGCCTGGCGTCGCCTCCTGCGACCTCTGGCGCGTCTTGCCGCCGTTTGTGGCCGCCGGCATCGCCGAGAGCATGAAGGCCTTTGGAAGGCAGCTGAGAGGCTTTGACCGCGAGGACGCGGTGCTGACTGGCGTGGAAACGCGCACAAGCGCGCCGCTGCGCATCCTGCGCGGCGAAAATATGGAGAGCGCGTCCCATGCGGGACTCTATCCCGTCGGCGAAGGCGCGGGCTACGCGGGCGGCATCGTCTCCGCCGCCATCGACGGCCTCAAGGCCGCCGAAGCGGTCATCACGCGATTTGCGCCGCCAGGCAAAACGGTATAACGCACAAAGGCCGCCGGATGATTCGGCGGCCTTGTTAATAAGAGCAGATTATTTCTTCGCTTTCTTTTTGATGGGCCTCTCTTTGGCCGGAGCCGTCTCTTTTGGCGAGGGCGCAGCCTCAACCGGCGGAACGGCTTCGTATTCCGAAACGGCGGGCTCCGGCGCGTCGTCGTGCATCTTGTAGAGGTGGATCGCGCCTTCCTTGTTGAGCGCGTGCAGCAGCGCAATCGTGATCGGAAGTCCCAGCAGTCCGATGCCGCCGAAGAGATAGGTGCCGAGCACCATCGCGAGCAGCGTGACCAGCGGATGCAGGCCGACGCGGTCGCCGACGATCTTCGGCTCCATGATCTGCCGCACGACGATGACAACCACATACAGCACCGCAAGGCCGATACCGACGGTGTAGTTGCCGGACATGAGCGTATAGATCGTCCAAGGCAGCAGCACAAGCCCGCTGCCGACGACGGGAAGAATGTCGAAAATCGCGATCGCGACGGCGATGCCGGCCGCGTTTTTCACGCCGATGATCGAAAGACCCACGAAGATTTCGACGAACGTGATCGAGAGGATCATGGCATAGGAGCGCAGATAGCTCCAGAGCGTGCGGCCGAGCTGAACGCGCGCGTTATGCAAAAGCGTTCTCCAGTGCTCGGACAGCTGGCGCATCACAAACGCCTGAATCTTCGGAAAATCGACCGTGAGGAAGATCGTCGAGATCACCATGATCAGCATGTTGAGTAGAAACCGCGGGGCCTTGAGCGTTGAGCTCGTGACCCAAGAGACCACCTGTTTGGAGACGTTGATCACCGCGTCGCCCAGAGACTTCGTGACGTTTGTGGAGACGACGTTGTAGGCGGCTGCTGCGTCCGGATTGAGCTGCGCCGCAAACTGCTGCAACGCTGCAAACGCGCTGTGCAGCCACGGCATGATGGTGTTGGTATAGAGCCCCGGCAGCGTGAGGAAGAACGACTTTGCGGCGGAGAAAAGCTGCACAACGATGATGATCAGCAGCAGCCCAACCAGCGCATAGAACAGCACCACGAGCACGATGCCCATTATGCCGCGCGGCAGCTTCACTTTGTCGTGAAAAAACGCGACAGCGGGCTTGAGCATCAGGCTCACGAGAAACGCGATAAAAAACGGCATCAGCACGCCGAGCGCATAGCGCGCGAGCACGATGACGATACAGAGAATGATGGCAAAATAGAGAAAATTGATGATGAATGATCTGCGTTTTTCCAGCTTCATAACGAACCTCGCTTCCGAATCCTACTCTATCATGCGCCCGAAAACTTGTAAAGATGAGGCGTTTCGATTATAATATTGCGATATGGCAAAAGCGTGAATCGGAGGTGAAAAGCGTTGCAGACCGAAGAAATCTCCTCTGTGGAACAACTGGAGCACCTGCTGGATGCGTCCGACGGCTTGATGACGACGCTGTCCAACGCCAGCGCGTTTCTCAACGAGCTGCTGCACGATATCAACTGGGTCGGCTTCTATCTTCTGGAGCAGGGAGAGCTTCGCCTTGGCCCGTTTCAAGGGAAAGTTGCCTGCACGCGCATCGCTCTTGGCAAGGGCGTCTGTGGAACGGCGTTTGCGCAGAATCAAACCCAGCTTGTTGAGGATGTGCACGCGTTCCCCGGGCACATCGCCTGTGACAGCGCGAGCAACAGCGAACTCGTGATCGTGCTGCGCGATGCAGCGGGCGAACCTGTCGGCGTGCTGGATATCGACAGCCCGATCCTGCGCCGCTTTTCGGCGGAGGACGCGAAACAAATGGAGCGCGCAGCCGAGATCATCTCAAATAAAATCCGTCAGCACTGACGACAACAGATAAGGACACCGGATGACTTTTCTTGAACTTCTTCTGACGGCGGTTGCGCTGTCGATGGACGCCTTCGCGGTCTCAACCTGCAAGGGGCTCAATCTCCGCGCGATGAACTGGAAGCGCGCGGCGCTGATCGGCCTGTTTTTCGGCGGTTTTCAGGCGCTGATGCCGCTGCTCGGCTGGCTGCTTGGCAGGCAGTTTGAGCACCTGATCACGAGCGTTGATCACTGGATCGTGTTCGCGCTGCTCTCGATCATCGGAGGAAAGATGATCTACGACGCGCTTAAGCCAGGCGACGACTGCGGCTGTCCCGTGGAAGACAAGCTCGACCTAAAAGAGCTCGTCGGGCTTTCGTTTGCAACCAGCATCGACGCGCTTGCGGTCGGCATCTCGTTTGCTTTCCTCAAGGTGCAGATTCTACCTTCCGTCGGCGTGATCGGCATCACGACGTTTCTTCTTTCGATGCTGGGCGTCGCAATCGGCCAGAAGTTCGGCGCAAAGTATCAGGATCGAGCGACGCTGGTCGGCGGCATCGTGCTCGTGCTGATCGGCCTTCGTATCCTGCTCGAACACCTCGGCGTGTTCGGTTGAACCTTTGCGAAATGGAACGCTCCGGAGACGGGGCGTTTTTTTGTTGGAAACCGCTTGACAAGGCGTGTGCGCGGGTGTATAACATTGTCGGAATGAAAAGTAGGAAAAGTTATACTGTTCCTACTGAAAGGAGCGCAGCATGAAACCACCGAAGGGCAAGCACCTGTTTGGAACCGTGAAGGTCGGCGAAAAAGGGCAGATCGTGATCCCGAAGGAAGCGCGAGAGATCTTCGGCATTCAGCCGGGGGACAGCCTTGTGGTGCTGGGAGACGAGGCAACGGGACTCGCGATCATGAAAAACGATGTATTTCTGGCGCAGGTCGCGAGCGCGATTTTTCAGGGAAAACCCGCGCAGGCGCAGGAGGAAACTTGGCCGGAGCCGGACGAGACGACGCTGCGGGACATTCGCGCGATGACGGAAAAGACGATCGAGGAATGATGGAGGGATCATGGAGTATTCGATTCAGGCAAAAGAGCTGACGAAGGTCTACGGCGCGAAGCGCGCGGTGGACGCACTCAGCCTCGATATCAAAGATGGCGAGTTGTTTGCGCTGCTTGGCGTTAACGGCGCGGGCAAGACGACGACCATCAAGATGCTCGCAGGGCTGACGCAGCCGACGGGCGGGGACGCCATCCTGCTGGGCGACAGCATGACGCTGGATTCCGTGCACGCAAAGGCGCACAACGGCATCTCTCCGCAGGAAACAGCGGTTGCGCGGAACCTCAGTGTGCTAGAAAACCTCGCGCTCATGTCGCGCGTCTACGGCGCAAGCGCGAAGACGGCGGCGCAGAAGGCGCAGGAGACGGCGGAGCAGCTTGGGCTGACAGAGGTCGCCAAAGCGAAGGCAAAGACGCTCTCCGGCGGCATGCAGCGCAGGCTGAGCATCGGCATGGCGCTGATCTCCAGCCCGAAGATTCTATTTCTCGACGAGCCGACGCTGGGTCTCGACGTCATCGCGCGGCGGGAGTTGTGGTCGGTCGTGAAGAAGCTCAAAGGGCGGGTGACGATCCTGCTCACCACGCATTATCTGGAGGAGGTCGAGGCGCTCAGCGACCGCGTCGGCGTGATGGCAAAGGGCAAGCTCACCGCGGTCGGCACCGTGGCGGAGCTGATCGCGCAGACAGGCGCTAAGAATTTCGAGGACGCGTTTATCGCACTGGCGACGGAAACGGGGGAGATCGTATGAACGCTATGACCGCATTTTCGGGCAGAAACACGAAGGAAATTCTCCGTGATCCGTTGAACCTCGCGTTCGGTCTCGGTTTTCCGGTGATCCTGCTGCTTCTCCTGACCGCGATTCAGAGCAACATCCCGATCAACCTGTTTGAGCTCGGGCGGCTTACGCCCGGCATCGTGGTGTTCGGCTACTCGTTCATCGCGCTCTTTTCCGCGACGCTGATCAGCAAGGACCGCACGACGTCGTTTCTGATGCGCCTTTTCGCCTCGCCGATGCGCGCGGGGGACTACATCCTTGGTTACACGATGCCGCTTTTGCCGATGGCGCTGATGCAGGCGGTGCTGTGCTACGCGGTTGCGGGCATATTGGGCATGCAGCTGACGGCAAATGTGCTGCTTGCGTGTGTTGTTTCGCTGCCCGCTGCCGCGCTGTTCATCGGAATCGGGCTTCTGTGCGGCAGCGCGCTCAACGACAAGCAGGTCGGCGGCATCTGCGGCGCGCTCCTGACCAATCTCTCCGCATGGCTCAGCGGAACGTGGTTCGATCTGGATCTGGTCGGCGGCGCGTTCAAAAAGATTGCCTACGCGCTGCCGTTTGCGCACGCGGTGGACGCGGGTCGTGCTGCGATCAGCGGAGATTTTGCCGCGATCATGCCGCACCTCTGGTGGGTGATTGGCTATGCGCTTGCGGCGCTCCTCGCCGCGGTGCTGGTCTTCCGAAAAAAGATGCTCAGCGACAAAGCGTAAGTTGGAACAACGGAAACGGCACGGAGAAACCCCGTGCCGTTTTTCGCTGCCTGCATTATTGTTTGCAGTAGACCGCGATGGCGTCGCTCATGAGCTTCGCCGTGCCCGCGCCGAACTTGTCGATGTTCTTCATGAAGCGTTCGTCCACGATGTACATCTGCCCGAGACCCGCGAGGATCTCGTCCGTGCAGTCATAATAGCTCTCGCTGATGAACGCCTTCCAGCGCGCAACGAGCGCCTGTACGCGCGTATCCGCAGGGTCGGTGCCGACAAGCTTCGCAAATCCGGAGAAGATCTCGCCGGACTCTGCCTCCAGACGCTTTTTGTCCGCCTCGGTCCATTTGGCGGCGCGCTTCGTGCTCTCGCGGTACGCGTCGGTATTGCCCCAGCGGGCTTTCGCTTCCTCGGCGTACTGCTCGCGTAGCGCGTCAATTTCGCCGGTATCAAACGGTTTGAATTCCATATTGTTGTCTCCTTTCATGGCATTGGAAACGAGCGCGATCAGTCGATCCAACCGTTCCCGCTTCTGCTCCAGCAGATTGCGGTGTTCCGTAAGCGCGCGATCTCGGTCAAACGACGGCGAAGAAAGGATTTCTCCGATCTCGGCAAGCGGAAAGTCCAGCTCCCGGTAAAATAGGATCTGCCAGAGCTTCTCAACCGCCGCGTCGTCGTAATACCGGTAGCCGCTCTCTGCGACCTCGCTCGGCTGCAGAAGGCCGATCTGGTCGTAGTGATGCAGCGCGCGGATGGAAACGCCGGACAATTTGCTGAGCGATCCGATGGAATGACGCATCGTGTTCTCACCTCCTGCGGTTATCATAAACCATGACGTAACGTCAGAGTCAAGCTCGTTTTCAAAATTATTCCAACAATTTTAATTGACGCATATTCAATTAAAATGCTTTGTGTTATGATCGACTAAACAGGCGGGTTACGCGCAATATGCGCTGCCGCCGGAGGAGAACAAGGCTTGAAACAACGCGAACTGCTCGATTTTTTACACAGACTGGAGTGCCTTAAAACCAACGGACGCCATAGCACCACCGTCGGCGGCGTGACCGAGACCGTCGCGGCGCACTCCTGGCGGCTCGCGGTGCTGGCGATGCTGGTCGCACCCGAGTTTCCAGAGCTCGATGGCAGCAAGCTCGTCCGCATGTGCCTCGTCCACGACTTCGGCGAGGCGATTACGGGCGATATCCCGTCGTTCCTCAAGACCGATGCGCACGAGGCGACGGAGGAGAACGCGGTGCAGACGCTGCTTTCTTCTCTGCCACAGCCGCAGCGCAACGAGCTGTCCGCGCTCTTTGCGGAGATGGATGCGCAGGAGACAAACGAAGCGCGGCTCTACAAGGCGCTGGACAAGCTGGAAGCCGTGATCCAGCACAACGAGAGCGACATCAGCACATGGCTGCCGCTGGAATATGAGCTGCAGCAGACCTACGCGGTCGAGAACGCGAGCGAGTTTCCGTATCTAAAGGAGCTGCGCGCGCTGATGCTGGAAGATACGCTGCAGAAAATCAAAGATGCTAGGGAGAACAACGTATGAGCGACTATTTTGACCTCGTTCGGCGGCGTGAAAGCTGCCGCAATTTTGACCTCAACCGCCCGGTGGAGAAGGAAAAGCTCCAGCGCTGTGCGGAAGCCGCGTGGCTTGCGCCCTCCGCCTGCAACGGGCAGCCGTGGCGGTATTTGATCGTCACCAATCCGGAGCTCTGCGAAAAGCTGCGGCCGCTGATGATGGAGCTCAACATGAATAAGTTCGTCAAGAACTGCCCGGCGTTCGCAGTCGTTCTGGAGGAGAATACGGTGCTCAAGGTGTCGCTCTCGCAGAAGTTCAAGGATCAGGACTTCGCGCCGATCGATGTCGGATTCTCTGCTTCGCAATTCTGCTACGCGGCCACGGAGCAGGGGCTTTCCACCTGCATCATCGGCTGGCACAACGAGAGAAAGATTCAGGAGCTTTTCGGCATTCCGAAGACTTCCCGCGTGCGGCTGATCCTCGCGGTTGGCTACGCGGCGGACGACAAGCTGCGAGAAAAACACCGCAAGCCCATCGAGGACGTCGTGCAATTCTACGAATAAACAAAAGTCAAACAAATAACAGCGCGCCTTCGGGCGCGCTGTTTGCGTTATGGCGTCGGTTGGGCGGGCTTGAGGGTTACGAACGTCAGCTCCGGCGGATTGCCCAGACGCGGCAGCCAGAGCGGCTTTTGCGAAAGCCCGCGGCTGATGATCATCGTTTGATCGCCAAAGGTATAGAGCCCGCCGCCGTATTTCGGGAACAAACCCTGTCCCGGCGCATAGAGCCCGTTGAGCACGCCGGGGATGATCACCTGCCCGCCGTGTGCGTGGCCGGAGAGCATCAGGTCAAAGCCGTATTGCAGATATGATTCCACGCCGTTGGGTACATGGATGGCGAGGATGGAATAGATGTCGTCGCTGCGCTGCGCCGCGGCGTCTGCGATCTGTTTTAGCTGCTTCGGCTTACCGCCTTTTCCGTCATCGACGCCGAAGATCTGCACACGCGTGTCGCTGACCTCGACTGTGATCGACTTGCCCGCGAGAATCGGGACGTTTGCGCGTTGCAGAATGGTTTGTATTTCGCCCAGCTCGCCGGTCTTATACTCGTGATTGCCGGGAATAAAGTAACATTCAAACTTTTCGGCGAGTACGCGAACTAGTTCGGTCGAGTGCTCGCTGATGCCGCGCTGGTCGAAGATATCGCCCAGCAACAGCACAACATGCGGATTTTGCTGCTCCAGCGCGGCGACGATCTCGCTCTGCTGCGCTCCGTATTCCGCGCCGTGCAGATCGCTGACGATCGCGATGCGGATCTCGTCGTGGATGCGCGCGTCCGAAAGCTCATATGTGCGGGTGACAAAGCGCGTCTTTGTGCCCCAGTTGAGCAGCACCAATAGCGCGGTCACGGACGAGAGCACCACGCCCGCGCGGAGCAGGGCGGAACGCTTCTTCGGCTTTGGTTCGGGTTGATCCGGCATCTGCCGGTTGCTTGCTAGATGATCCATGGCACACAGTATAACAAACGAGACCGATCACCGCCATAGACGGCGGTTGTTTTCCACGGAAAAGCCACCGTACGTTTGCAATCTCTGCTGCGGCAAAAAACGAGCCGCCCGATCGGGCGGCTCGTCGTATTGACAGGATGCTGTACCGTTAGCTGAGGGAGACGAAGGTTCCGTAGACATAACCCACCGTGGTGGTGTTGTACTGAATCTTGTACCAGTCGCCTTCCTTGCCGAGGTAGGTGTAGATCGCGCCGAGGTTTGCTTTGCCGACGCGGGCTGCGGTCGTGCTCGCGCTGGCGCGAACGTTGACTGCATACTGGCAGTTGGCAATGGTGACCTTGGTCGGCGTGGTCGTCGTGGTCGGCGTAGCGGTGGTGCCCGGTGCCGGTGTGGTCGTGGTGGTTCCGTTGGCGGAGACATACGCCGCGCTGGTCTTGGTGGCCTTGAGGTAGCTGGCCCAGATGTACGCCTTGGTGGTGTTGTTGTACTGGATCAGATACCAGCTGCCGGTCTTGCCGAGGATCTTGAACGTGTCTCCAAGATAGGCAAACCCGACGGCCTTGCTCAACCCGCTCGCGCTGGCGCGGACATTGACTCTGCGCTTGAAGTTCGCTGCCACGCCGTAGTTAAACTCGGTGTTCGTGACGTTGACCTTGATCGCGGTGGTCTTGCCGTCCGCCGTGGCGGTGATGGTCGCTTCGCCGAGCGCAATGCCCTTTAAGAGGCCGGTGCTCGCGTCGACGGAGGCGATTGCGGTGTTGTTGGAGGCCCAGACAACGCTCGTGACGGATGCATTCGCGGGAATGACGGTCGCCTTGAGGTAGGTCGAGTCATTGGCGAGCAGATCCAGCGAGGCGCCGTAGTTGATCGTGATACCCGTCACGTGCACCTTCGGCTTGGAGAGCACGACGCACTCGGCAAACTTGCCACTGCCGTCGGTCGCCGTCGCGGTGATGATGGCATAGCCCTTGGTCGCGCCGGCAATGACATTGCCCTTGGAGTCAACGGTTGCGACGGAGGTATTGGAGCTCGTCCACTTGAGGGTCTTCGTCGTGGCGTTGTTCGGATACAGCGTCGCCGTGATGGAGGCCGTGTCGCCTTCACTCAGGTCGAGGGAAGACTTATCGAGGTAGACGTTGAGGATCTGGATGTTGTTGACCGTGACCACGCAGGAGACGTATTTGCCGCTGCCGTCGGTGGAATCCGCGCGGATGACCGCCGTGCCCTTGGAGGCTGCGATAACCTTACCGGAGGAGTTCACGCTGGCAACCTCGGGGTTGCTGCTGGTCCAGGCAAGCGTCTTGTTGGTCGCGTTGGAGGGCGCGCCCGTCACGGAGAGGGTTTCCTCATCGCCGACGTTGAGCGCGAGCTCGGACTTGTTCAGCGTCAGGCTCGTGATGAGCACGGACGAGAGCACCTTGATGGTGCAGGTTGCGAACACGGAGGAGTTGGAGGTCAGCGCTGTGATGACCGCTTCGCCGTAGTCTGCGCCGGCCGGAATGCCGATTGCGGTGACTTTACCGGTGGAATCGACCGTCGCGACAGCGGTGTTGCTGCTGCTCCAGGTGATTGCGGGGTCTGCGGCACCCGTGGGGGTGATGACCGCGGTGAGCTTCTTGAAGCTGCCCTTATAGAGGGTCGCGCTCGTGTCGCTCAGGGCGATGCCGTCCACCGCGATGGTGTTGACGGAGATCGCGCAGGTCTGCGTGGCCGCAGGGTTGCTGTTCGAGGTCGCGGTGACGTTCACGCTGCCTGCGAAGTTACGCAGCACCTTGACGGTACCCGTGGCATCCACGGTGACATCGGAGGGGCTGGCGGAAACCCAGGTGATGGTCTTGTCCGTCGCGTCGTCCGGGCCGATGGTCGCGGTCAGCGAATAGGTGCCGTTGACCGGCAGAGAGAGCGCGGATTTATCGAGCACGAGGCTGCCGACGGGTGTCGGGGCCTTCTCAACGGTGACCGTGCAGGTCTGCGAGAACGAGGTGCCGCGGGCACGAATGGTGACAATCGCGGTGCCGACGGACAGCGCGGTAACGATCACTCTGCCGTCCGCGGTCAGCGTGGAGGTGTCGATGGCTGCCACGGCGGGTTTATCCACGGTCGCGACAAGGCTCGCGTAGGAATCAGCAACGCCAATGGTGGAGTTGATCGTGACAGGGCCGGTGACGCCAAGTGTCATCGTCTGCGTTGTCGGTGCAATCGTGAGTGCGGTGACGGTCGGTGCGACGACGAGGGTCGCCGTTGCATCTTTCACAACCGCAGTTTCCGAACCCGGATAGGTTTCCGAAACAGTTACCTTTAACCGATCCTGAACGGTCAGCGGGTCAGCCGTGGTGATCACGTCTGTCGGCGTGACGGCATTCTTGTAGACGCTCAGGGTGTACTTGGAGCTGTCCAGCACGACCGGATCGGTAACGTTGCTGTACGTCGCGCTCACAACGAGGCCGCTGAGGTTCAGCGTTTCGCCCGCATAATAGGAGAGCTGCGCGGGGCCGGTGACGCTGATGCTCTGCAGAATGCTCTTCTGAACGGAAATCGTGATATCTTTGGTGACCGTCGTGGTGTGCGTGTTACCGGCCGGTGTGTAGGTGTACTTCACCGTCAGCGTCTTGCTGCCGAGGTCGGTCGCCACGAAATTGTACGGGGTACCGGGGGTGTAGATCACGCCGTTGATGTAGAGCACATAGGTGCCCGCGGCAATCGCGGTGCCCATGGTGGCCAGCGTCGTGCCTGCAACGTTTGCCGGTGTATCGTCATATAGCTTGACGATCAGAGAAGCGCTCGTCCAATTCAACGGCTCAACGCCGTATTGGAAGAGGGTCTTGGTCGGCGTGGGGAGAGTTGCAAACTGCACGTCCAAAGACGCGTGTACATCGGTGTCCGCGAGCGCGGTGGTGGGCACCAGTACGAGCAGCATAAGCAGGCTCATAACCAGTGCGATGGTGCGTTTCATTCGGTACACATCCTTTCTTGCATGAAAGACATTCTGTCGGGAAAATTATACATGAGTGGTATATATATGTAAACATACCCGCGAAAGATGTTACGGATATTTCACACATCTGAGGGAGTTTTCGGGGTTCGCAGCGTGAATAACGGCATAAACATACCATTTTTACGTGCCGAACGCATCCCTTTTCACAATCTGTTTCAATTTGATTGACATTTTGCTCCGATTTACAACCATTTTACGACGCAGGCAGGTGACTGCGCGTGTCCGGCAAGAGGCGCCTCCTCCGAAAACAGCGTGTAAAACCCGTTAGAACAAAAATTGCATAAAATCCGACCGAATCGTATGATTATGCGCGCACATACAAGCGCACCCGGGTCAAAGAAAGAGAGCCGCCAAAGCGGCTCCTGTGCGCTTGCGGAGGTTGGTTTACCAGTGGTTAACGGCGTGCTCGGCAAAGCCAGCGACGTTTGAAAACGCGATCTGCTCGCCGCTATCCGTGCGGAGCGAGCCGGAGAACAGGCCGAACATCTGATGGCAGCGGTTGTTGACAAAAAGGAGCTTCGTGACCGTGTCGCGATCGTAGCGCGGGGTCAAAACGGCGGAAAAGCGTCCGTTCTCTTCCTCAAACCGCCAGGGCTGCATCACGTCTGCTTCGTGCGTGATCAAAACGCGTCCGAGCTTGATCGCGTTCCCGTTGTGGTAGACGATGTTCTCGGTTCCGCGCGCTTTTTCCGCGTCGCCGAATCCGCAGCCGAGGTTGAAGCCAAACGGTTTGCCGTCTAGGAGGGTGCTGACGCTGCTCCAGTACCACTCGTGCGAAAACGGCCAGATGCCGCGCCCCCAGTCGAGCAGCGAAAACGTGCGGTCGGGATCGAACGCGTAGTTTGTTCCATCCAGAGAGACCGAAACCTCCGCACGAAGCAGATTGATCTTCTCGTTATAGTAAAACTCGTGCTTTTTGAGAAACGGCGTACAGACCGTGATGCTCTCCGGCACGGCGGGCAAGAGCCGCACATCTGCCGAGAATCCTTCACATCGTGCGGATAAATGGCGTTGATCGCTCTTTGTTTCGAACAACAGTTCCGCGCCGCCGTGAGAGAAGCGAAGAAGCGAATCCTCGTGCGCGCTCTGCGGCATGTGCATGCTGCGAAACGGCAGGGGAATGGTCACGCCGCGTTCAAAGAGGCGAACTCCGTTTGCGTGGTCAAACAGCGCGATGTTGCAGTTGCCGGCGTAAGAAACATGCCCGATCACGAGCTGGAGGCAGAGACTGTCGTCCGCAATCTGGTAGAAGTCCCACTCCTTGAGTCGCCAGGGAGCTGCGAAGATGCGCGTGCGGTCATAGACCGCGTCGCCGCGCAGCGTATAGCCCGCCTGCGGGATGCCGCCGCGGCTGAGCACGTGCTCGCCGGGCGAGAAAACATGATCCTGCAGCATGGTGTTACAGCGTCTGCGCCGCGGCTGCACGCTCGGCAAGCCGCTTTTTGTGCAGGCGGTTTGCGGCGATGAGCGGGAGAATCGACAGCGCGGTGACCGCCGCGGAGACGAGGAAGAGCGAAGGCCCGGGCACCATGCCCGCGACATTGTTGACCACCTTCTCCACGCCCCATGTGTTGATGACGGGTGCTGCGATCATGGGCCCGAAGATCATCGGTAGCGCGACATAGAACACCTGCTTGATGCCCTCGTACTGGCCGCGCTGATCCTCGGGGTAGAGGTTCTTCATCCACGCGGTGAGCGACTGCACGGTCAGGATATAGCCGCAGCCCGCAAGGAACATGCCCACGCAGAGGAAGACGATGCCGCTGCCGAACGCGAGGCACAGAAGACCTATCGTGTTTGCGACAAGAGCGATGAGGATCACACGTGCGAGCAGCCCGCGGTCGATCATCTTCGCGGTGGGTATCGTCATAAACGACGCGATGACCAGCGCGCCGCCCTGCAGGGCGCCCGCGATGGTGAAGCTGTAGCCGAGGTAATTGACGAAGTAGATCGTGATATAGGAGAAGTACACGTTGAAGCCGACAAAGTAGATCAAAATCACGATGAAGATCCAGAACAGCTCGCGGTTATCGCGAACCGTGCGCCAGTTGAACACCTTGACGAGCTGCCGCCAGTACGTCTTTTCCTCGCGGCGCGGAATCAGATCCGGCGCGTCCTTCATCGCAAAGAGCGAAACGATGCCGATGACGATCACGAGCCCGCCCATCAGCACGAAGAAGTCGAAGAAGCCCAGCGCGTCCACGATCATGCCGGAGACGACGGTGCCGAAGATGGTCGCGATCACGGGCATGACGGCGAGCGCGCCGCCGAGCCTTCCGCGGTTGTGCTCGTTGGAGATGTCCGTCGTCCAGATCGAAAATCCCGCGTCATAGCCGAACGAACCGAAGAAGCTCATCACCGCGTCCGCAAGCACGACAAACAGCGCAACCAGCGTCAGCGGCGTTTTCGGCAGGAACTCGCCCACGCCGAAGATGATTGTGAACACGCCCCAAAAGATGTAGCCGATGCTCACGAACGGCTTGCGTTTGCCGATGCGGTCGCTCCAAGTGCCGACGAGGAACGTGCAGAACGTCGTTACCACCGCGCTAAGGCCCACCATCCAGCTGATGATGTTGGGATCGGGCGCAACTTTGTTGTAGACAAACGTGGAAAACCAGGCGTTCTCAACGTTCCAGCAGAGCTGTCCCGCAAGCCCAAGTACCCAGATGAGAATCCAGTTCTTTTTGCTGATGTCGTTCTGCATATGTGGTTGTTCCTCCAAAAAATGACGTTGCGAAGCAATCGTGCGAGAAGGTTTTTTGTGCCTTGATTAGGAAAAACGATGTGCTATTGCTACCAGTATAGCCCCTTGCGCAGTCGCGCGCAATGCGAATGCAAGGAGAATTTCGTTCTCCCGCGCAAGGCACGGCTTGTGATATAATCACGGAAGAGACTGGTGCAATCCCGTACCATCAAAGCATATTCTGCTGTATTCCCACCCATCGGTGAGCCGTTTTCGGTAGCAGATTTTTTGATTCCCGCATTTCGCAGAATATGGAAAGGAACCACGACACATGAAAAAGATTTCGCTGATTCTGGCAGCTCTGCTTGCCGTTTTGATGACGCTCTCCGCCTGCACGCTTGTGCCCGCGCCTGCGCAAGCCACGCCGGAGCCCACCTCCGTTGAGGCGACCACCGCACCCGAAGCGACCGCGGCGGACGACGGAACGCTTGCGTTCTCGCTGACCACGCTGACGGGTGACACGCTCGACCAAACCGTCTTTACGGACAACAAGCTCATCATGGTCAACTATTGGGCGACCTGGTGCGGTCCGTGCGTCGGCGAGATCCCCGATCTGATCAAGATCAGCAAGGAATACGCTGACAAAGACTTTGCTATTGTCGGCGTGCTGACGGGGGATGACGACATCGACGGCGCGAAGCAGTTCATCGCGGATCAGGGCATGAACTATCCCGTCGTGACGCCGGAAGCATTCTTCCTCGACTATTCTTCGGACATCTACGCGATTCCGACCACAAAGTTCTTTGACTCAACCGGAAAGCAGATCGGCGAATCGGTCGTCGGCGCGAAGAGCTATGACGACTGGAAGGGCCTCATCGACCTGCTGCTGAGCCAGGTTTCCTGATGAAATCGGCGCGGCGCGCAATCCCGATTGTTTTGCTCGCGCTCGGCGCGGGGTTTCTCGTGCTGGGCTTGCTCGACGGCGAGGTAGTCGTCGTGCTGTCTCGCGCCGCAAATATTTGCCTGGAGTGTATCGGCATTGGCTAAGACATACAAGCAAAATAAGCTGCGTGGCTGGGTGCAGGGCGCGTGGACGGTCGTCTCCAACGGCTACCTCGTGGGCTTTGTCAAAGGCCGCATCTGGCAGGGGGACAGCAAGGCCGTCTGTGTGCCGGGCTTAAACTGCTATTCCTGTCCCGGCGCATGGGGCGCATGCCCGATCGGATCGCTGCAGGCGGAGCTTGGCGCGCGGGAGATCAAATTCCCGCTGTACGTGACTGGCTTCCTGCTTGCGTTCGGCGCGCTGTTCGGCAGATTTGTCTGCGGGTTTCTCTGCCCGTTTGGGTGGGTGCAGGATCTGCTGTACAAGATTCCCTCGAAGAAGATCGGTACGTTCAAGTACGATCGGCTGCTGCGCTATCTCAAGTACGTCGTGCTCGCGGTGCTGGTTGTGCTGCTGCCCGCGCTGGTGAGAAACGCGGCGGGCGTGGGCTTGCCGTGGTTCTGCAAATGGGTTTGCCCCTCCGGTACGCTCTTTGCGGGCATTCCGCTGCTACTGGCGAATCCGACGCTGCGCACGGTCGTGGGTTTCCTCTTCGGCTGGAAGATGGCGATCCTCATCCTGATTCTCGTGCTGTCGGTGTTTCTCTATCGGCCGTTTTGCAAGTATCTCTGTCCGCTGGGTGCGACCTACGCGCTGTTCAACAAGGCGTCGTTCTATCGCCTGAAGCTGACCGAGAGCGCGTGCACCCACTGCGGGGAATGCAAACGTTCCTGCAAGATGGGCGTCGATCCATCCAAAACGCCGGACGACATGGAATGCATCCGCTGCGGCGACTGCGTGAAAAACTGCCCGACTAAGGCGCTCAGCGCGGGTTTTTTCACAGGCAGGAGAAAGCTTCAGCCGGAGGATTCCGTTGTGGAACAGGAACAGACCGAGGTCAAGTAAAAGCATTGTCCAATCAAGCAACAAAGCGGCGTGTGCATCAGCACACGCCGCTTTTTCGCGCAATGCGTTGTCTATTGTTCGAGCTTGCTCACGAGCGTGCCAAGACGATCGTAGAGCACAACGGTATTGTCCTTCTTTTTGCTCAGAGGTTTATCTTCGTCAACGAAAGTAAAATCGCCGCCGTTGCCGACCGTGAGCTGTTCACCCGCCTGGAGTACCGTGCCTTCCGGAAACCGCAGAGTCACATCAGAGCGGACGGAAAAGAGGATCATGCCGGAGAGGTCAGCCGCAGACTCGCCGGAGTTGCGCAGCGTGATCGTTTGCGCGTCAACGTCGAAGCGCTCGACCGTGACCGCGCTTGCGATCGGGTTTCGCGCGGGATTTTGCAGCGTGATTGCGCCGGAATCGTCCAGCGTGAGCAGCACGCCGAGCGGGAAGTCCTCTGTGACCACAATCTCCGTTGTGGGCAGGGCTGCGTAGACGCGCGGGTTCGCGCTGTCCGTGTCCACCAGCGTATTCGTGGAGATGATGGCGTACGCGGGCGAGACAAGCGCGCCAAAATCGTCTCCCGTGGCGTCGGGGTTGCCGTGGTTGCCGACCTTGAGCACATCGCTCGCGAGCGGCACGCCGGAGACGATGATCTCTTGTTCCTCGGCAAACTGCATGTCGCCGACAAACAGGAACGATTTGCCGCCGTAGTCGAGGCGCAGCACGAGGGAATTGTCGTTGTCGTCCTCTTCGTTCAACGAGAGCGGGCCTAAGACGCGGAAGGACACGCCGTCCGCGATGGTGACGACATCGCCTGCCATGAGCTCCTGATGCGGCAGGGAGAGCTTCTCCGCGCGCTTGACGATCTTGCCCGTGCCGTTCTTGTCCTGCTCGGAGTAAAACGGCGAGTAGACCATCGGGATACCGTAGTTCGCGCTGAGCGCGTCCAAGCCTCCGAGATGGTCGCTGTGGCTGTGGGTGATGAACACCGCACTGATGTTGGCGACACCGAGCGCGTTGAGCCCCGCGATCAGCTGTGGCGCGGACTCCGCTGAGCCGGTATCGATCAGCACCGCGGTTTCGCCGAAGCGAAGGATCGCCGCGTCCGCCTTGCCGACGTTGACGAACAGGATCGCGAAGTCCTGCTCGGCCAACAGCGCATCGAGCGGCTGCGCGCTGACGTCCGGCTGCCGTTCCGGCGGAACGGTCACGACTGGGGTTGCGGGAAGAGATTCTGAGCCCGTATCTTCGTCGGTCATCAGCTCGTCCGTAATCGGCACGGAACAACCCGCGAGAAAAATCGCGCAGAGTAAGAAGACAAGTATTCGCGGCACCAAACGTGTCAAATTCGGGTAAAGTCTATGTTTCATGGTTTGATTATAGGGGAATCCACCGCTCTGTTGCAAACGCAAAACGACGCATGGCGTGGCAAGGGCGTAACCCGCGTGTGAACAATCCGAAACGACGCGTCCGCAAATCGCCGATTTACGCGAAAATCGCCGCGCAAAACGGGAAAAGTTGTGCTATACTCTTGCATGAATCGCGGCGATTTCCTGCCGCGCGGAGGAAACAAACCATGCGCTATAACTTTATGAACGACTACAACGAGTGCGCCCACGAGCGCATTCTGGAGGCGATTGCCCGCGCAAACCGCGAGCAGGACGATTCTTACGGACTGGACAGCCGCTGCCAGAACGCCCGCGCGCTGATTCAGGCGCGGCTCGGCGGCGCGGGGAGCGACGTGCACTTTCTCGTCGGCGGCACGCAGGCGAATCTCACCATCATCGCTGCAAGCCTGAAGCCCTATCAGGGCGTCGTCTGTGCCGAGAGCGGGCACATCAATGTGCATGAGACGGGCGCGATAGAGGCGACGGGGCACAAGGTGCTCGCGTTGCCGACGACAAACGGCAAGATCACCGCGGAGCAGATTGCGGCGCACGTCACCGCGCACTACGCGGACTCCACCGCGGAGCACATGGTGCAGCCGGGGATGGTCTATCTCTCGCAGCCGACCGAGGTCGGAACAGTCTACACGCAAGACGAGCTGCGGGCGATCTCGCGCGTTTGCCTGCTCTACGGCATGCCGCTCTATGTGGACGGCGCGCGCCTCGGCAACTCGTTTGCCGCAGCGGGCGCGGACGTATTCCTGCCGGAACTTGCGAGGTACACGAGCGCGTTCTCCATCGGCGGCACCAAGATGGGCGCGCTCTTCGGCGAAGCGCTGGTGATCAACGATCCCGCGCTCAAGAAGGATTTCCGCTACCACATCAAACAGCGCGGCGGCATGCTCGCCAAAGGGCGTCTACTGGGGATTCAGTTCGAAACGCTGTTTGCTGACGGGCTGTACGATAAGATTGGTCAGCATGCGGTCACGCAGGCGCAGCGGATTGCAGAGGGTGTTAAGGCGAAGGGGTATTCACTCTTTGTCGACTCACCGACCAATCAGGTGTTCCCGATTTTGCCGCGTGAGTTACTCAAAACGCTGGCAAACGACTTTGGCTATGCCTTCTGGCAGACGTTTGATGCGGAGAGCGACGTCGTGCGCTTCTGCACCTCGTGGGCAACGCCGACTGAAATGGTGGACGCGCTGCTGGACAGCATTCCCGTGAAACAATAAAGAATCAAGAAACACGAAAACAAAGGAGGCTTTTCGGCCTCCTTTTATGTTGCTATGTTCAAATCTCGCTTGATTCGTCTCCCAAAGATGCGCCAGCAGAGCAGCGAGAGCACGATCAGTCCGACGATGAGCTTGATCGCGATACTGATCGGTTGATAGTCCTCCCAGTACGTGCGCAGAATCGCGTCCGCAACGGAGAGTACGACCGAGCCGATCGCAAGCAGGAGAATGTTTCGCTTGCTTAGCAGGTCGCGCAGCCGAAGATTCGGAAACAGCAGCTTGAGCACGAGCAGAAACAGCCCGAAGAGCAGCAGCGCGTTCAGCAGCACGCCGAGTATGATCTGCAATACCGGGCTGAGTGCGGCAAACAGCAGCGGAAACAGCGTGATGAAGAGTTTCCCGACCGCCCAGAGCGGCAGAAGCACGATTCCGCGCACGGCGGACGGTTGCCCGAGAAACAGCCGACGGAGCTTATCCCGCAGGCGCTCCTTCTTTGCGGGTTCGGTGGCTGGCTCCGGCGTGCAGTCGTTCTGCACCATGCACACGACCGCCTGCGCTGCCTGTGGTGCGCCGGAGAAGAGCTCGTCCGGCGAATCCACAACGCCGCCCAGCGCGAGCGACAGCGCGGCGACGATCCCCGCCGCGGTCGCGGCGGCGCGTTTGCCGAGTTTTTTGAGTTGTTCTTTCGTCAGGTTCATCGCGCTCTATTATACGCTTCCAATGCAAACCACGCAAACGGGCATAAAAAAGCACCCCGCAAAAAATGCGAGGTGCTGATTTGTCGTGTTTCGTTCGGACAAAAGCGATTATCTCTTGCTGAACTGGGGCGCTCTGCGGGCCGCGTGCAGACCGTACTTTTTACGTTCCTTCATGCGCGGGTCGCGCGTGAGGTAGCCGGCCTTCTTGAGGGCGGGACGGAGAGCGGGTTCCGCAACGAGCAGCGCGCGGGCGATGCCGTGACGGATTGCGCCGGCCTGACCCGTGTAACCGCCGCCATAGACGTTGACGAAAACGTCAAACTTCGAAAGCGTGTCGGTGAGGGTGAGGGGTGCACGGACGATCATCTTCAGCGTTTCCATGCCGAAGTAATTGTCCAGTTCGCGCTTGTTGATCGTGATGCTGCCGCTGCCGGGGAGCAAACGAACGCGGGCAATGGACTTTTTCCGTCTGCCGGTACCAAGATATTGCGTACTTGCCATGTTCTTGTTCTCCTCTCGTTATTTCAGCGTCAGCGGTTGGGGCATCTGAGCGGCGTTCTTGTGCTCCGGACCCGCATAAATGCGAACCTTCGTGAGCATCTTGTCGCCGAGCGGGCCTTTCGGCATCATGCGGCGAATCGCTTCGTAAACTGCAAACTCCGGCTTGGTGGCAAGCAGCGTGCGGTAGTTGACCTCACGGATGCCGCCGGTATAACCGGTGTGGTGGTAGTACTTTTTCTGATCCAGCTTTTTGCCGGTCAGGCGCACTTTAGCCGCGTTCACGATGATCACGTGATCACCGGTGTCGACGTGCGGGGTGTATATGGGCTTGTGTTTCCCTCTGAGAATCGCTGCTACCTGGGAAGAAAGACGGCCTAAGACCATGTCTTGTGCATCCACAACGTACCAGCTGCGCTCGACGGTTTCGCCCTTTGCCATATAGGATTTCATGGCGACTCCTCCATCATTCATATCGATTGAATTCTGTTGTGTTCTTGAGCACAGACTGCCGGGGCTGTGGCGACTGAATCCCAATGGCACACCGAATAGTTTAACAAACGCTTGGTGGGGTGTCAACCCCGAAAACAAAGAAAACGGGTGAATTTGGCGCGATTCAGGCGATGATTTCCGTTATTTCATCATAAGCCGCGCATAGGCGCTCTGCCCAGCGGGAAAGCGCGTAGGTTTGGTGGACGCGCGTTGCCGCGCGAGCCAGCATCTGCGCTCTTGCGGGCGAGTGTTCCTCGCTCAGCACGCGGTACAGCGCGGAGCAGAGCGCGGAGGCGTCCAGCGGCGGAAAGAACGCGCTTTGCGGCAGCGCGAGGTCCTTCTGCGCGTCGATGGCGCTGGCAAGAACGGGAGTATGGCAGTAGGCTGCCTCGACCAGCGCATAGCAAAAGCCCTCCTGACGGCTGGGCGAAAGAAACACGTCCGCCATGCGGTAATAGGAGGCGATATCCTCGCGCGGAGGCAGTAGCAGAATCCAATCCGGCACGTCCATCAGGTCGAGCTGTTCGCAGATGCGGGCGCGCACTTCCTCAAGACGTGAGGAGAGCACGATGGCAAGCGTTGCGGGAAAGCCCTCGCGCTCGCGGAGCAGCCGCGTGGCCTCAACCGCGAGATCGACACCCTTGCCGAGGTAGTCATAGCCGAACATCAGCGCGAGTTTCGTCCGCTCCGGTATGCCCAACGCCTTTCGCACATCGGAATCATAATGATCCAACCGCTCAAACGCGATGGCGTTTTCCGCGACGCGGACGCGCTCTTTCGGTATGCCGTCCGCGATCAGATGAGCCGCCACGGACTCGCTGCAGCAGATAAAGCGCGAGACGGTCGAGAAGTAGAGCCTGTGCGGCAGGCGGAGCAGCGGGTTTCGCGGCAGCGTGATGTGATTGTGCAGGTGCAGCACGGTCTTCACGCGGTGCCCGCAGGTCAGTATACCGAGCCACGCCGCGATCTTTTCCGAAAAGTGGATGAAGTGCTCGTGCAGGATATCCGCGTTGGTCTCTCTCAGCAGCCGCCTTACCTGACGGTAATAGGCGAAGAAACCGCCCTTTTGCAGAAAGCGCACGTCGTGCGCCTTCGCCATCTCCTGCGCCCATGCGCGCTCTCCCGCACGCGCGGGCAGCACGTAGACCATACTCTCGCCGCGCTCGCGCAGGAGCCGCTCCAGCGCGTTGAGAGACGCGATGAAGTTGCCCGCGTACGGTGCGCCGTAATCGGTCAGGTGGAGGATGATGTTTGATGCGCGAGTAATATGCACAATTTATTGCTCCGAATATAAACATGGAACTCAATTTATGATACACGTTTATTTTGCCATTCACAACTCTGAATGCAAAGTTAATGCTTACAATTATAATGCAAACGCGCAAATAAAACTCGCTTGCAGGATTACCCTACAAGCGAGTTGTCTTTTATGCTAAAAGATTGCATTCTCGATCAGATACGACTTCACAAGCGCGTACTTTCCATTTGTGTACGAGTAAACCAGAAGAGAAATCGTGTATCCATTTGCGGTTGGTATGGTTTTATAACTCCATGCATAGTTTAATTTTGGTACGACGTTTATGAACCTGGTTGATTCAGTCTTCCGAACAATCTTCTGGAAAGCAAAGTCTCCAAGTTCAGCAACAGAACAGGCTGTTCCAATGACACCACCAATCGATTTGCTGAAAATCATTATGGTCATTCCGGTAGTTGTACATGCGGCAAAGGCGAGTTGCTTCTTGTCGTTATACTGGTCAATTTTTGCTTGAGTCCAAAGCGTTTTAGTAGTCTCGAAAGCACTTTTATAGTTAATCGTAATGGAATCGATCTCCTTTATGTTGGTTGCTTCGGAAACGATCTTGTAATAGCCCATTTGAGACAATTTTACTAAAATTGTTTTATTTGTGAATGCAAACCCGAAAGTCACGACTGTCCCAGATACGAAATTGCTTGTATACCAAGAATCTTGATGTGTAAGGTAGACATTATACCTCACAGTGCCGTTGCTCTTAGCGTTGATGTCAAATGATAAAATGTTGTCACCGATTTGTTTAACGTTTGTGACAAGCTGAGCGGGGGATTTCGAGGAAGCGGCAAATGCTGTGCCAGGGAGTAACATAGCAAACAGGAGAAGAAAAACCAACAGAGCAGATGTGAGTTTTTTCATTTTTGTTACCTCCAATTATGATTTTTGACATACCCATTGACTCGCTTTACGACCAAGTTTACAATTAATGCTATATTTCTTGGTGTGATTACATTATACAAAAGTATTTAGGGAGATCGCCATGCAGACTGACCATACCAAATCTGATGAAAATGTATACTCGCGCTACCGAAAATTGGCATCAACAAAACAGGATGTCCTATCAAGCAGAGAAGGCGCAGCAGAATTGCTAGAAATCTCAGCTGAATCCTTGAGAGATTACGAGCGAGGAGTTACGAAAACTGTTCCCGCAGAGATTGTTCTAAAAATGTCAAGAGTATATAATGCTCCTGAACTTCGAAACTACTATTGCCGGAATGTATGCCCGATTGGTGAATTGTATACGCCTAAGATTGACGTAGAACAAGTTGAAATTGATCGGCTGACTTTGCGTTTACTGAGTGCTTTGCGAAATGTAACGACAATTCGCGATACCCTTGTTGAGATCGTTGCTGATGGTGTAATAACGAATGATGAGAGGCCTGCACTTACGCAAGTTCTTGAGACTCTTGACGCAATCTCAATTCATGCGCAGGAATTACGAATTTGGGCTGAAAAGCATTTAAAATAATACAATTTGCACACGACAATAAGAGGCCCTCTGAAATTTCAGAGGGCCTCTTTTTTGTTACCTAGACTTTAAATTAAAGTTAGCAGATTTAATAGCTCCTCAAACGGGCAGACCAAGCGCTCCACCGCCGGATGGTGGTAGAACACGCAGAAGCCTTCCGTGCCGTCAAATGGAGCGGGCGTTTCCGACCAGAGCAGGATGCGCTTGTTGCCGGAAGTGGCGAGCGCCATGCCGAGCTCTGCGTGCGTGCCAAACCGGCCGGGCAGCAGCAGCACGACGAGTTCCGCTTCCAGTACGCCCGTTGACTCGGAGGCCGCAACATGCCGCTTGAACGCGGGATCGGCCTTGGAGACGTCTCCGTGACCCGTCCAGTCATAGGTGCGCTGGTGTCCGGCTGCGTTCAAAACCGCCGCAGCCTGATTCACTTTTTCGACGTTCCCTACGCCGCTTGCTACATAAAATTTCATGTCGGGGTTGGCACCTCATCGTTATCTTCTTCGCAGGCGCACGTGCCGGGCACCGCACCTTTGGCGAGATCCTCCGCGCGGAGGCCGGGGCCGGGATCGCCGATCAGCCAGTGCTTGCGGCAGAGGCCGATGTACTTGTCGCTCGCGCCGAGGACAACCTGTGCACCAACCTTTGTGATGCCGCCCTTGCCGTCGAGGCGAGCGTTATTCGTCGCCTTCTTGCCGCACCAGCAGATGGTCTTCACTTCCTCAATCGTATCCGCGCGGGCGAGAAGCCGCGCGCTGCCGGGGAAGAACTCGCCGCGGAAGTCGGTCTTGAGGCCGTAGCAGATGATCGGAACATCGTAGTCGTCTACGATGGGCAGCAGCATATCCACCTGCTCGACGGAGAGGAACTGCGCCTCGTCGATGATGATGCAATCGTATTCGCCCGCGCGGACTTTATCCCAGTCGATCTGGTCGAAGAGGATGCAGCTCGCCTCTAGGCCGCTGCGGGAGCGAATCGTGTAGACACCGTCGCGGGTGTCCACGCCGGGTTTGACGAGCAGCGCCTTTTTGCAGCGCTCATGATAGTTATACCAAACCATGATGGCGTTTGCGGTTTTGGAAGAACCCATCGCGCCATAGCGGAAATAGAGTTTTGCCATATGCCCTCCGGAAAGATGAAATATGATTTCGGTTCGGGTCTGCGATCAAGTCAACAGGGTAATGAGAGAGGCGCCGCGGCAAATGCGAGATCTCCGCGGCGCCTGATGGTGCAAGATGCGTGAATTCGGGTTATCTGCGGCCTTTGTCGTAGGGGATGCCCTCGGCCTTCGGCGCGCGGGACTTCTTGCTCGTGAGGATCAGGATGATCATCGTCACGACGTAGGGCAGCATGAGATAGATATATTCGCTGGCCTTGATGTTCTCGAATTTCGGCAGGAACGGAATGCTTCCGCTGTAGGAACCGAGAATCTTGAACAGCGCGAAGAACAGAGATGCTCCGAGGATGTTCAGCGGCTTCCAGTTACCGAAGATCATGACCGCGAGGGCGAGGAAGCCGTAGCCCGCGACCGTGGACTGGAACGCGCTGCCCGCCGCGAGGGTGTAGGCAAGTCCGCCGATGCCGCCGAGAAGGCCGGAGATGAACACGCCTGCGTAGCGCATGCGATAGACGTTGACGCCGACGGAATCCGCGGCTTGCGGGTGTTCGCCGCAGGCACGGAGGCGCAGGCCGAAGCGCGTTTTATAGAGCAGGATCGTGGCGATGATGAAGATCACCACAGCCCAGATCGTGGTCTGATAGAAGCTCTTGAACAGGAACGCCTGAAAGAAGTTGTCCTTCACGGCGATGCCGAGCGTCTCCTGCGTGATGCGCGCCCACGTCGGAATCAGAATCGTGGTCTGTCCCTGACCCTGAACCGCCCAGGTGAGCACGATGGCAAACGCGGGAGCCAGCATGTTCAGCGCGGTGCCGCCGATGGTCTGATCCGCCTTGAGGTTGACGGAGGCAAACGCGAGCAGCAGCGCGAACACCGCGCCCGTGAACGCAGCAACGAGAACTGCGAGGAACATCGCCCACTGCGGATGCGCGGGGCCAACGCCGCTCGAGTCCATCACGCGGAGGAACAGGCACGAGCAGAGCGCGCCGATGATCATGATGCCTTCGAGCGCGATGTTGACCACGCCGCTGCGCTCCGAGAACATACCGCCCAAAGCGACCAGCAGAAGCGGGATCATGAAGAGGATGGTTGCGCTGACGATATCCGCTAAGATACTCATGTTATTTCACCTCGTCTTTCACTTCGACCGCGGGTGCGGCTGCGGCAGCCATCGCTTCCTCGTGGCGCTGCTTGCCGCGCGCGAGCAGCTCACGCGTTAAGAGGGCAAACGCCGCAAGGTAAATGATGACCGAAATGATGATGTCGATGATCTCCTTGACGAAGTCCGGCTGCATCGCGTCCCCGCCGACCTGTATATAGGAAACGAAGAATGCGGAGAAGATCGTGCCGATGGGGTTGGACGTCGCGAGCAGCGCAACGGGGATACCGTTGAAGCCCGCGGCCAGCAGCTGCTTGAGCAGCGTGTATTGACCCGTTCCGGCAAGGAAGTAGAGCCCGCCGCCGACGCCCGCGAACGCACCCGCAATCACCATGGAGAGCACGATGTTGCGCTTTGCGTTGATGCCGGCGTAGATGCTGGCGTTGCGGTTGTAACCGCAGGCCTTGAGCTCGTAGCCAAACGTGGTCTTGCTCAGGATGATCCAGGCGACAATCGCGAATGCGATCGCGATGAAGATGCTGATGTTCATATAGTTGCTCTTCATGAGCACGTCCAGTCCCATGCGCGGAATTAGCGCGCCGGGGTTTGCCTGCGCAAGGTTTGCCGTGCGGTCCATCTGCGCGCCGCCCCAGTACTTCGCGAGCATCATGGGCAGGTTGTTGATGGTCAGGTTGACCGCAAACATTGCAATCCAGTTGAACATGATCGAGGTAATGACCTCGTTGACGTTGAACCGTGCTTTGAAGAGGCCGGGGAAGATACCCCAGACCGCACCGCCGATCATCGCCAGCAGCAGGCAGACATACCACGGCAGCTGGAACTGAATCGCGCCGATGAGCGCGGCTGCGGCTCCGACGGTATACTGGCCAGTTGCACCGATGTTGAACAGGCCGGTCTTGAACGCAAATCCGACGGAGAGACCCGTCATGATTAGCGGAGCCGCCTGATACAGTACCTTTGCGAATTTATCGGAGGAGCGGAAGCCCGTTGTGATCAGGCTGATGAACGCGCCGCCCGCGGCTTTTGCGTTGAGCACATAGATCAAGATCAGACCGACGATCAGGCCGACGCCGATGGAGATCAGCGAGGCCAGAATGTTCGTGCTGAATGGAAGGCGCAGTTTCTTGCGTTTCTGTTCTCCCATATCATTGCACCGTCCTTTCAGAAGATTGCTTTTTCGCGCCGGCCATATAGAGGCCGAGCTCCTCGACCGTGGTGGTCTTGGGATCGAATTCGCCGACGATCTCGCCTTCATACATCACGAGGATGCGGTCGGAGACGTTCATGACCTCGTCGAGCTCAAGAGAGACGAGGAAGACCGCCTTGCCGTTGTCACGCGCGGCGACAAGCTGCTTGTGGATGTATTCGATCGCACCGACGTCGAGGCCGCGCGTGGGCTGCACCGCGACCAGCAGGTCGGGGTTTTTGTCCATCTCGCGGGCGACGATCGCCTTCTGCTGGTTGCCGCCGGACATGCTGCGCGCGCTCGTGATCGGACCCTGACCGCTGCGGATGTCGTACTGCTGGATGAGTTTTTCGGCGTACTGACGGACGGCAGGCTTGCGGATGAAGCCGTTTTTCTGGAACATCGGCTCCCAATAGCGCTGGAGCACGAGGTTTTCTTCCAATGAGTAGTCCAGCACGAGGCCGAACTTCTGGCGGTCTTCCGGGATGTGGCTCATGCCGTGCTTGCTGCGCTGGCGGATGGGCATATGAATCGATTTGATCTGCTTGAGTGAACCCACAGCCTGCTTGAGGCGCTTGCGCCCGATCAACACGATCGGCTCGCCTTTGAGCAGCACGATTCCGGCGGAAGGCTTTTCCAACCCGGTCAGCGCATAGACGCATTCGGTCTGCCCGTTGCCTTCGATGCCCGCGAGGCAGACGATCTCGCCCGCGCGCACGTGGAAGGAGACGTCCTTCACGGCGTTGTTCTTGTGCAGCTTGCTGGGCACGGTAAGGTTTTTGACCTCAAGCACGGTGTCGCCGAGCTTGGTTTCGCCTTTTGCAACCACAAACTCGACATCGCGACCGACCATCATGCGGCTGAGTTTGGCTTTATCCGTGTCCTTGACGTCCACGGTGCCGATGCACTTGCCCTTGCGGAGCACGGTGCAGCGATCCGCAACCGCCATAATCTCGTTGAGCTTGTGCGTGATGAATAGAATCGATTTTCCCTCCGCGGCAAAGGAGCGCATGATGTGCATGAGCTCGTCGATCTCCTGCGGCGTCAGAACCGCGGTGGGCTCGTCGAAGATCAGGATGTCGTTGTCGCGATAGAGCATTTTCAATATTTCGACGCGCTGCTGCATGCCGACCGAGATATCCTCGATCAGCGCATCAGGGTCGATCTTCAGGCCATAGCGTTCGCTGAGGGAGACGACCTTTTTGCGCGCTTCTTTCTTCTCCAGAAACCCCAGCTTGTTCGGCTCTACGCCGAGGATGATGTTTTCCAGAACCGTGAACACCTCGACGAGCTTGAAGTGTTGGTGCACCATGCCGATGTTGAGCGCGTTCGCGTCGTTGGGGTCTTTGATGCGGACGACCTCGCCGTCCTTCTTAATCACGCCTTTTTCCGGCTGATACAAGCCGAACAGCACGCTCATCAGCGTAGATTTTCCCGCGCCGTTTTCGCCCAGCAGCGCGTGGATTTCACCGCGGCGCAGACGAAGCGTGATGTCGTCATTGGCTCGGATGCCGGGGAATTCTTTTGTAATATTCAGCATCTCGATGACATATTCGTTCATAATCGGTATCCCTTCCCATGAGTAGATTGACGGGCGATGTACGGATGAACCGTTGTTTTATTGTATTGCAATTTTGATGGTTTTTGCAACTGATATCAAGAACGCAAGGACCAGAAGATTTGATTTTTTGGGCTTTTCCGCACGGTGTACCATTCCGCCGGACAGGGAAAAGGGGGGTATTCAGAAATAAAAAGAGGGGCCGGGCTTGAAGCCCAGCCCCTTTTCTTCCATATGAGCTGTCGTAGGGCGATCAGAGCTTAGTTCTGATAGTCAACAGCAATGGTGACGGTCGGCTGCACATCGATCGCGGATGCGATGACATATTCGCCGCTCTTGACTTTGCCGAGCAGGGTGTTGTACTGATCGACGGTGAAGGTGCTGAATCTCCAGGCAGCGGCATCGGTCGGAAGACCAACGCAATCCTGCGCGGCGCCCAGCTTGTTCTCAACACCGGCATAGGCTGCGGACCACTTGCCGCCGTTGGCGAGCAGGTCGGAGAGCGCGAGCTTGACGGAGTTTTCGAGTTCCTTCTTCGCGGAGGTGACGATGCGCTCGGAGACGCTGGACTGGTCGACGTCGACGCCGATCAGTTTGCCGTTGGCTTCGTCAGCAGACGCGATTGCCGAGTAGAGGATGCCGCCGCCGGCCGCAAAGATGATCTGCGTGCCTTCGGTGTACCAACCGGCAGTCTTGGTCTTGATTTCGTCGTTCGGCGCGAAGGAACCGGAGTACCAGTACTTCATGGAGACATCGGCGGTGTTGCCGAGCTCGGTTGCGGCCTGGTTGGCGCCCTGGACGAAGCCGAAGCCGTAACGAACGACCGCGGGAACGTCAATGCCGCCGAGGAACGCGAGCTTCGTGTAGCCATCCATGACGGCTGCATAGCCAGCGAGGAAACCGGACTGTTCTTCCTGATAGGTGATCAGCGCGGTGTTGGCCTGGGGCGCCGGCACATCGCCGAGACCAAGGTCGATACCGAGGAACATCACTTCCGGATACTGCTGCGGCAGCTGCTGATAGGTTGCGCCGAAGAGGTAGCCGGGGCAGACGATGACGTTGGCACCCTTTTCGATGGCCGTCTTGATGGTCTCGATGCGGGCTTCGTCGCTGTCTTCAGAAGGACGATAGTAGTTGGCAACTGCGCCGTTTGCTTCGGCCCAGTTCTTGCAACCCATCCAGGTGAACTCGTTGAAGGATTTGTCGTCGATGTTGCCGACGTCGGTGACCATCGCGATGTTCAGCGCTACGGGCGCTTCGGTCGCTTCGGCTGCCGGGGCTTCGGTTGCTTCGGCAACGGGGGCTTCCGTGGCTTCTGCTGCGGGGGCCGCGGCCGGGGCGCACGCCACGACGGACAGGACCATACCCAGAATTAAAAGGATCGTTACGATTTTTTTCATGAGTTTTCCTCCCTGATGTTTTTCAACTCTGCTTAACGCAGAATATGAACACAGTATAGCACAGTCAATATGCGGAAACAACACACTGTCGGGTCTGTATAATGTAAATTTTGCGCCGATTTCATGCAGGGGAAAAACCTGTTGACTTCATCTTGCTCCTCGCGTATAATGACTTTTAGCGTCAAAAGGCGCACGAAGAGTCGGAATAAGAGGGGGGGGAAACAAAATGGAAATTCGCGTAGGTGAAAACGAGTCCCTGGAGAGCGCTCTGAAACGATTCAAACGCAAATGCGCGCGCAGCGGCGTCCTGGCAGAGGTCCGTCGTCGCGAGCACTATGAAAAGCCCAGCGTGAAGCGCAAGAAAAAGGCCGAGGCCGCAAGAAAGCGCAAGTATTAATCGCAGGGCATGTATCTTGTCACAAAGGCGAACCGGTTTCCGGTTCGCTTTTTTGTTTGATTGTGTTGCGGGCCAAGGCAATTCGGCTTTTTGTGCTGAATAATTCCCGGAAATTGCGAAAAATGAAATTCACCAGTGGCACAGCAACAATAAATATGGTAGTATAATAAGTAACAATGCACCATATAAGGAGCATACCGCCATGAAATGCAGATATTGCGCCAGCATTGAGAGCAAGGTCATTGATTCGCGGCCCACGGAGGACGGCAGCGCCATCCGCAGAAGACGCGAATGCATCAGCTGCGGCAAACGCTTCACGACCTACGAAAAGATCGAGGAAATCCCGATCATGGTCGTCAAACGCGACGGCAGACGCGAGCCGTTCGATTCGGAAAAGATCCGTATCGGCATCCGCAAAGCCTGCGAAAAGCGCCCGGTCGCGGCGGATGTGCAGGATAAGCTCGTCGAGGACGTCACCCGCGAGGTGTTCAACACCCTTGCTTCCGAGGTGACCACGCGCGACATCGGCGAAATCCTGATGCGCAAGCTCAAGGACGTCGACGAGGTGGCGTATGTCCGCTTTGCCTCTGTTTACCGCGAGTTTAAGGACACGCAGACATTTATGAAGGAACTGCAGCACCTGCTCGACGAAAAGAGCTGAGATGACTGCGGGATACCGCGGCTCTTGGCGGGGTCACGCCCACCCAACCACGTTTTTTCCGGCGGCGCAAAGCCGCCTTTTTTTCTGACAACGATCCACCGGAGATGGTACGAACCTGATGAAAGACGCACAGCAGTTTCTACAACAATATATGAATATCAAGCGCGGGGCATCCTTCCACTATGTAAGCGGCGTCGGTATCTATACGCTGCCCGCGCTCACACACATCGCGGGGGTTGACCACGGCTTCACCGCGAAGAGCGGCGGCGTGAGCGAGGGGTATTTTGCCTCGCTCAACCTCAGCTTTACGCGGCCGGAGAAGCGCGAAAACGTTATGGAGAACTATCGCATCTTCTGCCGCGCGGCGGAGATTCCGTTTGACACGATGGTGATGGACAGCTACGAGCACGGCACCACGGTGCTCAAGGTTGACCGCAGCGACGCGGGGAAGGGGTATCTGTTCGATCCGCTGCCCGCGTGCGACGGGCTCGTCACCAACGATCCCGCGGTCACGCTGATCACCGGGCACGCGGACTGCATGGCGTTCTACTTCGTCGATCCCGTCAAGCGCTGCATCGGGCTTGCGCATGCAGGCTGGCGCGGCGCACTGGGTCGCATCGGGATTAAAGTGGTCGAGCGCATGGCGAGCGAATACGGCTCCAATCCTGCGGATATCATCGCGGGCGTCGGGCCTTCGATCTGCCCGGACTGCTTCGAGGTCGGGGATAACGTTGCCGAGGAGTTTGCGCTCGGGTTTCAGGATCTTCCGTGCGTGCTGCCGCAGGAAAACGCGCGCCCGCACGTCGATCTCTGGATGATCGCCTGCGCGCAATTCGTCGAAGCGGGCGTGCTGCCGGAGCATATCTCGCTGTTTGATGTGTGCACCGTGACCACGCCGCGGCTCTATTCCCACAGGCGGGACAAGGGCAACACGGGCGGTATGGCGGCGTATCTGCGCCTTCTGCCATAGTTGTTCACAACGGGTTAAGCAAAGCGCGCAGCAAACACGCGTATTTCGCGTTTGCGGAGCGTCCGCTTGATTGACATTCTACGCGCCCAAGAGTATAATTCACCTGTTTCATCGCAAATTTTGGCAAACCTCTACTGATGCATAAGGGAGACAGACATTCATGAAACTCAACAAGATCATTGCGCTGGTTGCGGTCATTTTGATGGCGGCGGCGACGCTCGTTGGCTGCGGCACCAAAACCGTGCTTGCAGCAACGGTAGGCGACCAGGAAGTCACCGTTGCCCAGCTGGAAAATTCGTATCTCAACAGCAGCAGCTATGCCTCTTCGTATGGCTACGACACGACCACCGAAGAAGGCGTGACCCAGTTCCGCGATTACCTGTTAGACAATCTCATCGCAAGCGCGATGAAGATCTATCAGGCAAATCAAGCGGGCATCACCCTGACGGACGAGGAAATCGCGGCCGCCAAGGAAACCGCGCAGAAGAACTATGACGACACCATCGCCACGTTCGAACAGCAGGCGCAGAAAGCCGGCGCCTCCAATGTGGAAGCATATGCCAAGACGCTTTTGACCAAGGCGCTTGTCCGCAACCACACCACGGTGAAGAAGCTCCAGGCGGAAATGCTGGAAGACGCAAAGAACAACACCCTCGTGAGCAAGCACAAGACCGCGCTGCTCGAAGGCATCAGCCTGACGGAAGAAGAACTCTCCGCCAAGTATGCCGAAGTGCTCGCTTCCCAGAAGGAACAGTTCGACAAGACGCCGTCCGACTATTTCTCCTTTGAAACCTATGCGCAGTACGGCTACAATGCACCGCCGGTGTATGTGCCCGCCGGATTCTTCCGCGTGCGCCATATCCTCGTTGCAGACGAAGCCACCGCGAAGCTTGTCAAAGAGAAGATCGACGCAGGTGAAGACTTTGAAGCCCTGCTCGCCGAATACGGCACCGATCCGGGCATGCAGGATGAAGCGAACGCCGCGGGTTATCTCGTCGGCGAAGGCGCGAGCTATGTGGAGTCGTTCCTGACTGCGGCGCTTGCGCTGACCAAGGATGGCGATGTCTCCGATCCGGTGCAGTCCGACTACGGCTGGCACATCATCAAGCGCGTTTCGACGGAACCCGCGCATGAGATCCCGTATGCGGACGTCAAAGAGGCGTTTGACCTCTATGAGCAGACGCTGTATCAGGAGCAGTACTATTCGGATATCGTCAGCAAGTGGGTTGCCGATACGTCGCTTGTGACGAAGTTCCCGGACAACTACGCTTCCGTCGGCAAATAAGCACCAGCACCATTTCAGAACAGGAAGTGAACCTATGAGCAAAGGATTGAGAATCTTCAGCTTGATCGTTGCGATCATGATGATCCTCGGTACGATTGCGTCCATCATCTTCTACATCGCGTAAACACGAACAAAGCAATTGCGGAGCCGCTTTCAGCGGCTCCGTTTTGTTGCGTCGCCAATATTCGGCCCGGCGGCGAAGAGCGCCGCATTTGCGGCACATATCAGCCATATATATTTTGATGGGGCACATATATTTTTGCAGGAATTCCTGCGATGAAAAACTGCGAGTATATTTCATGCAGACCGGAAAAGCCTGCATTTATTTGCTTTTTGGGAACAAAGCATTGCATAATATCGGGGCATCCCATTGCAAATCGTTTTTCACGGCAGCCATCGAATTGCGATTTTTCTTGCATCGCGCGAGGCGAAACGCTATAATTACATGTTGTTAGAGATACGAAGGAGGAAGAGGTTTTGTCACACAAATACGTATACCTTTTTAGCGAAGGCAGCGCAAAAATGCGCGATCTTCTCGGCGGCAAAGGCGCAAACCTTGCCGAAATGACCACCCTTGGTCTTCCGGTGCCGTTCGGCTTCACGGTCAGCACCGAGGCATGCACCCGTTATTACACCGACAAGAAAACGATTGCGCAGGAGATCATCGAGCAGATCGAAGCCGCGTTGGTCGTCACCGAAGAGAAAGCCGGCAAAAAGTTCGGCGATCCGTCCAACCCGTTCCTCGTCTCCGTCCGCTCCGGTGCCCGCGCCTCCATGCCGGGCATGATGGACACCATCCTGAACCTCGGTTTGAACGACGATACCGTGGTGGGACTCGCGAAGCTGACCAATAACGAACGTTTCGCGTTTGACAGCTACCGCCGCTTTATCTCGATGTTCTCGGATGTCGTGATGGAGATTGAAAAAGAGAAGTTCGACGAGATCTTCGACGAAATCAAGCACAAGAACAACTGCAAGCTCGACACCGAGCTCACCGCAGAGAACCTCAAAGAGGTCGTCAAGCTCTACAAGGCCATGTACCTCAAAGAAAAGGGAATCGAATTCCCGCAGGAACCCCGCGAACAACTCATGGAGGCCATCAAGGCTGTCTTCCGCAGCTGGGACAACCCCCGCGCGATCGTCTACAGAAGAAAGAACGACATTCCTTACGATTGGGGCACCGCTGTCAACGTGCAGAGCATGGTCTTTGGCAACATGGGCAATGACTGCGGCACCGGCGTCGCGTTCACGCGTAACCCCTCCACCGGCGAAAAGAAGCTCTACGGCGAGTTCCTGATGAACGCGCAGGGCGAAGACGTCGTCGCGGGTATCCGCACGCCGAGCCCGATCGACGAGCTGAAGCAGGCTCAGCCGGAAGTGTATCAGCAGTTTGTTGAAACCGCGGATAAGCTCGAAAAGCACTACCGCGACATGCAGGACATGGAGTTCACCATCGAACGCGGCAAGCTCTTCATGCTCCAGACCCGTAACGGCAAGCGCACCGCAGCCGCAGCCCTCCAGATCGCGGTTGATCTCGTGAACGAAGGCATGATCTCGAAAGAGGAAGCCATCGCGAAGATCGACCCGCGTTCGCTCGACGCGCTGCTGCACCCGACCTTTGAGCCCAAGGCGCTCAAAAACGCGACCATCATCGCCAGCGGACTGCCCGCATCCCCGGGAGCCGCCTGCGGCAAGGTGTACTTCACCGCGGACGACGCGATGAACGCGCACAAAGCCGGCGAGAAAGTCATTCTTGCCCGCCTCGAGACCTCTCCGGAAGACATCGAAGGCATGTATGCCTCCGAAGGCATTCTCACCGCGCGTGGCGGCATGACCTCCCACGCGGCGGTCGTTGCACGCGGCATGGGCACCTGCTGCGTAGCGGGCTGCTCCGAAGCCACCATCTCCGAGAAGAACAAGACGCTGGCGTTTGCCTCCGGCAAGTCCTTCAAGGAAGGCGACTGGATCTCCCTCGACGGTTCCACGGGCAACGTCTACGGCGAAGCCCTGCCGACCATCGAAGCGCAGGTTTCCGGCAATTTTGCGACCATCATGTCGTGGGCGGACGAGTTCCGCACCCTCCATGTGCGCACCAACGCCGACACTCCGCACGACGCGGAAGTCGCAGTCAAGTTCGGCGCGGAAGGCATCGGCCTCTGCCGCACCGAGCACATGTTCTTTGATGAAGCGCGCATCCCCGCCATGCGCGAGATGATCATCAGCAACGACGTTGACAGCCGCAAGCGCGCGCTCAACAAGCTGCTCCCGATGCAGCGCAGCGACTTCAAGGGCATCTACAAGGCGATGGGCGGACGCCCCGTCACCATCCGCTTCCTGGATCCGCCGCTGCACGAGTTCCTCCCGACCGAGGAAGCGGATATCCGCGCCCTCGCGAAGGAAATGAACCTCAAATACGAAGACCTGCTGCACACCGTTGAGAGCCTGCATGAGTTCAACCCCATGCTCGGCCACCGCGGCTGCCGCCTCGCGGTCTCCTATCCGGAAATTGCGGAGATGCAGACCCGCGCGGTCATCGAAGCCGCCATCGAAACCCGTCAGGAGACCGGCATCCAGGTCGTACCCGAGATCATGATTCCGCTCGTGGGCGAAGTCAAAGAACTTGAGTATGTCAAGAACACCGTCGACGAAACCGCCAAGGCCGTCATGGCAGAGCGCGGCGTCGAGATTCCGTACCTCGTCGGCACCATGATCGAGGTTCCGCGTGCAGCATTGACTGCGGACAAGATCGCGGAGCATGCGGAGTTCTTCAGCTTCGGCACCAACGACCTGACCCAGATGACGTTCGGCTTCAGCCGTGACGACGCGGGCAAGTTCCTCGACGATTACTACAAGAAGAAGATCTTCGAGTCCGATCCGTTTGCACGCCTCGATCAGGAAGGCGTCGGCAAGCTGGTCAAGATGGCTGTTGACCTCGGCAAGAGCGTCCGCAAGGACATCAAGCTCGGCATCTGCGGCGAACACGGCGGCGATCCGTCGACCATCGAGTTCTGCCACAAAGTGGGCTTGAACTACGTCTCCTGCTCGCCCTTCCGTGTACCGATCGCCCGCCTTGCTGCTGCGCAGGCCAAGATCAACGAGAAGAAATAAGCAACGCACAACAAAAGCGCCCGCCATCCGGCGGGCGCTTTTTTGCTGTTTTGCAGTTGTTTTGTGCGAGTGTTTCTATTGATTACGCGGGATCGACGGCCTTTGCCGCTTTCTTGGGTGCGGTTGGGGGCGTCTCCGCAGGCTGCGCTTCATATCGCTTGACCAGCGCGTTGGTCAGCGCGTTGAACTTGCGCTGGGTTTCATAGGCGGATTCCTCGTCGAGCAGGCCGTGCATGCTGGGCGTTTCGAAGAAGCGCTTCGGGAAACGGACGCTCTCCTGCTCGAAGCCCATCGCGCGCTTGACGCGAATTTTCGCGGCGTAGGTTTCCTCGGCGACACGCGTGAGGTCTTCGTCTGTGAAGGTATACCCCAGCGACTGCAACGCCATCAGGATCGTCGCGCGATCATAGACCTTGCGCGCGAAGAGGCACATGACGAGGGAGTTGAGCATGCAGCGGTCGATCTCCTCCTGAAACAGCTTCTGTGCGATTACATCCAGATCGACGGCCTTGAGAGCCTGATCGATGGAATAGCCGCCGTTGCAGAGGTGCGAGTGCCGCGCGCCGACGGACATACCGACCAGTGCGCCGTAGCCCGTGTGATAGCCTGCCATCTCGTTGCCCGCAATGTGCATGGCGAAGTCCGCGCCGCCGTAGACGGCAGAGGCGTGCGCAACACCCTTGCCGAGAGCTGCGTAAAACTCATTTGCGGAGCAGGCGATGTGCTCCAGCGCTTTGATATATCCGTCCTTGTCGCCGAACTTGAGCGGAACAAGTGTTTCTTTCTCGGTGACGATGCCGCGCTGATACGCTTCGGTTGCCCAGCCAAGCACCACGCCCGCGGACATGGCATCCATGCCGAGCTCTTCCACCTCGTCGATCAGCTCCAGAATATCGTCCGTGGACTTGATGCCGAGGAAGCTGCCGAGCGAGAAGATCAACTCGTAATCATAGCCCACACTGATGGACTCGTATTCGTGACCCTCTTTGTCAAACTCGCGGCGGAACTGGCCGATGTGGATGCAGCCCACGGGGCAGCCTACGCACGCCATCTTGCGGATCAGGTTCTTGTTGGCGAACTCTTCGCCGCTGATCTTGTCGCCGTGTTCAAACACCGCCTGCTTGAGGTTCTTGGTAGGCAGCACGCCGAGAGAGTTGAGCGGTTCAATATTGATGGAGGTGCCGAGGTCGTGATATTTCTGCATCAGCTCGGTCTCCGTGCATTTCTTGTAGACCTCGCGGTAGGCTTTCCAGTAGGTCGGGAAATCCTTGATCGCGATAGGCGTCGTGCCGTACACCTGCATCGCCTTGAGGTTCTTTGCGCCAAAGCACGCGCCGAGGCCGAGGCGCCCGAAGTGACGATACGTGTCGACGCAGACGCTGGCGTAGGTGACGCCGTTTTCGCCCGCGGGGCCGATGCGGATGATGCTGCGCTTGCCGGGTCCCGGCTCGCGCTCGCGGATGACGCGGCCGATGACCGTGCTGGGCAGGCCCCAGAGTGCGCGCGCATCGCGGAACGAGACGTTGTCCGAGCGGACGGAGATATACATGGGCTTCTTGGCTTTTCCACTGATGACGATGGCATCATAGCCCGCTTGCATCATCGCAAACGCGAGCCTGCCGCCGGCGTAGCTTTCGCCGAGCTCGCCCGTGTGCGGAGAATAGAACACAGCGACCGTCTTGGTCATCACGGGAAAGACCGAGGTCAGCGCGCCGACCGCGAACACGACGGGCTGCGAATCATCCAGCGGGGGAAGTTCCGGGTGGAAATTCTCCTCAAACAAACGGATGGCGATGCCGACGCCGCCGAGATACTGGTTCAGGTCGGCACGTTTCTCGATGCGTAGTTTCTCCGTGCCAAGATCGATAAAGAGTACTTTCTTGTCATCACCCAGCATAGATCACACCTCCTCCATCGTCAGACACTGATGCGGGCAGAACTGCGCGCAGATGCCGCAATGTTTGCAGATGATCGGTATATGCAGATCGTCGTCGAAGTTTACCGCGCCGACGATGCATGCGTCGATGCACTTTTTGCAGCCGATGCACTTCTCCGGAGAGAGGATCACGCCGCCGCCCGTGCGCGGTTTGAGCGCGCCGGTCGGGCACGCTTCCGCGCAGGCGCGCTCGTCCGTGCAGCCATGGCAGACGATGCCGACAAAGCTGCTGGTGAGTCCGCCCGTGGTGCGCACGCGGATTGCGCTTTTGAACATGCTGTGTTCTTTTTTATTGACGGCAGCGCACGTGAGCATGCAGGTGAAGCATCCCAGACACTTATTCATACCGTCCGCACGTAGAATCTTTGCCATATGAACTGAATCCTCCGAACGATTTCAAGTGTGAAAATGACATCCCAAACCGATAATCACGTATCGAATCATATCGATTTAGCGGCAGAATGTCAACGGGTTTCGAAGCTTTCGGGCAATAAAACTGGCAGTTTTCGTATAACGTAGTAGAGTACTCAGCCGCCGATCATCTGGCCGATGATACTGATTTGCATGCCTTCCGCAAGCGGCTCGTTTTCGGGAAGCATGCGCCCCCCGGAAGCAAGCAGCACATACTCTGGCAGCCCCGCCCAATCGCTGGCTGCGCAGAACGCGCCCGCTTTTCCCGCGTCATCCACGATTTGCAGAAGCTCCGCGCCGGTCGCTCCGTCTGGCAGCGAGAGCGGGCAATAGCCCTTTGGCGTTTTCGCGCTGAAGGTTAGAAATCGAATCGATACCTGCATCTTAAGCCTCCAACTATCATTTTCTTGACCTTGCGGTCAGGTTATTCCACCTGGCCGTAGTCCTCACTGTATTCGAATACCTTTCGCAAACCCTCGTTGCCGTCGTGGCTGATGCGGATGTTGTCGGTGAGGGTAAAGTGCATACCGTCGCTCGTGGAGACATAGTAGTGCCCCCACTGGAACCCCGCGCGATAGAACGCGAGTTCGTAGAGTATATAGTTGATCACGGTCTCCGGAATGTTTTGAAAGACCCAGATCAGCGAGTTTCCGGTATAGGTATAGTCATAATAGGAAACGCCGTTCTCGGTCTTGATGCCGTTGTAGGTGAGGAAATCCTTTACCTCGGTGTTGATCAGCGCGATGTTTTCTTTCTGCATATCGTTTGCGCCCATGCCGCCGTTGATGTCGGTTGCGGTTCCGAACGCATGGTGGCTGATGGACTGTTCGCTCGTGGTAAAGCGCGAGCAGTAGCTGCCGTTGTAGGTGTCGATCAGATCACGCAGCAGCAGCACGCCGGAATCGCCGTTGGTGCCCGAAACGCGGACGTGCACGTGGTTGAGATAGTAGGATGCGGCCTTGTAATACGGCAGCGCGGTTTTATGGATGCGCCAGGGTTCGCGCCCGGGCAATGCATCATAGGAAATGATGTATTCGTTTTCCCAGTCGGGATCGGCAACGATATAGCGCGCATCCACCCACTGATAGCGATAGAGGAACGCGTCTTTTTCCTTGAAAAAATTCAGCGCGGTCTCATAACTGTTGTTGGAGAAGTCGGATTTTTGGATCGTCTTCCACTCGTCGGAGAGGATGTAGAACCGGGTTTCGAAAATCTTCTCCGGCACAGGCTGGCCGAGGCTTGTTGCGTAAAGTCTTAAAGTGTGGATGCCGACGCCAAGTGCGGAGAACTGCGTGAGCGAATCGAGAGAAACGCCCTCCTTTGTCAGCGCGTCGTCCAGCGGATAGGAATACACGTCGCTATTCGGATCAAACGATACGATCTGCACATAGGGATAGCGCGGGTCCTCGCTGAAGGCGCAGGTGATCTCCAGAGACACCGACGTCAGCGGATAGTTGGCCTGCACCGTGCCGCGGAGCTTGTAGCCGCGTCCGAAGGCGAGGCGGCTGTCCTTTGGCGGCATGGGATCGTCCGCGCTCTCGTCAAACGTCAGCACGGAGGGGATATCCGGCGTCGGACTCGGCGTCGGGATTGCGGTCGGCGCAGGAGCCGCGGTCACCGCAGGCGCGGTCGGCTCCGCCTTGCCCCGCAGCGCGCGGAGCGGCAGCATGACGAGCAGAAACAGCACACAAAGACCGATGACGCCCAGCAGCGCGATGATCGCCGCCGAACGCATGGGATTGGTGCTGTTGTGTTTGCCCGATTCTTCCGTCATGGTCTTCGTCCTTCCGCATTTGCTTCATTCTATCACGTTCGGGAAAAATTGACAAAACGCGCTTGTGCCCGTTTTTGACACTCCGGCCGGAGAGTGTTAAAATAAGCGCGGAAACAGGTCTATGATCCAGTGAAAACACAACGAAACGGAGGAAGAAGGATGTCCATCCTGCTTGCGGCGATCGTACCGCATCCGCCGATCATTCTGCCGCCGATCGGGCAGGGACAGGAGCGCGAAATCCGCGCGACGATCGCGTCCTACCGCGAGATTGCGCGGCGGGTTCGCGCGCTCGCGCCCGATACGCTCGTGATCGTCTCGTCCCACGCGACGAGCTATGCGGACTATTTTCATATTTCACCCGGCAAGAAAGCGCGCGGCGATCTGCGGCGATTCGGCGCGGAACAGCTGCAGGTCAACGCCGTCTACGACGAGGAGTTTGCGCTCGCGCTGGAGAAAAACTGCAAGCGCGCGGGCGTCTTCGCCGGAACGAAAGGCGAGCGGGACAAGTCACTCGACCACGGCACGGTGATTCCGCTCTCGTTTCTTGCGGAGCGGGAGCTCACGAGCGAGGTCGTCCGCATCGGCATCTCCGCGCTCGGCGCCGCGGAGCACTATCGCCTCGGCAAGTGCATCAAAAAGACCGCAGAGGAGCTTAACCGCTCTGTGGTTGTGGTCGCGAGCGGCGATCTTTCGCATAAGCTACTGGAGACCGGCCCGTACGGCTATCATTCGAGCGGGCCGGAGTTTGACCGCCAGGCGACAGGGGCTATGGCGGAAGGAGACTTTTTGCGGCTCATGACGCTCGATCCTTCTCTTTGCGAGGAGGCTGCAGAGTGCGGCCTCGGCACCTTCTGGGTGCTCGCGGGTACGCTAGATCGCATGAACGTTAAAAGCGAGCTGCTGAGCTACGAAGGCCCGTTCGGCGTTGGCTACGCGGTGGCAGCGTTCACGCCGGAAGGCGCGAACGAGAGCCGCGCGTTTGACGTCCAGTTTCAGCGCGCGGAGCGGGAGCAACTCAGTGCCGTCCGCGCGGCGGAGGACGCGTTTGTCCGCCTTGCGCGCGAGACGGTCGAAGCCTTTGTGCGCACGGGGGAAACGCCCGCGCTGCCGGAAGACTTGCCGGACGAGATGAAGTCCCGCCGCGCGGGCGTGTTTGTCTCGCTCAAGATCGGCGGGAAGCTGCGCGGCTGCATCGGCACGATCTCCGCCGTCACGGATAGCATCGCGCACGAGATTTTGAAAAACGCCGTCTCCGCCTGCAGCGAAGACCCGCGGTTTGAGCCCGTCCGGGAGGAGGAGCTTGCGCGCATCACCTATAGCGTAGATGTGCTGGGAGCAACCGAGAAAATCGACTCCATCGATCAGCTGGATGCAAAAAAATACGGCGTAATCGTCATCTCCGGCTATCGCAAGGGGCTGCTGCTGCCGAATCTGGAGGGTGTGGACACCGTCGAGGAGCAGCTGAAGATCGCCAAGCGCAAAGCGGGAATCCCCGAGAACGAGCGCTGCCGGATGGAGCGCTTTGAGGTGGTGCGTCATACGTGAGGGCGATTTGTGACCTTTGCCCGCGCAGGTGCTCGCTTGCCGAAGGGCAGACGGGCTTTTGCCGCGCGCGCGCCAACCGCGGGGGGAATATCGTCTGCGAAAACTACGGCAGGGTGACGAGCCTCGCGCTCGATCCGATCGAGAAGAAGCCGCTCCGCAGGTTCTATCCCGGAACGAAGATTCTCTCCGTCGGCAGCTATGGCTGCAATATGGACTGCGCCTTTTGCCAGAATCATACGATTGCGCGCGCGGACAGCGGGAGCGTATCGTGGGAAACGATCTCGCCGGACGCGCTGGTTACCCTAGCGGAGGCATACCGCCCGCAGGGGAACATCGGGCTTGCGTTTACCTACAATGAGCCGCTGATCGGATACGAGTACGTGTTTGACTGCGCGCAGCTCTGCAAGCAGCTGGGGCTCAAGACCGTGCTCGTCACCAATGGTATGATCGAGGAAAAGCGCTGGACGAAGCTGCTGCCGTATATCGACGCGGCGAACATCGACCTCAAGGCGTTCACAGCGGAGCACTACCGCGCACTGGGTGGTGATCTTGGTGCCGTGAAACGCACGATTCAACTCGCGCAGGGGAAGATCCATCTGGAACTCACGAAGTTGATTGTGCCGGGCTTCAATGATGACGACGGGGAACTGCGTGCGGCGTGCGAGTGGATTTCCTCCCTCTCCGCGCAGATTCCGCTGCATCTTTCGCGCTTCTTCCCGCGCCACAGAATGCAGGGCGCGAGCCCGACGCCCGCGGAAACACTGCGCAGGCTTGAAGCCATTGCGCGGGAGTATCTGACCTATGTCTATCTGGGAAATGCTTAACGCACAGCGGCGGCATTGCGTGCAACTCTCCGAATTTTCCGCTTGTGGCACACCAAGCACGATGGTATCATGAGGAAAACAGCAGAAGCTTACGCAACGCGCGGTGTTTCATCACATTTTGAGGCCGTTACAATACAATGTCACAGCCTTTGTGATGAAAAAGAGATATACTCTGCGATATAAATGATTGTAACCAAGGAAAAGGAGAACGGTATGAATTACACAGATGTCTTGCTTGAAACCATTCTCGGAGGAGACACCGTAACGGCGCTGAGCAAAAACAGCGGCGCGAAAAAATCGCAGGTGGAGTCCGTCATAGGAGCTGCGCTGCCGCTGATGCTCGAGGGCATGCAGAATAACGCAAGCACGAAGCAGGGAGAGCAGGCGCTGACGCAAGCGCTCTCCGACCACGCGGGCAACGACGCCAGCGATGTGAACTCTTTCCTCGCGGGCGTGGACAGCAAGGACAGCGCAAAGATTCTGCAGCACCTGTTCGGCGACAACGCAAACAAGACCGTCTCTGCGCTCTCGAAAAAAGCGGGCGTTGAGAAGGGGCAGACGATGTCCATCCTGTTGCAGCTTGCCCCGCTGCTCCTCTCCCTTTTGGGACAGCAGAACCAGGGCAACTCCGGCGGCATCGGCTCGATCCTCGGCTCGCTTCTCGGCGGTTCCGACAGCGGCAGCGGCTCGATCATCGGCAGCCTCCTTGGCAGCGGCACGAGTGACGCGGCAGGCAGCCTGCTGGGTAACATCCTCGGCGGCGGGAACAATTCGAACTCCTCGCTTGGCGGCGAGCTGCTTGGTTCTCTGCTCGGCGGCGGCGGAAACAGCTCCTCCGGCAACAGCGGCGTGGGTTCGCTGCTTGGTTCGCTGCTCTCCGATTCCAACGATAATGACAACAATAACGACGGCGGCGACCTTTTAGGCTCGCTCCTCGGCGGCGGGAACAATAGTTCCGGTTCCTCTCTCGGCGGCGAACTCTTAGGGTCGCTGCTCGGTGGCGGCGGAAACAGCAATGCAAGCAGCATCGGCGGCGCGCTGCTCGGCAGCCTCTTTGGCGACGATTCGCAGAAGAGCACAAAATCTTCCGGCAAAAAGAGCAGCTCCTCCGGCAAGAAGAGCAGTTCCTCCGCGAAAAAAAGCACCGCGAAAAAGAGCACGGCCAAGAAAACCACCAAGAAGAAGGGCTGATCGGGTTTAGTTTCAAGGAACTTTCTTTCTTCACAAGTTGCGAAAAAAAGCGATCATCGTTTGATGATCGCTTTTTGCTTGTCCCATACTTGAGTGATAAGAAAATTACTTTGGCAGATTCAGCTTCGCTCGGAGCTGTTTTTTCGCCTTCTCATCCAGAATGTTGCCGCTGAGCGCAGAGAAGAAATATTCCTCCAGCGCAGCGGAAGGAGCGGTTTTACGGACGAGAATCAGCGCGTCCAGAAAATCCACGAGGATCAGTTTGCGCATGGTGTCCTTGAACGCCATAAGGTCGACCGCGAGAATCGCGCTTGCGATTTCGCCCGCCAGCTCCGGCTGAGCCGCCAGAATCTCCGGCAGCGCCTGCGCGCACTGGCGCACCGTGATGGGTTTCGGGTCGTTCAGCAGCGCGAGGAAACGGGGAAGCGCGCTGCGCATTCTGCCCGCGCTGTCGTGCCGTGCGTTCACCGCGAGTAGCATCGCGCCGAGGCTGCGCTGATACGAATTCTCGCTCGTGAGCTTGTCGGCAAGCTCGTCCCAGAACGGCAGCAGGTCTGCCAAACGATAGGAGTGCACATGCAGCAGCAGAAACGCGGGATATCGTATCTTGTCCTCAGCAGAGTTGAGTCTCTCGACCAACAGCGGCACATCATCCGCGCACAGCGTCATCGCAATCTGCGCGGCGTTGTCCGGTGTAATAAGCGATAGCGTCGCGTCGTCAATCATGTTGCCTCCTGCCCGATGGTGTACTTCATCGGCGTAAAGCGGATGCCGTCCGCAAGCTGCTCATCGGAGAGCGCGTGAAAGCCGAGCCGCTGATAGATTTCGACCGCGTAGGGCGAGGAGTTGACCGTCATCACATCGCTGATGCAAGCCTTTTTAGCCACGGTAAGCAGCGCGCGGCCGATACCCTGCCGCTGGACACACGGCTCGACGAAAAACAGCGCAATATGGCTGTTGCCGCGCGTGGCGAGCACGCCTAGCAGATCGTCACCCACAGACGCGCCGTAGAATGTCAGCGCGGTGATCGCATCCGGGTCATGCAGGAATGCATGGAATGTCTCGATGCCTTCCTGCGAATAGTCCGGCGCCTCAAACTGCATAAACACGCGATCCACCAATGAAAGCGCCTGCGCGAGGTACTCCTGCGGGATTTGCTCGATGACTAATTCTTCCTTCATGCGTTCTCCTGTGCAATGCTGCCGAGCAAGGTGGTCATATCCGCAAGAAACGATTGCGCGGCCTGCAGCAAGTCTTTGGTCAATTTGTCCGGTTCATCAAAACAGTACGGCTTGGGCAGGTCGAGCGCGATGATCGCATCGACGCCCGGCTCCAGCGTACTGAGGGAATATTTGCCAAGCGGCGCGTGCTTCAGCACGTCGGAAACGCGCTTCTGGATGGCGCGGTTGCCAGCAGTGAGCCAGAGCGAGAAGATGCCGCTCTCGTGCAAAAACACGAGCGAAATCTTGAGCCGCCGTTGCGCGAGCGATGCCGGCAGCACCGCGATAAAGCTCATGTCCATGTATCCCTGATACAGCGAACCTATGGTATCCTCCGGGTGCGTCGTTTCCCACGCGGACTTGAACTGTGCGAGCGCGGCGAGGATGCCGCGGTATCCGCGCGCGAAATCTCCCGCGGAGACCGCGCCGACGTAGTCTGTGATGCAGTCGCTGAGCGGGCGGGGATGCTGCTGCATACAATTGCCTCCTTGCGCTGAGTTTAGGAGAGCGAGAGTTCGTTGAGCTTCGTCGTCGTGTTCCAGTTACGGGAGGTCATATTGGGAAAGATCCGGTTCAGGCGGATCGCGAGCTGCGATGTACGTACGCTCTGCGCCAGCAGCAGATAGATCGTTCTGCCGGACAGCACATAGCGGTCGCTGCCTTGCTCAAGTGAGGCTAGCTTTGTCAGCGCTTTCTCGTCCGGCTGCTCGCTCAGCAGGCATACATAAAAGCTTTCTCCGTCGAGATTTGCCGCCTGCGCCGCGTCGATCTGCTCCTGCGTAAACGGGCAGTCGCGAACCAGCGCGTGCAGCTCGTCCGCCGTGCGAAGAACTGCTGTGGTCGTGATCCCTGCGCCGTCCTTGAGCGCGCGCTCGATCGCCTCCCGCGCGGCAGATTCCGGCAGATCGGAGTCAAACAGCACGTTGCCGCTCTGGATATACGTGATCACGCGGGCAAAGCCCGCCTGCTCCATGAGCTGCTTGAGCGCGTCCATCCGGATGCGTCCGTTCGGGCCGACGTTGATGCCACGCAGCAGCGCGATATACCGCATCAGATTCCTTCCTTTCCGCAATCCCGCAGGATGCGCGCGATGGTCTGCGCGAGAGCTGCGGGATTGTCCAGCGCCATGCTGTGTCCCGCATCGGGGATGATCTCGACGCGAATTCCATGCTCGCGCAGAACCTGCTCGTCCTCGTCCGGCAGCGACCGCGCGCCGAAAAAGAACGCGCGCGGCATCGGAAGAGCGTACAGCTGTTGCCGCCAGGAGGGCGTGCCGCCGCGCATAGCGGCGCGGGAGATGCCCCACGCGGCCTCCGGCAGCCAACTTTGGAGAGTTGCCGCCCAGAGCGGGTTGCGTGTCTGTGCGCGGGCGAGGATATCCGCATAGCCGTGCGAGAGAAAATCCTCCCGCGAATAGGAGCCCATCTTGCGGCTTGTTGCGCCTTCCGGGCTTGGGTCAAGGTTGCTCTCCGTGAGGATCAGGCAGGCGACCTTGTCCGCCATCAGCCCTGCGAGGCAGATCGCGACCGCGCCGCCGAGGCTATGGCCAAACAGGATGAATTGACCGGGAATCAGCGCGCGGAGCATCTCGTTTAGATAGGCTGCGTGCTGTTCAACCGAGTAGTCAAAATCGAGCGGCTTGTCGCTATAGCCGGCTCCAAGCAGATCGATGAGCAGTGCACGGCGCCCGCGCAGCGCGGGCTGCGCCAGAACGGCGGGATATTCAAACGAGCTTGCGCAGCCGAGACCATGTAAAAAAACGAGCGGGATACCCTCGCCCGGCAGGTCGTGATAGCGCACGGAAAAACCGTTATCCAGTGAATATTGTTTCATATTGTTATCCTAAAATTTGATTCATAACTTCTGAAAATGACGAACATCAGACAGAATCCGTCTTAGTTCGGACCCTGTTTGATATCCTCCTGCGAGAAAACACGAAAGCGTCTGTCGGGCGATGCGGTCGTGTGTTGCGAGGTGCGAATCGCGTTGCGGATCAGCTTTGCCTCGTAGAGCATCTCGTCCGCCTGATTGAAGAGGTTGGTGGCGCCGACCTTCTCGTCATAAGCGGTCAAGCCAAAGCAGGCGGTCGGCTTGAGTCCTGTCACGCCCTCAAACTCCACGCGCCGGAGACGGTTCTGCACACGTTCGCAGAGCTGCTCTGCGGCAGAGATTGTGGTGTTGTGCAAAATCAGGCAGAATTCGTCGCCTCCGTAGCGGTAGACAGACGATTCGCCGAAATATTCACAGAGTATGCATGCAAACTCCATCAGACAGAGGTCACCGATATGATGGCCGTAGAGATCGTTGACGGACTTAAAGTGGTCGATGTCGGTTATTCCGAACACCAATGGCGCGGTCGGCGGCGTGTGCTCCAGCGTCTTGATCGCATCGTGCAGCGCTTTGCGGTTAAGGGAACCCGTGAGCTCGTCAAAGAGCATGGATTCCTTCAGCAGCTCGCGCTCGACCTCGCGCCGGAGGCTCGCCTCGTTCTTTCGCCGTTCGTATTGGATCGTGACGCTGGAGACCAGTGCGCTGCCGATGACCACCGAGAGCGCGACGAGGAACTCGACCATGCGGTTCGCGTCCGTGAACACGCTGGTCTTGTCCACATCCCACCGGAAAAATAGCTCCGAAACCGTCAGCGTGACGATCGAGAGCAGCGACACAAGCCCCGTGAGCTTGTAGTCCGCGTAGGTCGTGGTCAGGAAGATCGCAATGGCATACAGAGAATAGATCGCCAGAAACGCGCTGTGCGCGGTGTAGTAGATAAAGCATACGATGACAAATACCAGCGAGACGATATAGATTTTCGCGCGGTGAGGGACGGTCTTGCTGTGCATCGCCCAGATGGAACCAAGCAGGCAAAGTCCCGCAAGGCCGCTCGGCGCAAGGATGAACTTGAGGATATAGCGCTCGAGGCTCGTGGTAAGAATCTCGGACTGCGCGATGAAAAACGCCATGCCGATTTCGACGACAAACGCGAGGATGACGAAGAACAGCGTCAGACGAAAATGCAGATGCAGCCATTCGTCCACGATGCGATTCAGCTCGCCGCGGATTGTCTCGATATGCAGTGTATGTGTGAATTTCTCTTCCATCGATACCCCTTGCGGTTGAACTGTATGTGAAAGCGGACGAAACGGCTGCGGCCGGTCAATCGCCGTTGCGCCAGCTTTGCAGCTCAATGATGTTTCCTTCCGGATCGGTAGCATAGACGACGGTGAGCACTCTCCCGTCGGCATATTGCGTTTCAACGAGCTCGCCGATCTGTCCTCCGCCATGTAAGAGCACTTGCGCGAGCATCGCCGCGACGTTTTCCACCGCAAACGCAAGGTGCGTAAAGCCGCTTGCGTTGACGCCGGGTGCTGCGTGCGGAATCACGCCGTCGTAGCCGAAGATTTCGAGCGTCGGGCCGCCGTCATCATAGCCCGGCAGGGCGAGGTGCTCGCCGAAGATATGCGCCCCGGGAATGCCTGTGAGTCGATCTACCCAGCTACCGGAGAGGTCTCGCGTTTGCCCGATGCTACGGCAGCCGAGCACGTCCCGATAGAATGCGATCATATTTGGCACATCGAGTGCAATCAGGTTCGTGTGTGAATATCGAATCATACAACTTTCATTATGTGAGGTCCAGCCACATCACGTGCAGCTGATCGATGGCTTGCAGTTCCCGATAACCCGCCTGCTGATACATATGTAGTGTGCCGCGATAGCGCCGCTGCTCTGCGCCCGGTGCCTCAACCGGCAGCGCGAGCATGGCGTCAAATCCTGCCGCGCGGAAATCGGCGACGGCCCGCGCGAGCATCTCCCGCGCGACACCCTTGCCGCGATGGTCGGGCTGAATGACAAAGCAGATCGTGCAGCCGACGCGCTTGCCGCGGCAAAGCTCTTCTGTATACTCCGTCAAGCGCGGATATTGCTCAACATCGTTCGCGTTACACCAGCCGATGCAGACACCGTTTTCAAACGCGAGATAGCCCTTCATGTTTCCTACCGCGATCTCGTCCTGCGCTTCCGCGCGGTTTTGATCCGCGGTGCGGCGCATCCACTCCATCTGCGAACAGGTGGTGTGGTAAAAGCGGCAGAAGCAGGAAGACCAGTGCGGCGTCTGGCTAAAGTCCAGATGCGTTAGATAATCGCAAAATGTTTCTGCCAGAGCAGGAGTGAGCGGTTTGATTTCGAGCGGCATGTATCGTCCTTTCCGATCGGGTCGATCCCTCGGTTTTCAATGGAGTCATACGCATCACGTCTGTTTCATATATTATAACATTGAAACAAGAAAAACACGATTCCAAATTGCGGGAAGGATGACAAGGCTCGTTGCTTCGCAATGCTGCGTAATCAACAGTCGCGGTGCCAGAGAAGACGGGATTTACACCTGTTTGCAAACGTGTTATGATGAAAGTGACCGAAACGGTCACGAAATGGAGCGTGTTGCGGATGGAGCAGCAAGAGATCGGCAGGCAGGAGCGCGTGGTCAACGCCGCGTGGGAAATCTTCGCGCGGTTTGGCTATCGTAAGTCGTCCATGCAGGATATCGCGGAGGTAGCGGGCGTCTCGAAAAGCGTGCTGTTTAAGTATCACGGCACGAAGGAGAATCTCTACCGCGCAGTGTTTTGGCGCGCAACGGATGAGATCGCCGCAGCGGACGCAAGCGCGAAAGCCGGCAGGGTAGAGGGGGAAACCGTGTTTTCCGCGATGCGGCGGACGGTGGACGCGCGCATGCGCCTCTTTGCCCGCGCACCGTTTGTCTTTTCGTTTTCGTATGCTGCTGTGTATGACGAAGACCCGCTGCCAAAGGCGCTGGTCGCCGAGGCGTTTGCGCGCGCGGGCATCATCGGCGGAACGGATGCGGCGTATGCCGGTCTGCGGGAGGACATCACGCCCGCACAGGCGAAGCAGATGATCTTCTGGATTTCGCAGGGATTTCTGGAGGAAAAGCGAAGGATGGGATTGGAGCCGGAGCAGCTCCGGCAGGAGTTTTCGGAATGGATCGACGTCATGGAGCGGCTGATGACGCGGAAAGAGGGAGAAGCATGACACAGGAAACGACAAATCAAATGACTTCAGTTGGTGTGGAGGGAACGCCGGGCGTCGAGAAACGACTGCTCGCGGTCGAAGAAGGTACGATTTGCGTCTACGAGGCGGGAAAAGAGCACCCGAAAACGATCGTGCTGCTGCACGGCGCGATGTACGACGAGTCCCGCTTCATCTGGGATGCGCTGTTTCCCGCGCTGAGCAAACAGTATCATGTGTTTGCCGTCGATACCCCGCGGCACGGCGGTTCGCGTCCATGGCAGGGCGTGCTTGACCGCGCGCGGCTGATGCGGATTCTGGAGGAGACATTCTTGCAGCTGGGGCTTTTGCGCTTCAGCATCGCCGGGCTTTCGATGGGCGGCGGACTCGCGATCGAGTACGCGGCGCTGCATCCGGAGCAGATCGAGGCGATGGCGCTATTTGAACCAGGCGGAATCGGCGACAAGGTCGATCTGCAATGGTTCACCTATCTCTATATCCGCACGCCGGGCATGCTGCGGCTTTTAAGCCGGCAGTATGTAAAGTATGGCGACGCGAAAGTCGAGAAACTCTTGCGCACGATCTTCACGAAAGGTACCGCGCCGGAAAATCCCGCGAGATTGACCGCGATCCTCAAGGACGAGATTCGCGGCAAGTTTCATTGCGGCGAAAACGATATGGACGACTGGCAGATCAGCGGGATCAACTTCACCAAACTCAACTGGAATTTGCTTGCACAGGTTGCGGCGATCCGCTGCCCGACGCTCTGGCTGCGCGGCGCAGAGAGCAAGCTCGTCAAGCAATCGGAGATGGAGCGCGCGGTGCGGATTGCAGGAGAGAACGGTTCACCCACGGAGCTGATCGTGATCCCCAACGCGGGGCACATCCTCCCGCTGGAGCAGCCGGAGCAGGCAAACGCCGCCGTACTCGCATTTCTTGAGAAAACACTTTGATAGCAAAAAGCTCCGAACATGATCGTTCGGAGCTTTCTTTTTATGCTTCCTTCGGCAGAAATTGTGCAACCGGCGCGCGCAGATAATCATAGACCGCCTCCGGCGCAAACCCGCAGGAAAGGTAGAGGTGATGCGCGCGGGCATTGGTATTGTCCACCTCGATGAGGATGTCCTCGACGCCCTGCGCAAACGATTCCTGCACGAGCAGCGAGACCATGCCGCGCCCGATGCCGCGGTTTTGCAGATTCGTTCGCACGCCGAGGCCAAAGATCGTAGCTTCGCCTTCCTCAATGCCCAGCGCGCCGATGGCGACCGGTTCGCCGTTGAGACGGAAAAGGTATTGCCTGCGCGTCTTGGAGACCAGCGCAAGCGCCAAGAAATGCGCGGCGCGCTCCGCCTCCTCCGAGAAGCTTTCCGCGCTGATCGTCGTCATATCCGCTAGCTCCGCCTCCGCCGCGCGGTGCATGGTCAGCCCCGCAAGCACAGGAAGGCTGCTTGGCGATATGCTGCGGTCATAGCGCAGCGCGTATTCGGTATGGTCGGGTTCGGAAGCAAACCACTTGAGCGCTGCGACGCCATCCTTGGACTGCGGTTCGCAGACAAACAGGAAATCGTTGATCTGCTGCCGCTTTGCCTGACGTGCTGCTTCCTCAACCAGAGCGCGGAAGACACCGCGGCGCCGGAAATCCGGATGTGTCAGCGCGACGATCTCCGCCTCTTCCTTGGATGGCGAGAAGAATGTCATCGCGCCGATGAGCTGATCGCCTTCAAACTGCGTCAGCAGGCAGGGTTCATCCGGAAAGAAATTCAACGAAGGATCGAGATACAGCGATCCCTTCAACTGATCATGAGACTGGCAGATTTTCTCCAGCGCGCGCACCTGATGTACGATGGGCGCCTGCGGGTTTGTAAAGAGTTCAATTCGCAAAAAAGTGCTCCCTTCCGGATTTGGGTTTCATCCTGAGAAATTGTCGCGATTTACCCTCATTATACGTGGGGACAGGGCGGCATTCAACGATTCCGGCAAAGTAAAAGCGCCGTCTCCGCACTAAACTGACAAGCGGAAGCGGCGCTTGATTCGCAGGATATGGTTTATGGGTTCAGCGCGTCTTCCACTGCGCTTAAGAATGCTCTTGTGTCTGCGGTCGCGCCGGAGACCACATCGATCTCCGTGCTCTGCGCAGTCTCGACGCTCGCGATGAGCTTGTCGATCGTGTCCTGCGAGGCGACGACCTGCGGCTTGATCTGCTCGATTCCGACGATCTTGTGATCCTGCACCTTGACGGACACTGTGTTGCTCCAGCGGAAGCCGGAATAGCTGCCCTCGTAGGTGCCGTCCGCGACGGACGAAAGCGAGATGCCGTTGAGCGGCGCGTGGATGGTCTTGTTTTTTCCGAGCAGGATGAATCCGGCACCGCAGAGGCAGATCACCAGAATGACGCTGATGATGCTTAAAAAGATGCGCAGGATGATTTTACCTGCCGTGAGTTTTTTCTTTTCCAATTGATTTCCCCCCTTGAATGGATTGAATTATTGCTTGAGCTGCTCTGCAAACTGCTGCACAATGGCCTCGTCGAGCGTCGGCGGTGTGAGCCCTTTTTTCGCGTAGTCTTTTAGCATCATGCGCTGGAAGAATCCGCCTTTCTCGCTGAGCTCACCTCCCATATGGTGCAGCTCTTTTGCATGCGCGGCGATTTCGCCGGGCAGCAGCGGCCAGAGGTACGATTGCTCTTCCTCCTGTTTGGCGAGGCCGCAGGTGAAGAGGTACAGCGGCTGACGCAGCAGAGCGGGAGCCGTCTCCTGCAGCACGCGAAGGAATGGCTTGACCGGGCGGCCCATGTACATCGCACTGCCGAGCGCGATCGCGCGATAGGAAGTCAGGTCGAGCGAACGGAACGGTACGCGCGTTTCGGTGCCGCTGAGCGTGCGCAGCATGTCGCGCCGCAGGTCATAGAGGTCGCAGTCCGGCACGAGTGCGCGGGCAAGCGTTTCCGCGGTGTGCTTCGTCGTGCCGGATTTGGATGCATATGCAATCAAAATACGTTTCATGTGTTTTCCCCCCACAAATAGTCCCGTATGGATTTCCGGCGAAGCGGATGAGACTAACAACGTTAGCTCGATAATAGACTAACGTTGTTAGCTTGTCAAGAGGGCAAATGGGTTTTTCTGATCAAGAAAGGTAAAATGGTGGTTGATTTCGACTTGACAAACTAACAATGTTAGTTTACAGTTGGGTTAACAACCACATTTGTGAAAAGAAGAGCGCAAGGAACGATATTGTGCGCAGGGGATTTTATGCCGGAACAGGAAGCCAGCAACAGAGAGAAGATTATCCGTACAGCGGTTGCACTGTTTGCCGAGCGCGGGTTTTCCGCGGTGAGCCAGCGGGAGATCGCAGCAGCCGTCGGCATTAAGGCCGCGTCCATCTATAACCATTTTTCGAGCAAGGATGCGATTCTGGAGGAGATCATCAAGCGCCTCAGCCGCGAGCTGGAGGAGCAACTGCGTCCAGCCTACGAGCCGAAAACGCTGATTCCGCTGCGCGCATACGTCGAAGGAATTTCAAACGCAAGCGACGCCTATTTTGCCGCCGATGCAAACCGGAATCTCGGCATGATCCTCGTGCGGGAGCAGTTTTCCAACGCGGTTGTCCGCAAAATGCTCTATGAGATGATGATTCTTCGCCCGCGGGAATCCATGTCCGTGTACTTTGCAAAGTTGATGGACGTGGGTATGATGAGAGCAGGCGATCCCATGTTCGCGGCAAAAGAGTACCACTCGTTTTTTGTGTATGAGTTTTACGAAAGCGCGCTTTCGGTCGATCTGCGGCCCGGAAGCGGGGAGATATCGTTTGCCGGGATCATGCATCTCGATCGGTTTGTGGAGTTCTGGAGTATTTGATGCGAAAAAAAGGCGGCGCACCTGCGCCGCCTTTTTTGATGGAAAGCTCATCGGCGGAATATGCCGCCATGATAACAGATGATTGTCCTAGCCGGATGGGCGAGAATGCGTTGATACGATTGCTCTGCCAGAGACAAATCCTCCGCGTATTGCGGATATGCGAGCATCAGCGCTCCATCTTCCAACACTGCGGCGTCGCCCGCGATCAATACATCCAGCGCTCTTAAATCATACGCCGTATGTCCGGCGGTATGGCCCGGCGTTGCAAGGGCTTCCACACCACCGCAGATCGGCAGGATGTCGCCGTCTTCAACCGTGATATCCACGTCTACCGGTTCCAGCTGCTCCAACATTTTGATAAACTTTAGACCGAAGGCGGCTGCATCACCCTTCAACGAGGGCTGCATCGCGCGTGCTTGTGTCAGCCGCAAAGCGGGCTTCGTGCCGCGGATAAATGCGGCCTCTTTGCGGCCGGAGACGATCTGAACCTGCGGATATTTGCGCTTCAGCGCGGCAAGCGCACCGACATGGTCGTGATCATGGTGTGTGAGAACGACGTGAGTTAGTTGCAAGCAGGAGAGATTATGTTCAGACATGGCGGCCTCGATCATGGGAAGAGACCCGACGTACCCGCAGTCGAACAGCGCGAGGCAATTGCCGCCGCGCACAACCGCCGGGTGGATCGCGTTGGAATCATCGCCCCATTCGGGAACGATTCGCAAGATAAAAAGTTCACTCATCTGATTACCATCACCAGAGTTAGTACAGTTTTTGAGCACGGGCGCGTGCATCCACAAATGCTTGAACGCTCTTTTCCACATCTTCGCGCGTCGTCCGCCAGGAGCAGACGCTGACGCGGATGACGGGCTCGTTTCGCCAGACCGCGCCGCCGCACCAGCATACGCCGCCCTGCTGAATCTCCTGCAGGGTGGCTTTTGTTTCTTCCTGCGTATCGCACGCGACGACGAGCTGATTGAACACGACGTCATTGAGCACACGAAAACCGCTTGCCGCGAGCAGCTTGCCAAAGTAGCGCGCATTGGCGCAGAGTCCTGAAACCAGCGCGTCCACACCTGACTTGCCGAGATAGCGCAGCGCCGCCCAGAGCTCGATGCTCCGCGCGCGGCGGGACATCTCCGGCGTATAGAGCATGCTGTCGCGCTGCTCACTGTAGATCAGATATGATCCGCTCGCCTGCATGGTCTGCACCAGCGCGCTGCGATCGCGGCAGAAGACGACGCCGTTGTCATACGGCGCGTTGAGCGTCTTGTGCGCGTCGGTCGACCACGAATCCGCAAGCGCCATGCTGCGGGCAAGCGCTTTTGTCTCCGCGCACGCGGCGGCCCAGAGGCCGAACGCGCCGTCGACATGCACCCAGGCGCCCGCTTCGCGCGCACGCGCGCAGAGCGGCTCGAACGGATCGAACGCGCCGCCGTTGACGTTGCCCGCCTGCAGGATCAGCAGCGTGTTTGAGTCGAGCGCAGGCAGCTGTGCGGGATCGACGCGACCTTGATCGTCCACGGGAGCTATGATAACGTTGGACTTGCCCATGCCGAGCAAAGACAGCGCTTTGTGTACAGAAGAATGTGCCTGCTCGCCGAGCACGACGCGGATGATTGGTGCGCCGTAGAGGCCGCGCTCGCGCACATCCCAATCCTGCCGCAATAGCAGCGAATCCCGCGCGGCGGCAAGCCCGCAGAGCGTCGCGGTGGAGGAGCCGCTGACGAATCCCGCGGCGGTTCCCTCCGGCAAACCGAGCAGCTCGACAAGCCATCGCTCGCAGATGTGTTCCAGCGTCGCCGTCAGCGGGGACATCACATAGAGCGCGGCATTTTGATCCCAGGCGTCGCCGAGCCAGCGTGCCGCGAGCGAGACGGGCAAGATGCCACCGTTGACGAAGCCGAAATAGCGTCCGCCGCCCTGCGCGGAGATCGTGCTGTTTCCCGCGCGCTGCAATAGCGCAAGCGTTTCCTCCGCGTCCTGCGATTCGGCAGGAAGCGCTTCGTCCAACAGACGAAGCGCCAGCTTGTCCTCGTCGGACGGCACCGCGCGCATGTCGGACACGCGCTCGAAGTATTCATCCGTGTATTGCCGCGCCTGATCGAGCAGCGTTCGTTCTTTCAGTTGGCGGGTCATTTCTTCATGCAGCTTGGTTTCGTTCATTAATTATCTCTTTTCTGTTGGTTCTCGGCAGCAGACCTGCCTGAACTTCTTTGGTTTAATGTTTGATGAGTGTATCGATTGGGACATCGGCCTGCCGATATTTACGCCAATAGTGCGTGAAGCTTAAGCGGGTCATGATGCGGTTTACAAATGAAATCCGTGAAAGCAGATAAAATACGAAATAGATGCCAGCGGCAAGCAGCAGAACGATAACATAGTATAGAAAATAGACAGTGATTGTTTGTCCAAAACCGCCGAGCTGCGGCACCAGTGAAAAAATAGCGCGGGTCAGGATTTTCTCAAGAGGGATTGCCGCAAACATTGCAATAAATGAGACCACGATCAAGGAATTGCAGTCCACGGCTTTCTGCGGGCAATATCCTGCGCAGCGCATGCACTGTTCACAGCGGAACGTCCAGTATGGTCGCTGTTCTGTACCGAGCATGCGAATTGCCAGGTTGGGGCAATGCTTCGCGCAGAGTCCGCAGCCGTTGCAGGATTCTCCCGCAAACATGGTCTTTGCGAGGAACTTGTGCCCGAACAGTAGAAACAAGAGCGGAAGCGGAAAGATCAACAGCGTGAAGATCAAGTCCCCGATGCGATGAAACACACGCCCGCCTTGGAGCAGCTTTGCGATGAAGTCCTGCGTCGCTTCGGGAAGCTCAAGATTGATCCTGCGTTCAAGTTTCTCGCCATACGGCGGTATCAGCGTTGTCCAGTTGTGCGGCATGCCGAAGCCTTCGATGCCGACGACGCGGTAACCCTTGATTCGCAGCATTAGCGCGGCAAGATACAGCCCGAAGCCCACATAACCCGGCAGAAAGAGTTTGCCGATGCGCGTCCACGCGCCGGTTGCAGCGAGGAACGCTTCCTGTCCTTTCCCGCGCGGCAGTTTTGCAATAAACCGGAAGAAGTTCCAAGGTTGAATTGCACCGATGGTCGGGGACAACAAACCAAGGATATGATTCGCATGCGGCTGATGCTCCTCCGGTTTGGCTTTTGTGTCGATCGGGTGAATCGTACCGGAGACGCTTAGCTGTTCCGCAGCGGAACAGATCGACTGCGCGACCTTCCAGGTGTTTCCTGTGCCGGAATATACAAACAGATCGATATGCTCTAACATCCGAACCCCCCTCAGCCGAAGAACAACGCGACGATTTTTCCAAGCACGCGCGCGGCGACTGCGGAAAGTGACCGCTTCTGCGCCGCGTCGTAATACCATCTGCCGCGGTCGAGCCAGCCCGCGTCCTGCCAGTAGCGGTAGTCGACGGTGGCGTGGTCAACGTCACTCCTGCTCCAGAGCGCCTGCTGTACGGTAAACGCGATCATGGAATAGAACGAAGGCCGGAACGGCGTCTGCGTCCGCTCGCGCAGGAATTTCCGCGCGGCGGTGGCGATCAAACGCGCATATCGTTTTTCCACACCCTCACGCGGCGTGAGTGCGCCGAGGCTGAGCTGCATGGTGGCTGCGGTCTTGATGCCCCATGTGCCGAATGCTTTGGTCATGGTCAGAGTAGCGTGGCGCGAGGAGCCGATGCCGCTCGTGGTGAACAAGAGCGCGCTCTTGCCGTAGAGCGCAGGCCGGTGGCAGAGAAACGCCATGCGGTCGATCATCGTCTTGAGGATGCCGTTGACGTCCTCGACATAGACCGGGGTTGCGATGACATAACCGTCGGCTGCGCGCATCTTTTCGTAAAGCGCGAGCAGCTCGTCCTGCTGCGGGCAGGCGGCTTCGCCGCGGTCAAAGCACGCGCGGCAGCCGATGCAGGGCTTGAGCGCAAGCCGGGCCAGAGAAACGCGCTCGATGGTGAGATCGAGCGCCGTTTCCCGTGCAATTGTTGTGAGATTCTGTTCCAGCAGATCCATCACGCGCGCTGTGTTTCCGGCTGTGCGTCCGCTGCTGTTGATCATCAGGAGATTCATGCTACCTCATTTGATCGATGGAATTTATCCGTTCTTCGCCGCTTCCAGCGCACGGATATCGAGTTTCTTCATACCGAGGAACGCTTCTGTGATACGTGCGGCTTCCTCGGGAGTGGCGGAGGAGAGCAGCTCGTTGAGCCTGCGCGGCACGATCTGCCACGAGAGCCCGAACTTGTCCTTGAGCCAGCCGCACTGTTCCGCTTCCGGTACCGCGGAGAGCTTCTCCCAATAGTAGTCGATCTCGGCCTGCGTATCGCACAGCACCATGAACGAAAACGCCTCGTTGAAGAGCTCGTCTCCGCCGATGCCATGATCCATCGCGACGAACTGGTGCCCGAGCAGCGTCAGCTCCGCGTAGTTGGTCTTGGCACGCGGGTCGCCTGCCTCGCCGGGCAGATAATGGTTGACATAGCCGAGCACAGAGCCGGGAAAGACGCTTTGGTAAAACGTGAGCGCTTCCTCCGCCTTGCCGCAAATCTCAGCGCCGAAGAGCAGCACCGGGCGGAGCTTCTGCGTGATCTCGTCAGTTTCAAACAGGCAGAGCTGCCAGTTGAGGCCGAATTTGTCCTGCAGCCAGACGTATCGCTTGCTGAAGGGATATGCGCCAAGCGGCATCATGATGAACGCGCCGTCCTTGAGCTTGTCGTAGAGGCGGTCGACCTCCTCCGCGCTGCGGCAGGTGACCATGAGCGAGATGGCGGAGTTGAGCGTGAAGAAGGGACCCGCGCTGATGGCGAGAAAATCGACGCCGTCCAGCGTAAAGTCCACAGTGTCCACGTCGCCGGAGGGGGTATCGTGCAGCTGCGAGATATCGTTGATCTTCGAGTGTTCAAAGATGGTCGTGTACCATTTGGCGGCCTCAACTGCCTGCGTGTCGAACCAAAGGTGGGGAATGATGTTCGGCATAAACAAATCCTCCTTGATGAATTTGGGATTGGTGTGCAGGGTTCCGTGCTGAAATACGAAGGTACGTGCGCTATCGATTGACCCGAAACACGCGATGCGCGAGTCCGATTGCTGTTCCTAGCAGTACAAATCGTATCGTATTAAACATAACGCCGATCCAGAAATAATGCAACATATTCTCGTGCGCCTGCCGTGCGTGCGGCAGGTCAATCAGCAGGGTTGCGGCGGCGAGCGCGCACAGACTGAACAGAACCGCCCGCAGCAGCGGGTGCCGGACAGGTGCGGATTTGCCGCCTTTCAGCAGAAAAAAACTCACCAGAAATCCAAACAAAAGACCCGCGAACACCGCGCCGACCCAAACCGTTTGCATGCTCCAGTTGTCGTAAGCCGCGCGGTATTCAGCCGCAATCGGCAAAAGAGAGGTGATGAATGACGCAATCCAGAAGACAGCCGCGCCGGACATGGTGAGTAAGAACAGGTGCTTCGCACTGCATTTTTTCTTCGATTCCGTTTCCATACAGTTATCGCCTCATAAATCGATTTGGGTTATTTCATTTCAGATACGCTGTATCGCGCAAGGAATGTTTTTGCGATTTCGCGCAGTATCGGCTCGATTGCGCGTTGGTCGACGCCGTTGGAGAAGATCGCGGGATAGGTGATTCCCCCTTCAACCATCGCATAGAACACGCGGGCGGCAAGAACCGGGTCTTCCGTGTGTATCTGATGATCCGCTTGCGCCGCGCGGAGCCACTCCAGAAAAACGCCGGTATTCGGCGGATATTTTGCAACGGTGGCTCGCATATAATCCAAATCCTGCAAAAAAACGGTCGTCAGAAACCGCGAAAGCCCGGCGCGCCGCGGGGTATCGATCAGGAAGATCTCCGCCTGCGCAAACGCGATCAGCTGCTCTTCCAGCGGCTGATCCGCGCGGTAGGGGATTCGCTTCCGCGTTTGCCGTTGCGCCAGAAAGTCGCTGACGACCGCCTGAAACAGCTGCTCTTTGCTGCCGAAATGGTTGTAGACGGTCTTTTTCGATACGCCTGCCGCCTCCGCAATTCTGTCCATGCTCGCGAGCTCGTAACCCGCTTCGATGAAGACATCGATCGCACCGTCGAGTATCGCCGCCCGTTTTTTGCTTTTATCGCGCGTGGTTGGCTGCTCCATGCTGCATCACCTCAAATAATATATTTACACTGTTCGGTATAAATAGTATTGACATTCTCGTTAATTACACTCTATAGTATAAAAAGAAAACGAACAAAATGCAAGCAAAACAAAATGGGAGGGAAATTCATGGAACAAGTCACCAATTCAAACAAGCTTTATCGCGCGACTGGCTGGATCATGCTCGCGCAGGCCGTCTTGCCGCTGACGGCGGGGCTGCTGTTTCAGTCGCTGGAGGTAAAGGGAAATACCGCAGCAAGCATGTCGAACCTTACTGCGCATCTGCCGCTCGCCAACCTATCCGTGCTGCTTTGGATCGTAGCGGCATTCTGCGTGGTCATTCTAGGGATTCTGCTATACGAAGCGACCAAGACGCTCAGCAAACCGTTGGCTGCGATCGCATGCAGCATGTATCTGCTCGAGGCGTTTCTGGTCGTCGTCGGGCAAGTGTTCGTGGTCGCACTTCTGAAAACGAGCGTACTATCAATCACCTCCGGCGGAACAAGCCTCACGGACATCGGCAGCGTGCTTCTCTCCTGCCGGCATATCGCAGGTGAACTCGCGATGATACCCTTTGGCGTCGGCGCGGTGATCTACTATTCGCTTCTGATGAAAGCGAAAACGCTACCGAAGTGGCTCGCGATCTGGGGCATCGTGACCGCACCGCTGATCATGGTCGGCGTTCCGCTGGCGACGTTCGGGGTATCTGTGCCTGCCGCGGTGCTCGCGCCCTACGTGCCGTTTGAGTTTTTTACGGGAGCGTTTTTGCTGATTCGCTACCGGAAGAAATAAGTAAACAGAATAAAATCAACAAAACCCCGCTCAGGCGGGGTTTTTGATTGAGAATCCTTCTATGCAGCGAATCATCACTGATCAAGCGTTGCGACATATGCAATCGATTCCTCAAACAGCGGCATATCCGCCCGAAAATCCGACGGATGTTCACGCGATAACTGCACCCAGGCTTTCATCTGCCGCCGCCCCATCGGAACGAAGGGGGTGACGCCCGCCTGACCGATCAGCATTGCTGCGCGGTCAGCGGGGAGCTTCAACCCGACCGAATCCTCGTAAACACAGGCGAAGAGCCTTTTGCCGATGTAGTACGCGGGCAGACCGAACATCTTGCCCGCTGTCACGATGGAGACCGGCAACAGCATCGAGTCCAGCACATCCTTGATGGCTGGTTGAAAGGTCATGCTGCCCATAACGCGCTCCTTTCGATCGGAAGATTCTTCACAGAGTCAGGCTCAGATATGTCGTCCCGTGAATCGGGCTGTCATAATACGGCTCAATTTCGACAAAGCCGAGGCTGCGGTAGAGCGCCTGCGCGCGGTGCATGGTGCTCAGGGTGTCGAGCACGAGTGCGCGGCAGCCGATCTCCCGCGCATCCGCAATGATCCGTTCGGTCAGCGCAAGGCCGACCTTTGCGCCGCGAAAACCTTCGCGCACATAAAGCCGCTTCATCTCCGCGCGCGCTGTGTCGAGCTTTCGCATCGCGACGCATCCGGCAGGCGCGCCGTTGACCAGCGCGAGATAGAGCCGCCCGCTTGGGCGCGCATATTTTCCCGGCAAGCCGGCGAACTCGTCACCAAAATTCTGATAACTCAAATCGATGCCGAGAGACGCGGCATATTCCGCAAAGAGTGTCTTTACGTCGTCAATCCGCGTTTCACCGTCGATGATCTCCAAGTGCATGTGGAAGCCCCGCTTTGTGTTCAAGTGTATGAACAGGCTGAAAATCCGTTACCGGGCGTCCTTGATGACCTGAATCCGCGTTCCATCGGGATCGATAACGAAGAAGCACTCAAGGTAACCGCCCATGATCGCGGGTTCCCCGGCGAGGATGCCCGTTTCGCGCGCCGTTTCGAGCAGAGAAGCATAACGGCTCGACGGGATGCCGATCGAAGCCGCGCCCGGCGCAACGGCGGGCAGCTGCAGATTTGCGTCCAGGATCAGTTCCAGCTGCGTCTCGTTCTCCTTCCCCAGAAACGCGATGGACATGCCCGGCCGCGGCGAAAACTCCTGCCGCAGCGGCAGGCCGAGATAGTCGGTATAGAACCGCTTGGAAGTTTCAAAATCCCGCACGTGCAGGGTGATCCATTTGATCATCATGGCAATTCTCCTATTATTTCATCCTGAATCGATTTACTTAAATTACTTGAACGCTTGTTCCAGATAAAAGGATTGGAGCCGTTTTGCGGTATGGCAAACATCGAACCGCTGCTCAAGCGCTTCCGGCACATGTTCCGCCCGTTTCACATCCGCGACAACTTCCGCCCAGCGCGCAGCACCCGCATCCAACGCAAGATGGACAACCGAAAACTCGTCAAGCTCGCGCGTGACCTGATCGGACACGACACAGGTCAGTCCGTTTCCGAGCGCTTCGACCATGACGACGGGCAAACCCTCGTAAAAACTCGGCAGGCAAAAGAGATCCATCGCGGAATACAGCCGGTTGGTATCGCCGCGTACACCGAGGAAACGCACCCGCTGACTGATGCCGAGGTTGCTTGCCTGCGCGGTCGAATGCTCCAGCAGTTCGCCTTCACCGGCAAGCAGAAGCAACGCGTCGGGATGCGTTTGAAGCAGGGTGCGGAAGATTTCGAGCAGGAAAGGATGATTCTTCGAGTAGGTGAACCGCCCGATGTGACCGATGACGAGCGTGTGCTCGCCCGCGCCGATCTCCGCACGGATCGTCTGACGCGCCTCCGCAGAGAAGCGGAATCGCGAGAGGTCGACCGCGTTCGGCATCACCGTGACGCAGCCGCGCTCCACCAAACGCTCGCCGAACATCCAGCGCGCGGCCTTGTCCCCGCAGGCGAAGCAGTGCGTCGCAAACACGCGGGAAAATGGTCGCAGCAGATGCTTGAGCAGATTTTTCTTTCGCTCGCCGGGATGCGAGGTGCTGTGGTTGTGACAGATGCGGACGGGCACGCGGGCAAGCCAGGCCGCAAACAACGGGAATACGCCCATCGTGTTGATCTGCGAATGCACGATGCGGTAGTTATTTTCCCGGAAGATTCGGGTCAATGTACGGATAAAGCGAATCGGGCGTGTATAGGACGGCACGCGAAAACAGCGCCCGCCGAGCTGTTCGATCTCCGCGCACTGCGGGAACGAGCAGGCTTCGTCGACAAAGAAGTCAAACTGCACGCGCGACCGGTCGATTGCGCGATAGTAGTTCATCACGACCGCTTCCACGCCGCCGTTGTTCATGATGCCCATGATCTGCGCCACGCGCAAGGGGGTCTGTTCCATTCGGTTCTCCTTTCGGACGATCGATGAATCGCTCCTTATTTTGCGACCCGCTCACGTATCGTCACGCGGATGGTGTCGCCGGGCTGTTTTCCGATCTTTGCACGGATATCCTTGCGGATGCCGATGATGTGGCAGGGCGTCTGCATCCGCACGAGGCTGCCTTCATACGGCTCGCCGTCGAACGTCGCGGTCACCGGAACTCTGCCTTTTCCGAAAAGCGCCCGGACATCAAACGGGAACTCGACGTATGCACCGTCAAGATCCGGGACTTTTTTGATCTCGGCATCAAACGCATACAGATTTGGATTCATCTTTGATCCTCCTCAAGCAATGTTTGCCTGTCATCCGATTTGGATAGAAACGAATCGGAACCTGAAAGCGACCTTATTCGATTCCGGTGTCTGCGCCGGGCAGCGCATAAAGCCGGACATAGTCGACCAGCATCCGCTGCGGGAACGCATTGTCATCGATGCCCATCTGTCCGCCCCAGCTGCCGCCGACCGCGAGATTCAGAATCAGGTGAAATGGAACGTCGAACGGCCATGTATCGCTTTTTGCGTCCGCTGCGCGATCATAAGTCAGCATCGTGACTCCGTCGAGTAATACTACAATCCGGGACTCCGTCCAAAGCATCGCGTAGACGTGAAATCCGCTGTTCCGTTTTCCAATCTGCGCATTTGCGGTGATCGCATTGCCGCGCACGGAGTTGTTTGCCTGCGTGTGGATGGTCGCGTGAACGAGCCCCGCGTCATATCCTACGCGCTCAAGCATGTCGATCTCGCCGGAGCGCAGATATCCGCCGTAACGAAGGTCGCTCGGCAGCAGCCAGATGGCGCTCCATGTGCCGCGCGCCGTCGGGGTCGCCGCACGCACCTCAAGATAGCAGTAGGTAAAGTCGAGCTTGTCCTGCGTGGTCAGCCGCGCGGAGGTATAGCGGCGGCTGCCTATGTCTTCCTCGCGCGCTTCGATCACGAGCGCGCCGTCCTCAATCCAGGCGTTCTCCCGCTGATAGTTCTCAAGTTCTTTGTTGTAAGGCCAGGGACCGATCTCAAAGCCCCAAATGTTCTCGTCGATTTCGCTTTCGTCAAACTCATCCGCAAACCGCAGCACATACCCTGCCGGAGGGCCAATATACGGCGTCGGTTCCGGTGTGGGCGTCGCGGTGGGTGTGGGGCTTGGCGTTGCGGTCGGCGCGGGGGTTTCGGGTAAGGGCGCGGGGGATTGCACAGCCGGAGCCGCGGTGCGCGCGCAGCTAGAAAGAAGCATACAGCAGAGGATGCATGTCAGGAGCGCGCGTTTCTTGTGCATCCGATCCTCCACGATTCCGTTTAAGATTATTTGGATGATTCCGCGGTTTCATTCGCGCGCTTAAGCTGGTCTCTGCGTTTTCTGTATTCCAGAATCGGCAGATCGCCTTGCACGAGATTCTCCTTCATCGAAAACTCGCTCTTTTTCGGCAGCTGCGTGAGCACAACCCTGCGATCCTGATGGAGGATAACCTTATTGGAAACGGTGGTGAGCGCATTGACCAACTGCTTGAGCACAGGCATATGCATGAAGTTCTGGTAGAAGCGCAGATAGATATGCGTGTTCTCCTCATCCACCGGAGCAAACGCCGCAAAAACGCGCACGTTATCTCCGATGATGTTCTGCCAGATGTTCGGCACCTGATATTGCAGGTGGAAGAGCTTCTCAAAGTTTTCGATTTCGTTCGGCTTCTGCGGGCGCTGACCTTCGTCGAGCGCATTCTTCACATAGAACGTCATGCGGTTGCCGTCCCACTTGACGACGGGGCCGTTGACAAGCGTCTTGTTGCCGCGCCCGATGGTGGTCTTGTGCACAAAGGGAAGATGCACGACGTCGAGCTGGTTTTCGATCGCGCGGGAATAGTGCACATTCCAGTTCTCGGAGAACTCGCCATAGGTGAAGCCTGTCTTGAGTTCGTCAAAGAAGGGAATCTCCGGCAGCTCCGCAAGCGCATCGCCGTACCAGACCCAGATGAAGCCGTAGGCATCGCGCGCGGGATAGGCGTTTACGCGGTAGTTGTCCGCGACCTTCGCGGCTTTCCCGTTCGCGGGGATGCACGCAACCTTGCCGCTGCCATCATATAAAAACCCGTGGAACGGGCACTCGACGTGGTTCTCGACGAGCTTGCCCGTGCAGAGGGATGCGCCTCTGTGGCAGCATTTGTCGAAGATGCAGTAAACGTTGTCCGCGTCGTCACGCCAGAAGACCAGCTTCTGCGAGAGGCGGGTGACGCCGATCATACGGTTCTTTTTGACCTGCTTGGAGCTGAGCACGGCATACCATTGATTCTTAATCATGGGTGGTCTCCTGTCTTTCTGCGAACATTTCGTCTAATTTTTTCTCTTATCGTAACGCTATATGTGGTGTGAAACAAGTCAACAGGGAATGTATTGTTCCCTTAACATGCGTTGTGCTTTTCCGGCTTGCTCTTGGCGATGTACATCGCCTTGTCTGCCTGCTTGAGCATATCATCGGCCGATCTGACTACGCTGTTGTCGCAGATGCCGATGCTGAGCCTGAGCGGAATACTCGTCTGCGGATCGATGACGACAAGCTGCTCCGCCGCCGCCTTGATGATGCGATCCGCGATCTCGGCAGCACCCGCTTTGTCGACATTGGGCAGCACCGCGGCGAATTCGTCGCCGCCGATGCGGGCGATTGCGTCATTCTGCCGCAGCGTGGTTTTCAGCACGTCTGCAACAGATTTCAACACGCGGTCTCCGGCGTCGTGTCCGTAGGTATCGTTGATTATCTTGAACTTGTCCAGATCCATCATCAGTACGCTGAACGGCCTCCCGTCGGCGTCATGATCTCGCAGCAGATTGTCAAACTCCTTGAGGAAGCTGTCACGGTTCATCAGCGAGGTTAAAAAGTCCGTCTCCGCGCGCGTGCGGAGCGCGAACTCCTGCATGCGCAGCTGGGTCATATCGCGCAGCAGCGTCACAGCGCCGATGGGTCGCCCACTGTTGGACTGCAGCGGGAACACGCGAACTTCGATATAGCAGGGTTCCGCGGCTTCGATCACCAGCTCAAGGCTGCCGCTCGTGCAGGATTGCATGAGCGTTACCCACTCCGGATACGCCGGAAAGAGGTCGCGCACATGCGCGCCGGCCGGCGACTGCGCCAACCCCATGCAGGAGAGCATGATCTTGCGCGCGTAGGGGTTCATGTCGGTGACGACGCCTTTGTTGTGGGTGACGATGATGCCGACCTCGATGACGTCAAACACCTTTTCGCGTGCAATCGGCGTGAGCTGGAAGAATTTGTTTCGGTAGAGGTTGTAGAAGAGGATCAGGCTGCCGGGCAAATAGATCAATACAATCGGCAGATTGATCTGCGTTCCTTCTAGAAATGCGGTTTTGAAAAACGCGAGGATGAACACCAGCGCCGTCGCGAACAGCACCAGCAGCACCTGACCGCGCTGACTTCTTGCGATCTGCCGTGAGAAGACGAACAGCGTGATCAACGCGATGAATACCAGCACATAGTTGTAGGCGACAAGCATGACGCCAAGCGGCGTCTGATCGACCGACACGGCGTTGCCGAAGAGTTTATTGTAGGTTACGGTGTAACCCGTTCGCATCAGGTGCGTGTAGGAGTCGGTGAAGATCAGAATGATGGCGGCGATCGGGATGATCAGCAAAAACGGAAGAAATTTCTTGAGCTTGTCGTAGCCCGCGTAGTCGATTGCAAAGTATACACAGGCGACAGGCAGCAGAAACACACCGATCTGCTCGAAGTTTCGCCAGAACAGCATGGCCTGCTCCGTGACGGAGACCATCTCCAGGAGCGAGCCAATCGACCAGATCGTAACGAATACAATCTGGAGCGCGTATGCTTTTGATCCGGGGATATCGAGGTTGCGAAGCGCATAGAAGAGCACTGTAAAGAGCAGCGCGAGAGAACTGCCAACCACAAAAATATGCAACAGAGCCATCGAGTTGCTATGTCCTCCTTGCCTGACTGAACATATGGTTCGTATCTAGCAGAGAAATTGAATGCAAAAACCACTCTATCCGCGGCATGTCACGGTTTCTTCGCCAGATACAGCCGCACTTCCTGCGGAATCCGGACAACGCCTCCGGCCTGATCGATGTGAGCCGCAACCTCGTTCATGATCGTGCGACGGCTGGCGGGAGAGATCGAATGAAAGTCGGAATACGAGTTCATCAGGCGGAGGTAACGCTCTGTCGGGTACGCGTCGTCCCAATGATAGAACTTTGCGACGGGAGATCGAAACAGCTGACCGGTTTGAATCTCCGCGAGCCTCCGCTGATGCAGCGCTTCCGCTTCCGCATCCGTCAGGTAGTCGTCGAGCTGCGGCGCGTGCGCCTGATAGACCGCGCGTATCTGCTGCTGCAATTCGGTCTTGGGTTCGACGATCGACGCAAGGTGCCAGAACACCGCGATCACGCCGCCGCGATTCAGCAGCCGATACGCCTTCGGGTAGCCGACATCCGGCGGAACCCAGTGAAACGCGGTCGCGGAGAAGATAAGGTCAAACGAACTGTCGCTGCATGCAAAATCTTCAAACGTGGAGCAGACTGCGCGGAAGTTGCAGTACCCCGCGAACTTCTCCCGCAAAAACGAAACCTGCTTCTCCGAAATCTCCAGTGCGGTGATGTCAAACCCGCGCTGCACGAAGGATTCCGTCGCCTGTCCCGGGCCCGCGCCGATCTCCAGCAGCTTCGCCTGCGGAGAGAGTCCTGCAAAATTGATTATATCGCAAAACAGTTCGTCCGGATAGCCCGGACGAGCTGCTTCGTAATCGCGTATGATCTCCTGAAAGACGTCCTTATTTTCCATATAGCTCCATCAGACAGCCAAAGTTGGCCGTGATATGGTTTCTTTTGTTCGAAAAAAACTTACATGAGAACCTGATACACGAGCTTCACGACACCTGCACTGAACGCGCGGGATTCGATCAGCCGGAGACGTTTCTGCGCTCCGATGTCTTTGAAATACGGCATGCCGCTTCCCAGCAGAATCGGATTGACGAGCAGACAGAGCTCATCCACAAGATTCATGCGCAGCAATGTCTGCGCGGTTGACGGACTTCCGAATAGAAGGATGTCCTTGCCGGGCTGCGCTTTGATCGCGGAGAGTTGCGCAGCGATATCGCCGCGGATGATGGTCGTCTTTGATTTCGCATCATGCAGCGTGTTCGAGATGACGTATTTATCGACCGCGGCATACCAGGCGCCGTGTTCTTTGTCGTGCTTCGAGGCGTTTGGCTGGCCCGGTGCGGTCGGCCAGTATTCCTCCATAATACCGTATGTCTTGCGTCCGTAGATCGCGGCGTCCGCGCGGTCTGTCATCGTCAGCGTATCGTCGAAAATTTCCTCGTCAACGCGAATCCAGCTTAGATCGCCGGACGGAACGGCGGCAAAACCATCCAGAGAGATATGGATCTGCCCAATCAGTTTTCTCATCGTTTCAGCCTCCGCAAATCAATTTGCATGGATAGGGAATCCGTTCTTTGGGAATAAAGCGCGAGGAGCTCACTTCAACCGGATCAGCTCGCCGTTTCGTTTGACGATGTTCTTGTAGTCCCACTGAATCTGCTCGGCTTTGCGGAGCCAACCTGCGACCAGCGACGGATCGATCTGCGCAGGATCAGTATAGACCGCCTCCGCAGCCTTGTGTTTGCCGACAGGGGACAGGCCAGCTTCTTCAAACGACTGACCGCTCCAGAAGAGCAGCTGCACGTGATCCTTCAGTTTGCTGTAGCCGACGACAGGGTTTTCCTCGAGAAACCACACGGGGCTGCCGTGCCAGATTTTTCCCTTCGCCTGCGGCAGATGCTGCTCGATCAACTCTGTCAATCGCATGCAAATCTGCTTATCCAGTTCTTTAAAAGCCGCGGAATAGTTCAAAAGTTCCTGATTCATTTTTATTCTCCCAAGCGTTCCAGTTCCGGTTCGTCGTCTGCGCCGCCCGCAACCTTTCGAAAGAGCAGGCTGATGTTCTGATCCTGTAAGCGGAATCCTTCGCTCATCAGCGCGGTGAGGTAGTCTTCCGGGTAATATTCGAGGTCAAACGTGTGGTCGATGTGCATGCGGTTGCGCTCCATATACACATAGCACTCCTGAAACCACTGTGGGCCGAGCTCGGCTAGAGACACCTCAAAGCAATAGTATTCGCCCTCCGGCCTCGTGTATCGGGCGAACGTATCGCCTTCAAACGCGGTCACGGGCACAAGCGGAGTATAGCGGAAACTGTCCGTCCGAAAATCGGAATCCATCGACAGAAACCGCTCGCCGGGATCGAGGTTCGGAATCTCCGCGCGGGCAACATCCTGCTGCAGCCGCTTAAAGTCGATGGTGTTGTGTTCGCGAAAGTAGATCTTCGTCGAGATGCCCATATATTTCTGCTCTTTGAGGTAGATCAGGGTGTGATTCATCATAGTGCGTACCTTCAAATGATTGTTTGATTTGGATGTTCACGACGCAATGATATTCATGTTGGCGATTTGAAACGGCAGTCCGGAACCGGCTTGCGGGTCAATCATTGATTGCCTCGACGCCCTCGCGCTTCAGCTGAGCTAATTGATCCAGCATGTGCTGCAGCACTTCCGGCGGGTGTCCCTGCCAAGACGTGATCTCGCCGACAACGCGCAGCGGCTCTTTTGTGCGGTAAGACCGCGTCGGGTTGCCCGGGAAGCGCTTGTCGGTCAGATTCGGGTCGTTTTCAAACGTCCCGGTGGGGTCCACTTGATAGATTCTGCCCGGCTGGTCGCCGACCGCGAGCTCCGCGCCCCAAACGGCGGCGTCCATCGTCGCGGTAAAGTACAGAAAGTTTGCCCGCTTCTGCTCGCCGTAGTTTGAGCGAAAGCCGGGTTCCAGCAGATCACCGACGCAGAGATCCGCTTTTGTGCCGTGATAGAACGGGCCTGCGTCCAATGGCGCCGCCATGTTGGAATCATTCGAATCACTCATAAATTGCTAATTGCTCCTTTCGGATGATTCACTCATTTTACGCGAAACACACGGCGGTGAACAGGCTGTCATTGCAGTGAGAAATATGGTACAATCCAAATATAGGAGAAGCGTCGCGGACGGCTCCTTTTTTTATTTGCTCAATTCGCTCAGACGTTTTCGTCCGGCATTTCGAGAACACAGTGCGCGAAGCATTTTATGAAACTGTCATTCTCATGATGCAGTGGTTCTTGCCCTTATTCGCGACAAACTCAAACCCACAGGATTCAAACAGCGATCGCGTGCCGTTATAGAGGAAGGAACTCGAAATCTTTGCGCCCTCCGTCTGCTGCGGATAAGTTTCCACCACGCCGCCGCCCGCCTTGCGGATCAGCTCCAGCGCGCCTTCGACCGCGGCTATTGCAACGCCCCTGCCGCGATGGTTTTTGTCGATGAAGAGGCATGTGATGCGCCAGTCGGGAAAGACGTAATCCGCTGTTTCCACTTCCTTTTTGTGATAGATCGCGGGCAGCTCCCGCGGAGAGCCGTACTGGCACCAGCCGAGAGGCTCGCCTTCGTCATAGATGATTGCCGCATGCGCGCGGCCTTGCTGCACAAGTGCTTTCTTGAGGGCTTTGTTTTCCTCCGCCGTACCGCGCTTGATCTCGGCTGACTGATGGAACCAGATGCACCAGCAGCCGCCCCAAACGCCGTTGTGTAGCCGTGCGAGCCGCTCAAAATCGTCCCATGTTTCGGGGGTCAGCGGTTGGATGGTATAGGAATTTGGACTCACTTTGATCATCCCTCCTAACCAAGTATTCCTGTATTGCAACATACACAGTTCACGGAATTCTGTCAAGTCTTGTATCTTCGTGTGCCGAATCGTCCCGGAATAAAGAACCCCCTTCCTTTGTCGGCAGAGTGCTTTTGCCAACGGGAGAAGGGGGGTGTTTGCTTATTCCACGTCTTCTTTGTACACGAGCTTCCATTCTTTCCGGATCTGATCCAGCATCCGCGCGATTTTCAGCGTTTCATCCAGCGGCATCTCCGGCGCTTCCTTGCGCCCGTCGAGGAAGTGCCGCTGTACGGCTGCCGCCTCATACTGGAACCCGGTTGCGGGGTAGGAAAGGTCAAACACCTCATGCCCAGGGGAGATACCGATATAGGTTTCGCCGGACGGGATAAACTCCACCTTGTTCGCGTGCCACCAGCCTTCGCCGAGTTTGATTGCGCCCTTTGTGCCTGCGATGTAGACGTGGTTGTTCATCTTGAGCCCGATTCCGCTGGTCAGAACCGCCATGCGCCCGTCCGCGTACTCCAGCGTAAACGAGTTGTATTCATCCACGCCGTTTACGATGTAGGCGGAGGTGGTCATTTTGACAGGATCGGAGCCGAATATCGCAAACGCCGCAGCAAGCGGATAGATGCCGACATCCAGCAGCGCGCCGCCCGCCATATCATGGCGGAAACGCCACTGCTCCTTGTTCGCGCTGCCGTCATAGCCGAACACCGCGTGCATGACGCGCGGTTCGCCGAGGCAACCGGAGCGTGCCCATTCCTGCGCCTTCTGAAACGCGGGGAAAAACCGCGTCCACATGCCTTCCATGAAGAACACGTTCTTTTCGCGCGCTTTCGCGATCATCTTTTCGCTCTGCGCCGCGTTGACGCCCAGCGGTTTTTCGCAGATGACCGCGTGTCCCGCCTCCAGAAACAGCATGACGTTTTCGTAGTGCTGCGGATGAGGGGTTCCGATATATACAATATCCAGTTCAGGATCGTTCGCCATCTCTTCGTAACTGCCGTAGTATTTGGGAATATCAAACGACTGCGCAAACACTTTTGCGCTGTTGAGGCTGCGGGATGCAACCGCGTATATCTGCGCGTTTTCAACGAGCTGCAGCCCCTGCGCAAACTGGTTTGCGATATTGCCGGTTCCGACAATGCCCCACTTGACCTGTTTCATAGGAATCCTCCTTTTCTGATTCAATGAATCATCGATTTTGCTCACGGTAGATGAGCATGCGTTCGTGACATTCCGCCAAATAGTCTACCGGATCTCTGAAAATGCCACGAACCTTGTTGAAACGTGTTCGGTCTATTTATGTGTTTTGCTCGTTCGTCAGATGCCGCAGAATCTCTTCTGTCGGCAGCACCTGCGCAAACGAACCATCCAACGAAGCCATCATAGTCTGGTGAACCGTAGTTGCGGGAATCTGTGTGCCGCGCCAGCTCAACTCGCGGGTCGTGCAGGCGTCTTCCGCCAGAAGCACGTTAATCTGCAGTCGCTTCGCCGCGCGAACGGACGTATCGATGCACATATGGCTCATCATCCCGCAGATGACGAGGGTGTCAATCTGTCTCTCCCGCAGCGCCTGCTCCAAGCCTGTTTCCTGAAATGAATCGGGGAAATGCTTGACGAAAACCGTTTCCGCAGCAAGCGGATAAACCAGCGGATGAATCTCAATTCCCGCGGTATCGGGCTGAAAGAATGCCGCATTCGCCTTTGTGCTGATGTGCTGGATATGAAACACATCCAGTCCCTCTTGCCGGAAGTACTCCAGCAGCGTCTTTGCGTGGCCGGCTGCGGACTCCGGCTGAAACAGCGGGCGATTCCCGCCCGGGAAATAGTCCTTCTGGATATCGATGAGAACAAGAGCTGCTTTCATATGCTTCACACTTCCTTATCGCTTTTGATCCGATTCATCCGGTATAACCGGTTTGGTCAAGTGCCTTGCGATCAAACCTGACTGAAATGCAGGAGTTCGGGGACTTCCGACGGGTATTCGAGGGTTAAATATGCTCCCAGCTTCTGATCATATTCCTTCGGAAAAAAGCTTTCAAATCCGGCGGACGGGGTAAATGTCATTTCTCCCAGGAGTATCTTGCCGTCGATCTTGTACAGATCGACCCGGACGAAGGGGAACGGATGGGAGAGGCTTTTGCTGATCCTCGTCATCTCCTCAAACTTGTCCCGCGTTTCCAGAGTTTCGATGACCGGCTGAAAGTGCTGCTTGTAGGGCAGCTCCCGCTGGTTCATGTCATAACAGGTCAATCGTTTCTCTTTTCCGGAACCTTGCACGACATACATGAACAGCGGCTCGCCATGAAAGCAGAAGAACTTGTAGTTGACGATGTTCTCGCCCAGATACCTCTCTGCGATGATCCGCGGCTTGATCTTGTTGTAGTGCGGTTCCGCGAGAAAGTATCCAAACTTGATCTTGAGCCAAGCATGGAGTTGTTTTGTGGCTTTCGCCGTGTCCAGCTCCGCTTTTGATTTGCACATGATGTTGAATTCGCATCCGTGCGTGCATTTCATGGCGAACTGCTCCGGCAGCTTGTTCCAATCGATGTCTTCCGCATTGTCCCAAACTCCGTACAGGGTGTTCAGACAGTCGTCCAGCCCGATTTCACTCAAATATAGGCGAACCTCATACTTATCGGTGCACTGTATCGCAAGCGGGCTTTGCGGATAGTAATACAACTTCAGCCACTGCAGCTTCTCGTTGAACGATTGCGGGTTGCGCAGATGTAACGAATAACCCAGATGCTGCCGGAAATATCGTTTTGATAGCAGTTCCGGCGGCAGAATTCTACGGGCAAGCTCCTTGGGGTAGTACAGCAGGCTTCGTGTATTGCGCATGTGTTGCATCCTTCTCCAACGAGTATTTCCGAAATCGGCGTTTCACGCGCATCCACGCGTTTCGTCCAGTCAGGGGTAAATCTTCTCTCCCTTTTCGAGCATATCAAGAAACTGCGCGATGTGTCTTGTTCGAGTCTCCGGCTTTTTTGCGTGCTGGAGGCGGAAGATAATCGCGTATTTATTTTGACTGTTCAGGGAATCATAAAAAGATTTGGCTTTTGTGTTTTGTTGAAGCTCTGCCGCGAAATCCTCCGGCAGGGTTGCGATGCTTTGCGCAGTGTAGGCGTTGTCCCAGTTTCCGTTTTGCTTGGCGGTTTCGATTGCCCTCAGTCCATGTGGTGTCATGCGTCCGCTTGCGATGAGTGCCTCCGCCTTTTGCGTGTTGACCTTTGACCAGTAGCTTTTCGCGCCTCGAGGGGTGAATTTTTGTATCCACGTTTTCTCGTCAAAGGCTTTCTTCTGGCTGTCGATCCAGCCATAGCAAAGCGCGCTTTCCACCGCTTCATCGTAGGTGACGGATGTGACGCTGGAGTTCTTCTTCGCAAGCTGCAGCCAGACGCCCAAAGAGGAGGTATTGTTCTTTAACCACTCTTCAAAGGCGGGTTGACTTTCAAATAGGATTGTCGGAAGATCAGCGGCTTGCTGTTTCATGTTGCGCCTCCGGAAGGCAACTTGGGTCTGATGGCGGGCGTTCAATCGCCGATTTTTTATAAACGAGAGACACTTAACTGTTTACAAATAGACAGTATCACGCATTCTGGCTGAGAACTGTTACCAAGGTCACAGAGTAACAACTCATAACGTCGGGATACATGACTGCTCATATGTTATAAATAGCAATCCTGTGGAAATACACTATGTTTGAAAAAACTCGATTTCTGTCATTAAATAAAAAAGGGATCGTCAACGCTAAAGCAAGAGGTGGCAATTGGTTTTGCGTGTAGAAAGACACATTATTCGACAAGGGATAAATTGGAAATAAGTTGTAAACTAAACGATAGTGCACAATAATTCCATGACAGAAAATGTTGCGATGCTAATGAATATCTCAATTAGACTCTTCGCTACTGGATTTATTTTATGCCCGAAATTCAACGAAAGAGGGTAAAATTCGTTCTATCTAGATGCCACGTAATATTTGCATGAAACCCTTGCGAATGATTTACATTTCTTATGGTTTTATAGTCGATAACAAAATTGGCATCTTGAGAGGTATCTGGATTACTAAAATTGAGAATTAAATTCATGCTCTCGCCTGGTTGCAAATAATCCTTATCC
>DATMYE010000015.1:0-1028 GCA_035561095.1 Clostridia bacterium | reverse complement strand
CATCCCGTTGCGTTTCGCCGAACGTCGCGGCTTCGACTTCCTGGTCGATCCGTATGATCTGCGCGAGATCACCCCGTGCACGGAAAGACTGAACAAGGGCGATGCGATCGAACGGCGCCCACCGCTGCTGCAAAATCGTCTTTGTGAGATCGGAGAGCGTGTCCCGATCGGATACTGCTCCCATGGCGACGAGACCTTCCACGCCGTAGGAGAATGCAAACGATCCGCTGGGAAACGTGCCGTCAGATTGCCAGATGGTCTTGAGGAGTTGCAACACGACTACTGATCCAAGCCGCCGTGGTGGTGATGGCCGTGATCGTGGTGATGATGGCGATGGCCATGATGATCGTGATCATGACGATGCACATCTGCGTTATCGCCATCCAGGATGCTGACATGGACGCGCTTGCTGGCAATCATCGGCTCGATACGAACCATGTAATCTTCAGGACGGCCTTCGAGCGCAACCAGAAGGCACGCACCGTCGAAGCGGACACGCCAGTGCAGATTGCCCGCGTGATAGCCGAGTTCAACCGCATCAGCAGTAGATATCGGTTTAAACCGCAGCCACCGTTCGGTGGCGGCTCTCACGACGACCGCATGATCGTCGTTCAAAAGCAAAATAGCTCCATCATAGAGCTTCTCGTCACGCGGCAGCGCAATTGCAAGCTCAAGGCCACCGCGTGTCGTTGCGCGCAAACGGCGCCGCGACAGATCTGCGGACGGGATCACGACGATGTCGACCGCGCCACGATGCTCAAGGTCGTGGAGCTTCCCTGAGAACGCCGGGTCAATCCGGCTTCCGATTACATGACCAATCTGTTGCATCGATACTCCCGGATACCCTGCGGATGCTGTCGCTACCCTCGCATAATCTCGCGAGATTTTCGCATGCCATTACTGAAACGATAGTACGCGATTACACGCACGCCCTTAACGTCGCTGCATGAATTCTGTGCAGCGAGTGCATGATTCTTCACCTTGCTCGACCATCACAATAGGCGAGCGCTAGACAGCAAGCTCGGGAG
>DATMYE010000014.1:0-1192 GCA_035561095.1 Clostridia bacterium | reverse complement strand
AAAGGAGATGAGATGAATGTCTCATGGCCCTACGGTCGGCGGTAAGCTCCGGAAGGCGACTTCCGGAGTAGACAGGTCCCAGGCTGGATACAGTTCATGGGGCATGGACCCCGTAAAGGAGATTGGTCAGACCTGTGGATTGGACGTCATCGTGAGGCGCGCAAGCGACCTCGAATAGGAGTATGGTGACCGCCGTAAAGTACGTCTACTCGACCTGGAAGATCAAGCAACCAGGAGAGAGGCATGCAAAAGCGATATATCGGCGTCGACCTGCACCGCAACCGGTTCACGTGCTGCGTCCGGCTGGAGAACGAGCGCGCGTACGTGACCGAGTGGGAGCTGGAGGATCTGGGGAAGTTCGTGAAGAAGCTGCGGCCGAGCGACGAGATCGCAGTGGAAATCACGGGCAACACGAGGTTGTTTTACGATGCGGTGGCCCCCCATGTGGCGCGCGTGGTGGTGGTGAACACAAACCAGTTCAAGGTGATCCGCCAGTCGGTGAAGAAAACCGATCCGCACGACGCGCGAGCACTGGCGCTGTACCTGTCGAAGAACATGCTGCCGGAGGTGCGCATGAAGGATAAAGAGCACGGGCAGTTGGCGAGTCTGACGCAGACGCGCGACACTCTAGTGAAACTGCGCACGGCGCTCAAGAACAAGATCAACAATATCCTGAGCGCGCGCGGGCTGAACCTGGCCAAGGAAGCCCTGGGGAGCGAGAAAATGCTCAACGAAGTGCTGGAGCTGCCCTTTGACGAGATCGTACGGATCGAGCTGCGGGTGATCGTGGAGCAGATCCGCAGCCTGAACAAGAGCATTGCGGAGTTGGAGAAGACGATTGGCGAGGAAGGCTCGAAGCTGGAGGGCCACAAAGGCCTGTCGAGCATCAAGGGGATTGGCAAGATCACCGGCGCAATTCTGTTGAGCGTAATCGGGGACGTGAACGACTTCGGCGATGAAGGCCGCCTGGCAAGCTACTTCGGCATCGTGCCCCGCGTAGCGAACTCGAATGAAACCGAACGCAGTGGCCGGATTCACAAACGAGGAACGAAGCTGGGCCGAACAGCGCTGGTGCAGTCGGCGCTGATTGCGGCCAACCACAGTCCGTACCTGAAGCGGTTCTACGAACAAGTCAAAGCGCGGCGGGGAGCCGGCAAGGCCATCATCGCTTTGGCCCGGAAGTTCCTCGGCA
>DATMYE010000013.1:0-49748 GCA_035561095.1 Clostridia bacterium | reverse complement strand
GTATAATACTGGTATGATTTGAATCGGGAGTTTGTAATGCCTTACGATTACAAAGAAATTGCTTCAAACGCTCGAGCGTTTCATGATGTTGGAATGCTCTTATTCTCTGAACCTGAAAAGTGGCCGATTGCCCCATATTCAAGTCCATTCTTAGTTAATATTGCTTTCTCGTGTGAGTTGTATATGAAAGCAATAATAACATACTACAATAGAAACATATCAAAATCCGAGCTTAAAGATTTAGGTCACAGATTAGATAAGTTGTTCAATGCTTTGCCTTTACAAATTCAGTCTGAAATTATAACGAAAATTCCTGATTCAATGGTTAAAAAGCAGCAAATAGAGCAAAAGAAACGGTACATTGCTTTTCTTGAAAGAAATCACAACCCTCAGGAGCGAAAAATGCTTGAGCATCGTATAAGTATAACAGTATCAACTTTTCGCGAGATGCTCGCGAATAACGCGAATATTTTTGATAATTGGAGATACTTATTCGATGAAAATAATGGGTCTATCAAATCTTGCGATATTTGGTTTCTTGAAAAGCTCAGCAATGAATTACATAATATCATGGTAGGCATTATGAATTTGAAATCATAATCATTATGGATTGTTTCCTTTTCAATCATGCTCACGCAATAATATACATAAAGCTGTTCAAACTGATTAATACAAAACATCTCAAACGCTCAATCAATACTTGACTATCTATTGCATTGCGCTACACTAGGGGTAGCGCATTTTATTGTGTGCGATTCATTTGACAGGGGGATCAATTATGGAAAACATCGTAGTAGAGCTGAAGCGCACGAAGGGGAACGTGCATTTCGAGACCGTCAGCGCGGATCATCCCGCGATACCCGTACCGTTTGACTATACCCCGCCGCTGGGACTTGGCGAAGGACTCGCGGGACTTGAAGCGCTTGTGATGACCTTCTCCGGTTGCGTCAGCACCGCAGTCGTCGGTCTTCTTCTCCGCCTCGGCAAGCATGTCGTCGAATACTCCGTCCGCGCGGAAGGCGAGCGGAACGAGCAGCCGCTTTCGCTTAAGAAAATCATGTTCCACGTGCAGGTTGCGTCCGCAGACGTCACCCCGGAGGACATGGACAAAGTAATGCATCAGGCGGAACTCATCTCCCCTGTCTGGATCGCGATCAGGGGTAACGTCGCGGTCGAAACCTCGTATCAGATCAATTGAGCAACTGATTGATCGGCCATCACCAAATCGTTCGCGGAAGCCTAACGCCTACTTTTCAATGCAGCGGGCGCGTGGTATGATCAGATCGTATCATTTTCATCTTCCGGAGGTCACCATGGAGCAAAAATCCCGCAACGAGCAAATCCTCGACGTGTTCCGTTTTCGCCACGCCTGCAAGAAATTTGATCCGAAGAAAACCGTTTCGCAGGAGGACTTTAACACCATACTGGAGTGCGCGCGGCTCTCTCCCTCCTCCTTCGGGTTTGAGCCTTGGAAGCTTGTCATCCTCACCGACGAATCGCTCAAGCAGAAGCTCTATCCGCTCGCCTGGGGCGCGCAGAACAGCCTCAACGGAGCCGCCCGGTTTGTGATCCTGCTCGCGCGGAAAACAACGGATATGATCTCTTCTTCGGATTTTATCACGCACATGATGCGAGAGATTCAACACAGTCCGATGGAAGTCGAGCAGCAACGCCGCGAAAAATACCGGGTGTTTCAGGAACAGGATTTTACGCTTCTGGAGAGCGAGCGCGCAATGTTTGACTGGGCAAGCAAGCAGACGTATATCGCTCTTGCGAACATGATGACGACTGCCGCGTTCCTCGGCATCGACTCCTGCCCGATCGAAGGATTCCAGCGGCGCGAGGTGGACGAGCTGCTCGTAAGTGAAGGCGTTTTCGATCCGGTGCACTTCGGTGTCTCTGTGATGGTTTCGTTCGGCTACCGTGCACAAGAGCCGCACCGCGCGAAAGCGCGGCAGCCGATGGAGGATATACTGATCTACAAATAAAGACTGCGCAAAAAAGGAGAGCGACCGGCTCTCCTTTTGTATTACTCATTAGCCGAACGACGGTTTTCCGAGGTCCGCGTCGTTGCTGTAGCCGTTGCTCTCCCAGTATCCCTGATAGCTTTCATCCGAGGAGAGCTCAATGCGGTTGACCCAACGCGCCCATTTATAGCCCCACTTTTCTTCTGCAACAAAGATGAACGGATAGCCCATCTCCGGCGGCAGGGCGATGCCGTTTGCGTTGTAAGCAAGCATCAGATTGCCGTCGAGAATCTCCTTTAGCGGCAGCGACGTCGTGTAGCCGTCCACAGCGTGGAAGATGACGGTGTTCACTTCGGCCTTGGGCTTTGCGCTCTCAATCAGCGTCTTCATCGGAACCCCCTGCCAGAGGATGTTGGCATTCCATCCCTCCACGCAGTACAGGCGGATGAGCCGCTCCTCGCTCGGCATGGCGAGCACATCGTCGTATGTATACGTCTGCGGTTCGTCGGCTAGGCCGTCCACGGTCAGCTGGTATGTCGAAATATCGACTTGCTGAACGCCTTTGATGGAGTTGTCACGCGGGCCGACCGCGGGGTCGAGCTTTTCTCCGTTGTATTCCATGAGCTCGCCTTCGCGGTAGCGCTCCATCGTCGCGGCGGAAACGCCGTCCGGCAAGGCGGTCTCCTCCGCAGCAGGTGCCTTTGCCGCGCAGCCGGAGGCCAGCAAAAGAAACAGCAATAGAAATATAGAATATCTCTTCACGCGCGTTCTCCCTCTCGACAGAATTTGATTTCAGTATACCATGTACGATGTGTTAAAATACTTGTATCCGATTCAATGAACTATGTGATGACTGTCCAAGGTCATCTTCCGCTATTTCAGAACATACTTCAAAGGAGTTCAATTTTATGATCGATGGTATTCGCTTCGGCAACGTGATGATCGACTGTTCGGACGATGAACATCTCTGCTCCTTCTACGAGTCCCTGCTCGGCTGGCGGCGGGAGGTGCTCTTCGGCAGGCCCGCGCTGATCAGCGAAGCAGGACTGGTGTACCTGTTTCAGTCCGAGGACGATTTTGTGCCGCCCGTCTGGCCGGAAGAGCCTGGAAAGCAGCAAAAGCAGATCCACTTTGACTATCAAGTGCCGGATGTGCGTCTCGCGGTCGAGGAGGCGATCCGACTCGGCGCGCGCCTCTCTGTCGCGCAGTTCGGCGACGAGACCGAAGAGTTTGTAACCCTGTTTGATCCGGACGGGCATCCGTTCTGCCTCTGCGCCAGCAGTAACCAGGGTTGAACGAAAGAATGCGAAAAGCGCGGCTTGAGCCGCGCTTTTTGTGTGCCGTTTGTTTTGCTTACGCCTGCGCCTTGACCGCGCTCCTGCGGATCAGAATCAGCAGAGCGATGATGCCAGAGCCAAGCAGGATGTGCCCGATTCCGGCGACGCCGGAGAGGGAGCCATCCAGCGCGGGCGAAAGAACCGTCTCCGTCGCCTGCGCGAGTCCGCGCAGCAGCAGGCAGGCGGTGGTGATGTTGAGGCCGATATGATAGACGGTAAGCCATCCTTTGACGCCCTTCTGTGCGGAGAACGCGAACGACCGCTCCATCAGCGCGAGCGCAAGGAAGAAGAACATGCCGAGCATGAAATAGTGTGTGTGCAGAAACGCGAGGCTGGTTTTGCCGCTGAATTCAGCGAATTTGGTGAACTCGCGGTAGAAGACGCCGCCTGCAAGCGCAAGGCTCGCGTAGGCGATCGAGGCGTTGAAATATCGTTTGATCATTGTCTTTCTCCTTTTCCCGTTATGTTAGGATTGCTGTTTTTTCGTCTGCAGGTAAAGATTCAGCCCCATCACGACGATCCAGACATACGCAAGTGTCTTGGGAATCATCAGCATGCCGACCAGCGGAAACACCTCCGCGAACAGCACGACAGGCAGATAGAACAGGAAGGAGAGCGTGATCGCAAGCCACATGAAGCTGAAGACGCGGTCATTCGCGCGCTTTGCTTCCTGCGCAAAGAGGACGATCAGCAGGATACCCATGATGGCGAACGGAATATTGCGCAGGATGCCCCAGAGCAGCGGCTGATGATAGGTAAGCCACTGGTTCTGCGGGAATGCGCAGAGCGCGACGCGTAGAGCGGCAAGCACCCACATGGTGACGGTCAGACCTTTTCTGCCCTGAATCTGATAGCGTTCCCGCCAGATGTAGTACAGAATCAGGTAAAAGATCGTCATGGTTACGGACGTGATCAGTTTTCCGATGCCGAGCGCGGCTGCGTTTGCTTCCAGTCCGGTCGTCCAGAGCGCAAGCGCGCGCGGAACCAGATGAAACGAGTCGCCCGCGCCGAGCACGATCGCCATAATGCCAAACTTCTGAACGAGCGAGCCTTTGCCGCCCTTCACGATCAGAAAAATGCCGATGAAGATTGCGAATGTCAAATAAAGTACGTCGAAAATCGACTCTGCCAATGCCTGTGCCATAATGTTTCTCCTTTAGTATAGTATGCGTTCGATGATTCTAAGGAAGGTTTCCGTGTCCGCGTCCTTGCGCTGCATTAACAGGATGATGTGCGAGAGCACAAACTCCGCAAAGGATTCGCGCGTCAATGTTGCGTCCCATGCGTCCGCCCGAATGGCACGATCCTGCATGAGCCGCTCAACCAGCGCCTGATGCAGCACACGCTGCGTCGCCGCCATGCGGATTCGTCCGGTTGCCGCGTCTTCGCGCAGGCTTTTCATCAGAATCTCCGCACAGTCGTTCATCTTTCCGCGCAGGAACTCGATGATCTGCCCAACCTGGTCGGAAAAACGTGCCTGTGTGATGCTACTGTGCATCTGGTCCAACGCCGTGACCCAGAAGTCTTCTGTCAGTGCAAGCAATACTTCCTGCTTGCTGTCAAAATAGTTATACACCGTGCCGACCGCAATATTTGTCTCAGCGGCCAGCCTGCGAATATTGATCGCGTCTACGCCTTCCGTGCATTCGATGCGGCTTGCGCATAGAATCAATTTCTTGCGCAGCTCGGTATCTTTCTTTCGCAGATGCGTCACCTCCTTTTAAATGAACGTGTTCATTTATATTATAGCTGTCTTTTTTCCTTTGTCAACATTTGTTTGCGCGCGCCATGCTTTTTAAAAAGTTTCTGTAAACGATACCGTTTCTTCACGGAATTGTTTCGCTTTGCACGCTGTGCGCAGTTGAAACGGTTGCCTGAAATTTCCATAACGTGTATAATAAGGAATGTGTGCTTTTCAGCATGCAAAATGCAGTTGACGGTAAAGGATCGCCATGTACGAAAAATACTCGGGATTGCCCGACACAACCAAGACCACCCGCCAGGGCGGCAGCCGCCCGGCTGACCGCTCGGACAGCCGCCCCGTGAGAGCCGCAAACGGCCAGATGGAATATTATCAGGCGCCGAACCGCACCGCCGCGCAGGCATCCGCCAAGCGTGCCAGTGCGCGCCGCGCCAAGGCACGCAAACGCAAGATGATCCTCGGCGGAATGAGCCTTGGCTTTCTCGCGCTCATCGTCGTTGCCGTGCTCGTGCTGGTGAAAAGCTGCTCAGAGCCTGCCGTTGCCGATCTGGAGAACGGAAAATTCCGCAGCGGCGTCGCCATCAACGGCATGGATGTCTCCGGCAAGACCGTGGACGAAGTGCGCCCGCAGCTCGAGGCCAACGAATCCACGTTCCTCGACCGCATCGCCATCACGCTCTCCGCAAGCGAGCTCAACGCGACGATTACCGGTCCGGACATGAACGCCTCCTCCAACCTCAACGAGGTCATCGAGCAGGCGCTTGTCGGCGGCGCGAACCAGAGCTATTCCACCACGATCAGCATCGACGACGCCGCGCTTTCCAGCCGCATCGACGCGATCAACCAAACCTCCAGCAAACCGCCCGTGGACGCCAGTGCGACCATGGACTTTTCCAGCAGCGGCAAGCCCACGCCGCAGTATATCGAAGGCACGCCAGGCTTCGGCCTCGACGTCGCTTCCACCATCGAACTGGTCAAGCAGGCCATCGCCGCGGGTCAATGGCAAACAACGCTGACCCCGACGCTGACGACCATTCAGCCTTCTATCACCGTTGCCGATATTCAGGCGAACTTCTCCGAGATCGGCAAGTTCACGACCACGTATGATTACAAAGGCACCGCGGAAGACACGGAAGCGCAACGCGCCATCATCCCCAACCGCGCGTTCAACGTTGAAAAAGCTGCCGACGAGATCAACAAGAGCGTGATCAAGCCCGGCGAAGAGTGGAGCTTCAACAAGGTCGTTGGTGACCGCAATGAGGCGAACGGCTGGAAGGAAGCCAACGGTATCTTCGGCGGCGACAAGCTGACGCTCCAATACGGCGGCGGTGTCTGCCAGGTCAGCACGACGCTGTACAACGCGCTGCTGAAGGCCTTCCCCTATATCGAGATTGTGGATCGTTCGCGTCACTCCATCCCTTCGACATATGTCGATATGGGTCTGGATGCGACGGTGGATACCGGTCATATTGACTTTGTGTTTAAGAACACCTCCGAGCACCCGCTTTACATCTACGCCTACTATACAAACAACAAGATGGCGAAGAGCCGTAAGCGCGATCTGACGGTTGTCATCTATGGTCAAGCCATGCCGGCAGGCGAAGAGTATAAAACGCGCACCGTAATCGTCTCCGAGGAGCCGCCGGGAGCAGACGAAATCACCGAGACCAAGAACCTCTTCATCGGCGAGGAAAAGATTCTCGCGGAGGCGCGTTCCAAGTATACGGTGGATGTCTATATCGATCACTATGTCAACGGGCAGGTCACGGAAGAGAACTTCCGTTACACCGACGTATACCCCGGTAACCCGCTGAGAAAACAGGTCGGCATCAAGCCGACGCCGACGCCTGTACCTTCCCCTACTCCGACTCCTAGCGCTCCCGCTCCCGAACTTTAACGAAAGCACACTATACAAAGGCGGAAGCGCAAGCTTCCGTCTTTTTTTTGTGCTTAGGTCATTTTGTTTTCGGCTCTATCTACTTCGTGCGATATATCACAAATCTCCGCGAGAAAAAGTTGAACAGATATGTCACCACTCCGGAGATCAAGCGTGAGATGCGATAGTCGATCTTGATGAGATCTGTCAGCAAGTACATGCTTCCTTCTGTAATCGCCAGCGCGAGCAGCGAGATCGTTAGAAACAGCACAAGTTCTTTCATCAAAGGGAGATTCCCTCTGCGGAAAACCACCCAGATGCCGATGAGATAGTTCACCGCGATGCCGATCACAAAAGCGATTGGCACTGCGATCAGGTAGTGCACGCCGAACCATTCTTTCAGCGCGAGCAGGGCGGCATAGTCCGCGAGAAAACCGCCGAAAGCAGCCAATCCGTATTTGATCGCCTGTACCGGAATCCGGTCGCCAAAGCTTGTATTCGTGGTGTCCATTCTTTTTCGCATGTCCCCAGTATAGCAACCCAACGATTACAGCACAACTGCATTGCGCAAAAAAGAACCACCCGTTTGGGTGGTTCTTGTGTGGTTTGCTTACTCGTCGACCTTGAGGCCTTCGAAGAGGGATGCCAGAGAGGTCTTGGCTTCCTGCACCGGCGGGAGTTCGTATTCGCCATCCTCGTTGTTGCGACGGCGGCGGTCACCGCTGTCTCTGGCGGGACGGTCGCTGCTCGAGGAGCGCGGCGCACGCTCAGGGCGCTCTGTGCGCGGCTGAGACTGCTGCTGTGCCTGCTGGCTCTGCTGCGAATCACGCTGCTGCTGACGCTGTTCCTGACGCTCCGCATATTGACGGTCGCGCTCGGCTTTCTCGGCTGCGAGCTGCTCGGCAAGCGCGGGATCCTCTTCGAGGAGCGCTTCCTTGCGGCTGAGGCTGATGCGCTTGGCTTCGGGGCTGACCTCGAGAACCTTGCAGCGAACCACATCGCCGACCTTGAGCTCGTCTTCGACCTTCGCAATGCGATGGACGGAAACCTGCGAGATATGGATGAGGCCGTCGATCGTGCTCTCGAGCGCGACGAACGCGCCGAACGGAACGATGCGGACAACCTTGCCCTCTACGATGGAGCCAACCGCATACTTATCGCCGGCAAGCATCCAGGGCTTGGGCTGAAGCTGCTTGTAGCCGAGGGAAACGCGCTCTTTTTCGACATCCACGTTCAGGATGATCACTTCGATCTCCTGACCGATGGCGAACACATCCGAAGGATGCTTCACGCGGCCCCAAGCGGCGTCAGTCACATGGACGAGGCCGTCGATACCGCCGATGTCCACAAACGCGCCGAAGTCTGCGATTCTGCGCACTACGCCGGTGACCTTGCTGCCAACGACGAGCTGTTCCCACTTGGCATGCTTTTCGGCTGCCTGTTCGGCAATCAAAACCTGCTTCTGGGAAGCGACGATGCGCTTTCTCTGACGATCTACTTCCAGAACCTTGAGTTTCATGGGCTTGCCGACGAACTCGTTGAGGTTCTCAATATACTTGGTGGAAACCTGAGACGCGGGGACAAACGCGCGAATGCCGCTGATGTCCGCGATCAGGCCGCCCTTGACGACTTCTTTGCCGACCGCATCAAAGATTTTCTCTTCGATGTTTTCCTGGCTGAGCAGTTCGTCCCAGAGCTTCTTGCTCTCGACGTTTTTGCGGGAGAGTAGCACATTGCCGTCTCCGTCGTTCACCTTGGTGACTTCGACTTCGATGGTATCGCCTTCCTTAAACAGGTCTTCGGCTTTCACGTCCGAGTCGCTGGAAAGCTCGCCCACGGGAATCACGCCATCGGACTTGTAGCCGACGTTGACAAATACTTCGCCATCCACGACCGAGATGACCGTTCCTTCGAGCACCTGACCGTTGTGGATACGCGTCATGGTCTTTTCAAACGCGGATGCAAAGTCGGAACTGTCTTCGTGTTCCACCTTGGGTTCGGCCTTCGCCTTCGCTGTGGCTTTGGGCGCTTCCACAGCCGCCACGACTTCTTCGGTTACCTGGGACACGACGACTTCCTCGGCGGGAGCTTCCGCTTCAATGGTCTCGATCGTCGTTTTTTCCTGTTCGCTCATTACTTGTAGTACCTCCCTAATCATCCGGTCCGGCGTCGATGCGCCCGCAACAATACCTATTATACCATCGGATGGTAATTTATCAAGAAAAAGTTTGTCGATAGAATCGATGTTTTCCGTATTTTTACAGTGTTTTTTGCATATTTCAACAAGCTTCTGCGTGTTGGCGCTAGATTTGGAACCAAGCACGAGTATGCGCGTGCTGCGGCGGGAAATCTCCTCTGCCTCGCGCTGTCGATCGCGCGTGGTGTCGCAAATCGTGTTGCGAATCTGAAGCTGCAGTACAGTTCCAAAGCGCGAGACGATCGCACGCTCAATGGCGTAAAACGTCTCCTCCGGCAGTGTGGTCTGCGCGACCAGCACCGCTTTGCCGATTTCGGGGAGCGCAGCTACATCTGCCTCAGATTCCAGCACGAACGCGTTCTCCCCTGCCCAGCCACGGATGCCGACCACCTCCGGGTGGTTCGCTTTGCCCGCGATGAGCACAGTGTTGCCCTCCTGCGTCGCCTGCTGCACGATCTTGTGGATGCGCTTGACATACGGGCAGGTCGCGTCGATCAGGCGGATGCCCGCGCGTTCGCTCTCCTCATACACGCTCGGCGGCGCACCGTGCGCGCGGATGATGAGCGTATCCCCTGTGTGCAAAGAATCCAGATTCTCGACGGAGTGTACGCCCTTTTCCGCGAGCTCGCGCACCACCGCGTCGTTGTGTATGATGTTGCCGTAGGTGTATACGGTTCCGCATTCCGCGGCGCACTCTTCGGCCATCTCGACCGCGCGGCGCACCCCGAAGCAGAACCCGCTGTTTTTTGCTAAGTAAATCTTCATATTCCGTCGCCGCCGTTATGGCAGGCGCTCCAGCTCGTTTTTGAGGTTTTGCAGGCTGTCGCGGATCGCGTCCGTGACCGCGTCCACCCCGCGGCCCGCGAACGTCTTCGCGATCTCATTCGGGTCGATTGGTTCGCCGACGATCATCCGCACACGCCCGCGTTTCTTCCAGTTCGGGTCTGCATAGATCGGGATAATCGGCGAGTTGCAGCGCAGCGCAAGAAACGCAGCACCCTTCTCAAACGAGTCCAACTCGCCGGTCAGTGAACGGCGGCCTTCCGGGAAAATGCCGAAGATATGGTTTTTCTCCAGCACCGCCATCGCCTGCTTGAGGGAGAGCATGTCCGCCTGTTTGCGGTAGACGGGAAACGCCAGCAAGCTTTTGAGGAAAAAGCGCTTGATTGGCGTGTCAAACAGCTCCTGCTTTGCCATAAAATGGATGGGTCTTGGTGCGACCATCGCGAGACGGATCGGGTCTCCGAGGGAAAAATGGTTGCTGATCAGTATCCCGCGCCCGCGAAAAAAGAGCCTGCCGAAGTTTTTGACCATCGGCCGATACAGAAGCCAAAAGAAAGGCGAAAGCAGATATTTTACGATGAAGTTAAGCATGGCAGTGTGCTTCCTTATATTGTGTTAGCGTGTGCTGCCGCACCTGAATCGTTCGGCGCGGTATTGCGCGGGTTATCGTTCCTGTTGATCGGCGATGGCGGAGAGTAGCAGCTTCAGCGCCTCGTCGATGGTCATCTCGCTGGTGTCGATGCGCATCGCGTCCTCGGTTTGCCGCAGCGGCATATAGGCGCGGGTGCTATCGTTGTGGTCGCGGAGCTTGATATCCGCCAGCACCTGTTCATATGTTTCCTGCGTGCTTCCGCGCGCGCGGAGCTCCTTGAGCCGCCGTTCCGCCCGAACCTCCGGGCTCGCGGTGACGAAAAACTTATGTTTCGTATGCGGAAGGACATTCGTCGTGATGTCGCGCCCGTCCATGACCACGTCATAGTTGCGTCCGACCTCGCGCTGCAGCTCGGCAAGCTTTTGCCGCACGCACGGATGCGCGCTGACAGTCGATGCGCCCATCGCGAGCTCCTGTGTGCGCAGACCGTCTGTGACATCCTCGTCCCCGATGAGCACGCGCTGACCGCGCTCGTCATATTTGACGCGAATGTCCGCATCGTCCAGAATCGTCTTTAGCCCGGCCTCGTCATTGACGGCGATGCCGCGCCGCGTGGCAAAGAGCGCCATCGCGCGGTACATCGAGCCCGTATCGAGGTAACGGATCTGCAGGGCGCTGGCAACCGCCTTGGCGAGCGTGGATTTGCCCGCGCCGGAGGGCCCGTCAATCGCGATATTCAGGTGTTCGCTCATCGGTCGTCTCCTGTTTCAACAATACTGTCCCCCGCCAGCGCGCCGGTTGACCAGGCGATCTGGAGGTTGTAGCCACCCGTTGTGGCGTCGATATCGAGCACTTCGCCCGCGAAATACAGTCCCTTGACACGCTTGCTCTCCATCGTGGAGGCGTTGACGTCCTTGACACTGACGCCGCCGCGCGTCACCACCGCTTCGTTGAGCCCGCGCGCGCCGCTGACGGTCAGCGGAAGTCCCTTGAGCATCTCCACGAGCTTGAGGCGCATGGCTTTATTGAGCTGTCCAACGGGCAGCGCGCCGTCGATCTCGGCCAATTCCAGCACGATCTCGAGCAGCCGCTGCGGCAGAAGCGCATGCAGCGCGGTCTTGACCTGTTGGCGCGCGCCTTCCTGCAAATCCCGCAGCAGGCGCGCGTCGAGCTGCTCGCGGGAAAGCGCGGGCTTGAGGTCGATTTTGAGCCGCGTCCCCGCGGGCTGTCCCGCAATCACGCCGGACAGCGAGAGCACTAGCGGCCCTGAGATGCCGAAATGCGTAAACAGCAGCTCGCCCAGCTCGGAGAATATCTCCCTGCCTTTTTTCTCGGCGATGAGCGTGATGTTCTTGAGCGTCAGCCCCGCGAGCTCGCGCGGCCAGAGTTCTTCCGTCACGAGCGGGACGAGCGAGGCGACCGGTTCTTCCACCGCGTGCCCCGTGGCGCGCGCAAAGGTATAGCCGTCGCCCGTGGAGCCCGTCTGCGGATAGGAGATGCCGCCTGTCGCGATGACGACCGCATCGCACGGTATCGTTTCGTTGCCGATCCGGATGCCGGAAACCATGCCATCTGTTACGAGAATCTCGTCCACGCGCGTGTTCAGCCGAACCGTAACGCCGGATTCGCGCACGATCTTCTCACAGGCGCGGAGGATGTCGTTCGACTTATCGGAGACGGGAAACACCCGCCCGCCGCGCTCTGTTTTGAGCGGAACGCCCGCGTGTTCAATCCGATCCATCAAAGCCTTGTTGTCAAAATGCGAAAACGCGCTATAGAGAAAGCGCGGGTTTCGCAGCACATGCTCAAAAAATTCGTCCCGTTCTGCGACGTTGGTGACGTTGCAGCGGCCTTTTCCGGTGATATAGAGCTTTTTGCCGAGCTTCTCGTTGCGCTCAAAGAGCGTGACGCGGTGCCCGCTCCGCGCGGCGTTGGCAGCGGCAATCATGCCCGCAGGCCCGCCGCCGATGACAAAGACGATCATGAACGCTCCTCTTTGACCGCTTCTGAGAGATAGACGCCCTCTGCGTGCCAGACTTCCTCCAGCTGTGTGAGGTGCTGATAGGCCTCGTCCTTGCGCGCATGTCCGATCGCAACGATGATCGCGTTGATCAGCGACAATGGAGCCACCAGCGAATCCGCAAACGATGCCATGTCGCTGCGTGCGCAGAGTGTGAAGTCAGAGATGCGTGCAACCGGAGACGTCGGCATATCGGTCAGCGCGATCAGCGTCGCGCCCTTGGACTTTGCGTACTTCATCGCGTCCACGGTTCGCGCGCTGTAGCGCGGAAAGCTGATGCCGAAGCAGACGTCCGAAGCATCCACGCGCAGCATACGCTCGTGGATATCCTGCACCGCGCCGTTGACGAACATGACGTTGTCACAGACGTAGTCGAGATAATACGTCAAAAATTGAGCAAGGGACATTGCGCTGCGAATGCCCAGCACATAGATGCGCCGCGCGCGAAGAATCGCGTTGATCGCGCCGTCGAAGCTCTCGTTGTCGATCATATCGATGGTCGCGCGGATGTTGTTCATATCGGAGGAAAGCACGGTCTTGAGCACATCCTGCTGCGGAATGTTCGCGGCAAGACGGATGCGCTGCACGCTCGTGAGCCTGTGGCGAATCAGATCCTGCAGCGCTTCCTGGAGCGCGGGATAGCCGTCGAGACCGAGCATATACGCAAAGCGGACGACGGTGGATTCGGAGACGCCCACACGCTCGCCAAGCTTCGCCGCGGTCATAAACGCAGCGTCGTCATAGGAGTTGAAGATGTACTCCGCGATGCGCCTTTGCCCTTTGGAAAAGGTGGAATACTGTTTTTCCATCATCGAAAACAATGCGTCCATTGCCCCTGATTCCTCCAAAAAATTGATTCTGTCTGCGGGCGGTTATCCGAGCCACCGGATGTCGTGCGCGTCCATCTCAGAAATGCGGGAGTATTGCGTGAGGTCGTAGGTAATCGGCGTGAGTGTGACATAGCCTTCGCGCACCCAGCGGTCGTCCACGTCCTTGCCTTCCGAGTTGGTCGTGCAGCCGCGCGGGCACCAGTAGTACGTTCTGCCAAACGGGTCTTCGCGCTCGACATACTCCAGCGCATACTCTTCAATCGCGAGCGGCGTCACCTTGATGCCCTTGAGCGCTTCATACGGGATGCCGGGCACGTTGACGTTGAGCACCGTGCCGAACGAGAGCGGATGATCCTTGAGATACTCCACCGCAAACGCCGCGATCCGCGCCGCGGTTTCCATATGCTCTCCTTTATAGGAAAGGTTAGAAACCGCAATCGCCTGATACCCAAGCAAGGCAGCCTCGTGCGCGGCGGCAACCGTGCCGCTGTAGAGCACGTCGGTGCCGAGGTTCGGGCCGTGGTTGATGCCGGAAACCACGATGTCCGGCTTGGAAAACAGGTTGCCTAAGCCCAGGCGGATGCAGTCCACGGGCGTGCCGCTGACCGCATAAGCGGGAACATCCGGCAATCCTTCGATGCGCATCGAACGCGCGCGGAGCGGATCGTTGAGCGTCATCGCGCGGCTGACCGCACTGCGCTCTCGATCCGGCGCGGAAACGAAGATCTCGTGGTGTCGGCTCAGCTCGGTTGCGAGGGCTCTTATTCCAGCGGCATAAACGCCGTCGTCGTTGCTAATCAATAATTTCATGCAGGAACTCCGTCAAGTAATCGTAAAAGCATTGTAACATACTGCGTACAGGAATGCAAAAAAAGAAAAATGTGCAGGAGAAGCTGTAAACCCCTGCACATGCTTCGTCGTTGTGATTCTTGTGGTCAGTCCAGCGGGGCTGCGGTCAGCTGCTCGATCTTGAGGCCGTTCGCGCCGTCCACATAGCCGTAGCCGAAGATGAACGCGATTACCGCGACCTGCACGATGACGACCAGCACCATCGCGAGCAGCCATGTACCGCGCGGAAAATGTCCGTAGCCGCGAAACACGCGGTAAAGGAGGCGATTGAGGATCAGCGTCAGGATCACGGGCGAGAAGAACAGCAGCAGTTGCAGCGCACTTTCGAGGATCACCTGAAGCGTGCCGCTTCTAAGAATCGACCAGTCAAACTCCAGCGCCTTGCCGAGCATGTAGATCGAATAGACCGCGAGCAGCGCGTTGAGCACGATCAGCACGAGCAGATACGCGATCACGCGCCCCGCGCCATGGCGCGGCAGGTCGTGGTGCTCATGGTGTCCATGTTCGGAATGCTGGGTGGTATGCTCCATTGTTTCTCTCTTTCCGTATTGCAGCGTTACGGTAATTCTTCGATATCCGCGCTCTCGGATGCTTTTTCGGCTGCGGTCTGCGTGGCCTCATGCTCCTCAAAGCGCTCCGCGAGCACCTTTGTGGTGAGGTATGCGGAAATCGCGTCGATTGCCATTTTGTTCTTGCCGCCGCGCATGACCGCGAAGTCCGCGTCGTTGATGTAGTTCGCGATGTATTTCTCATAAACGGGCTTGACCGTATCGACATACTGCTCCGCGATGTTGTCGATCGATCTGCCGCGCGCCTTGATGTCGCGCTTGATGCGCCGCAGCAGGCAGATGTCCACATCCACATGTAGATAGACCTTCAACGCCATGCGCTCGCAAAGGCGCTTGTCGAAGAACATATGAATGCCTTCCAGCACCAACACCTCCGGCGGCGTGATCAGCACATCCGGCGAGTCCGCGCGCTCGTAGTTGACATAGTCATAACCCTTTGTGGTGATGGGCTTCCCGCATTCGAGCAGATCGATATCCGCAAGCAGCTCGTCAAAATCGAATATGCCCGGCTCGTCGTAGTTGAGCTTTAGTCGCTCGGAAAACGGCAGATCGGGGAAATTGCGGTAGTAGCAGTCCTGGCCGATGATGGTGCAGCTGCACGCAAGCGAATCCTTGATGCGCTTGGCGAGTGTGCTCTTGCCGCTGCCGCTCGCGCCGCAAATACCGACGATGATCATGGTTGTATCACTCCTAAACAATCTTGAAACACGGTTGTGTTTGAGTTTGATCAAATTCCTGTTTGGTTCCTGTCAGTTTATCATGAAATCGAGGTCGTTGGCAATCTTGGGCGGGTATATATCGAATTGAATCGTCGTTCTTTGTAGGGGCAGATATCATCCGCCCGCATACTCGAAAACTCCAAAACTATTTCGATCCAAAAAAACAGCCCGGTTGCACGGGCTGCTTTGCATGAGAAAATTCTCTTATTTGATTTCACAGGTCGCGTCAACACCATCATTTCATCCTAAAATGTATAGAAAAAACCAGCCCGAAATTCGGACTGGTTTGCAAGCAACTCGGTTGCTTACTTGATTTCGCAGGTCGCGCCGACTTCTTTGAAAGCCGCAACGATCTTCTCGGCATCGTCTTTGTTGATGCCTTCTTTGACCTTGCTCGGTGCGCCATCGACGACGTCTTTGGCTTCCTTGAGGCCGAGGCCGGTGAGTTCGCGGACGACCTTGATGACCTTGATCTTCTCGGCGCCGACATCCTTGAGGATGACGTCGAACTCGGTCTTCTCTTCGACTTCTTCAACAGCTGCGGCGGGGCCGGCAACGGCAACGGCGGTCGCGGCGGCGGAAACGCCAAATTCTTCTTCAAGGGCTTTCACGAGCTCGAAGAGCTCCAGAACGGACATCGCTTTGATATCAGCGATCAGTTGTTCCTTATTCATAATATTCTCCTTACATTTTTGTTGCGGATGGTCCGCATATTTTTTGTGTTTGTGGATACGCGGTCGTCCGCTTTACGCTTCCGCTCCGCCCTGTTTCTTGGCGATTTCGTTGAGTGCGATTGCGAACTTGGAGATCGGGGACATCATGGATCCCAGCATGCGAGCAATCATGACCTCGCGGCTCGGCAGGTCAGCAATTGCTTCGACCTGAGCTGCATTGAGAATGTTCTTTTCGACGAAGCCACCCTTGAGCTCGCACTTCTTCGCCTTCTTGATGAAAGCCTTGAGGATGCGCGCCGGAGCCGCCACGTCCTGATAACCAAACGCGAAAGCGCTGGGTCCTTTGAGAACCGGGATGTTGGCTGCATCGATACCGTTTGCTTCGCACGCGCGCTCCATGATGTGGTTTTTGATGACCGCATACTCGACGCCCGCTTTACGCATCTCTGCGCGCAGCTCGGTATCCTCCGCAACGCTGATTCCGCGATAGTCAAACACGACGATGCTCTGTGCCTTCTTGATCTTTTCCGCGACAGAAGCAACCTGTTCCGCTTTGCGTTCTACGTTTTGAATGTTTGCCATTTCGTTGATTCACCTCCTTGTACCTGTTTAAAGGAAAATAAAAAACCCTTCCGCCCACAACAAGACGAAAGGATGACATACAAACACAATATGGATGTTGTACGCATCACCTCGGCAGGACTTAACGCGGTTTCCCGCTGCCGGCTGTCTTGGGCGATTTTGTTACCGCAGAGAATCTTATCATACGCAGCGAGCGTTGTCAATCATTCCGCGGAAACAAAGCTGGAGGATGTTGCCGCCCGGGAAAGCCCCGAATGAGGCCTTCCCGAAGCGGTCGTTTTTCTTAGAACTTGAGGGTGTTGAACTTCACGCCAGGTCCCATCGTGGAGCTGATGACAACGCTCTTGAGGTAGGTGCCCTTGGCTGCGGACGGTTTCGCCTTGACGATGGCGTCCATCAGCGTGGTCAGGTTCTCTTCAAGCTTGTCAGAGCCGAACGACGCTTTGCCGATCGGGCAGTGCACGATGCTGGTCTTGTCGACGCGATATTCCACTTTACCGGCTTTGATGTCGGCAACGGCTTTCGCGACGTCCATGGTGACCGTACCGCTCTTCGGGTTCGGCATGAGGCCCTTCGGACCAAGCACGCGGCCGATACGGCCGACGACGCCCATCATGTCCGGGGTCGCGACGCAGACGTCGAACTCAAACCAGTTCTCGGTCTGGATCTTCTTGACGAGGTCTTCGTCACCGACGTAATCGGCGCCGGCTTCCTGCGCTTCGCGGGCTTTGTCAGCCTTGGCGAACACGAGGACGCGAACCTTTTTGCCCGTGCCGTGCGGCAGAACGACCGCGCCGCGAACCTGCTGGTCAGCGTGGCGGGGATCGACGCCAAGGCGGGCATGGACTTCGATGGTCTCGTCGAACTTCGCTTTCGCGGTGGTCAGAACGAGATCAAGGCCTTCACGAACATCGTACTGCTTCTGCGCTTCGATGCTCTTCTTGCTTTCGGTATACTTCTTGCCGTGTTTCATATTCTCGTTCCCCCTCAGTCTGCGACGATGACGCCCATGCTGCGGGCGGTGCCCGCTACCATGGACATTGCGGATTCCACGCTGCCCGCGTTGAGGTCGGGCATCTTCGTCTCGGCGATTTCACGCACCTGAGCCTTCGTAATCGTGGCAACCTTCGTCTTGTTCGGCACGCCGGAAGCGGTTTCGATGCCGCAGGCCTTCTTGATCAGAATGGCCGCCGGAGGCGTCTTGGTGATGAAGGAGAAGGACCGGTCTGCATACACGGTGATAACGACCGGGATGATCAGACCGGCGGATTTCTGCGTACGTTCATTGAACTCTTTGCAGAAAGCCATGATGTTGACGCCCTGTTGACCCAGCGCGGGGCCGACCGGCGGCGCGGGCGTCGCTTTTGCCGCAGGAATTTGCAGCTTTACGTAGCCTTGGATTTTCTTTGCCATTGCAGTTTCCTCCGTTTAAATTGGTTGTGGTAAGCGGGGTGCCTCCCCTTCCACGTTCTATAAACGCAAATCGCGTAATAGATGGTTTTGCGCTGCCGCAGCAGCTGGGCGATTACAGTCTCTGAACCTGAACGAAGTCCAACTCCACAGGTGTTTCTCTTCCGAACATGGACACCGTGAGCTTGATCTTCTGACGTTCGATATCCAGAGCTTCCACGCGGCCGGTGAAGTTTTCCAGCGGGCCGTTGATGACGCGGACATGTTCGCCAACCTCGATATTGAGCACGATCGGAATCCGCTCTACGCCCATCGAGGTGACTTCTTCGTCGGAAAGCGGGACGGGCTTGCTGCCCGGGCCCACAAATCCCGTTACGCCGCGGGTGTTGCGAACAACATACCAGGCGCGGGGATTCATCACGAGATCGACGGACTTGCCGCCGCCCTGCTCTGCCGGACGCTCTTTTTCAACAACGTCCACGAGCATTTTAACCATGACATAACCGGGAAATACTTTTCTCTGGGTTACTTTGCGTTTTCCGTTGGGCAAAATCTCGATGGTTTCCTCCGTGGGGTATTTCACCTCAAGGATGATATCCTGAAGCCCTGCGTTTTCCACGGACTTTTCAAGGTCTTCCTTGACCTTGTTTTCATAACCCGAGTAGGTATGAACCACGTACCATTTTGCTTCCTGCACGCTCATAACTCCTTACCCGATTTTAAGACTTGCCAATGCACCGAAGCCACTCGAGAATGCCAGGTCGAGAAGACCGATCATCGCAGCCATCGCCAGAACAAAGATCAGAACAGCCAGCGTATGGCTGAAGAGTTCTTTGCCGGAAAGCCAGGTTAGCTTCTTCACTTCGCCAATCATCTCGCGCAGGAAGCGGAAGAGACCGGCGTCATGCTTGCCGTCCACGGCCACGACGAACAGCAGCGAGAGAACGGAGGCAACGATGCCCGCGATCAGCGCGACGGTTCCCATTTTGGCGGTTGCTGTCAGGATGACCAGCGAGTAGACAACGGCGAGTGCGCCGAGCCAGATGAGCGTCTTGCCCTTTTTGCTGAAGATGCTCAGCACGCCGGCAAAAGCCATCAGAAGGCCGAGAATCGCGCTGGCAACTTTCAGGCCCGTCGAAAGCGTGTAGGTTTCCGCGGGCGTGATGAGTTGCAGGATATTGTATGCGGCAAGGCAAAGCCCGCCGACCGCGAAGAGAATGCCGACCGGAAGCAGCAGCTTCGGGCCGACGACGGTCCAAAACGGCTTTTTATGTGTGCGTCCGTGCGCGTCAATCTTCTTGTCCGCGCTCTTGGCATCCTTCTTGGGTGTGCTAAGATTCTGTGCCATATCGTTCCTCTTTCGTCGTATCCGTTACTTGGATTCGCGATGCGTGGTATGCTTGCGGCAGAAACGGCAATACTTGCTGAACTCTAGTCTCTCGGGGTCGTTTTTTTTGTTCTTGTAGGTGTTGTAGTTCCTCTGCTTGCACTCGGTGCAGGCCAGGGTAATCTTTACGCGTGCATCTGCTGCCATGGTGATTTCCTCCGTAAATTCGGTTAAAACATCATAAATCGAGCCCCTTTTCGGGGCACCTTCAAAAGATACCACACCCAAGGGGCTATGTCAATCAGTTATTTGTATTTCGCCAGACTTTTTGGGAAAAATCGCGGTTGTTTCGCCTAATTTCCCGCTACGGTGAGGCCGGAAACGAGCATGCTCGGAGAGCCGAAGTAGCCGCCCTGCGGCATGCCGAAGCGAAGATCGCTTCCGATGGCAACGACGTCCTTCATCATGCTCACAAAATTGCCCGCAACGGTGATATTGGACACCGGGCGCACAACCGCGCCGTTCTCTACGAGGAAGCCCGCGGCCTTGAGCGAGAAGTCGCCGGAGACTTCGTCCACGCCTGCGTGGATACCCTCCAGTTCCGAAATTATAAGCCCTGTTCCAAGCTCGAGCAGCAGCTCGTCATAGTCGTGCTTGCCAGTCTCGACGCGAAACACGGTCGGCGAAACACCGACGGAGGAAGCTGCGCTCCTGCGGCTGGCGTTGCCCGTGCTGTCCCTGCCCGCTTTTTTCGCGGTCTTGAGATTGTGCAGGAGCGTCTTGAGTACGCCGTGTTCGATGACGGCTTTCCGGACGCAAGGTGTCCCCTCGCCGTCAAACGCACGCGGCGCAACCAGATCGAACGGATCGTCCCAGATGGTGACGAGCCCGCTCGCGATCGTTTCGCCTTCTTTATTCGCAAGCAGTGACAGGCCCTTTTGTGCCGCATCCGCCGAGAACATCGGGGCAAATGCGCTGAGCAGATCACACATCGCATACGGCTTGAGCAGCACGCGGTAGCAGCCGGAGTCGACCGGGCTGGCACCGAGCTTGCCAAGCGCATCTTCAACCGCCTCTTTCGCGCAAGCCTCGACCTGCGCTGCCTCGGTTCCCATCAAGAACGCAAACCCTGTCTGCAGCTCAAATCCGTCCTCCACGGACGGCATCACATAAATATAGGAACTGTCCGTTGTGCGCTCCGCGTGCAGGCCGAGGGAATTCTCCATCACGACCGCACCGGAATCGTAACCTGCAGTGCAATAGACCACGCGCTTGACGCGCGGATCAAGCGCGAGACAAGTCTGCTCAAGCCGCTTGGCGAGCGCGATGCGCTCCGACTCGCTCAGGTGCTTGAGTGCGCTGTCCTGCCGCACGACGGTTTGATAGCTCTGCTTGGTCTGCATCGGATGCTCGTCTGCGCTCTCGTTGCACTTTGCGTTATCCGCCGCGTGGTCGACGAGGCGTTCCGGATCGTCGATGCGCTCGGTATAGGCATATCCTTCACGCCCGTTGATCGAAACGCGGACGGAGATGCCCGCCTCGCGGCTGACGCTGTAGCGGTCGATCTCGCCGCCGTTTGCGTTGACCTCAAACGATTCGCCGTTTGCGTAATACAGCTCCGAGGATGCGCAGCCGATCTGTTGCGCGTAATCCATCGCGCGCCTAGCAAATTCCTGATACGTCATTCGATTGCGCCTCCCTTGCCGCCGATGGTCATGCCGGATACGCGGATGCGCGGCTGGCCGACGTTGGTCGGCACCGAGCCGGAGAGCGAGCCGCACATGCCGGGCGCCATCCACATGTTTTTGCCCACGCGGTCGATCTTGAGCAGCACTTCGCTGCCTTTGCCGATCAGAGTCGCTCCGCGCACGGGCGAGACGATCTTGCCGTTCTTGACCCAGTAGCCTTCCGCGACACTGAAGTTGAACTCGCCCGTCGGCGGATTGACGGAGCCGCCGCCCATCTTTTTGGCGAACAGGCCTTCCGCCATGCCGGAGATCATCTCCTCGTCGTCGTCCGTACCCGCGCAGATAAAGGTATTCGTCATGCGCGAGGTCGGCGCGAACATATAGCCCTGCCTGCGGGAAGATCCCGTGCTCGGCATATCCATCCGGCGCGAACCGAGCTTGTCGATCAGATAACCTTTGAGGATGCCGTTTTCGATCAAGAGATTCCGCTGGGGCTTGCCACCTTCGTCGTCCACATTGATCGTGCCCCACTCGCCGGGCATCGTGCCGTCGTCGACCGCGCTGACGCAGCTAGCTGCGATCTTTGTGTTGAGCTTTCCGCAGAAGACGGAGTTGTTGCGCCCGACCGCGGTCGCCTCCAGCGAGTGCCCGCAGGCCTCGTGGAAGATCACGCCGCCGAAGCCGCCATCGATGACCACGGGCAGGTTGCCCGCCGGGCATTCCGGCGCGTGCAGCATGGTCACCGCCATGTCAGCCGCACTCTTCGCGTTCTGTTCGACGTCGATGACCTCGCGATAGGTTTCAAACCCGCGGCAGCAGCCGGGGCCTTCGTAGCCCGTCTGCGCTTCGGTTCCACTCATCGCGACCGCCTGCAAAAAGATTCTCGTGCGCGGGCGTTCGTCGGTGATGTACTGACCTTCGGTATTGACGATGGTCACGCGCTGCACCTGATCGAGATATCGCACGACAGCCTGCGTCACTTCCGGAGAAGCGGCTTTCATGGCGCGCGCGCCGGTGCGCATGACCTCGATGCGGTCGGCATTGCCGATCGTGTCAAAGCGCTGCTTCACCGGGGTGGTGAAGTGCTTTGCAGCAACGCGGATATCGCCGTTCGGCGCAAGCTTCGCGTCTCCCAGTGCAGCCGCAGCCGCGCGCGCGGTATCCAGCAGCGACTGCTCGTTGATGTCCGCGCAGTAGGCATAGGCGCTCTGCGTGCCGAGAAGCACCCTAACGCCCGCACCGGAGATGCGCGCGTAGTTCGCGCTCTCCACCTTGCCGTCGATCATCTCGATGCGTGTGCTCTCGTTGTCCTCTAAAAACAATTCGGCATAGTCCGCGCCGCTCTTCTGCGCCTCGTGCAGCACGGCAAGCGCGATCGCTTCCGAAATCAAGCCGGTTGGTTGTTGTCCTGAAGGATTCAAACCCTGTTCCTCCTGTTTGGATTTGCACGGCGGTAATCTGCCGCCGATGCATACTTCGCCCGCCGAGCGAGCCGTATATTCATGATAGAGGAACGCGAGCAAATCGTCAACCCGAATGCGCAAACGCGACCCCATTTATAATTAGAAATAACTGCACTACTATTTGGAAATAATTCTCGATAATATGCGTTTTCCCCGAAGGAATTGGGCTGTGTAAACACCACTGCAAAGCGCGAAAAAAATACTGATTTGCCGCATCTTTACAATTGACACTCGTGCGTGATATAGTCCCGACTATGGAAACAGTGAAGAACAAACTCTGGACAAGAGATTTCACGATCTTAACGGCTGGCACGGTCGTCTCCATGCTCGGAAACGCGGTGGCAGGCTTTGCTATCGGTTTGCTTGTCTATGATAAGACGAACTCCGTACTGCTGTATGCGTTGTTTATGACCTGTTACAGCCTGCCGCGCATCGTGTTGCCCATGTTCGCGGGACCATACCTCGACCGGTTTTCCCGCAAGCGCGTGCTCTATACGCTGGACTTCGTTTCCTCAGCGCTCTATGCCGCGTTTTTCGTTCTGCTGCTGCAGGGATACTTCAACTATACCGCATATCTGCTGATGTCGATGGTCATCGGCGGCGTCGACAGCGTCTACAGCGTCGCCTATGAGAGCTTTTATCCTACGCTGATCTCCGAGGGAAACATGACGCGCGCTTACTCCGTGGAGAGCCTGATCTATCCGCTCAGCAGCGCGATTATGGTTCCCGTCGCCGGTATTTGTTACCGGACAATCGGTCTTGCCCCGCTGTTTCTGTTCAACGCGGTGACGTTCCTGATCGCCGCGATTGCGGAGACACAGATCCAGGCGATCGAAACCCACATTGACAACGCAATTGATAAGTTCAACGGCAGCCGCTTCGTGCAGGATCTCAAGGATGGGTTTGCCTATCTCAAACGTGAACGCGGACTGAATGCCATCATATGGTTCTTCTTTGTGATGATGTTTTCAAGCTCGATCTGCATGACGCTGGCGCTTCCCTACTTCAAGAGCCTGACGCTTGTCGACGGCGTGATGCAATATTCGCTGGTGATGAGCGCAAACACCATCGGGCGGCTGATCGGAGGATCGGTTCACTATTTTTATCGCTACCCTGCGCTCAAGAAATATAACATCGCGCTCATCGTATATATCGCAATCTCCGTCATCGACGGCGCGTATCTGTTCTTCCCCTTCTGGGCGATGCTGGTCTTCATGCTCGTTGACGGCATGCTGGGCGTGACAAGCTATAACATCCGCATCTCCGGCACGCAGAACTATCTGCCGAACGAGATGCGCGGCAGATTTAACGGGCTGTTTCAGATGCTGAGCATCCTCGGCACAATCGGCGGCCAGCTCGTTGCAGGCGCCATCGGCGATCTGTTTGACATCCGCTGGGTGGTTGCGGTCTGCATGGCGGTCACGGCGCTTGCGGTATTCGTGATCGTGATCCCCAACGGTGAACACGTCAAAAAGATCTACAACGTAAACGCATAAACAATAATATATACATTTTATCCTGCAAACGCCGGTGCCAGCACTGGCGTTTTTTTGTGCTTTATGCGATAATGGACGCGGTGCCGGGAGCGATCTGGCACTCCAACGACTATATTTCACCAACAGGAGGCAATCTCATGTTTGATCCCAGAATTCTCAAGCTGGCCGCAGGTCTGGTCAACTTTTCCTGCTCCGTCAAGCCCGGCGAAAACGTGCTCATCCAGAGCATCGGCGGCAACGAAGACCTCACCCGCGCGCTGATCAAAGAAGTGTACAAGGCGGGCGGCGTTCCCTTCCTCTGGTTGGAGGACAAGAGCCTAGACCGCGAGATCATGCTGCACTGCACGCCGGAACAGCTCACGCGCCGCGCGAAAGTTGACGCGTCCATGATGGAGCAGATGCAGGCGTTCATCGGCATCCGCGGCGGCACGAACGCCAGCGAGTTTTCCGATGTGCCCGGCGATAAATTCAACGACTACATGACCTATTACTGGACGCCCGTGCACGGCAGAATCCGCGTGCCCAAGACCAAATGGGTCATCCTCCGCTACCCCTCGCCCAGCATGGCGCAGCTTGCGGACATGAGCACCGAGGCGTTTGAGGACTACTATTTCAACGTCTGCACGCTCGACTACAGCAAGATGGACAAGGCGATGGACGCCCTCAAGGTCCTCATGGAGCGCACGGACAAGGTGCGTTTGGTTGCACCCGGCACCGACCTGACGTTCTCGATCAAGGGTCTCCCCGCGATCAAGTGCGCGGGCAACATGAATATCCCCGATGGCGAAGTGTACACGGCTCCGGTCAAGTACAGCGTCAACGGCACGATCGCCTACAATACGCCTTCTCTGGAGGCGGGCTTTACGTTTACCGACATCAAGTTCACGTTCAAGGACGGCAAGATCATCGAAGCCACCGCGAACGATACCGCCCGCATCAACAACCAGCTTGATATCGACGAAGGCGCGCGCTACGTCGGCGAATTTGCCATCGGCGTCAACCCGTATATCACCTTCCCGATGAAGGACACGCTGTTTGATGAAAAGATCGCGGGCAGCATCCACTTCACGCCCGGCAGCTGCTATGACGACTGCAACAACGGCAACAAATCCAGCCAGCACTGGGATATCGTGTTGATCCAGACGCCGGAATACGGCGGCGGCGAGATCTGGTTTGACGATGTGCTGATCCGCAAGGACGGCATGTTCGTGCTTCCGGAACTCCTTTGCCTCAACCCCGAAAACCTCAAGTAAGTACCTGTTTTCAGCAATACAGCCCGGCGCAGAAGCGCCGGGCTGTTGATTTATCCGATTCGATTATTTGCCGGAGTCTTAATTTTCCGGTTCGATGAGGCCGTAGTTGCCGTCTTTGCGCTTATACAGCACGTTCATCTGGTTGGTTTCCGAATTGAGGAAGACGTAGAACGAATGTCCGACCATTTCGATCTGGAGCATGGCCTCCTCTTCGTCCATGGGCTTGATCGCAAAGCGCTTGACGCGTACGATCTTGGGTCCTTCCTCCTCGGCATCCTCATCGCCGGTGTATTCCGCTTCCAGATCGCTCAGCGCGCCGGACCGGAGGCATTTCTCGAGTTTGGTGCGGTGGCGGATGATCTGCTTTTCGAGTTTGTCGAGCACGTTGTCGATGGAGGCGTACATGTCGCCGGTGATCTCTTCCCCGCGGATCACTCCGCCTTCATAGGGGATGGTAACCTCGACGATGTGGCGGTTTTTTTCCACCGACAGGGTGACGAACACCTCTGCATCCTGCGGAAAATAGCGCTCCAGTTTGCCAACTTTTTTGTTGACCAAATCGCTGAGGTAATCGGAGATCTCAAGGTTTTTGCCAGTGATCGAGATACGCATGATACCACTCCTTTTTCGGCAAACTATTTTGTACTCTGCCTATGTTTATTTATTCGATACAAAGATGATGTTCCCTTGTCGGATTCTGGTTTTAGTAAACTTTATTTTCTTGTCTTGGGTCTGTCATCCTTGTGAACGAATCTTATAATAAATCGACAATAATCTCTGTAATAGAATCACTTGCAATTGAATCGCATTTTGATTAAGATAAATGCAACTGGGGAACGAGTTCTCAATCGCTCTTATACAGAATTTTTAAAAAGCAGCGGCATGAAGCCGCTGCTTTTGTGCTTTATTTAATCTTTCTCCCGCCGCCGTAGACCGCATGGATGCTGCGATCATCCGCGAGGTACATCGCGCGCTCAAAGCGCTCCTTGATGGTCAGCTCCCGCGCGCTCGGCGGCAGGCGCGATTCATCCAGCACCACCGCGTGCAGGGGGTTGCCCGGCGCGAAGCCGTCCGCGTCGCCAAAGTAGCGAGAGCCCGCGCTGGTCGCGAGATAGTATGCTTCGCCCACGGTCAAAAACGGCTCTTTGCCTTCCGTCTCAATCGCGCGCGCTTTGGACATGCGCAGGCACCCGGTGAGCACCTGCAGCATCGGCAGCTGCGCGCCGCCCGCAATATCGGAACCCAGCGCGAGCCAGACGCCGCGCTCTTTCATCTGCCGCACGGGCGCAAACCCGCTGCAGATGTTGATGTTGGAGTCCGGGCAGTGCACGCAGAGCACGTTGTGATCGATCATCGCCTGCTGCTCGAGCTGGTCGGAATGCACGCAGTGCGCCATAATTGTATGATCCGTCCAGAGGCCGTATTTATCATACGTCTGCCAGTACTGCTCGCAGTCGGGATGCAGCTCTTTGACGAGTTCAATCTCGCGCTTGTTTTCGCTCAGGTGGGACTGCACATAGATGCCGCGCTCTTTCGCAACCTTGCCGAGCCAATCCATCAGCTCATTGGAGCAGCTGGGCGTAAATCGCGGGGTGAGGATTGGCTTCACGTGCGTAAACCGCGCGCTCTCGTCGAGCCAGCGCAGGGTTTCGCGCATGCTCTCCTCGGTCTGCTCCTGACATTCACCGCTCGCGCGATCCATGTTGACCTTGCCGACGTAACCGCCGACACCGGCCTTCTCCAGCTCTTCCATGAGGATGAGCGTCGCGCCCACATGGGTGGACGAATAGATGCAGACGCGCGTGGTGCCGTTATTGACAAGCTCCTGCGCAAGGCGCGCATAGACTTCCCGCGCAAAACCGTTGTCGGCAAAGCGTGCTTCGGTCTTGAAGGTATACGCCTTGAGCCAGTCCATCAGCGGCAGATCCATGCCCATGCCGAGCATGGGATACTGCGGCGCGTGCAGATGCATGTCCGAAAATCCCTGCAGAATGAGCTTGCCGGAATAGTCCTCGACCTTTGCTCCCGCAAACTCCGCCGGAATGTCGACAAAGACGCCCTTTACCACGCCGTTTTCCACAACGAGGTAGCCGTTTTCTGTAATCACAGGATCGCCGAATGTCTTCGCTTCGATGATATGTCCCTTGATGAGCGTAATGCCCGATAGTTGTTTCGTCATGTCGCTACTTCCTTGCCTGTATGCGGGATTTCCCGCGCAGTCTGTCAAAATTCGTATACTAATTTTCTTTCGTGTCGATGTCGTCCAGCTCCCGCGCGGAGTGTACCTCCGTCAGCCGAAGCCGATCCGCGTGCCGCTTGATCACCGCGCCGCCGCCCGTGTCTTCCTTCAGCGCACAGAGTTCGGGATAGAACTCCGCAGGAAAGATCACCGGGTTTCCGCGCCGCTTCTCAAAGCAGAGCGAGACGATATCGTTCGGGTGCGCCGCGAATGCTTCAAGCAGTTTCTCCACGCTCTCTCTCGTGAGATACGGCTGATCCGCAACGGCGTAGAGGATGCCGTCCAGCGCGGGCTCCTTTGCGAGAATCGCTTCGGTTGCGATGGCGACGCTGGTGCCGACACCGCGCTCCGGGTCGGGATTGATCGCGACCGGAATGCCGCGTTCATGCGCGAGCCGCTGGATCTCCGTCTCTTCCGCGCGGGTCACGCAAATGCGCGCCGCAAATGGCACCTCCGAGAAGAGCCGCAGCGCCCGCGCGATCATCGGTTCCCCGTCGACCGCATGTAACAGCTTGCCGCCGCCGAAGCGCTTGCCCGCGCCCGCCGCGAGCAGCACGCAGCCGATCTTCACGCGCGATACCTGCCGGAGGCCTTGCGGAAGACGAATCTCCCCTTGCCCTCTTTGACGAGTTTGCCATCCTGCACGACATGCCTGCCGCCAAGCAGCACATCCGACACTCCACCGAGCACCTTCATGCCCTCATAAGGCGAGTTGTCGCAGGCATGCGCGTTGGTGCGGTAGGAGATCGTGCTTTCGCCCGTAGGGTCATAGATCGAGATATCCGCCTCCGCTCCCTCGCGAAGAACGCCGCGGTGCGGATACATGCCAAACATCTTTGCTGCGTTCTCGCTCATCATCGCTGCCATCTGCTGGAGCGTGATGCGTCCCGTGCGCACGGCGTAGGTATAGATGAGCTGCGCGCGGTTCTGTACGCCAGCGCCGCCATTGGGCGTCTTGCTGAATTCACCGCCGCCTAGCGCCTTTTGACTCATATTAAACGAGCAGTGGTCGGTGCCGAGGACGTCGATTTCGCCCGCGCCCATCGCGGAGAGCAGCGCGTCCTGATCCGCTGCTTTTCTCAGCGGCGGGGACATGATGAACTTCTCCGCGTCGGGCTCGCCATAGCGGGAATCGTCCAGCACCAGATACTGCGGGCAGGTCTCAAGGTAAACTTCCTGTCCTCTGGCTCTCGCGCGCTTTGCTTCTTCCAGGCCTTCGCGCGTAGAGAGATGCACGACCCACACAGGTGCCTTGGCGAGCTCGCCAATGCGCATGAGTCGCGAGACCGCCTCCGCCTCGACGGCGTTCGGCCGCGCGAGCGGGTGCGCAACCGGCGAACGCATGCCGATGCTGTTGAGCTCGTGGATGCGCTCGTTGAGCACGTCGTAGTTCTCGCAGTGTACCCCGCTGATGCAGTTGAGCGCCGCCATGTGCTTCAGCGCAGCATAGATCTCGCCGTCGTTGAGGCGCATCGCATCGTATACCATATACATCTTAAAGGAGGTCACGCCCTGCGCGACCATGGACTCCACCTCTGCCGCACGCTCGCCGCCCCATTCGGATATCGCCATATGGAAACCGTAGTTGCAGCTGGAGCCCTCCGCCTTTTTGTGCCAGAGGTCGAGCGCGTCCTGCATGGTCATGCCGCGGTCCTGCGTCGCAAAATCCAGCACGGTGGTCGTGCCGCCGAGCACCGCCGCGCGCGTGCCGGTAATAAAGTTGTCCGCGGTCACCGTGATGCCCAGGTCGAGATCAAAGTGTGTGTGCGTGTCGATGAAGCCCGCGAACACAAGCTTGCCGCCCGCGTCGATGACTTCGTCCGCCTGCTCGCTGATTCCTGCCGCAATCCTCTTGATGAAGCCGTTCTCGATCAGGACATCCGCCTGTTCAATTCCCTGGCTGCGCACAAGAGTTCCGTTTTTGATGAGGGTTCGCATCGGGTGATCGCCTCCTTACAGATATGCTGCTGTGTCGTAAAATCATTTGCCTGAAGGAAAGATTTGCCGGTCGGTCGTTGCTGTGTCACATGCGTTTCAAAACGCAGGATTTCCTCGGATTAAATTGCAAAAGAACAATACCTGGTTTTATTCTAGCACACGATTTTCTTCCTGCAAAGTATTTGCATCTAACAATCTTTGTGCTATACTAACAAAAAGGTGGGTGAGCATTATGCAAAAGTCACGTCTTCGCGCCGCCATCCTCAACGCGGCAAACAGAAATGCTGCTCTGGTCATCAAAAACGCAAAAATCGTCAATGTATTTACGGAAGAAATCATCGAAGGTGACGTTGCCATGCGCGACGGCATCATCATCGGCGTTGGCGAGTATACCGGCCGCGTCGAGATCGATGCAAAAGGCGGATATCTCTGCCCCGGTCTCATTGATGGGCATGTGCACATCGAATCCTCGATGGCGCATCCTTCGCGTTTTGCCAATGTGATTCTCGAAAAAGGCACCACGTCCATCATCGCAGACCCGCATGAGATCGCCAATGTATGCGGTTCTGACGGAATTCAATACATGCTCGATCAGACGGAATGGCTTCCCCTTTCCGTCTTTGTTATGGTTCCCTCCTGCGTGCCAGCGACCGCGTTTGAAACCAGCGGCGCGAAACTGACGGCGAAGGACCTGGAAGCCTTCATTCCGCATCCGCGCGTGCTGGGCCTCGGCGAGGTCATGGACTACGTCGCGACGGTCGAAGGCGAAGGCGAAATGCTCGATAAACTGCATCTATTCCGCCATCACCCGATCGACGGCCACGCGCCGACGCTCACCGGAGATGCGCTCAATGCCTACTGCGTTGCGGGCCCGATTACGGATCACGAATGCATCACCTACGACGAAGTACTCGAAAAACTGAGAAAAGGCCTTCGCATCCATCTGCGCCTCGGCTCCGCGAACCGCAACGTCGAGGAGATCATGAAGCAGATCGCGGAAAACGGGCTGCCCACGCGCAGGATGAGCTTCTGCACGGATGATAAGCACCTTGCGGATATCCGTGAGGAAGGTCATATCAACTATATCGTGCGCAGAGCCGTCGCAAACGGCATCCCCGCGATCAAGGCGATCCAGATGGCGACGATCAATACCGCGGAAGCATACGGCATCCGCCACTATGGAGCGGTTGCGCCGGGTTACCGCGCGGATCTCGTGCTGTTTGACAATCTCACCGACTTCAACCCGCAGTTTGTGATCACCGACGGCAAGGTGTTTGAGCCGAGCGTGGACACGCACATCAAGCCTGACCCGAAGATATACAACAGCGTCCATCTTGCCCCGCGCAAACCGGACGTGCTCAAACTGCCGGTCACCGGAAAAGCAAATATCATCCGCCTGATCCCGAAAGAGCTTGTCACCGCGCTCGACGTCGAGGATGTCTACACCGAGAACGGCTTATTCGTGCCCAGAAACGGGCTGCAGAAGCTCGCGGTGCTGGAACGCCACCACGCCTCCGGCAGAGTAGGCCTCGGCATTCTGCGCGGGTTTGATATCCACGACGGCGCGATTGCGACCACCGTCGGGCACGATTCGCACAACCTCGTGGTCGTCGGCGACAACGACGCGGATATGCTCATGGCGGTCGATGTGCTGGAAGAATGCGGCGGCGGCTACGTCGTCGTCAGTCGTGGCGAAGTAAAAGCCAGACTTGTGCTCTCCGTCGCTGGACTCATGAGCGACGCGCCACTGGAGATCATCCTCAAACATCAGCGGGAGCTGCTCGAAGCCGCGGAGAACCTCGGCATCCATACCGAGAGCGACCCGTTCATCACGCTGTCGTTCATCGCGCTGCCGGTCATCCCGGATGTGCGCCTGACGGATATGGGTCTTTTCAACGTCCGCACAATGGAATTCTTCAACAAGATCAATCAATAAGTGACTGTGAGAAAAACAACATATTGTTTCTCCGGCAATCCCTATCATATATGTTGTTGATTCTGTGATATTCTCGTAGCATTTTGTGAAACCCTGTTCCATTTTTCTGTTTGCGTAGTATGATAATTCTGTATCAATAGACGTTACTGTTATATCGTATTTAATCAGTATTTGCCTATATAATCTCACACAATCTAACATCTAGATCTCCACTTTTCGTAATCATTCCCGGCGGTGTGGAGCGACCCCGCCGGTTTGCCACAAATCACAGGAGGGTACTATGGTAGTTGGAACAAGCGTCAAACGCGTCGACGCAATCGACAAAGTAACCGGCAGAGCCCGCTATACGGACGATCTTGCCGACAAGAGCGCACTCATCGTCAAAATCTACCACTCGACCATTGCCCACGGCATGGTCAAATCGGTCGACGCCTCCGCTGCGGAAGCGATTCCCGGCGTGGTCAAGGTGCTGACCTGCTTTGACGTGCCCGATCGTCCGTTCCCGACGGCGGGGCATCCCTGGTCGATCGATCCGCATCATCAGGATGTCGCGGATCGTCTGCTTCTCAACAAGCATGTGCGTTACTATGGCGACGACGTCGCCGTGGTCATCGCGGAGGACGAGGTCGCCGCGGATCAGGGTCTGCGCGCGCTCAAGGTGGAGTATGAAGAACTTCCCTTTGTGCTGGACGTGCAGGAAGCCATGAAGGACGGCGCACCCCAGCTGCACGAGCGCTTCCCGAACAACATCCTCGGCCGCACGAACTACGAAGTCGGCAATTTTGAAGAGGCGATCAAAGAGCCCGGTCTCATCCGCGTCGAGGGCTGGTATGACACGCCCATCGTACAGCACTGCCACATCGAAAACCACATCTGCTACGCCGAAGAACAGGCGGGCAAGATCGTCATCGTCTCCAGCACGCAGATTCCGCACATCGTGCGCCGCATCTGCGGGCAGGCGCTGGGTCTGCCCTGGGGCAGCGTCCGCCTGATCAAACCCTACATCGGCGGCGGCTTCGGCAACAAGCAGGACGCGCTCTATGAACCGCTCTGCGGCTATTGCTGCCAGCAGGTCGGCGGCAGGCTCGTCAAGCTCGACGTCAGCCGCGAAGAGACCTTCATCAGCAACCGTGTGCGCCACGCCATCCGCTACCACATCGTCACCTACGCGCGTCCCGACGGTCGGTTCGTCGCGCGCCAGATGGAAGCATATTCCAATCAGGGCGGCTACGCGAGCCACGGCCATGGCATCTGCGCAAAGGGCGCAAACGCGTTCAAGCAGATCTATGTGGACGCCGTCGCTACGAAGGTTGACGCGTACACGGTCTTCACCAACCTGCCCGCGGCGGGCGCGATGCGCGCCTACGGCATCCCGCAGGTCTCGTTTGCCATCGAGAGCAGCGTGGAAGACGCGGCAAAGGCGCTCGGCATGGATTCCGTCGTCGTGCGCCAGATGAACATGATGCCCGTGGGCTATGTCGACGCGTTCTCCAAGAACTGCAACTATTTTGACAGCCTGAATCAATGCATTGCAAAAGGCAAAGCGTACATGGATTACGACCGTCTCCACGCGGAATACGCGAAGCAGACCGGTCCTATCCGCCGTGGCGTCGGCATGGCGATCTTCTGGTATAACACCGCCGTCTGGCCCATCGCACTCGAGGCGAGCAGCTGCCGCATGGTCATGAACCAGGACGGCTCCGTACAGCTGCATATCTGCGAAACCGAGATCGGCCAGGGCGCGGACACCGTGTTTGCGCAGATGGTTGCGGACACCGTCGGTATACCGATGGACAAGGTGCATGTCGTCTCCACGCAGGACACGGACACCACGCCGTTCGGCACGAGCGCATACGCCTCCCGCCAGACGTACGTTGCGGGATTTGCGATCCACAACATCGGCACCCAGCTGAAGAACAAGCTCCTCAACTACGCCTCCTACCTCACCGGTAAACCCGCGGAAACGATCGACATCGTCGACGGCCGCGTGATCGATAAAAACAGCGGCGAGCATCTGATGAACATCGACGAACTCGCGACCACCGCGCTCTATTCGCTGGATCAGGCAGAGCAGTTCAGCGCGGAGGGCACGACCCAGATCAAGAGCAACGCCTATTCCTTCGGCTGCGGCTTTGCCGAGGTCGAGGTCGATATCCCCATGTGCAAGGTCAAGCTCCTTCGCATGATCAACGTCCACGATTGCGGCAGACTCATCAACCCGCAGCTTGCCGAAGCGCAGGTGCACGGCGGCATGAGCATGGCCATCGGCTACGGCATGGGCGAACAGCTGCTGTTTGACCCGAAGACGGGTAAACCCCTGAACAACAATCTCCTCGACTACAAGCTGTGCACGATGATGGATCATCCCGACCTCAAGGCGGAGTTTGTCGAGAACTTTGAGCCCACCAGCCCATTTGGCACCAAGGCGCTCGGCGAACCGCCGGCCTGCCCGGGTGCGCCCGCCATCCGCAACGCGATTCTCAACGCAACCGGCGTTGCCGTCAACCAGACGCCCATGACGCCGCACATCCTCTTTGAGCGCTTCAAAGAGGAAGGCCTACTGTAAGAATTGGAAGGAGCTGACGACTATGTATGATTTTTCCGCTTTATATGAGGCAACGAGCGTACAACACGCCGTGGAACTCATGCAGGCGCATCCGTCGGCCGTTCTGATTGCAGGCGGCAGCGACGTTTTGATCAAAATGCGCGAAGGCAAGCTCGCCGGTGCGGAGCTCATCAGCCTCTATAAGCTGGACGAGCTGCGCGAGGTCACCATGGACCCCGACGGCGCGCTGCGCATCGGCCCCATGACGAGCTTTTCCCACGCGACCAAGAGCCCGCTCTTGCAGCAGTATATGCCCGTGCTCGGCGAGTCCGCCGACACCGCGGGCGGCCCGCAGCTCCGCAACATCGGCACCCTCGGCGGCAACATCTGCAACGGCGTGACCAGTGCGGATACCGCCTCCTCGCAGGTGGCGTATGATGCGATGTTGGAGATCACGGGGCCTAACGGCATGCGCAAGATCAGCATCCACGACTTCTACAAGGGTGTCGGCAAGGTTGATCTGCAGCCGGGCGAGCTGCTCACGGCGATCCTGATCCCCAAAGAGAGCTACGAAAACTGCTACGGCTACTACATCAAGTATGCCATGCGCAACGCGATGGACATTGCGACCATCGGCTGCTCGGTCAACGTCGTGCTTAGCGCGGACAAGAAGATCATCGAGCGCGTGCGTATTTCCTACGGCGTCGCAGGCCCCGTGCCTATGCGCGCCCGTACCGCCGAAGCCGCGGTTAACGGCCAGCCCGTCAGCGAGGAGACCATTGAGCTCATCGGCAAAGCGGTGCTGAACGATGTCAACCCGCGCACCAGCTGGCGCGCGAGCGCGGACTTCCGCAAGCAGATCATCAGCGAGACCGCCCGCCGCGGCTTACGTGCCGCAGTCGAGCGCGCAGGAGGTGTGTTCTAATATGGAAAAGAAACTCGTCAAATGCAACATCAACGGCAAAGACGTTGAAACCTATGTGGATGTCCGCGCATCGCTGACGGACATGCTGAGAAACGACTATCGCCTGACCTCCGTCAAGAAGGGCTGCGAGGTAGGCGAATGCGGCGCCTGCAACGTACTCATCGACGGCGAATGCTTCAACTCCTGCATCTATCTCGCGGTCTGGGCGGAAGGCAAGCACATCCGCACGCTGGAGTCTCTGCTCGGCCCGAACGGCGAGCTTTCGGATATCCAGCAGGCGTATGTAGACGAAGCAGCCGTTCAGTGCGGCTTCTGCACGCCGGGATTCATCATGACCTCGGTCGAAATCCTCGAATCCGGCAAAGAATACACGCGCGACGAACTCAGAAAGCGCCTCTCCGGCCATCTCTGCCGCTGCACTGGATACGAAAACATCCTCAACGCAGTCGAGAAAACGATGAAGAAACGCTTGGGTAAGGCATAAGCGAATTGACTGTATAATATACAGAAAAATCTCATTGCTATACTAAAAAAGTGATTGCATTTAGCCGATGGTTGAAGTAGCATAGAACAAACCATCTTCGCCGCCCGAAGCCGCGAGACCACGGTTTCGGGCGGTTTTATACTCACTCGAAAGGAAACACCAACATGCGTTATTCGGATTTGGACAAGGCGGCGCTCCAGGCGGAGCTTTCCCGCGTACAGCAGGACTATGAGGCGCTGCGCGGCTACAAACTCAACCTCAACCTCACCCGTGGCAAACCCGAAACCGCGCAGCTTGCGCTGTCGGACGATATGCTCCACACCATCGACGACGGAAATTTTGACATCGATGGAATGGACGCGCGTAACTACGGCGAGCTGGCAGGCCTTCCCTCCTGCCGCAAGCTTTTCGCGGATATCCTCTTCTGCAAGCCGGAGGAGGTCATCCTCGGCAACAACGCGAGCCTCCAGCTGATGTACGACCTAATAGCAAAGGCGTATACCCACGGCCTCAAGAACAGCGTCCGCACCTGGGCGAAGGAGGACAAGATCAAGTTCCTCTGCCCGTTCCCCGGCTACGACCGCCACTTCAACGTCAGCAAGAGCTTCGGCATGGAGCTTGTGCCCGTGCCGATGAACGAGCTTGGCCCGGATATGGACATGGTCGAGGAACTGATCAAAGACGCTTCCGTCAAGGGTATGTGGTGCGTGCCGAAGTACAGCAATCCTGACGGCTACGTCTTCCCGCTCGAAACCTGTCAGCGCATCGCCAGAATGAAGCCCGCAGCGCCGGATTTTGCGCTGATGTGGGACAACGCCTACTGCATCCACACCTTCGAGGGTGAGGATCTGCCGTTCCCGGATATGATCGGCCTCTGCCGCGAGGCGGGCAACCCCGACCTCGTTTACGAGTTTGCCTCCACCAGCAAGGTGACCTTCGCAGGCGCGGGCGTCTCTTGCATGGCGGCAAGCGTGGAGAACATCAAGTACATCCTGAGCCTGATGACCTTCCAGACCATCGGCCCCAACAAGGTCAACGAGCTCATGCACGTCCGTTTCCTCAAGGACGCGGCGAATACCCACGCGCACATGAAGAAGCATGCGGCGATTATGAAGCCGAAGTTTGACCTCGTCTGTGAGGCGCTTGAGCGCGAGATCGACCCGCTGGGTATCGCGAGCTGGCACCGTCCCAAAGGCGGCTACTTCGTCAGCGTGAACCTCATGCACGGCACCGCCAAGCGCGTAGTCTCGCTCTGCAAGGATGTCGGCGTCGCGCTCACCGGCGCGGGTGCAACCTATCCCGGCGGCGTTGATCCCGACGACACCAACCTGCGCATTGCGCCTTCCTTCCCGCCGCTCTCCGAAATCAAGCCGGCGATGGACGTCTTCTGCGTCGCGGTCAAGCTCGCCACGCTCGAAAAACTGCTGGCATAACAAACGCAAGCAACACAAAACGCCGCTTCCGATCAGTCGGAAGCGGCGTTTGTTGTTTGCTTTGCTGGTAGAGCTTAGGCGTCAAACCCCATCTTGTGATAGACCTTGCGGACGGTCTTGCGCGCCGTTGTCTGCGCGCGCTCGGCGCCGAGCTTCATCATCTCGTTCAGGTAGGCTTTGTCCGCAAGCAGCCGTGCATACTCGGTCTGAATCGGCTTGAGCGTCTCGATGATCGCTTCCGCGACGCCGGTTTTCAGATCGCCGTAGCCTTTGCCGCTAAAGTGCGCGACGGAGTCTTCGATGCTGCCGTTCGTGCAGGCGGAGTAGATCGAAAGCAGGTTGTAGACGCCCGCCCGTTCGGGATTTCCCGTGATCTCGCCTTCGCTGTCGGTGACCGCGCGCTTGAGTTTCTTCAGGATCACGTCCGGCTCGTCGAGGATGCGAATATACCCGTTCGCGTTGGGGTCGGACTTGCTCATCTTCTTCTCCGGCTCCTGCAAGCTCATGATCCGCGCGCCGATCTTCGGGATATACGGTTCGGGAATCACGAAAGTTTCGCCGTACATATTGTTGAAGCGGATGGCGATGTCTCGCGTGAGCTCGACATGCTGCTTCTGATCCGCGCCGACGGGGATGTATTTCGCCTGATAGATCAGGATATCCGCCGCCATCAGCACAGGATAGGTGAAGAGCCCCGCGTTGATGTTGTCCGCGGTTTTCGCGCTCTTTTCCTTAAACTGCGTCATGCGCGAAAGCTCACCCATGTAGGCGTTGCACATGAGCGCCCAGGTGAGCTGCGTGTGCTCCGGCACGTGGCTCTGCACGAAAACCGTCGAGCGCGCGGGGTCGATGCCCGCGGCAAGAAACAGCGCAAAGGTTTCCACGCTGCGTTTGCGGAGCTCGGTTGGATCCATCTTGACAGTCTGCGCGTGCAGATTGGCAACCATGTAGTACGCTTCGAACTCGTCCTGCATGGTGGCCCAGTTCTTCAGCGCACCGAAATAATTGCCTATGGTCAATACACTCGTCGGCTGAATGCCGCTGAGTATTCCGGGTTTGGTTGTCGTTGCCGTCGTATCCATCTTTTTTTCTCCAAAATATTCTCCCGCAGAGCGGGAGAAATTTTAATAAAGTTTTTGAGCAAGAAATAAGCCGAGTTCTGTCGAGTGCGACCATCTTCCGAACCATTTATAAATGAGTGGGAGACTCTTTTGTGCTCAAAAGAAAAGGGTTTGAGTAAGAAATAAGCCGAGTTCTGTCGAGTGCGACCATCTATCTAAGGCCAATCGTTGCCGAGAGGCTCATGCGATTCCCGGGAGCGTAGCGGGCAGCTATTGAATGCTCCCATACCAATCTTGCACCAAGTGGGGTTTACAGCGCGCTTCCGTCGCCGGAGCGCGGGTGAGCTCTTACCTCGCCTTTCCATCCTTACCCGTTGCCGGGCGGTTTCTTTCTGTTGCACTTTCCCTGGAGTCGCCTCCGCCGGGTGTTACCCGGCACTCTGCCCTGTGGTGCTCGGACTTTCCTCACCCGCTTGCGCGGGCGCGGTCGCCTTTCTTACTCAAATCATGATTCAGTTGTCAAAGCGCGTCGCGCTGATTTGTCTGACGCTTCGTTGCATTCTTGCTCAGTCGTTGGTTTGATACAGGATTCTGCCGCAGTTTTCGCACTCGACGATGCCGTCGGTGGTCGCGATCTTTTTGAGCATCACCATCGGGAGCGACATATTGCAGCCGCCGCACTTGCTGTTGACAATCTTCGCAATCGGCACCGCGTGGTGCAGCTTGACCTGATTGTACCGCTCCAGCAGCGCAGGATCGACGGTTTTACTCAACTCGGCAAGATTTTGATCGTGACGATCCAGCTCGCCCTGCCGCGCTACCCTCTCTTCCTCGCACTGCACACGCAGCGTGTCATATTCCTTCTTGGCCTTGCTCGCGGCGCGGGCGGTGGTCTGGTATTCTTCCGATGCTTTCTCGATTTCGCCGAGCAGCGTCTTTGCCTCGCGCACGCCCTGCGATACTTCGCGGTTGAGCTTCTCGATATCTCCCTTGAGCTCGGTCATCTCCTCCGCGGTGCTTTCTTCGTCCTGTTTCATGGTGGCGAGTTCTCCGCTCTCCACCGACAGCCTTGCTTCGAGTTTGCTCACCTGGTCGGTGAGTTTCGTCAGCTGCTGCTCGTATGCTTCGATGTCCTCGGAAAGCTTCGTGATGACCGCCTGCTGATTTTTTAACTGCTTGTGCAGCTTGTTCAGCTGGAGCCTCGCGGGGGTGCTGCGAATCTCGTTTTCAACGGTGTTCTTCGCGACCTCGGCTTCCTGATAGGACCACAGTGCTTCCATCTTTCTCACGGCATTACCCTCCTCAAAGGCGCACGAACGGACTCCCGTCCGCACGCGATAACTGATATTGTACACCAAAACACTCGTTCTGTAAACGTTTCATCAACGGCTCCAGCACAACTGCCTCCGTTTCATAGTGTCCGGCGACCACGAGGCTCAGCCCCAGCATCTGCGCGTCCAGCGCGTCGGAGTGCTTGAGTTCACCCGTGAGCAGCACATCCGCGCCCTGCGCCGCGGCGCGCGCAACCGCGCTGCCACCGCTGCCGCCCATCATTGCGATGCATGTGACCTCTTTTTCCGGATCTCCCGCAACGCGGACATGTGCGTTCAAAAGGGTTCCCGCTCGCTTGGCGAACGCGCCCAACGTTTCCTGCTCTTTCAATGTTCCAATTCTTCCGACGCCCTCGTCAAACGGAATCGCCTCGCGGATTCCAAACAGCGCGCAGAGCGTGTCGTTCACCCCGCCGTGCGCCGCGTCGAGGTTGGTGTGCGCGGCGTAAAGGCCGATGCCGTTCCTGAGCAATATGCAGGCTGCCGCCGTTGCGGGGTCGCTGTAGGCGATCTTCTTGACGGGGTGAAAGAACAGCGGATGGTGCGTGAGCACGAGATCCGCGCCGATCTTCGCTGCTTCCTCCGCGACCGCCTTCGTGCAATCGAGCGCGACCAGCACGCGGGTGATTTCCGCGTGATCCGGCTCGACCAGGAGACCGGGGTTATCAAACTCCAGCGCAAGCTCCTTGGGCGCGATGCGTTCCATCAGCGCGGTAAACTCGTGAATCTTCATGCCCTGTTCTCCCAGTTTGCCAATATTTGCTCCAGCTGGCGCGAAAGCGTCGTCAGCGCCTCCGCGTGCTGTGTTTTCAGCTTTCTTTTTGTGGTAGCGAGCATCCGAAGGGTTAGCTCCCGCATCAGCGGCTCGCGATTTGCGAACGCGGTATAGCCGAGGATAAAACAATCCTCCGGCCAGCCATCCGGCAGCGTCTGCCGCGCTGCTTGCGGCTGTCCGACCGAGAACACCTGATAGTACCGCCCTGCGTCGAGCACGACGCAATCGTCCAGCACCGGATAGTTTCTCTCGTAGAGCCATCTGCGGATGTCGTCCGGCGCACGCATCGGCTGAAGAACAGCTTTCTCGGCCCCCATCAGCGGCGGCACCACATCCAGAATCTCGGTCATCAGCGTGCCGCCCATACCGAGGATCGCAATCGCGTCCGCTTCATTTGCAGCGAGCAGCTTGAGTCCGTCTCCGAGGCGGGTTTCAATGCGGTCTTCCGCGCCGATCTGCCGGATCAACCGCACGGCCTTTTTCAGCGAAGGCTCGCTGATGTCGGTCGCGATGCAGCGTTCAACAGTGTTTCGCTGGATCAGCGCGCAGCTCAGCCGCCCGTGGTCACACCCCACGTCCGCGACGACACGCGCGCCAGAAAGAAGCTCGATTGCGCAATCCAGCCGCTCGCGCGGGTGGATTCTCTGTCCCTCATACTGCATACAACCTTATTATAAAAAACAATCCGGCAAAATGCAAACAGCCTACCACCGCGCATTGTGTCTTTTATGCAAATATCAACGAGCATTTGCCGCACAAAAAACGCCGGATGTCCGGCGTTTTACGTGCATGCTCCAAATCAAATGCAGATTGCCTTCTTCGGCTCCACGCGGTCGATGGGTCCGCCGCCGAGGCACACATCTCCCTGATAGAACACAACCCACTGTCCCGGCGTCACCGCGCGCTGCGGCTGGTCAAAGACGACGTGTGCGCCGTTTCCATTGACCGACACGCGCACCGCCTGATCCGGCTGGCGATAGCGGAACTTCGCCGTACAGGCAAACTCGCATGCCGGTGCGCTGCCCGCGATCCAGTTGATCTTCTCCGTGTCGAGCGAGAGCGAGAACAGCTCGTCGTGCTCGCCCTGCTGGACGATGAGCAAGTTGCGCTTGAGGTCTTTGCCGATGACAAACCAGCTTTCGCCACTGCCTTCGCTGCGCCCGCCGATGCCGAGGCCCTTGCGCTGCCCAAGGGTATAGTACATGAGTCCATCGTGCTTTGCGATCACACGTCCGGTCTCGTCCACCATGTCGCCCGGCTGCGCGGGCAGATACTGCATCAAAAACTGTTTGAAGTTTCGCTCGCCGATAAAGCAGATGCCCGTGGAATCCTTCTTCGCGGCGTTGCTCAGTCCCGACTCCTGCGCGAGCTTTCTTACTTCGCTCTTTTGCAGTTCGCCGATGGGGAACATCGCGTTCTTCAGCTGCTCCTGCGTAAGCCCCGCGAGAAAATACGTTTGATCCTTGCCGAGATCCCGCGCGCGGAGCAGCTTGACCCCGTCCGATTTATCGAGCCGTGCATAGTGTCCGGTCGCGAGCGTTTCCGCGCCCGTGGAGACGGCAAAGTCGAGAAACGCGCGGAACTTGATCTCGCAGTTGCAGAGCACGTCGGGGTTCGGCGTTCTGCCGCGCGCGTACTCCTCCAAAAAATAGGAAAACACGCGGTCGCGATACTCCCGCGCGAAGTTGACCGTATAGTAGGGAATCCCGATGACGGCGCAAACGCTCTTGACGTCCTCATAATCGCTTGCCGCGGTGCAGACGCCGGTCTCGTCGTCCTCTTCTTCCCAGTTTTTCATAAATACGCCGACAACGTCGTGCCCCTGCCGCTTGAGAAGCAGCGCAGCAACGGCGCTGTCGACGCCGCCGGACATGCCCACTACGACATGACCGGTATGTAGATTACCCATGCTGGTTTCCTGCCTCGTTTTTCCGAAGCCCGTGTGTCTTAGTCCGCCAGAACGGTTGTGAGCATGTAGCCTTCGTCCTCCAGCACGGCGCCCGCCGTCTTGAGCACGTTGGAGGGGTTCATGTCGGACTTGATCTTCGCGTCGCCCATGTCGACCGAGACGACCTCGAACCCGGACTCCTTGAGAATTCTCGTCACCTTGCTCACGCAATGCGCGCAGCCCATGCCGTCAATTTTCAACCGATAAGTGTTCATGAAACCTACCTCCTTTGATGATACACAATGTTACCATAGCCACGCTGTTCCGTTCGATGACTTTGTCACAATCCTGTCGATACAAGATGGGACATGCGACACCGGCCTGAATCTTTGTATTATAGTTTCGACTCCTGCGCGAAATCTCCTGCTTTTTTATTGACGGAACGCACGCGAATTAACCTGCGGCAAACGCCCGCGCGCCTTGACAAATCAGCCGTTTTCCTGCGATAATATGCGGTGACTGACGAATAAGGAGCATAACAAACATGGCAGCTCAATCGGAGAAACCTTCCTGGTACACGATGGATTCGATCGTAACGCTCTGCAAAGGGCGCGGCTTTGTCTACCCCGGCAGCGAGATCTATGGCGGTCTTGCCAACAGCTGGGACTACGGCCCGCTCGGCGTGGAGTTTAAGAATAACATCAAGCGCGCCTGGTGGAGAAAATTTGTGCAGGAGTCGCCCTACAACGTCGGCATGGACGCGGCGATCCTCATGAATCCCGAAACCTGGGTCGCGAGCGGCCACGTCGGGGGGTTTTCCGATCCGCTGATGGACTGCAAGAGCTGCCGCGCGCGTTTCCGCGCCGACAAGCTCATCGAAGACTATGTAGCCGAGCACAACCTGACGGAGATTCATCCCGACGGCTGGACGAACGCGCAGATGGAAGCGTTCATTTCGGAAAAGGGCATCGCCTGCCCGGAATGCGGCAAGACGGATTTCACGAGCATCCGTAAGTTCAACCTGATGTTCAAAACGTTCCAGGGCGTCACCGAGGACACGGCTTCCGAGCTGTACCTTCGCCCCGAGACCGCGCAGGGCATTTTTGTCAACTTCAAAAACGTGCTGCGCACCACGCGCAAGAAGCTGCCCTTCGGCATCGCGCAGATCGGCAAATCCTTCCGCAACGAGATCACGCCTGGCAACTTCATCTTCCGCATCCGCGAGTTTGAGCAGATGGAGCTGGAGTTCTTCTGCACGCCCGGCACCGACCTCGACTGGTACCGCTACTGGAAGGATTACTGCCATAAGTTCCTGCTTGCGCTTGGCATGAAGGACGAGAGCATCCGCCTCCGCGAGCACGAAAAAGAAGAACTTTCGCACTACAGCAAGGGTACGACCGACATCGAGTTCATGTTCCCCTTCGGCTGGGGTGAACTCTGGGGCATTGCAGACCGCACGGACTTCGACCTCAAGAGCCACGCCGACCACAGCGGCGAGAACTTTGAATACCTCGATCCGTACACCAACGAAAAGTTCATTCCGTATTGCGTGGAGCCGTCCCTAGGCGCAGACCGCGTCGCGCTCGCGTTTCTCTGCAACGCCTATGAGGAGCAGGAGCTGGAAGGCGGAGACGTCCGCTCGGTTCTGCACCTCCACCCCGCGCTGGCGCCGTTCAAGTGCGCGGTGCTGCCGCTGAGCAAGAAGCTCAGCGAGCAGGCGCAGGTCGTCTACGAAAAGCTCGCCAAGAAGTTCATGGTGGACTTCGACGAGACGGGCTCCATCGGCAAGCGCTACCGCCGCGAGGACGAGATCGGCACCCCGTACTGCATCACGGTCGACTTCGAGACCGAGACCGACGGCTGCGTGACCGTTCGCGACCGCGACACGATGGAACAGGTTCGTCTGCCCATCGACGAGCTCACGAGCTACATCGAAGCCCGGCTGGACTTCTAAGAAGAACTGTACAAGCCCCCGCGTCCTGCGCGGGGGCAATTGTTTGTTTGGCGCATTCCATCACATCGAAGAATACACTCGACAGGAAATGATATGGCAGAGATTACGGGCGTCGTCAACTCCATCATCTACCGCAACAGCGAAAACGGCTGGACGGTTCTGGAGCTTTGCCCCGACGAGGGCGAGAAGTTGACCGTCGTCGGCGCGCTGCCGCTGGCGAACTTCGGCGAGCGGTTGGAGCTGACGGGCGAGTTTTCCTCGCACCCGAAATACGGCAGCCAGTTTAAGGCGGTCGCCTATCATACCATTGCGCCCGCGACGCTCTCCGCCATCGAAACGTATCTCGGCAGCGGGCTCATCAAGGGCGTAGGGCCCGCGACCGCGCGCGCGATTGTCGAGCGATTCGGCATGGAGACGCTGACCGTGCTGGACGAAGACCCGCTGCGGCTTTCCGAGATCGCTGGCATCGGGCCGAAAAAGCGGGATATGATCCTCGCGAGCTATCTGGAAAACCGCATGATGCGGGATATTCTGCTTGCGCTGGAGCCGTATGGCGTCACGGTCAATCAGGCATACAAGCTCTACAAAATCTACGGCGAGCTGTGCCTCGCGCGGATCGAGGAAGACCCGTACCAAATCATCAAGGATGTGGACGGCATCGGCTTTGTCACCGCGGACAAGATCGCGCAGAATGTCTCCGGATTTTCGTTCGAGTCCGAATCCCGCATGCGCGCGGGGCTTCTCTACGCGCTCTCCACCGCGGCAAACGAATACGGTCACACCTATCTGCCGAAACCGTCTTTGCTGAACTATTCCGTCAAGCTGCTTGGTGCACCGGAAGATCATCTTTCCGACACGCTGGACAATCTAGTCGCGCACGGCGAGGCGATCCAGCAGTATGTCGGCGAGACGGAAGCGGTGTTCCTGCCGTTTTTTGACCGCATCGAGAGCTATATCGCGGAAAAGCTGCTCAAGCTCTCGCAAAAGCCCGTCGAGAACCCGTTTTTCGACTTCGCGGCGATTCAGTCCGCGCAGAAGCTGGAGCTTTCCGACCAGCAGCGAGGCGCCGTGCTCGCGGCGCTGAACGAAGGCGCGCTGGTCATCACCGGCGGCCCGGGCACGGGCAAGACCACGATCATCCGCTTCATCACCGCCATCATGGAGGAAATCGGGCTGGAGGTCGCGCTGACCGCGCCGACGGGCAGAGCCGCCAAGCGCATGAGCGACGCGACCGGGCACGAGGCAAAGACCATCCACCGCCTACTGGAGTATGTGCCGGGCGAAGGCTTCCTGCGCAATGCCGACGATCCGCTGTATGTGGACATGGTCATCGTGGATGAGATGAGCATGGTGGACGCCATGTTGATGAACGCACTTCTCAAAGCGATCTCGATCGGCACGCGTCTCATCCTCGTCGGCGACGCGGATCAGCTACCTTCCGTCGGCGCGGGAGATGTGCTGAGGGATATCATCAGCAGCGAAACCATCCGCGTCGTGCGGCTGGACGAGATCTTCCGTCAGGCACAGTCGAGCATGATCGTCACCAACGCGCACCGCATCAACCTGGGGTTTGCGCCCCTGCTGGACGTTCCCGAAAGCGACTTTTTGTTTGAGGATGTCGCCTCTCAGGATCGCATCCTTGAGCGGATTCTGCACATCTGCACGCACCCGGGTCAGGTGCTCGACACGCGCGAGCCGCTGCTGGATGTGCAGATTCTCGCGCCCATGAAGAAGGGCGTTCTCGGCGTCTGGAACATCAACGCCAAACTGCAGGCCGCGCTCAACCCGCCCGCTCCGCATAAGCGCGAGCACATCAGCGGGGAGTCGGTATTCCGCGAAGGCGACCGCATCATGCAGATGAAGAACAACTACAAGGTCGAGTGGCGCAAAAAGCTCTCCAACGGCGGCGTGGAGGACGGCACAGGTGCGTTCAACGGCGACCTCGGCACAATCTACCAAATTCACGAGAATGAGCGCTCCCTGAGCGTGATATTCGACGACGAGCGGCTCGCGGTGTTCGACTATACGCATATCGACGAGCTGGAGCTTGCTTATTGCATCTCGATTCATAAGAGTCAGGGCAGCGAGTTTCCGATTGTGATTTTGCCGATGTTCGGCGCAGCATCGCCGATGATGACGCGAAACCTTCTCTACACAGCTGTCACCCGCGCAAAACGGCAGGTGGTCTGCGTAGGTCGCAGGGACGCGTTGATGAGCATGGTCAACAATAACCGCACGGATCGGCGTTATACCGCGCTCTGCAGCAGGCTAAGCGAGCTCAAGGGACTCGGCGTATGAGTCAATCCGAGCGGCATACACTTCTTGATCTGCTGCTGGACGCGCTGTATCCGCATGACGTCGCCTGCGCGCTTTGCGGACGCGAAGCGTTGCTTAACGAAGATCGGCTCTGCGAAAGATGCCGCACATCGCTCGTGCCCTCTCCCGCGCTCATTTGCCCTGGCGGGCTCGACGGCATCGCGGCTGCCTACCGTTACGCCGGCGGCGCGAGAGACGGTGTACACGCCCTGAAATATCAGAATCAGGTGCGCCTTGCGCCGTTCTTCGCAAGCGCGATCACAATCCCGGCTGATTGGCAGATCGACTGTGTCGTGCCTGTGCCATTGCATCCGCTGAAACGATGGCTGCGTTCGTATAATCAAAGCGATTGTATCGCAGCGGAACTCTGCAAACGATACGGACTTAAGCAGCAGAATAAGTTGCTGCGGCGCACGCGATTCACAAAGTCCCAGACGACGCTGAACGGATTTGAGCGCGCGAAAAATGTATCAAGTGCATTTCTCGCTTCGCCGGAGGTTCGGGGACGAACGATCCTGCTGGTGGACGACGTCACCACGACGCATAGCACGCTGCTTGCTTGCGCATCCGCGCTGCGCGCAGCCGGAGCCGCGAAGGTCTACGCGGCCTGCGCCACTGCTGCCACGCACGGTGCCGATCAGGAGTAAATGAAACAGACAAAACCGCCCGTTTACACGGGCGGTTTTGTTTTGCTTACATTTTCTTAAATATACTCGTTTCTTCCCGCCTGTCTGCCGGAGAAGAAGATCACGACGATCAGGCATCCCACCAGCACAAACGCGGTGTTCCAGCTGCCGGTCATGTCAAACAGCCAGCCGCCGAGGATCGGGCCAAGTGCGCCGAAGCCGTAGCCAAGCGACTGCACCATGCCGGAGAGGCTTGTGGCTCTGCCGGCCGTTCGCGTGCGCAGACTGATGAGCAGCATGCAAAGATTGAAGCACGAGCCCGTAGAGAAGCCGTAGAGCATCACGCAGACAGTCAGCGGCAGGATTGTTTTTGCGAGCACAAGTCCGCACAGAGAGGCGATATACAGCACCGCCACGACGGAGATCAATCCGCGTTGGTCCTTCAGCCGCGTCGCGATCGCCGGGATCAGAAATGCCGCAGGAATTGTCGTCAGCTGAAACGCGAATGCAAGGTAGCCTGCGGATTCCGGCGAAAGGCCCTTGCTCAGCGCGATGGTCGGCAGCCACGCCGCGAAGAAATAGAACAAGAACGACTGCGCGCCCATCAGCACCGTCAGCCACCAGGCAAGCCCGGTACGCCAGACGGATCTTTCCGGCTCCGGCCGTGCTGCTGTCGCGGTCTGCTGTACGATTGAAAGCTTCCGTTGAGGCAGCCAGAAGAGAATTCCGATCACCGCAAGCGCCATCCAGACCGCGAGTGAATTGCGCCAGCCCATGCCGGAGAGTTTCGAGAGCGGATAGCTCACTGCCGCTGATACTGCGGCAAGCGACGTCATCGAGATCGTAAACGCGCCCGTCGCGAGTCCGATCCGCTCCGGAAAGCGGGATTTGATGATGCCCGGAACCAGCACGTTGCCGATCGCAATACCCGCCCCCAGCAGGAACGTACCTGCAAACAGGCCGACGTTCCCTCCAAATGAGCGGATCGCGACGCCGAGCAGAATTGCGATCACCGCATATAGCAGTGTCATGCCCGCGCCAAGCCGGTCGCTGATGCGTCGCACGAAAGGCGAGAGACCCGCGAACATGATCAGCGGTATCGTAGTCAATAGCCCGAAGACGCCGCTGGAGAACGGCAGTTCGCCTTTCATGGTGGGCACCAAAGGACCCACGGCGGTGATCGGCGCGCGGAGGTTCACCGCGACGAGCACAACACCCAGAAACAGCAGAAGTTCAAACGGTTTGCGTTGGTCGTTCTTTGTCAAAACATGTTCCTTTCGATATGCCAAAGGTTCATTCATCTTCGAGTTCGTCCGGCGAGAAATGCGTGTTGCAGAGGCCGTGATAATGACTGCCACGCCTGACGGTGAGCTTCAGCACGCAATAGTCTGGATCGGTCACCCCGAGCGGATAATACGTCTCGAACCCTTCGCGCCAGAGAAATGATTTGGTCTCCCAATCGGTACAAACTTCGATATCCCCGACAAACAGCGCGCCCTGAAAATGATCCGGGTCGCAGTAATAGATCGAGGCTTTCGGATTCTTCAACAGTGCTGGGACTTTGCCGGACGAGGTATTTGTGGAGAGATACTGCGTATGGATATTTTCATGCTCCAAGATCAACATTGCGCGCGTTTCCGGATAGCCCTCTTCATCGATATATGATAAAAATGCGGTTTTCGCCTCGCGACGCAGTTTCCAGATAGCGTCCAGAATTTCCTGTATCATGCAATCCTCCGATATAGAATTGACCTGTGAAAAAAAGCGCACCCTCATCCGGTTGGAATGAGAGTGCGTTTTCATGGCGGAGGGCCAGGGATTCGAACCCTGGGTCCCTTTCGGGACACGGCATTTCGAGTGCCGCACGATCGACCACTCTGACAACCCTCCAAGAATGCTCGCGCAAGGGATATTATACTGAAATCTTGATCAGATTGCAATGTTTTCGTTAAAAAAACGGTTGCGCAATTGCGCCTGTATAGACATATGCTATACTGCTAACAACGATCGTACAAACCGTATATGGAGGGGATTCAAATGGCAGAAGATTTTGGTAAGAAAATTGAAAAATTCGGACAAGATATCTGGAAAAAGACAACCGATGTCGTTGGCTCGATCAGCAAAAGCGCAGAAGTTGTGAATAAAGAGCGCGATCTGAAGCAGGTCTACGCAGACATCGGCAAGCAGTTCATTCAGAAGCACCCTGTACAAGCCACGGACGAGTTTGCCGAGCTGACGAAGCGTGCGAGTGATCTGGAACAGGAGATTGAGGAACTGCAAGCGCAAATTCTGGAACAACGCGGAAGCAAGAAATGCACGACCTGCGGCGAACAAATTCCCTATGCTGCTGCCTTCTGCTCCAAGTGCGGTGCAGTACAGCCGAAGCAGGAAGCGGAACCCGTAGTTGAACCCGAAGTGGTTGACGGATGGACCTGCCCTGCCTGTGGACAATCGATGGGCAGCGCGGATACGTTCTGCACAAACTGCGGTGCAAAACGCCCGTAATTGGCAACTTTACAAACTGCGGTGCAAAACGCCCGTAATTGGCAACTTTGAAGAACGTCGAAAGGCGTTCTTTTTTATTGCGGAACTGAGCGCTCGGCTCCCGCTCGGTTCGCAATAGTTGCGCTGCTTCGCTATCGCTTGCATCGCTCCGCTGCTTACCGTTCCTCCGCGGCGCTTCATCCCGCACAGCGGGCGCTCGGCTCCGTCATGTCGCAAGTCAAGCGCTGCGCGCAATCCGGCTCAAGGTTCGGGGGAGTAGGTAAACACAAGTATGCAGACAAAACAAAAGACCATGCGGTGCATGGTCTTTTGTTTTGTTGGATCCCGGCGGCTACCTACTCTCCCGGACCGTCGCCAGTCAAGTACCATCGGCGTATGAAGGCTTAACTTCTGTGTTCGGAATGGGAACAGGTGGAACCCTTCAGCTAAACCACCGGAAAGGTGTGGTGTTCGTAAAC
>DATMYE010000012.1:0-38669 GCA_035561095.1 Clostridia bacterium | reverse complement strand
GTAAAAAATACTTGACATCATGTAAGGAATGATGTAGTTTACTAAATGTAAAGTATAACGTACATGAAAAGGGGGACAAACATATGTCATATCAGGAAAAGCGGACGTTGCTTTCGCTCATCATCAGCGTGCTGATGCTCGTTTCCTACAGCATCTATGCCTTTGGCAAAGCGGGAATGGAGCATATGAACGACCTGCAGTTCTGGGCAAGAACGATTCTGATCTTCATTGGCATCGGGATCGTCGCGATGATCGTTCTACAGATCGTGTTCCATATTCTAATGGCGATCGGCAAGGCGATTCACCAGAAGCTCAGGGACAACGAGGTCAACGAAGAGGAGATCGGCCGCACGCTGCGGGTTGAAACCGCGGAAGACGAGATGGACAAGATGATCGAGATGAAATCCAACCGGTTCGGCTACACGATCATGGGGCTGGGCTTCATGGCGGGACTCATCGCAATCGCGTTCGGCGCATCGGCGGTCGCGATGCTGAACATTCTGTTCTTCGCGACCTGGACAGGCAGCTTCGTCGAGGCGCTGATGCAGATTCGCTATTACCGCAGAGGGGTATAACGCATAAGACTATAGAATGCTGACACGAGAGAAGGGATTTCAATGCCAGAGAAACTGGAGATCACCAACAACATTCGCACACTGCGCTTTTTCGCACACGAGATGACGCAGCAGGAGCTCGCCGAGAAAGCGGGCGTATCCAGACAGACCATCATCGCAGTGGAGGCGGGCAAGTATTCGCCTTCGCTGGAGCTGGCATTCCGCATTGCGGATGCATTCGGAGTGCCGATCACAGAAGTATTCGGTTACACAAAGTAAATCATCCGCACGAACAAATCAGGGGGGACTTTATGAAAGCGATGGTATACAACAAGGAAAGCCACGCGTTCGCGATGAGCGAAGTTCCGTCACCCGAACCCGCCAAGGGGGAAGTGCTGGTTCGGGTGCACGCAAGCTCCGTCAACGCGGCGGACTACCGCTCCATCAAGCTCGGCATTCGGGCTGAAAACGGCATCTACGGCGCGGACGTCGCGGGCACGGTGGTGAAGCTGGGGGAAGGCGTCAAGCGGCTCGCGGTCGGGGACGCGGTACAGGCGGATCTAGCGACGAACGGTTTCGGGGGATTCGGCGAATACGCCGCGGGACCGGAAGCGCTGTTTTCGAAGATCCCGGCGGGGGTGTCGTTTGAGACGGCGGCGGCCACCACGCTTTCGGGCGTGACCGCGCTGCAGGCGTTCCAGCTCGCGAACATGGAACTTCGCGGCAAGCGCGTGCTGATCATCGGCGCGTCCGGCGGCGTCGGCACATTCGCGGTGCAGCTCGCCAAGCACTATGGCGCGGAGGTGACGGGGGTCACGAGCGCGCGCAATCTGGAGCAAACTCTGCAAATCGGCGCGGACTACGCGATCGACTATCATCAGAAAGATGCGCTCGCTTCCGGCAAGCAGTACGATCTGATCCTCGGCGTAAACGGAAGCACGTCTCCGCGAGAGTACAAGCAGGCGCTCAAAAAAGGCGGTGCGGCAATTGTCATCGGCGGTGCGCTCAACCAGGTGTTCAAGATCATGGCGTTCGGCTGGCTCTACTCGGTCGGAGGCAAGCGCGTCGCCATGCTCGCCGCAAAGCCGACCGCAAAGGACACGGAGGAACTCATGCGCCTCGTCGCGGCTGGGACGATTCGTCCCGTGATCGAGAAGATCGTGCCGCTCGAGCAGCTGGACGAAGCCTACCGCTATGTGGCATCCGGCCACGCGAGCGGCAAGGTCGTAGTCAAGATCGTGTAAGCGATCGAACCAACAAGAATTTTGATGGGAGGGAATTTCAAATGAACAAAACTATCGCACCAGCCGCGCAGAAAGAGCCGCGCGCGCTGATCTCCACGCTCTGGATCGTCGTACTGATCAATATCCTGTCGGCGGACATCTTCTCGTTTATGCTCGGCGCTTCGGGGGAAGCAGCCGCTGCTGTCACGCCGTGGATCATGTTTGCGTTTGCGGTGGTGCACGAACTGCCGATTGCGATGATCGTGCTCTCGCGTGTGTTGAAGCGAAAGGCGAACCGGATACTCAACTATGCCGCCGCAGGAGTCACCGCTTTATACATTACAGCGGGCGGCTCCGTGACACCCCACTATATTTTTTTTGCCCTCGCGGAGCTGATTTGCCTCGTTTTCATCGTGATTCAGGCAAAAAACTGGCCAAAAACGGCATAATGCAGGCTTGGAACATAAACTGTAAATCAATAGTGACTGCATTACAGAATTCTATATACATAGAATGAGAAGGAGAAAGATATGAAACCCACGAAAAAAACCGCTCGCATGGCGGGCTTGATGTTCCTCCTGATGGTCGTTTCCGGACTGTTCGCGGAGCTGTTCTTCCGCCAGAAGCTTTTTACCGCGGATACCGCGCAGACCATGACAAACATCCTCCAGAAGACGATGCTCTTCCGCGCGGGCATTCTGAGTGATATCATCATGTCGTTGAGCTATCTGCTCACGGCGGTGATGCTTTACAAATTGCTTCGCACTGTGTCGGAGGACAAAGCGCGACTGATGGTGCTCTTTGCGGCAGCGGGCAGCGTGATTTTGATGGTGAGCGTACTCGGCGAGTATATGCCGCTGGTGTTTGCCACCACGCAGCCCGGCGCGCTGAGCGCTTTCCAGCTCGGCGAGCTCTCCGCGCTCAGCTTTGCCGCCTACAACAACTGCTACATGATCGGCCAGGTGTTCTTTGCGCTCTGGGTGCTGCCGCTGGGTCAGCTGATCGTTCGTTCGAAATTCATCCCGAAGGTGTTCGGCATCTTCTTCATCATCGAGACGGTAGGCGGGCTTCTCTCGGTCGTCGCGCACTTTCTGCTCGGCAACACAACCCTCGCTAGCATCTGTCTCGTGCCCGGCATCGTCGCGGAATTCTCGTTCCTGTTCTATCTACTGATCGCTGGCATCAACGAAAAGAAGCTCGCGGCTGTTCCGGCATAAGAAGAACCTGCAAGGAGGAGGCAAGCATTGGAAGCACGATATATCCTCGGCGTTTGCGCAGCAATTGTCGCAGGGGTTCTCTTCAACGTTGGCACCGTTGTGCAGAAGCTCGCGGTGATGCAGAGCGGCGCGGAATCGGGACTCATGAAGCGGCTCCTCCGTTCGCCGAATTGGATCGCTGGACTCTTGATCCAGATGCTGCTCGGCTCGCCTCTGAACTTGCTTGCGCTTGGGCTGATCGGGCCTGCCATCGTGCCCGGATTGTCTTCCGTCGGCCTCATTGTGCTCGCATTTGGCGCGGTTCGGTTCGCAAAAGAACGCTTCCGCGCGCCTGAGATCGCGGGGATCGCGCTCGTGATGGCGGCGGTGGCGCTGTTCGGCATCAGCGGGTTATCTGTCGATGTACGCGCAGCCGGGGCATATGAGACGGCGTTTGTCGCGCGGCTCGCGTGCTTTTCCGGGGTGATTGCGCTGCTCTGCGCGGGCTGTTCTATTGTGCAGAAGCGGCGCCCGCAGTGGGCAGGCATCCTGCGCACACTGGACGCGGGGCTACTGCTCTCGCTCTCCAACCTCTGGCTGGGTGTGCTGACGGTTCTGCTGTTGGACTGGGTGCAGGCGCGGTTTGCGCTGCGACTGCTGCCCTATATTGTGGTTGTGTCCGCCGTCGTAGCGACCTCCGGCATGCGCGCAATCGCGCAGACGCAGCGCGCGTTCGCGGTCGGGGAAGCATCCAAGCTGATTCCGATTCAATATGTGCCGTCGCAGATCGCTCCCGTGCTCGCGTACGTTCTCGTGTTTCAGCTGCGCTTTGAGAGCATGTTCGCGCTGCTAACGACGCTCTCTGCCGTCGTCTGCGTGCTCGCGGGTTCGGCTCTGCTCGCGGGACGGCAGCTGGCGCAGGAGCCGCATGAACCGGTCCCACGGGAAGCACAATAGATACTCGCGTAACAAAAACGCCCGCATTGGCGGGCGTTTGCGTTTGCTTCGTTATTTAAAACGGGCTAGCGGGTGCGTTGGGATTGAGGTAGGCGACCGCCTTGCCCAGGATGCGTACATTGGAGCCCGCGCGGAGCACGACCGGTGCATACGCAGCGTTCTCCGCCATGAGCACGATCTGATTTTCGTTTTTGTAGACGCGGCGGAGGGTCAGCGCACCGTCGAGCAGCACGACCGCGACCTCGTGGCTGCGGACGTCCTCCATCATGCTGGCGTAGACGATGTCTCCGTCGTTGATGTTGAGCTTTTTCATGCTGTCTCCGGTGAAGCGCATGGTAAAGTCACAGCGGATGCTCTGCGGCACCTCGTCGTAGCAGGCGACGTTCTGCTCGTCCAGCAGCGGGAAGCCTTTGACGCTGCGGTAGATGCGGGGCTTGATGATAGAGTTCGGCAGCGCCGAAATCTGTCCGTTTTTCGGTGTGCCGCTGGGGTAGGAGCGGCGGGTCTCCTCGTCGATGATGAGGTAGTCCACGGTAACGTCAAAAAAGCGCGAGAGCTTGATCAGCGTGGAACGCTTGATGTTCTCCGTGCCCTTCTCGTAGAAGTTGACAATGGTCATATAGGGAATGCCGGATAGGCGGGAAAGCTGGGATTTATTGATGCCCCGTTCGGACATGAGGATGTCTAGCTTTTCGGTCATCGTCATGGTCATTTACCCCGCAACAAGATGCTCCGTAAAAACGGGTACGGCTTTTGGCTGTGCGACTAGTGCCATCATACCGAATAAAACGCGAAAAGGCAAGTGTTTTCTACCATACAGCGTAGGATTTTTATCGATTTTGTTCAAGGTTTGTTCAAATATGGCTACGGAATTGTGAACACCACAATATCTGGTAGGTGAACGATTTCACGCGCATAGGCAAGCGAATACGGCGCGGGGTACCGGCCCAAGACGCTTTTGCAATCGGATTGTGAACAATATGGATTTCAGTTTGTGTTGGTCTGCGTGCGCTTGCTTTTTAAACGTAAAAATGGTATGGTAACAGAAAAACGGAGGCGATTGTTATGGGCAAATATGTGATTAAACAGAGCAAAACAGGACCGTTTTTCGTACTGAAAGCCGCCAACGGCGAACCCATCGGTACGTCGGAAGTATATTCCTCCGAAGCCGCTGCAAAGAACGGCATCGAGAGTGTTAAGAAAAACGCGCCTGTTGCGCAAATTGAAGACCAGACCGTCGAAGGCTGGAAGAACGTCAGCAACCCCGTATTCGAACTCTATAAGGACAAGGCCGGTGAGTTCCGCTTCCGCCTGCGCGCGAAGAACGGCGAACCGATCCTCGCGTCCGAAGGCTATTCCGCAAAGGCGTCCGCCATCGGCGGCATCGAGAGCGTCAAGAAAAACGCGGATTCGGAAGTAGTTTCCGAGTAACGGTTTAACCAACAAACAAACATACAACAGTCAATGCGGCGGCATATGAAACAGTATGCCGTCGCATTTCTGAACTTTTCCCTCGATCGAACCCCAAAATCATTCGCGCCGGAGGCAGCTATGATTACGTTTCTCTCCCGATTGCTCATCAAAGACAACAAAAACTTCTCTTCACCTGCCGTGCGTCTGCGCTATGGCATGCTTTGCGGTGCGGTCGGCATCTGCTTCAACATCCTGCTCTTTACGGGCAAGCTGATTGCGGGCTCGCTGACCGGCAGCATCGGCATCACTGCGGACGCGTTCAACAACCTCTCCGATGCGGGCAGCGCTTCGATTGCGCTGATCGGCTTTCGCCTTTCTGACGCAAAAGCGGATAAAGAGCATCCGTTCGGACACGGCAGGTTTGAGTATATCGCGGGATTGATCGTATCCCTGGTGATCCTCTTGATGGGCTTCGAGCTTGGGAAATCATCGATCGAGAAGATTCTCCACCCGGAAGCAATTACGTTTTCGTTCCTTGCGCTCGGCGTGCTCGTTGTCTCCATACTCACGAAACTCTATATGTTTTTCTATAACCGCAGCATCGGCAAAAAGATCGATTCCGCGACCATGCGCGCAACCGCGATGGACAGCTTTTCCGATGTGGCAGCGACCAGCGTCGTACTCTTGTCCATGCTCATCGGCAAATGGACGGGCTGGATGATCGACGGTTACGCGGGTCTTGCCGTCGCGTTGTTCATTGTGTACACGGGCATCCGCGCGGCGAAAGAGACCGTCAGCCCGCTGCTGGGGCAGCCGCCGACCAAGGAGTTTGTCGAGGAGATCGAGCGGATCGTGCTGAACCACGAAGGCGTCATCGGCGTGCACGACCTCGTGGTGCACGACTACGGCCCCGGCAGACGGATGATCTCTCTGCACGCGGAGGTACCCGCGGACGGCGACATGATTCAGCTGCACGACGCGGTGGACAATCTCGAAAAACTTCTGCGCAAGGAATGTGGCTGCGAAGCCGTGATCCATATGGACCCCGTGGAGACCGAAAACCAGGAGACAAACCGCCTCCGCGCCGAAACGGAAGCAATCCTTCGGGAGCTGGACGAGCGGCTGACGCTGCACGATTTCCGCGTAGTCACGGGACCCACGCACACCAACCTCGTGTTCGACGTCGTCGTGCCGTTCGGGTTCGCGATGGCGGACGACGTGGTGAGAAAAGAAGTTTCCGACCGTATCCATGCGCTGGAGGGAAATTGTTTCGCCGTGATCGACGTAGACAAGCAGAGCATCCGCGCGGGAGAATAACCGTCTTTTGGTAGACCGACTTTTTTTGACAAGGAGCATGAGACGATGCTGACAACTTGGGGACAGGCGCTCGACAAAGCGCACATCCTGCCGGAATATCCGCGCCCGCAGTTTCGCCGGAACAACTGCGAAATACTCAATGGAGCTTGGGACTATGCCATCACGCCCGTGACGCAACTGATCCCGCCGGATCACTTCGACGGAAGCATACTCGTACCGTTTTCGCCGGAGAGCGTGCTTTCCGGCGTGAACCGCGCGCTCAAACCCAACGAATGCCTCTGGTATCGCAGGTCGATCGAGGCACCGCTTGGGTTTGATCCCAACACGGAGGAACTGATACTGCACTTCGGGGCTGTGGATCAGTTTGCCGAGGTGCGCCTCAACGGCGTGTCGCTGATGCACCACGCGGGCGGATATCTGCCGTTTTCCGTCATGTTGAGCGAAACGTTTGTCAGCGGCATTCCCAACGAGCTGATCGTGCGCGTGCGGGACGAATCGGACACCGCGTGCTGGTCACGCGGGAAACAGAGCAGCCACCCCGGCGGCATCTGGTACACCGCGCAGAGCGGCATCTGGCAGACCGTCTGGTTGGAGCGCGTGCCGAAACGCAGGATTGAAACCGTCGTCATCACGCCGCAGTTCGATCTTGCCGCCGTGGACTTCACGGTCTGGACAAACTGCGGCGGCGCGGGCGTCATCAACCTGCTCGGCAACGAGACGGTGTTCGTCAGCGGCACTCCCTTGCGTCTTTCGATGGAAGGCTTCACGCCCTGGAGCCCGGAGGAGCCCAAGCTCTACGATTTTACGATGACGTTTGAGCGCGATTTCATCGAGAGCTATTTTGCGATGCGCAAATTTGCCGTCGAACGCGACGAACAGGGCGTTCCGAGGCTGTTTCTGAACAATGCGCCGTATTTTCACAACGGTGTGCTCGACCAGGGCTACTGGCCGGATGGTCTCTTGACCCCGCCGAGCGATGAGGCGATGATCCACGACATCCAATTGATGAAGGATCTGGGCTTCAACACGCTGCGCAAGCACATCAAGATCGAGCCGCTGCGCTGGTATTATCACTGCGACCGGCTCGGCATGCTGGTCTGGCAGGATATGGTCAACGGCGGCGGAAAATACGACCTCGGCGCGATTTCGCTGCCGCTCATCCTCGGAAACGCGCATAAGGACAGCGACTATGCCTATTTTGCGCGGGAGGAAGTGCGCGGCAGAGAGGCGTATACCCGCGAGTTGCACGAGACCGTCATGCTTCTCTACAACAGCCCGTGCATCGCCATATGGGTGCCGTTCAACGAAGGCTGGGGACAGTTCGACGCGAATAAGGCGGTCGACCAGATCCGCTCCATGGACGCGACGCGCACGATCGACCACGCGAGCGGCTGGCACGATCAAAAGGGCGGAGACTGCAAGAGCCTCCACGTCTACTACAAGCCGTACCGCTTCTCACCGGACAAGCACGGCCGCGCGGTCGTGCTCAGCGAATTCGGCGGCTATAGCCAGCATCTGCCGGAGCACAGCTTCTCGCAAAAGGAGTTCGGCTATAAGCGCTTTTCCTCGGCGGAGGCGCTGACGCAGGCGTTTGAATCGCTCTATGCGCGCGAGGTCATCCCCGCTAAGGAAAAGGGACTTTCCGCCGCGATCTATACGCAGCTTTCCGACGTCGAACAGGAGACCAACGGGTTTGTCACCTACGACCGCGCGGTGGTCAAGCTCGACAGCGCTCGTGTGCGCGCGGTAAACGCGAAGCTCAGCGACGCGAAGCAACCAGCCGAAGAAGCGGAGTAGACACTGAGCGAGCTTGCAAGCGAGCAAGCGCATTCATCGCCGGAAACAGAATCCGAACGTTGATTTTACCCGCGCTGAACTTGCAGCGGGTTTCCCGGCTCATGTATAATAAAATCAACAAACGGATTAGGCGGTGATGATATGGATCGGGCGCTGAGAAGGCATAAGCGTGTGTTCGGGTTTTGTAGAACGCTGCTCGGCGGTACGCTGAAGCGAATTTACGGGTTCCATACGGAAGTGACGGAGGTCGGCAAAGGGCCGTTTCTGATCACCGCGAACCACAACGGAGAGCTTGATCCCGCGTTGCTTGCGCTGAGCTTCAAGGAGCATATGTACTTTGTTTCCAGCGAGCACGTGTTCCGCAAGGGCTTTATCTCAAAGGTACTGACGTACTTTTTTGCGCCCATCGCCCGCGTCAAGGGCATGACGGACGCGACAGCCGCGCTGAACATCATCCGCCACCTGAAGAAAGGCACAAATGTCTGCCTCTTTGCGGAGGGCAATCGCTCTTACAATGGCATCACGGGCCCGATCTTTCCCGCGACGGGCAAGCTCGCCAAAGCCGCCGGCGCGTCGCTGATCACCTATCACTTTGAGGGCGGTTATCTGACCACGCCGCGCTGGAGCAGGACGACGCGCAAGGGTTATATGCGCGGCAAGGTCGTCAACGTCTACACGCCCGAACAGCTCAAGCAGATGACGCCGGAGGAGGTCAACGACCACATCCGTGCGGACATCTGGGAGGACGCGTTTGAGCGGCAAAAGACGAATCCGCATGCCTATAAAGGCAAAGATCTCGCCAAAGGACTCGAAAACGCCTTGTATTTCTGCCCGAAGTGCGGCAGAACAGGAACCTTGCAAAGCGAGGGAGGCGTCTTTTCCTGCGGCTGCGGACTGCGGGTTCAATACACCGAGCTGGGCTTTTTTGAGAAGGTTGAGGCAAGCGATCCCGAACCCATGTTCACGACCGTTCGGGACTGGGACTTCTGGCAGGACAAGCGCGTGCTTGAGTATGCGGACGCTTTGCAGGACGACGAAATCGCGTATTCCGACGAGGACGTCATGCTCATCGCCATCGAAAACGGACACAAGGACAGCATAGCGGAGATCGGCAAGCTCACGATCAGCAAGCAGGAACTCTGCGTCGGCAGCCACCGTTTCCCGCTCGGCAGCATCAGCAGCATGGGGCTTGTCGGCATCTACAAGATGCTGTTCTCGGTCGAGGGCAATTCCTATGAGCTGCGCGCGGCAAAGACGCCCTATTGCGGCAGGAAATATCTGACCTTCTTCGATCTGCTCAAGAGCAGCGGCAGAATCAACTGATGAGTCCGCCTCGGATGGGGGCGGTTCACAGAAAAAAGCGAATCAGGCTACTTGCAAATCGGCGTGAAAGTCTTTACGATAGACGAAACGCCGATTTGTTTCTTGTATGCAATGCAATTGGGATTCGGGAAACGGGAAGAAGGAACCACATGTCGATCGAACGGGTCAAGGCATATTTTCGCGGGATGAACATGGAGCAGCGCGTCTGGGAGTTTGAGACAAGCTCCGCCACGGTAGAGCTCGCCGCGCAGACGCTCGAGGTGCGCCCCGCCCGCATCGCAAAGACACTGTCTTTTGCGTTGAACGATGGCTGCGTGCTGGTCGTCGCCGCAGGCGACGCGCGCGTGGACAACCGTAAGTTTAAGGATACATTTTTCACGAAGGCGAAGATGCTCTCGCCGGATGAAGTACAGCATTTCACCGGCTGCGAGATCGGCGGCGTCTGCCCGTTTGACATTCCGGCTGCAACGCCAATCTATCTGGACGTCTCGCTCCGGCGGTTTGTAAGCGTGTTTCCCGCGTGCGGCAGCACCAACAGCGCGATGGAGGTCACCTGCGATGAGCTGTTTCGCTACAGCCGCGCCGCGGGTTGGGTCGACGTGTGCAAGGATTGGGAAGAGGGAGACGACCTCCGCATCGACGATGAACCGAAAGCGGATATGCCGATGCCGGATGACGGCGAAATCACCCTGCGCGTCTCCGCTGCCAATGCGGCGGACGAGACGAAGGGATATGTGCCCGCGTATAAATTTGACATCGTTCGGCTTAGCGACAATGCTGTCGTCGGCGAGACCGATCTGCGGCTGGGTTATGTGAGAAATCTCTACTTCGGCGGCAATATCGGATACGCCGTGAAGGAGGAGTATCGCGGCAACGGCTACGCGGGCAAGGCATGCAGGCTGGTGTTCGAGATCGCGAAACGGCACGGCATGCCGTATGTGATGATCTCCTGCCGCGCGGACAATCTGCCCTCGCGCAGAACGCTCGAAAAACTCGGCGGCACGCTGCTGGAGACGCGCGTACCCGCGAGCTACAGCTCGCTCTACCGCATCGGCGAGCACGATCCGCACTGCTATTTTCGATTTGATCTGTAAGCTTTGGCGGATCGAATAGAGAAGTGATCTCTGTATTCTTATAACTTTTATTATCGTAATTTCATACGAACAAACCAGATAAACTGGTATCGGATACCCGGAAAGAGGAGCCGATGCCGGTTTTTTTGTTTCATTCAACTTGCATTCTTTCAACACAGAACCGCTCGACACCGTGCTGCTCCGAGAAAACGCATCCTTCGGGAGGGATTGCGTTAGGCGGAGGCAGCGCATGAACACGAATCGTACACTTCGCTTCGGCAGCGCGGGTGAGGATGTCCTGCGGGTGAAGCAGCGGCTCTTTGCGCTCGGCTGCTATGTGCAGAACATCACGACAATCGTCTCCGATCGCTTCGGCAGCGACACGAGAAACGCTGTGCTGGCTTTTCAGGCACGAAACGCATTGACCGCGGACGGCATCGTAGGCACGCAGACCTGGGCCGCGCTGTTTCCGGAGAGTGCGGCAGTCGCGGAGCCGCGGGGCGAGATTCCCTCGAACATCTCAGCCGCGGCAGCAGGAGCGATCAACCTAGCGCTTTCTGGCGCAAACGAAACCCGACGCAGCATCGTGCTCGACGCGCTGCAGTTCGCCTATGATCCTGCTGTGCCGCGGGAGTATCCCACGAGCCTCTATATCCGCGGCGGGAATATCTACAATGCGGATCTTGCGCCGAACATCATCACACTTTCACGCATCGAGAGCGGCGCTCTGCGTCAGCCGGAGTATTACGACGGCGGCAGGCGGGAGATGATGGAGCGCGCGGTGGCACAAAATCCTGCGATCACGGGCGCGGACTGCTCCGGCGGCGTCGTGGGGCTGTTGCGGCACGCGGGCGTGGTCAAGCCAAAGTTCGACCTCGCCGCGGATGGGTTTGCCGCGAGCAGGTCCGTGCGTCGCGTGGAGGAGAGCGAACTGCTGCCTGCGGATCTGCTGCACAAGACTGGCCACATCGGCCTTTACGCCGGCGGCGGTTACGCGGTGGAGTGGATGGGCGGGGCATACGGCTGCCAGCTCACGCGGCTGAACGCGCGGCGCGGCTGGAACTTCGTCAAGCACAGAGAGGAGCGGTTCGGCGCATGGACAGGTTTTCTGCGCCCGAACTGGTATTAGGAGGACGACAATGGAACAATGGGACGTCGTCGGCGTAATCGCAACCCTCGTGGCGCTGTTTGCCGCGGTCATCGCGCCGATGATCAAACTCACGCAGGCAATCTCGCGGCTGACCACGACTATGGAGCATCTGGAAAAGAACACAGACTGTCTAGCCGCGAGTAATCAGACCGCGCACGACCGCATCTGGGAAAACGTCCGCGAACAGTCGCATCAGATCAACGATCATGAAGCGCGCATCCGCGTGATGGAAGAAACATAACACAACATTTCGGAAGGAGAATATTCATATGGAACTGCTCATGAACTACGGCCTGCAGGTGGCAGCGACGCTGCTCATCACCCTCATCGGCGTGCTCGGCACGTATCTGACCCTCCAGCTCGGAAAAAACGCGAACCTCAAGAACATCAACGACGCACAGAAGGAGCTCATCCGCGCGGCGAAGATCACGGTCGGCGAGTTGCAGCAGACGATGGTCTCGCAGCTCAAATCCGCCAACAGCGACGGCAAGCTCACCCCGCAGGAGATCGCCTCTCTGCGCGCAAAGCTGCTGGATAAGACGGTGGAGAAGCTCTCCGCGCCTGCCTATGCGCTGCTTTCCGCAGCCTCAGTGGATGTCGAAGGCTTGATCCTCGGCGTTGGTGAAAGCTGGATCGAGCGCATCAAGAAACAATCTGTGATCGCGGAATAAGCTTCCGCAATGAAAAACGCGCCGCCTTTTTTCAGGCGGCGCGTTCGCGTTTCATGGTTGATTAAAACTCTTTCAGTTGCACTTCGGTTACGACGTCCTCCAGCGAGCATACGCTCAGGCAATAGTCCGGGAAGGCCGCAATCCGTGTGAATCGGTAGTCTGTCTCGCCCTGAAACGCCGCGGCATGTTCCCCCTCCGGCAGCACCGCGAAGCTCGCGGGGGAAACGGAGAAGCCCGTGCCTTCCGCCTTAAGATAGCTTTCCTTGAGCGTCCAGATGCGGAAGAAATCCCGCTCCGGCTCTGCGGAATGCGTAAGATACGCGCGCTCCAGCGGGTGAAAGAACCGTTCAGCGATGCGTTGCCAGTCGATCGGGCGGAAGCGCTCCAGATCGACACCAACCGGCTGCGCGGAGAGCGCGAGCACGGCATAGTCGCCCGCATGGGTGATGTTGAACGGCGTGTGATCAACAAGATGCGGTTTGCCGCGCCGCCCGCGCTCAAAGCGGGAGGAGCGCGTCTGTTCACCGAAGATTGCGTACAAAAGAAGCCCCGCGGCGAGCGTGAGAAGCGCGCTGCGCGAGTCGCCAAAGGCGCGGACGCGCGCCTGCCGCTCTGCGTCCAGCAGGGCGATTAGCTCCTCCGCGCGCGGCGCGATCTGATGAATATTCGCGGCAAACAGTTCGACCAAAGAAACGTCCTCTTACGTAAAAATTAACCGCGCAGCACGGTCTTCGTTCTCCATTTTCCGCTGCGATAGCGGAAAAAGAAGAACACAGAGCGCACGACCCAGTCGATCATCATGCAGTACCAGATGCCTTCCAGCCCGAGATGGAACACCTTTGTGAAAATCCAGCTCAAGCCGAACCGCACAATCCACATCGTCGATGCGGAGACGATCATGGTATATTTCGCGTCGCCCGCGGCGCGGAGCACGTTCGGGAACGCAAACGAGAGAGACCAGAACAGGCAGCAAGAGATCGCAAGCGGCGGCAGAACCTTCAGCGCGATTTTGAATGCCACATCGCCCAACGAAAACAACCCCAGCACCTGCTTGCCGAAGATCAGAATCGGCAGGTTGACAGCGATCATGGTTACGTACGTGATCAAAATGAGTTTCTTTGCGTACCGCTCCGCCTGCGCGTAGTCGCCCGCACCGACACACTGGCCTACGACGGTTAAGATTGCGAGACTCATGCCCATGCCGGGCACGATGGTAATGTTGAAGATGCTGCCGATGATCGCGTTGGCAGCGATGGCGGAGGTGCCGAGCCACGCAACCAATGTCTGCACAAGCAGCTTGCCGAAATTGAACATGCCGTTCTCGAGGCCGTTCGGAACACCGATGGAGAGGATGCTCTGCACCATGTTCTTCTGAAACCGGATCGGGAAAAGGCCGCGCAGATAGATCGGGTTGCTTTGGCTGCGGATGAGATAGAAGATCAGCCCCGCGGCGACGAGGCGCGCGGTTGCGGTTGCGATGCTGACGCCCAGTACGCCGAGGTGAAACCCGTAGAGAAACAGCGCGTTGAGGGAGATATTGACTACGTTCATCACGACAGAGACATAGAGCGACACGCGGGAGTTGCCCATCGCGCGGAAGAGCGCGGCGCAGCTGTTATACAGCGCGAGAAACGGGATCGAGATCGCACTGAAGACGAGGTACGTCCGTGCGCTTTCGGCAACCGCGGGTTCGACCGCGCCGAAGATCAGGCGGATGAAAAAATCCGGCGCGCAAAGCAAAATTGCGCCGATTGCTAGGGAAAAGATCAGCGTAATATAGACGAGCTGCCGCGCGGAGATGCGCGCGTTCTCCGGCTCCTGCCGTCCGATATACTGTGCGCAAACAACCGCGCCGCCTGTGCAGAGCGCGGAGAGAATGCTGATGATGAGAATGTTGACTGTGTCGACGAGCGACACGCCGGAAACAGCCGCTTCTCCGACGCCTGAGATCATCACGACGGCGGCAAGGCCGACCGTCATGGCAAGCAGCTGCTCCAGAATCAAAGGAATGATGAGCTGCCGCAGCGCCTTGTTCGTGAACATCGGGCGTGCGACAGCCGGCGTTATTTCCATATATGCATGTATTCCAATATCTGAGTATTTGCCGGTTCTTCCGGCGCAGGATCGATCAGTACTTGTAGGTCTGCGCGACGTCGAGCACAAACACGGTTGCGCCGCCCACGGTGACGCTCATGGGCATGGCCGCGCTGTCGATGTTGTGCGGGATGCCGGAAGCGGGCACGGTGACGACGGTTCTGCGGCGCGAATGCTCGTTGATGATGGCAAGCGTCTCGTCGAGGCGATCCGCTTCTACGCCGATCATCAGCGTGGAGTTGCCGCCGCGGAGGAACCCGCCGGTGCTTGCGATGCGCGTGACGCTGATGTTTTTCTCGATCAGCGCGTAGGTCAGCGATTTTTGATCGTCGTTTTGTACGATGGCAAAGAGCAGTTTCATAAGGTGTTTCCCTCCGATCGCAGGTCAAATGCTTTGTTCTGATTCGGAATCCATCTATAGTATAACACAGCGAACAGCCGCCGAAAACTGCCGGGCGGCAATCCACCGGATCAAACCCGTATTTTCATGCAACATTCTGTAAAACCATGCAGAAGCCGACGACAGGGTCTATCAAACGTAGACAATGTTTTACAGTTGAGCGGTTGAAATTTCGCATGAAGTGTGAGAACATAACAAAGGCAACACGCAATCGTGGGTGCAACAGCTTTTTGAGCGGCAGAACACAGGAGGAACGGCGCGATGGCGCAGGGGATCGAACGATTTTTGGACGAAGAGGGCAGGCTCAAGCAGTGGCCCTCCAAGCAAGCGCCTCGTGAAGAGGTGTTCTGCTATCTTGCGCAGAAATTCGAGCCGGGGCGGGACTATACCGAGCACGAGGTGAACGCGATTCTCTCCACGTGGCATACGTTTGGCGACCTGTTCATTCTGCGGCGCGGACTGATCGAGAGCGAGTGGCTCCTCCGGATGCGGGATGGCAGCCGCTACTGGCGTAATCCCGACAAGAAGGGGGACGCCGAATGATCAACCTGCCCAAAGGATACCGTGAGGTGCGCCGCGTCGATTTGATGCGAAACCGCAAAGAAGCAATCCTCGTCAATCTGATTGCGCTCGTGATCGCGGGCGCGGCGACCGCCGTGGGATTCCTCGTCTGTCCGCCGTTTCTGGAAGTGATGATCGGTATTCACACCATTTTCCAGATCATATTGATGATGGCGGGCATCATCGTTTACATGATCCTGCATGAGATCATCCACGGTGTGTTTATGAAGGCGTTTTCCGGCCTTAAACCGCGCTACGGCTTTACGGGACTCTACGCCTATGCGGGCAGCGACGCGCTTTTTACCCGCTCGCAGTATCTGATCATCGCGTTTGCGCCGGTCGTGATTCTAGGCATCATCCTCTTTGTGCTCAACGCGGCGTTTTACGAGACCGCATTCTGGAGCATCTTCGTGATCCAGATCGTCAATCTCTCGGGAGCTGCGGGAGACTTTTACGTGGGCTACCTGATCGCGCGGTCGAGAAACGATGTGCTCGTGCGCGACACCGGCACGGATATGGCGTTCTATTCCGTTCGATCTTAAGAAACGCAGGAGGCCTTGACTTGTTCTATCAGAGCGATTGGATCATGCGCCAGATACAGATGATGGTCGATCTGGTTGCGCGGCTCGTGTTTCAAAAGAGCGCGATCGCGTATGAAATCGAAAACACCGCAAACCCGTCGCCGACGGATCTGCTGTTTGCAGAGCTCAACCGGCTGATCGCGGAGCAGCGCTTCAACGCGGCGGAAGATCATCTTCTGGATCATATCGATCCGCACAACCGGAAGCATCTGGAGCTCGCGCTCGATTTTTATCAGAAGCTGAATCAATTCAGCGACGAGGAGCTGGAGCAGAACGATTTCCCGCGGCAGGAGATCACCGACGGGATCAAAGCAGTTCTGGAGCTGTTTCAACTCAGCAATCTGATCGCGTAACACGAATAGAAAAAAGAGCGCACCCGAACGGGTGCGCTCTTTTGCGTGAAATACGTTATCTGCGCTTCTCGATTGCCCGCTGGATGACCTTGACGATCTCGACCATCGGGATGATCAAAAACGCCAGCCCAAGCGCGATGCCGTATTCGAGGAAGCTGATGTGCTCAAAGCTGAACGCTTCCTGCAAAAACGGCACATACAGTACCACGAGCGTGAGCACGAGCGAGAGAATCGCAGCACCCCAGAGGTACTTGTTCTGGCATTTGATCGAGAACAGGCTCTGTCGCTGGGAACGCATGTTGAAGCTGTGGAAGATCTCCGCCATGCTCAGCGTCAAAAACGCCATCGTCGTACCGTCGGTGCTGTTGGCAATCGCCCAGGCACCGTTTTGAATCCGCTCGCCGACGAAGAACGCGGCAAGCGTGAGCAGCGTGACGAAGAAGCCCTGATATGCGACGTCAAATCCCACGCCGCCAGCGAAGATGCCGTCCTTGGGATTGCGCGGCGGACGCTGCATGATATTCCGCTCGCAGGCCTCGGTGCCCAGCGCGAGCGCGGGCAGGGAGTCCGTGATCAGATTGATCCAGAGAAGATGCACGGGTTTAAGGATGATGAATCCCAATAGCGTTGCAAAGAAGATGCTCAGCACCTCGCTCATGTTGGAGGAGAGCAGGAACTGGATCGACTTGCGGATGTTGTCGTAGATGCGGCGGCCTTCCTCGACCGCGCCGACGATGGTCGCGAAGTTGTCGTCCGCGAGCACCATGTCTGCGACGTTCTTCGTCACGTCCGTGCCGGTGATGCCCATGCCGATGCCGATATCCGCGCTCTTGATGCTGGGCGCGTCGTTCACGCCGTCGCCGGTCATCGCGGTGATGTAGCCTTTTTTGCGCCAGGCGTTGACGATGCGGACCTTGTGCTCCGGCTGCACGCGGGCGTAGACGTGATAGTGCTCAACGCTTTGTTCAAAGGTCGCGTCGTCGATCTCGTCGAGCTGCGCACCGGTGATCGCCTCGGACGCGTCGGAGATGATGCCAAGCGTGAGCGCGATGGCAGCCGCGGTGTCGCGGTGATCGCCCGTGATCATGATCGGACGGATGCCGGCGGAGCGGCACTCCAGGATCGCGCCGATGACCTCCGGACGAACCGGATCGATCATGCCGACGAGGCCGAGGAAGATGAGCTCGCGTTCCAGTGCGGCGGGGGAGTTGTCGGCGGGTTTTGCGTCGTGGTTGCGCATCGCGCCTGCGAGGACGCGGAGCGCCTTGTCCGCCATGGACTTGTTCGCACCGAGAATCTCCGCACGGACGTCGTCCGTCAGCGCGTGCGCCTTGCCGTCCTTCCAATAATAAGCGCACTTCTTGAGCACCTCGTCCGGCGCGCCTTTGGTATACTGCACAAATCCGTCCGGGGTCTCGTGCACAGTGGACATCATCTTGCGCATGCTGTCAAACGGCGCTTCGTCCACGCGCGGCTCTTTACCCTTGAGCGCGTTCTTGTTAAGCTCTTTCGTAAATGCGAAGTTCACCAGCGCGCATTCAGTCGGTTCGCCGACGGCATTGTTGCTTTCGTCGAGCTCCGCATCACTGCACAATGCCATGGCTTTGGCGAGAAGCTGCACGTCGTCCGCGTAGTCTTCCACGACGGTCATCTTGTTCTGCGTGAGCGTGCCGGTCTTATCCGAGCAGATGATCTGCGCGCAGCCGAGCGTCTCGACCGCGGTGAGTCTGCGGATGATCGCGTTGTGGCGGCTCATGTTGGTCACGCCGATGGAGAGCACGATGGTCACCACGGCGGCGAGGCCTTCCGGAATTGCGGCGACTGCCAGCGAAACCGCGATCAGGAACGAGTCGAGGATGTATCGCTCGCCCGTGCCGTGGAAGCGCAGAATGTTCACGCCGAAGATCACCACGCAGATGCCGAGCACGAGCCAGGTCAGAATCTTCGAAAGCTGCGAGAGCTTAATCTGCAGCGGGGTCTGGTTGTCCTCCGCTTTGGAGAGCGCATCGGCGATCTTGCCCATCTCGGTCTGCATGCCAGTGGCGGTGATGACCGCTTTGCCGCGTCCGTAGACGACCGTGCTGCCCATGTATACCATGTTCTTGCGATCGCCCAGCGGGATATCTTTTGCGCCGCCGAGCGAGAGCGCGTCGATCATCTTGCTGACGGGTACGCTTTCGCCGGTGAGCGCCGCTTCCTCGATTTGCAGGCTCGCGCTTTCAAGAATGCGCCCGTCCGCGGGAACCGCGTCGCCCGCCTCCAAGAGTACGACGTCGCCCACGACCAACTCTTCGGTTTTAACGCGCAGAATCTGCCCGTCGCGCAGCACGCGGCAGGTGGCAGCCGCCATCTTCTGCAAGGCTTCAATTGCTTTTTCGGCCTTGCTCTCCTGCACGACGCCGAGGACGGCGTTGATGATGACGACGGAGAGGATGATAATCACATCCGCAAAGCTCTCGCCCTCGATCACGGCAGTGACGCCGGAGATTAAGGCTGCCGCGAGCAGAATCAGGATCATCGGGTCTTTCATCTGCTGCAGGAAGCGGACGATGAGCGGCGTCTTTTTGCCCTCCGCGAGCTTGTTCGGGCCGTTGTCGCAGAGGCGCTTCTGCGCTTCCGCGGCAGAAAGTCCGTTCTCGCCGGAGGAGACGGAGGAGAGTGCAGTCTTGTAATCCAGTAGGTACTGCTGCATGATGGCTGTGTCCTTTCGTTCTCATATGGAATTCGAGTCGTTCAGCGGGAGTTGCCGGAAAAGAAAAAACCCATGTACGGCAAACACGCTGTCGTACATGAGTCTCGCTATTTCATCCAAGCCAGACGCAATCGTTGCATCGTGCTACCATGTTGACTTGGAACGCGGCGTTGTGCCGCGCCAACTACTCCCTCACGCAGGATCATTATAACAAATAACGAGCGGGCTGCAAAGATGATTTCCGCTTCGTTTTCTGTTCGAGTTTTAAAAAACGGTGCGCGGCTCATTGCGCTATGTTATACTGACTGATAACATCTGCGAGTCGCGTGCACGACTCGAAACGAAATTTTTCGGGGGGATGGCATATGGAGAAACAGACGAAACGGGTCTTCAACGTCGGCACACGCTCGTTCATCACGGCGCTCATCATTCTCTTTTTGCTGATGATGCTGACGTATGCGCTGACCCTGTTCCTGCCCGCGGGCGAGTATCAGCGGGTGATCACGGACGGCAAAGAGACCATTGTGCCCGGAACGTATCAGAACGTAGCGGGCGGGCTCCCGTTCTGGAGATGGCTGCTTTCTCCGTTCCTCGCTCTCGGCAGCGCGGGCTCCGGCACTGTGATCGCGATCATCGCGTTTCTGCTGGTCATCGGCGGCGCGTTCCATGCTCTGGACGAAGCGGGCGTGCTTTCCTATATGTTCAACCGCGTCTACCGCGCGTTTGAGACGCGAAAATACCGGCTGCTGCTGCTCGTTTCGCTGTTCTTCATGGGGCTTGGCGCGTTTGTCGGTTCGTTTGAGGAGTGTGTGCCTCTTGTGCCGATCGCCGTTGCGCTCGCGTACTCGCTCGGTTGGGATGCGCTGGTCGGCCTCGGCATGAGCCTGCTCGCGGTGGGCTTCGGGTTCAGCACGGGCGTGGTCAATCCCTTTACGGTGGGAGTTGCGCAGCAGCTCGTGGGACTGCCGATGTTCTCCGGTATCTGGATGCGGCTTGTGACGTTCGTTCTGATCTATGGGCTGTTGATCGCGTTTCTCGTGCCGTACGCAAAGAAGATCGAGCGCAACCCCGCCAAGAGCATGATCTATGATCCCGCGATGGCGGATCGCTGGGCGGCGCTGCGCACGGACTATGTCGAGGACAAGCGCAAGGATCGCGCGCTGATCTGGTTTGCGATCGTGCTCGGCACAGGCATCCTCATGATCCTGCTCTCGAGCTTTGTGCCGTTTTTACAGGATATCATCATGCCGCTGATCGCGGTGATCTTCCTCGTCGCGGGCACGGTTTCCTCGCTGGTTTCCGGCATGAGGCTCAAGGCATACCTCAAGTCGTTCGGCAAAGGCATGCTGGATATCCTGCCCGCCGTGCTACTGATCTTGATGGCGAACTCGATCCGCTATACCATGACCGAGTCAAAGATTCTGGACACGATTCTATATCAGACCGTGCAGCTCACGCAGAACGCGACGAGCGGCGTCGTGGTGCTGATGATCTACGCGCTTGCGTTGGTGCTGGAGCTGTTTATCTCCAGCGGCTCTGCCAAGGCGTTTCTCCTGATGCCGCTGATCGCGCCGATTGCGGATCTTTCCGGCATCTCGCGGCAGATCGCGGTGCTTGCCTATGCGTTTGGCGACGGGTTTTCCAATGTGTTTTATCCGACCAATCCGGTGCTTCTCATCTCGCTTGGCATTGTCGGCATCGGCTACGGCAAGTGGTTCAAGTGGAGCGCGAAGATACAGGGAGCGGTGCTTGTGTTGACCTGCGCGCTTCTCCTGTTTGCCAACTCAATCGGGTATTAGATTTGAGCCTGTGAAATATCATAGTTGTTTGCCAATTCGATTGGATATTGATAAAATCTAGCTTGGGAATTTCAAAAAGCTGATCGTCAGCTTTGGGATATTGGGAGTAAAGGGGACAATCGCACTACAATGATCCAACTCATGGCGGAGGAACTGGAACCTGCGGAGTTGCTGCCGGTCGGCACAACGCTGCATCGGCGATACACCATCGACGGCGTGCTGGGCCGCGGCACATACGGCATCACCTATTTCGGACACGACGAGAAGACGGGCACACCCATCGCGCTCAAGGAATACTTTCCCTACGCGCTTGCGGATCGTGCCGCGCAGGGGCTTGCGCTCGCGCCGAAGAACAAGGCGTGTGGCGCGCTGTTCTTTCTCGGCAGCGAGATGTTCTATCGCCAGCATCTGGCGTTGACGGACGCAAAGGGCAGCGAAAACCTCGTGACCGTCTATACGGCGTTCTTCGAAAACGGCACTTCCTACGCCGTGATGGAGCGACTGCATGGCGTGACGCTGGAGCGATATCTCCAACTTCGCCGCAGGAAGCTATTTCCTGACGAGGCGATGTACATCGCGGCGTCGCTTGCGGACGCGCTACTCGTTGTGCATAGCCTCAACTCACTGCACTACGACATCAACGCGCGCTCGATTTTCCTCTGTACGGACGGAACCGTCAAGCTCGTCGACTTCGGCGCGGCAAAGGCGGGTCTCCGCGCGCGGCAGGAGGTAGACGACACCGAGCCGTGGATGGATATCGCAGCCATCGGCAAGACGCTCTATGAGTCCATGACGGGGCTTGCGGTGTTCGGCGATTCGATTCAGCCGCACGCAAATATCCCGCCGCAGTTCTTTGAGTTTCTCTGGCACGCGACCGATGCTTCGGGCTTCCGCCGCATCTCGAATGTCTTCGATTACCGCCACGCGCTGGCGTGCGTGGAGATCGGCGCAATTTGCCCGGACGTGACGGACGAGGATGTCGTAAGCGCGATTCCGCAGCTGCGCAAAAACGCGCCGCAGAACCGCCCGCAGGTGTCCAGCGCAAAAGAGCAGCCGCAGGAAGCGGGGCAGAAGAAGTCGATCCTCGACCGTGCGCTGGACGCGATGGAAGGCGCGGTGACCACAGACAAGAAGCCCGCGCCGGAGGACGAGCAGAAGGAACTGCGCATCAAAAAAAAGGTCTGGATGATCTACGGAGGCGTAGTGGTCGTTACGCTGATCGTTGCGCTGCTGCTCAGAGGACTCATCCACTAAACAAACAAAATCCCGCCTTCCGGCGGGATTTTTTTTGTTAACGTGTAGAGGTTACGCAGCCTGTACTTTCTTCTGACCGAGCTTGCCGAAGAATTGGAAAGTGAGCGGCCAGAGCGCGCCGCCGACGAGCACCATCAGGAAATACCGGATGGCATTGCCCGCGTTGTGCCCGCCGCAGAGCGCGAGCAGCGGTGCTTTCAGCACCATGCGAACCACGATCACAAGGCCTAAGCCGAGCACGAGCTTGAGAAGCTGCGCCCACCAGATCGCTTTGACGGAGAAGTTGATATACTTGCGCTCCAGCCAGAGCACGACGGCAAACCCAACCGCGCCGCCGACCATCTTATAGCCGCTCTCGTAGCACTCCAGCGAGAACTGCGCAATCGCGTTGGCGGGCATGGGCACGAGCTCAATATACAGAATCAGCGCGGCGCCGACGGCAAGCAGCAGTGCGATCAGCGGCACAAACCACTTCGCGTTGTCCCATGCGCGGTTGAGAACCGGATACGCGAAAAGAACCAGCAGGAGAGCCACGCCGAGCGAGACCAGCACGTCCGCCGGAGTATGCACGCCGAGATACATCCGGGAGAGCGCGACGAGCAGCGCGAGAGCCACGCAAACAATCCGAACCCAAACCTCTTTGCGCGCCCACGCAACGCCGAAGAACATACCCGCGGAGTTCTGCGTGTGCCCGCTGGGGAAGGAGTAACCCGTCGCTTCCGCGCGGGCACTCTCGACGATCGTGAAGTTTTTGTCGAGAACCCAGGGGCGCGGGACGAGGAAGATGAGTTTGAGGAACGTGTTGATGATGTTCCCTAAGAAACTGACATACAGCAGCAGGTAGCCCGTCTTTTTGTCGATGCACCAGAAGAATCCCATGGCGACGATCATGAAGATCGTCTCTTCGCCAAAGAACGTGAAGAACTGGAACACCGTGTCCAGAAACGGCGTGCGGATGGCTTCGAGCAGTTTTAAAAACTCCATAAGTCCCTCCAGAAGATTTCTATACAAATAAATGCCTAGCACAATCATACACGATTCAAACGCGTTCCAGAAGTGCCGAAATTAAATTTCAAACAAAAAAGCGCCCGTTACCGGAGCGCCTGAAAGAAGCTTGATAAGAGTGCTTTGCATTCGCCCTCGAGTATTCCGCCCCATGTTTCGAGCGAGTGCAGAAAGCACTTGTCGGCGAGATCCATACGGGAGCCGCAGCAACCCGCAACCTCGTCAAACGCGCCGTAGACGAGTCTGCCAAGCTTTGCGTTGACGCATGCGCCCGCGCACATCGCGCAGGGTTCAAGGGTGACATAGAGCGTGCAGTCCGTGAGCCGCCCGCCGAGCTTCACCATGCCTTCGCTGAGGCAGAGCATCTCCGCGTGCTGCGTCGCGTCGTGCGCGCGTTCCACGTGGTTGTGCGCGCGAGCTATGACTTCGCCATTGCGCACCAGCACTGCGCCGACGGGAACCTCACCCGCGTCAAACGCGAGCTTTGCTTCCTCCATCGCAAGGCGCATATACGATTCCATTTCAGCGCGATTGTTCATTTCTGTTTAGTATCTCTTCGGTGTCGAAGTCGTCATACTGCACGCGCTGGAGGCAGAGCCCGTGCGGCGGCGCGGTTCCGCCCGCGTCGTCCCGGTTTCCGCTCGCAATCGCGCGGGCAAGCGCGTCCTGCGGGAGCTTTCCGCTGCCGATCTCCAGCATGGTGCCGACCAATATGCGCACCATGTTATAGAGAAATCCGTTTGCGCTGACATCGTAAGTCAAATACTTCCCGTTTTGTGTCCATTCGCTCCGCGTGATCGTGCGCACGGTGTTGGTGAGCTTGCTGCCGACGCTCATGAACGCGGAAAAATCGTGTTCGCCTATCGCATCTTTGGCCGCAAGCTGCATGCGCGCAACATCGACCGGCGTATGGACGTGCAACGCGGTCGTTCGCGTGAACACATCTGCGTGAAGCCCCAACTGCACCGTATAGCGGTAGGTCTTGTTTTTCGCGGAAAAGCGCGCGTGGAAATCCTCCGGCGCTTCCTCGCTGTAGAGCACGCGGATATCCCGCGGGAGCCGCATGTTCAGCGCGATGGCGAACTTATTCGCGGGCATGCGCGCGTTGGTGTCAAAGTGTGCAACCTGCGCGCGGGCGTGTACGCCGCTGTCGGTTCGACCCGAACCATGGAGCTGGATCTGTTCGCCTGTGATGGCAAGCGCCGCCTCGTTGAGCCGCTGCTGGACGGAGACGCCGTTGTCCTGCAGCTGCCAGCCGACGTAGTTTGTTCCATCGTAGGCAACGATCAGGCGGATGCGGCGGCTCATAGCGGCAGATTCTCCAGCAGCAGGATGCCGACGAGCACTGCGGTGAGCAAGAGGGTTGCGACGAGGTCGCGCCCGTGCAGATGCAGCTCGCGCATGCGCGTTCTGCCTTCGCCGCCGTGATAGCAGCGGCTTTCCATCGCCATCGCGAGCTCGTCCGCGCGCCGGAACGCGGAGACAAACAGCGGAACCAGCACGGGGATCATGCTCTTTGCGCGCTGGAAGATGTTGCCGCTTTCAAAATCGGCTCCGCGCGCCATCTGCGCTTTTTGGATGCGGTCGGTCTCCTCCATCAGCGTGGGGATAAACCGGAGCGCGATGGTCATCATCATCGCAAGCTCGTGCGCGGGAAAGCGGAGCTTCCTTAGCGGCGACATGAGCTTTTCCAGTCCGTCCGTCAGCGCGATAGGGGATGTGGTCAGCGTCAGAATCGACGTGCCCGCAACCAGCAGCACGAGACGCAGCGTGATATAGACGGCCTGTTCGACCGCTTCTTTTGTGATGTGGATGAACTTCCAGTCAAACCAGACGGTCGTGCCCTGCGTGGCAAAGAGGTTGATCACGAACATGAACACCAACAGCCACTTCATCGGCTTAAGCGCGGAGAAGAAATAGGAAGCCGGAATCCGCGCAAAGAGGAACATCGCGACGAGCAGCACGACCGGCAGCAGGAACACGAGTAGCGATTTGACCACAAATACGATCGCGATATACAGCGCCATGAGGAAGATCTTTGTGCGCGGGTCGAGGCGGTGGACGATGCTGTTGCCCGGCAGGTATTGACCCAGAGAGATGTTAGCGGTCATGGTTCCACCTCCCGATCAAGTCCTGCGCGAGTTCGTCCATCCGGAAATAGTCGCGCTCCACGGCGATGCCGCGCTCGCGCAGCGCGCGGACGAGCTGCGTCGCCTGCGGCAGATTCAGCCCCATATCCAGCAGTTCTGCGCTGTGTGAAAACACGTCTTCGGGCGTACCGACCATGAACAGCGAGCCTTTGTCGAGCACCGCGATGCGGTCTGCATACATCGCCACGTCGTCCATGGAGTGCGACACCATCACGATTCCGGTGCCAAATTCGCTGCGGAGCGATTCGATCAGCGAGAGGATTTCGTGCCGCCCGCGCGGGTCAAGACCCGCCATCGGCTCATCGAGCACGAGGTATTTCGGGCGCATCGCGAGAATCCCCGCAAGCGCCGCACGGCGTTTTTCTCCGCCGGAGAGCTCAAACGGCGATTTTTCGGAGAACTCGTCGGGGTTGAGTCCGACAAGCGTGAGTGCTTCCTTGACGCGCGGTGCGATCTCCTCTTCCGAAAGCCCCATGTTCTTGGGCCCGAAGGCGACATCCCGCGCGACGGTCTCTTCAAATAGCTGGTATTCGGGGTATTGAAACACCATGCCGACCAGCGAGCGGATCTGCTTACGGAGCTTCTTTTCGCGCGTGTCGAGGCCATCCACGAGAACGCTTCCCGCGGTCGGAAGCAGAAGGCCGTTGAGATGCTGAATCAGCGTGCTCTTTCCGGAGCCGGTGTGGCCGATGATGCCGAGGAACTCGCCGTCCTGAATGGTCAGCGAAACATCGCCGAGCGCAGGGTATGCGAGCTGGCTTCCGGGCATGTATGTGTGGCTGAGTTGTTCGATGCGTATTGGCATTTGATATCCTTAAATCCGTATTGTTCCTATTGTATTAGGAGCGGAGCGTCTGCGCCAGCTCGTCCGCGAGAGATTCGCAGGTCATCGCCTCGTGCGAAACGGGCAGCCCCGCCGCAATCAGCTCGTCCCGGAGCTTGACGAAAGCGGGCGCCTCCAGCCGGCTGGCTTCGAGCAGCGCGCGCTCGTTGAAGACTTCCTTTGGCGTGCCTTCCATCACGAGCCGCCCTTCGGAGAGCACGAATACGCGATCCGCGCCCAGCGCCTCCTCCATGAACTGCGTGATCATGACCACGGTCATGCCGCGCTCGCGGTTGAGCTTTCGCACGGTGGAGAGCACCTCTTCGCGTCCGCGGGGGTCGAGCATCGCGGTCGCTTCATCGAGCACGAGCACCTCCGGCTGCATCGCGAGCAGTCCCGCGATGGCGACGCGCTGTTTCTGTCCGCCGGAGAGCGCGTGGCTCGCCTTCTCCGCGTACTCCGTCATCTCGACCTCCTGCAGCGCTTCATCCACGCGCAGGCGGATTTCAGCGGGAGGAATGCCGAGGTTTTCGGGACCAAAGCCGACGTCCTCTTCGACGATGGTGGTCACGAGCTGGTTATCCGGGTTTTGAAACACCATGCCGACCCGGCGGCGGATTTCGAGCGTGTTCTTCTCGTCGCAGGTGTCGAGCCCGTCCACGCGAACGGTGCCCTCGGCGGGCAGCAGAAGCGCATTGAGCATCTTGCAGAGCGTGCTCTTGCCGGAGCCGTTGTGGCCGACGATGGCGACGATTTCGCCTTTCTGAATGGAAAGGCTGATGTTTTTCAGCGCGACTTTTTCCGCGCCGACGTATTGAAACCCGACGTTTACGATTTCGATGAGCGCGTTCGGGGTCATGTCGATTACTCCTGTCCTTTGGCACACAAGCGCGCTGTTGTCGAGCGGCACTGCTATGTGATAAAATAAATTCCGAAGAGCACAAAAATTGTGTGCATCCGTGGTCTATAGCAATTTAGTATAGCAAATACAGCCGTATCTTTCAAGGGCTTGCGCCCTGAAGAGCGGCTTGCCGCGCGGGCGGCAGGGAGCAAAAACATGAAAACACTCTTACAAAACGCACGCTGTATCGTCACCTGTGATGACAACGATTCCATCCTGCGCGGCACGGATGTGCTGCTGCAGGACGGCGTGATCGCGGCGGTCGGCAAGCTAGGCGCGGTGCAGGCGGACGAAGTCATCGACGCAAGCCGGATGATCCTCTATCCGGGGCTGATCAACACGCACCATCATCTGTATCAATATTTCACGAGAAACCTCCGCCACGTGCAGAATCTGGAGCTGTTCGACTGGCTCACCGCACTCTACGATATCTGGGCGCACCTCAACGAGGACACCGTTCGCCTGAGCTCGCTTGCGGGCATGGGAGAGCTGATGAAATACGGCTGCACAACCTGCTTTGACCATCACTACGTCTTTCCCAACGGATCAGGCGATTTGCTCGGCGCGCAGTTTTCCGCCGCGGAATCGCTCGGTATGCGCATGGTCAGCTCCCGCGGGAGCATGAGCCTGTCGAAAAAGGACGGGGGACTGCCGCCGGATTCCGTCGTGCAGACCACGGAGGAGATTCTGCGCGATAGCAGAAGCGCCATCGAGCGTTACCATGACGCCTCCGAGTTTTCGATGCGGCAGGTGGTGCTTGCGCCCTGTTCGCCGTTTTCCGTGACAGCGGACTTGATGCGCGAGAGCGCGAAGCTCGCGCGGAGCTACGGTGTGCGCCTGCACACGCACCTGTGCGAGACGATGGACGAGGAGCGGTACACCGTCAGCACGCGCGGCATGCGTCCGCTTGCCTATATGGAGACCGTGGATTTCGTGGGCAGCGACGTGCACTATGCCCACGGCATTTTCTTCAACGACGAGGAGCTCAAGTTCCTTGCGGATACCGGAACGGGCGTTGCGCACTGCCCGTGCTCCAATATGAAGCTCAGCTCCGGCGTCGCGCGGATTCCCGATATGCTCAAGCTCGACGTACCCGTCGGCCTCGCAGTTGACGGCAGTGCGAGCAACGACGCCTCCAATCTCATGCAGGAGATGCGCGCGGCGTATCTCATGCACCGGCTGCGCTATGGCGCGGAGGCGCCGTCGGGTTATGATCTATTGAAACTTGCGACGCGCGGCAGCGCACGCGTGCTCGGCAGGAGCAAGCTCGGCCAGATCGCGCCGGGCTGCGCCGCGGATCTGTTCGCGATCCGCTACGATCGCCTGGAGATGGTCGGCGCAGAGCGCGACGAGGCGAATTTGTTCGGCACGGTGGGGTACAATCATCCGGCGGACGCGGTCTGGGTTGCGGGCAAGTTGACCGTCAAGGAAGGTCAGCTCGTCAACATCGATGAGGAAAGAACAGCTGCACAGAGCAGGGCGGAGATCGACCGCTTGCTATCATCCGCGGCTGTATCATAAGGAGGAAACCCATTGGAAGACCTGTTGCAAAAAGAAGCGAATAAACCGCCAAAGAAATTCACCGTGCGCGATCTCGCGCAGGGCGCGATCATCGCCGCGGTCTACGCGCTGCTGACGTTGTTCATTGCTCCCTTCTCGTCCGGGCTGATCCAGTGCCGCGTGTCGGAAGCCATGAGCGTGCTGCCGTATTTCACGTTCTCGGCGGTGCCGGGACTGTTCATCGGCTGCGTGATCGCAAACCTGTTGGTTGGCGCTACCGTTTATGACGTCGTCTTCGGCAGCCTGGCCACGCTGCTTGCGGCATACATCACCTATTGGATGCGCAACCGCGTTTCGAAGTATCTGGCGCCCTTGCCTTCGGTGGTGGTCAACGCGCTGGTGGTCGGCTGGCTGCTGACTAGCATTTACGGATTTGATGTTTCGTTTTGGGTCGCGGCGGGCTATGTTGCAATCGGGCAGGCAATCGCGTGTTTCGCGCTCGGCATCCCGCTGATGAAGCTGCTGGAGCGTTTCCGCGGCAAGCTCTTCGGCGAAGCAAGGTAACAAGGACGATCCATCCATCGGAAAGCGGGTTTTGCGCCCGCTTTTCGCTTTTTATATACAAAAAAGCGTTTCATGTTGTTACAATATTTGTTTTGCAGGGATTCCTGCAATTTAATTTCATAAAATCGTTCATGAAATTGTAAAATGAATGAAAATCCTGCATTTTATTCGATTCTATAGGAGCGGTTTCATTGACAGGTTTCCGATCGAGCGATATAATATCTGGTGGTAATCAATGGGTAACCCCGATTCCATACATATCTAAGGAGGCATCCACCAAATGGCAAAAACCATGACAATCGACGGTAATACCGCCGCGTCGCACGTTGCGTACGCATTCTCGGACGTAGCGGCGATTTACCCGATCACGCCGTCTTCTCCCATGGCGGAAGTTGCGGACGACTGGTCGGCAAACGGAAGAACCAACCTCTTCGGACAGCAGGTCCGCATCGCAGAAATGCAGAGCGAAGGCGGCGCCGCGGGTGCGGTGCACGGCTCGCTCAAAGCGGGCGCGCTGACCACGACATTCACCGCTTCTCAGGGCTTGTTGCTCATGATCCCGAACATGTACAAGATCTCCGGCGAACTTCTGCCGGGCGTGTTCCATGTCAGCGCTCGCGCACTGGCTGCGCACTCGCTGTCCATCTTCGGCGACCATTCCGATGTCATGAGCTGCCGCCAGACCGGTTTTGCAATGCTTGCCTCCGCTTCCGTGCAGGAAGTCATGGATCTCGCGCTGGTTTCGCACCTGTCCGCCATCAAGGGCAGCGTGCCGTTCCTGCATTTCTTTGACGGTTTCCGCACCTCTCACGAAGTCTCCAAGATCGAAACCATCGAATATGAAGACATGGGCAAACTCATGGACGTCGAGGCGGTCAAAGCCTTCCGCGCCCGCGCATTGAACCCCGAGCATCCGCATCAGGGCGGCACCGCGCAGAACCCGGACATCTACTTCCAGGGTCGCGAAGCAGCCAACAAGTACTATGATGCAGTCCCCGGCATTGTCGAGCACTACATGGGCGAAGTCGCCAAGCTCACGGGCCGCAAGTACAATCTCTTTGATTATGTCGGCGCTCCCGATGCCGAAACCGTGCTCGTGATCATGGGCAGCGGTGCGGACGTTTCGGAAGAGACCGTCGAATACCTCAACAAGTCCGGCGCGAAGCTCGGCCTGCTCAAGGTTCGCCTGTTCCGCCCGTTCGTCGCGTCGAAGTTCGTGGATGCCCTGCCCAAGAGCGTCAAGCGCCTCGCCGTGCTCGACCGCACGAAGGAGCCTGGCTCCCTCGGCGAACCGCTGTATCAGGATGTGCTCAACGCGCTGGTTGAAACCGGCAAGAAGGACATCGAAGTCATCGGCGGCCGTTACGGTCTCGGCAGCAAAGAGTTCACGCCGTCTATGGTCGCGTCCGTATTTGAAAACGCGGCGGCCAAGCAGCCGAAGAACCATTTCACCGTCGGCATCGTCGACGACGTGACCAACACCTCGCTCGCCGTCACCCGTCAGGTCAACGCCTCGCCGGAAGGCACCATCGCATGCAAATTCTTCGGCCTGGGTTCGGACGGTACCGTCGGCGCAAACAAAAACTCCATCAAGATCATCGGCGATCACACACCGCTTTATGTGCAGGGCTACTTCGCCTACGACTCCAAGAAGTCCGGCGGTTTCACCGTGTCGCACCTGCGCTTCGGCAAAAAGCCGATCCAGAGCCCGTATCTGATCGACCACGCGGACTTCATCGCTTGCCACAACTCCAGCTACGTGACCCGTTATGCGGTTGCGGAAGGCATCAAAGAAGGCGGCGTGTTCCTGCTCAACAGCCCCTGGACGCTCGCCGAAATGGAATGCGAGCTGCCCGCTTCCCTCAAGCAGACTATCGCGAAAAAGAAAATCCGCTTCTACAACATCGATGCGGTCAAGCTTGCGCGTGAAGTCGGCATGGGCGGACGCATCAACACCATCATGCAGAGCGCGTTCTTCAAACTCGCAAACGTGATTCCGGTGGACGAAGCAATCGATTATATGAAGTACGCCGCGAAGAAGTCCTACGGCAAGAAGGGCGACGAAGTCGTCAAGCAGAACTACGACGCGATCGACCTCGGCGTCAACTCGCTCGAAGAAGTCAAGTATCCCGAGTCGTGGGCGACCGCGACCGATGGCGCAGTTCCCGTGAAGACCACCGACGATCCGTACTTTGCGGACTTCATCGGGCCGGTTCTCTCGCAGGAAGGCGACAAGCTGCCCGTCTCCCGCTTCAGCCCGGACGGCACGGTTCCGACCGGCACCACCAAGTACGAAAAGCGCGGCATCGCGGTTGACGTGCCCCGCTGGATTTCCGATAGCTGCATTCAGTGCAACCAGTGCGCGCTGGCCTGCCCGCACGCGGTCATTCGCCCGGCGCTCGTCACCGCCGAGGAAAAAGCGGCTGCTCCCGCCGGGTTTGAAACCAAGAAGGCGACGGGCAAGGGCTTTGAAAACCTTGAGTTCCGCATCCAGATCAGCCCGTGGGACTGCACCGGCTGCGGCAACTGCATCGACGTTTGCCCGGCGAAGCCCAAAGCGCTGGAGTTCCGCCCGCTGGCCGACGCTGTGGAAAAGGAAGAGGACAACTGGAACTATTTCGCGACTCTGCCGGAAAAAGACCTCGAGCTCAACACCTCGACCGTCAAGGGCAGCCAGTTCAAGAAGCCCCTCTTCGAGTTCAGCGGCGCGTGCGCAGGCTGCGGCGAAACCCCGTACATCAAGCTCATCACGCAGCTCTACGGTGATCGCATGGTCATCGCGAACGCGACGGGATGTACCTCCATCTATGGCGGCAGCGCACCGACCTGCCCGTACACCACGAACGACAAGGGTCACGGACCTGCCTGGTCGAACTCCCTGTTCGAAGACAACGCCGAGTTCGGCTTTGGTATGGTTCTGGCCAACACCCAGCGCCGCAACCGCGTCACCGAGGTTGTTACCAAGCTGATCGCGGCCGAATACACCACTGAAGAGCTCCGCGCGGCGGCGCAGAACTGGCTCGACAACAAGGACGACGGCACGGCATCCCGTGCGGCAGCCGACCGCCTCATCGCGGCGGCGCAGGACGGCGTCGACCTCTCCGGCACGGAATGGGAAGCCGAATGGGCGAAGAACGGCAAGGTTTGCGAGTGCGAAGCCTGCCAGCTGACCACTGAGCTGCTCGAGAGCAAAGACCTGCTCGTCAAGCAGTCCATCTGGGTCATCGGCGGCGACGGCTGGGCGTATGACATCGGTTACGGCGGACTCGATCACGTGCTCGCCATGGACGAGGACATCAACGTTCTCGTGCTCGATACCGAGCTCTACTCCAACACTGGCGGACAGTCCAGCAAATCCACGCCGACCGGCTCCATCGCGAAGTTCGCGGCGGCCGGCAAGCGCACCAAGAAGAAGGACCTCGGCTTGATGGCGATGAGCTACGGCTACGTCTATGTTGCCAAAGTCAGCATGGGCGCGAACCCGAACCAGCTCATGAAGGCCGTCACCGAAGCGGAAGCGTACAAGGGACCCAGCCTCATCATCGCCTACTCGCCGTGCATCAACCACGGTATCAACATGGGTCACTCCCAGATTGAAGCCAAGAAGGCAGTCGAGTCCGGTTACTGGCCGCTGTACCGCTACAACCCCAATCTCGCGGATCAGGGCAAGAACCCCTTCACGCTGGACAGCAAGGACGCCAACGGCACCTTCCAGGAGTTCATCACGAGCGAAGTTCGTTATGCCTCTCTGAAGAAGACCTTCCCGGATGTTGCGGACGGCCTGTTCGACCGCGCCGAGAAGGAAGCCATGGACAAGATCGAGTACTACAAGAAGCTCAACGCGATGGAGTAACCGATCCAATCGACAAACAACGAAAGAGAGCTGCGGGTTTCCGCAGCTCTCTTTTTTTGTGCCTTGCTGAACGACAACTCTGTTTCTGAACGGTCGGTTCGGCAGTTGAGGTTCGCTTGACGAAAAGTAGACAATTTCTTCACAAAATCTTGAGCGTAGATTGACATTGATCGGGTACGATTGACTCAATAAGAAACGAGGTCATCGTCATGGAACAGCGCAAGAGTGAAACGGTCGTCATCTGGGGAGACTCCCTTGCAAAGGGTGTGGTCTGGAACGAGGCGCGAAAGCGCCACGCATACAGCAAAACGACCGCGGCGGATATCGTGGCGGAGCGCCTCGGCATCGAGCTGGTCAACCGCGCGAAATTCGGCTGCACCGCGCCGGAGGGCTTAGCCATCATGGAGCGCGAAATCGAGAGCGGCATTACTTGCGATACCGCGCTGATCGAGTTTGGCGGCAACGACTGCAACTTCGACTGGAAAGCGATCTCGGAGCGGCCGGACGACGAGCATATGCCCGCGACTTCGCCGGAAGCATATCAGGAATCCATGCGCGCGATGGTCAGAAACCTCCTGCGGCAGGGCATCCAGCCCGTGCTGATGACGCTGCCTCCGATCGACGCGGAACGATATTTTCGATATCTGTCGGGGGATACGCTCAACCGCGAGAACATCCTCCGCTGGCTCGGCGACGTGCAGCAGATCTACCGCTATCAGGAGATGTACTCGCTGCTGGTCGAAAAAGTCGCGCGCGAGTTCTCGATCCGGCTCATCGATCTTCGCTCCCGGTGTCTCGCGGAGCGGAATTTCTTCCGCGACATGCTCTGCGAGGACGGGCTACACCTGACCGAAGAAGGGCAGAGGTTCATTGGAGAGCAGATTGCGGATATGGTGCAGCAGGAGCACAGAAAAGCCGTTTAGAGCAAACAAAAACTCCCGAAGTTCGGGAGTTTATTTTTTGCTTGGATGGAGTTATCCTTCGGCAACGATGTGCTCGATGCTGTGTGCCGCAAGCTCCGCTTCGATCTCCGCCGGAAGCGGGGAATCGCAGATCAGCAGGTCGATGTCGGTCAGGTTTGCAAACGTAAACGGCAGTGAACGACCGATCTTGGAGTTGTCCATCAGCATGACAACCTTTGCGGCTTTTGCGATCACTGCGCGCTTTAAAAGGCTCTCGCTCTGGCTGCCGCTCGTGAATCCCGTGCGCAGCGAGAAGCCGGAGGGGGACATCAGCGCGAGGTCGATGTTGATGCTGGAGATAAACGCCTCCGCCTGCGCGCCGGAGCAGGAGAGCGTGTTTTCGCTGATCTGCCCGCCGGTGAGCAGCACGTCGCATGTGTGCCGCTGGGAGAGCTCGATGGCGATGTTCGCGCCGCTGGTGACGATGGTGTAGCGGTCGTTGCCCATGTGGTTGGCGACGGTCATCAGGGTGCTGCCCGCGTCGAGGTAGACTGCGTGGCCGGGGCGGATCAGCGAGAGCGCGGCTTTGGCAATCGCGATCTTCTGGCGGGTATTTTCCCGCGCGCGCTTGCTGTAAACGCCCTCAATCTGGAGCGCCGCGGTCTGCATGGAGATCACGCCGCCGTGCACTCTGCGGATATAGCCCTGCTCTTCGAGTTGCTTGAGGTCGCGCCAGATGGTCATGGAAGAATAGCCCTCGTAGAGCGATTGCAGCTCGCTTACGCTGACTTCGCCGCGTGACTGGATGTAATCCCGAACTTTTGCGATACGTTCATTCATCATGCACACAATCCTCCATATAACAGAATCATAACACGGATGTTATGTTTCAACAAGATTGTTTTGCAAAATACAACAAATATAACATCAAGTGCAATGCATAACGATAAACAATCCGATTGAAACAGAAGAAAAGCCCCGCCGTGAGGCGGGGCTTTTGTGCGAATCCCGTTGGTTACTGGTTCATGCGCTCCAGCACTTCCGCGAGCTTCGGCATCGCGGGGATGCCGCCGCGCCGCTCGACGCAGAGCGAGGCGGTCGCGTTGCCAAAACGGGCATAGTCCGCCGCGTCGTCGATGGTGACTTGCTTGAGCGTCTTGCCGGAGGCGAGGAAGCGATAGAGAAACCCGCCGAAGAAGGAGTCTCCCGCGCCGGTGGTGTCGACGGCTTTTGCGCGGAACCCCGGTACCATGCGGCTCTCTTTGCCGACGCGGATATACGCGCCCTCGGAGCCAAGCGTGATCGCGACGATCTTCACGCCCTGCTCGAGCAGAAGATCGGCGGCCTTTTCAGGATCGGTTTCGCCGGTTAGAAGCGGCAGCTCCTCGTCGGAAACCTTCATAATGTCCGCGGTGACGATCAGCGAACGCATGTAGCGGATCGCCTCGTCCTTTCCGCTCCAGAGAGACGCGCGATAGTTCGGGTCGTAGGAGATCACAGCGCCCGCGGCTTTTGCGATGTCGATGGCCTCATAGGTTGCGCTTCTCGCGGGCTCCTGCGTGAGCGAAAGCGAGCCCGTATGGAACACCTTGGTGTGCGTGAGCATCTCGCGGTCGAGCTCATCCACGCGCAGCTGCGTGTCTGCGCCCGGCTTACGCGCAAAGGAGAACTCCCGCTCTCCGCTGGGCTTGAGCGCCACGAACGCAAGCGTCGTGAACACATCCTCCGCCTCGATCAGCGCGTGCATATCTACGCCCGCGTCGAGCATCGCCTGCTTGAGAAACGCGCCGTGCATATCCTGCCCGACTTTGCCGATAAAGCCGGTTATGGCTCCGCACTGGGACGCTGCGCACAGGAGGTTCGTGACCGCGCCGCCGGGATTTTGCTCAAACAGGCGCTGACCTGCGGGGGAAATGCCGCTCTCCGTGAAGTCGATCAGCAGTTCTCCGAGGGATACGATATCGTACATAACAGTCTCCTAAAGAAAAAGATTCGTGTGGTTCTTCGTTAATATTCGTCCGCGCAATAGGTGATCTCCTGCGAAAAATCGTCCCGAAACGGCAGATATCCGCAGAGAAACTGCATGAGCCGTCCGGCAGAGAGCGTGTCCGTCGCGGGTTCGGTTGCCGCCTTGCCTGCGCCGTCAAACACACCGTTGTTCCAGGGCATCGTGCCATCGACTACCTGAAGCCGGAACGCGTTCGGGTTTCCGCAGAATGCGCGCAGCAGGCGGGGGATATCGACGGGGATCATCACACCCCAGGGCTGGAGATTGCCGTCAACGGGAATATCCGGCGGGAGCTTGGCGACGGCACCCTTTGGCAGCCGCGCAAGCATCTCGCGATACGCAGCGGCAGAGACGGCGAGAGCTTCCTCGCAGTAGAGCGAACCGTCATCCTCCTCGGAGGCAAACAGATAGCCGTCCGCCACGCCGCCCGTCCGGTGCAGCAGAAACCGCGTTCCGTCACAGGTCAGGTCGTGGATGCGCTTCTCCATGTCGGAAAGCGTCCGCACAACGCAGCCGCTGTAGCGCGCGGTTGCTTGCTCGTAGATGCGCAAAAGCGTCTTTGCGTCCGTAAGCGTATCCCAGACGACGGGCGAAATCGGCTCGGTTTCCCGCGTGTGGAACAGCGCGTCGTAGCAGGGGAATTCGCCCACCGCGCGATAGATCGAAAAATGCGAGGGTTTGTGGAATGCAAGCGGGATATTCTTGCGTCTGCACTCTTCAAACAGCGCGAGCAGCACGCGCTTCATGATGCCCTGACCTTCATAACCCGGCAGCGTTGCCACGCCGGAGACCATCATCGCGGGGAGCGTGATGCCGCGAATGCGAAGCTGCATGGCCGTGCCGTGGAGGATGCTGATGATTCTGCCGTCTTCCTCCGCGCATAAGGAGGTTTCAGGCACGTACCGTTCGGCGAAAAACCAGTCCATAAAGGAAAGGGAGTCGTGAAAACGCAACTCCCAGATTTCCCGTGCCTGCTGCTTGTCCGCCGTGGTCAGCGGCCGAATCGTAAGCATATGGGTCAGATGATGAACTTCTCGTTCTTTTCGGGGATGGCTGCGAGCTCCGCACGCTTTTCGTCATAGCCTTGCTTGCCGAGCAGCGCATAGGTCGCCTTTTTGCCTTCTTCGACGCCGGGTTGGTCAAAGGCGTTGATGTTCAAAAGCTCGCCCGCAAACGCGGTCGCCATCTCAAACAGGAACAGCAGCTGACCCACCGTGAACGCGTTGACTTCCGGCATCACGATCGTGTGGTTGAGGTGTCCGCTCTTGCTGACGGCGTATTCCGTCGCCTTGAGTTCGGCTGCAATCAGCTCGTTCTGCGTGTGTCCGCAGAGGAAGGAGACGTCCGGCACGTCGAAGTAGCCGTCGCTGATCATGGTCTCGCAGCGGTATTTGTCGACCGCGAGGAAGGTCAGCACCTTGTCAAACGGGCCTTCGGTATAGAGCTGCACCTGCGAGTGTTGGTCGGTGACGCCGAGGCTCTTGACCGGGGTCTGTCCCGCATAGACGGCGTTTCCGTCCCAGTCGGTCTTTTTGCCGAGGGATTCCGCCCAAAGCTGTGCGTACCAGTCCGCCATATAGCGGAGGCTGTCCGCGTAGGGCATCATGACGCTGATGTTGCAGCCGCGCTTCATGCTGGCGACCTGCAGGGTGGCAAGCATGTAGGCGGGGTTTTTCCAGACATCGCGCTGGCTGTCGCAGATCGCGTCCATGAACGCGGCACCCGCGAGCAGCTCGCGGATATCGATGCCGCAGACGGCTGCCGCCAGCAGGCCGACGGGGCAGAGCTCGGAGAATCTGCCGCCGACGCCTTCGGGGATGAAGTACGTCTTGAGGTTTTCGGCTTTGGCGATCTTGATCAGATTGCCCTTGTTTTCGTCGGTCGTTGCGATCAGATGCGTGCTGATATCTGCGCCGAGCTTTTCGTGCAGCAGCGACGCGATGATGAGAAGCTGGCTCATGGTCTCGCTCGTGCCGCCGGACTTGCTGATGACGTTAAAGCAGGTCTTTTCCACATCTACTACGTCCAGGAGGGCCGCCATGCGCTCCGGGTCGATGTTGTCTTCGACAAAGAGGCGCGGGCCGTTGCGCTTGTCGCGGGGGAGGTCGTTGTAGCGGAGGTGGTTGAGCGCCTGCTGCACTGCGGTGGGGCCCAGCGCGCTGCCGCCGATGCCGAGCACGACAAAGTCGTCAAACTGTTCGCGGATCTTCGCCGCGTCTTCGAGAATCGACTTCACGATCTCGTCCTGATTATAGGGCAGCTCACGCCAGCGCATGATCGGGCGCTTGGCGCGCATGCTGACGACCGCCGCGTCCAGCTGCGCCTGCATGCCTTCCAGCTCGCGCTTGTAGATGCCGCGGTTGCCGAGCTGATCGGACATCATGTTGTTGAAGTCCAGTTTGACCCGCATGGATTGACGCCAGGATTCGTCCAGATACCGTTCGTTCATCGATGTTTCCTCCCGTTGGTTCAGATGGTTATTTTAAACTTGTAAATAAAGTTCCCAATAATTTCTTCGTTTTAATTTTGATTTTTCAAACTTAGTAATAAAAATT
>DATMYE010000011.1:0-1154 GCA_035561095.1 Clostridia bacterium | reverse complement strand
GGATATGGGAACAGCACGATCACATATTCGGCGGACGCGAATCCCACAACGGGTGTGCGCTCCGGCTCGATCACGGTGAATGGATTCCCATTCTGGATTGACCAGACGCCGGCGCCGCTGTTCGTAGTCGGCGGCACGATTTCGGATGGTACTACAGGCGTGCCTGGTGTCACGGTGACCCTGGGCGGAAGCCAGAGCACAACGACGATGACCGATAACTATGGGGCCTACCTGTTCAACGTCGCCCCTGGATCCTACACCCTGACGCCCTCACATCCCAGCTACAGCTTTGCGCCAACAACGACCCCGTACAGCACTGCGAGTGGTGACCTGACCGCGGCGAATTTCACGGCCACTCCTGTCGTACTCACGATCAGTGGCAGGGTGTCGAAGGATTCGATAGGGCTGCCCGGCGTAACCCTCACGCTAGGCGGCAGCGAGAGTGGAACCGCCACAACGAACGCAAGCGGCGATTACACGTTCACGGTCCACTACGGCCGCAGCTATACAGTAATGCCAGCACACAGCAGCGATACCTTCAGCCCCGCGCTAGCGAACTTCACGCAAATCACCACGAACCAGACGATGAACTTCACGGCAAGCTCCATCGTGTACACGATCAGCGGTAACGTGACGGGCGCTCCGACCTGCGTGTCGGGTGTTACGGTCAACCTGACCGGCAGCAGTACCGGCGGCAAGACCGCTACGACAAACGCCAGTGGAAGCTATGCCTTCAGTAGTGTCGCGCCGGGTGACACATACACGGTGCACCCGGTCAAAGCCGGCTGCTCGTTTTCGCCAGGATCGTTGCCGTTCGCCAATCTTTCGGGGAATCAGACAGCGAACTTCACAGCTACGGCAGCGCCGATGGTAACTATCACTGGAAGGATCACGAACGGCTCGGCTGGGCTGCCGAACATTACCGTCAATCTTTCCGGTAGCGAGACGACATCCAAGATAACGGGGGCTGATGGGAGCTACACGTTCACGGTTGGAGTCGGTGGCAGCTACACAGTGACGCCGAAGAGCGACGACCATAGCTTTGAGCCGACGTTCCGCACATTCGACAGCGTAAGCGCGAACCAGACGGCGGACTTCAGCGCGTCCCCCTTGTACAGGATTAGCGGCAGGATAACGAACAGTTCGGGCGCCGG
>DATMYE010000010.1:0-76609 GCA_035561095.1 Clostridia bacterium | reverse complement strand
GCTCTCCTCGCTGGAGACGTCCGTCTTGACCGCAACCGCGCGCTCGCCGAGCGACTCCGCGACCGTCTGCGCCAGCGGCTCGTTCAGGTCGGCAATCACGACAAACGCGCCCTCACGGTAGAGTTCCTCCGCAATGCCCTTACCGAAGCCCTGCGCGCTGCCGGTGACGATCGCAATCTTCCCGCCGAGGCGTCCCGCGATCTGTTTGCGATTGTGTATCTGTTGGGAAGCGATTTGCTCCCAGTTTGTCATGTCGATCATGGTTACTTCTCCATATAGCGCACCAGCCTTGCATACGCATCTTCCCAGGCCTTCGTGTGGTTCGGCTCATACACGCAAGGCTCCACCGAGCAGCGGACGACATATCTCGCTTCCGCGATGTCACTGATCTCGCCGAGTGCCATCGCCTGCAGCAGCGCGTTGCCCATGGCGGAGCCTTCGGCAGGTCCCGCGATGACACGGCGATCCAGCGCGTCCGCCGTCATTTGGCAGAGCAGCTTGTTTCCGATTCCCCCGCCCGTGATGTTCAGGGTATCGATCCGCTCGCCTTTCATCTTTTCCAGCCACTCCAGCGCCCAGCGATACTTCAGCGCTAGGCTTTCGTAGACACAGCGGGCGACCTCGCCCGACGTTTTCGGCGGCGTTTGGCCCGTCTTTTCGCAAAACCGAACGATCTTTCCGTACATGTCTCCCGCCGAGAAAAACGGGGCATCGTCCGGGTCGATAATCGCGGCAAACGGCTCCGCATTTGTGGTCAGCTCGTCGATCTCCTGCCAGCTCAGCTCACTCCCGCTCTTTACCCAGTCGCGGCGGCATTCCTGCATGATCCACTGACCCATGATGTTCTTGAGCGGACGGAATCCGCCCTGCACGGTGCCTTCGTTGGAAAAGTTCGCGTGATAGATCGCGTCTCCCAAAAGAGGCTCGTCCGTCTCGATTCCGAAGAGCGACCATGTGCCGGAGGAGCAAAACGCGAAGCTGCCCTCGCCGGGAATCGCCGCGACGGCGGACGCCGTGTCGTGGGTTCCAACCGCGGCAAACGGAATTTGCGAAACGCCGAGTTCGTCCGCAATCTTCTGTGTCAATCGCCCGCGCAGCGTTCCCGCCCGGTCGATCGGCGTGAATATCTCCTGCGGAATATCAAGCTTTTCAATCAGCTCAACGTCCCAAGCCTGCCGTGCTGCGCTATAGAGATTCGTCGTGGTGACATTCGTGTATTCGCTCTTCATCTCACCCGTCAGCAGATACCCCAATAGATCCGGCATCAGCAGCAGTGATTTCGCCTTTTGGAGCGCGGGGTCTGCCTCGCGCACCCGCCGGACCAGCTGATAGATCGTGTTGAAGTTCATCGCAGCGATTCCGGTGCGCTCAAAAATTTCTCGTTTTGATGCGATCTGCCAGGCAGCGAGCATCTCTTCATCCGTCGCGTCGCGATAGCAGCGCGGGTTTTCGATCAGCGCGCCCGATTCATCCAGAAGGCCGAAGTCCACGCCCCAGGTGTCTATGCCGAAGCAGTCGATCTGCCCGTTTGTTGCGTCCTTGCAGGCACGAAATCCCTGCTTCAGCTGCGCAAGCAGAAAGGCAGCATCCCAGTGATGCGCGCCATCCTGTTCGATCATCGGGTTTTCAAAACGATGCAGCTCGGTCAGCGTCATCCGTTCGCCGTCAAACCGCGCCAACATCGCGCGTCCGTTCGAAGCGCCCAGATCAAACGCCAGCAGGTTGCGTGTCTTCATGCCTTTGCTCCCAATAGTGATTTCCGATACTTTTCGCTCTCCCAGTTGGCGATAAAATGCTTTGCCTTCTCGCCCATGGTGGATAGCGTATACCCTTTTTTCTCGATCTGTTCCTGAATGAAGAGCACCGCAGCGATGGTTTCGGTGACAACGCGCGTCTGCGCTTCGCCCGCCGCGGTGCGGATGGCTCCGTTGGAAAGATTCAGCAGCACTTCGCCGCTCTGCGGTTCTGCGGCGCCGAATCCCAGCGTACCGATGAAAAACACCATCTGATCCGGGTACAACGGAGTTTCGATGAAGAACGAGCCTTCATAATTGCGCGCTTGCAAACGCGAAACGATATATGCGTCTAAATCCATGATTTGGAACACATCTGCGGCAACGCCAAAGAAACCGGCAAAGCGCGCATTCACCGCGCTGTGCAGCGCAAGGCACCTGTCCGCCGTTTCCTCATGGACAATCAGGCCGTGGTTTTGCATGAACAGGACAGTCGGTACCTTTCCGGTCGCACGCTCTACCCGATCCAACTCATCCCGAATCGCGAACGAAAGCTGTGCGCCGGGGTCGATATACGGCACCACGCCCCAGGAGAAATCGACACCCTGAAGCACATCGGCGAGGATTTGCTGCATCTCAACCGCACAGCAGGCAAAGTTTGTGTAGACGCTATGGCTGTGGATGACAAACTTGCCAAGCAGCGAGTGAAATCCTGCCTCGACCGAGGGACGCAGCGGGGCAATGCCTTCCACCGCGAGGGTCGATGCTTTGGCAAGCTCCGAACCTGCTTTCTCCGGCTCTTCGAAATCAACTGCATTGTGCCCGCGGTAAAACGCGCGAATCGCGGCATAGTCCATCACGGCATAGGCGCGATCGGGCATTACGTCGCCGAGGCAGAAGCCGGAGGCCTTGACCGCCATCAGGCGATCATCCAGCTTGACGGACGTATTGCCGCCGCCGCCCTGCACAAAGTCCCTCCGTGCGCCCGCATCCCGCGAGACGCACGAATATTCTTCTAAAGTAGATGCATAATGTTCTAAAAAAGTGCTCATATCAAAACCACCGTTGTTTCAATTCTCTCGTTGCGGAAGATCCGGGTGCTCAGCGCTTGCTCAAAACGTCCCGTTCATACGATTTCACGTCGTCCAGCCAGAGTCCGTCCGGCGCAACACCGCGGCTTTCGCAGTAATATGCCCAGACGAGGCCGAATGGCAGCGTTTTGCGATCCTCAAGTCTCGCAAGTCGAGCGGTATAGTCTCCGTTGTATTCCGCCGCGCGGATGCTCTCAACGGGTGCAAGGCAGGCGTTCAGAATTGCCTTTCTGGCGTTGCGCATGCCGACAGCCCAGGCCGCGATGCGGTTGATCGATGCATCGAAGTAATCCAGTCCGATAAACACGCGCTTTTCGTAGCTGTTCCACACGATCTCGTCCATGATCCGCTGGAGTTCGTCGTCGAGCGTGATCACATGGTCGCTGTCCCAGCGCACACCGCGGCTGACATGCAGCAGAATCTGATCCACAAACTGCAGCACGGCGGAGATCTTCGCGCTGATGACCTCTGTCGGGTGAAAATGGCCTGCGTCGAGTGTGTAGAGCAGGTTGCGGGAGATCGCATAGCCCAGAGAATATTCATGGCTTGCGACCGTGTAGCTCTCAACGCCGAGGCCAAAGAGCTTACTCTCGACCGAGGCTAGCACATTCTTGGGATCGTAAGCGATTGCAAAGATCTCATCCAGAGACTGCGTCATGAGCGCGCGGCGCTTGGCGGTGTCCGCACAGGTGTCCTTATAGCCGTCCGGCATCCAGAAGTTCACCGTGCAGAGCTGACCGGTGCCCTTGGCAAAAGCGCCTGCAATCTCCAGGCAGCGCTTGCCGTGCTCAACCCAAAATCTGCGTTTCTTCTCGTCAAAACTGCTCAGCGAAAAATCGCCGTCCATCATGGGATGCGAAAAATAGGTCGGATTGAAATCGAGCCCGATCTTGCCGGATTCTGCCCAATCCAGCCAGCCGGAAAACTCCGAGACCGTATATGCATCTCGATCGACCACTTTCCCGGCTTTTTCGGCATAACATGCATGCAGGTTCAGCTTCGTCCTGCCGGGGATCAGCGTGATGGCTTTGTCGATATCCGCGCGCAGTTCTTCGGGCGTGCGCGCACGGCCGGGATAGTTTCCGGTGGTTTGAATTCCGCCGGAGAGTGAATCCGATCCGTCAAAACCGATCACATCATCTCCCTGCCAGCAGTGCATGGATACCGGAATGGCATCCGCGCGCGCGATGGCAGCCTCAACATCGACGCCGTAAGAGGCATAAATTTCTCTTGCGAGCTCGAATCCCTTTATGCAGTTTTTCTCTTTCATGTGTTTACCTCGATCGTACATTTTCACGTATTTATGATTCATTCTTGCTATGATAGTAATACAATATATCAAGGTTTCATTGTTTTCATCGTTCATTATTGGTAGAATATACTAAAATATTGTCATTTTGAGGCGCTTGTGAAGCTTTCCTATCAAATCGATATGTCGCCGGAATCGGACTGGCTCATCGTGTCCGCACAGCAGGAGACGAAAGAGCAGCTTCCGTATGTCCAGGAACTCGGTGATTTCATCGCTCATGAGAAATATTTCACATCGCGCGAAGGGCTGCCTTCTTACCTGATTAAGTACACGCTCTCGGGAGAGGGATACCTCTCATACGAAAATCAGACGGTCTATCTCCCGCAAGGTCATTTCTTCTGGATCGACTGCCAGAACCCCCAGCACTATATGACAAGCGAGCGGACAAACAACTGGCGGGTTCTCTGGGTACACTTTTATGGCGGCGCGGCACCGTATCTCTATCAAAAATTCGTTGCCGCAAACGGCGGCAATACGGGCGTTTTGCCCGCAAACAATACGCTCGCGCAGCATATCTATGCGCTGATTAACCTCTACCGCACAAGCCCTCCGCAAGAGACGGATCTTTACGCCGCCTCGCTGCTCATGCAGTTGATGACGGAGTGCATCGCCGCGGTCGAGCGCAATGACGACAGCATCCAGTCGAGGTATATTCGCCAGGTGCAGGATTTCATCACGGCAAACTATCGCCAGCGCATCACGCTGGACAGTCTTGCAAACGCTGTATCCCTGAACAAGTTTTATTTGCAGAAGCTGTTTATGCACAAAACGGCTATGACGCCGAACCAGTTTTTAACAAATATCCGGATCTCCCGCGCAAAAGAACTGCTTCGCATGACGAAAATCCCTGTCTCTGCCATCGCGGAAGAAACCGGAATCGACAACACGAGTTACTTCATCCACATCTTTCGAGAGCATGAAGGCATGACCCCTGCCGAATTTCGCAGAACCTGGCGCTCTGACAAATTGTAGTTGCCCTGTTGCTATATTGACGATGAACTGCGTCGGACTCTACAATAAGATCAACATTCGTCCTGCCTTGCTTCGAGGCAAGCAACAGAACGATACCAGTCAAGAATCGCGCAAAACTATCGCAACAATCAACTTGTGAGGTGAAACGATATGAGAACCATGAACCTTGGCCTATCAACCCTGACCGTCCCCGTGGTGGCCGTCGGCTGCTGGCGGATGCATAAGCTGGAACAGAAGGAAGCGGAGCTTTTCGTCCGCACCGCCATCGACGCGGGCGCTAATTTCTTCGATCATGCGGATGTTTACGGTGCAGGTGTCTGCGAAGAGAAGTTTTCGGACGCCATCCATATGACAAGCTCCATAAGGGAAAAGATCATCCTGCAATCCAAGTGCGGCATCCGCATGGGCGTCGCGTTTGATTTCTCCAAGGAGCACATTCTGGAGGCGGTGGACGGCAGCCTGAAGCGCCTGAAGACCGACTATCTGGATGTGCTGCTGCTGCATCGGCCGGATGCTCTGGTCGAGCCGGAGGAGGTTGCCGCAGCGTTTGACGCGCTGGAATCCAGCGGCAAGGTGCGCAATTTCGGCGTTTCCAACCAGAACCCGATGCAGATCCAGCTGCTGAGAAAGCACGTCAAGCAGCCCATTGTCGCAAACCAGCTGCAGCTGAGCATCACCAACGCGACCATGATCTCCCAGGGACTGCATGTCAACATGCTGGACGATACGGCCGTCAACCGCGACGGCAGCGTGCTGGATTTCTGCCGCCTGAACGACATTACGATTCAGGCTTGGTCGCCGTTCCAGTACGGATTCTTTAAAGGCGTGTACCTAGGGAATCCCGACTTTCCGGAACTGAACGCGAAGATCGACGAGATCGCCGCGCGCTACGGCGTGAGCAACACCACCATTGTGCTCGCGTGGCTGCTGCGGCACCCCGCGAAGATTCAGCCCATCACCGGCACGATGAACCCGCAGCGGTTGCTGGACTGCGTCAAGGCAGCCGACATCCGGCTCACCCGCGAAGAGTGGTATCAAATCTATTTCGCCGCCGGAAACGATTTGCCGTAACCGAGGCAGACTGACTGCCTCTGCTCAATACTATTCAAACGATAAAGCAAACAAAGCCACCCAATGGGTGGTTTTTGTTCGTTCTGCACCATGCAAAAGCCGCTGTGTGACAAGAATCCATGTCTCATGCGGCGGAATATGGTATACTGCTAAGGTTGAAGGATCGCGTGGAGACGCGCGACCCATACGAAATATGCACAAATGAAAAGAGACACTATGACATTTCAAGAAATGGAACTCCTCCCGCAGCTGATGCAGGCGGTTGAGGATGCGGGTTTTACGGAGCCTTCGCCGATTCAGGCGGAAGCGATTCCCGTGCTGCTGAAAGGGCGCGATATCATCGGCTGTGCGCAGACGGGCAGCGGAAAGACTGCGGCCTTCGCGCTGCCGATCCTGCAGAGACTGAGCAAGGAGAAGAGCGGCTATATCCGCGCGCTGATTTTAACACCCACGCGCGAGCTCGCGATTCAGATCTACGACACCTTCCGCTATTTCGGCAGGCGGCTTCATCTGCACTCCGGCGTGGTCTTCGGCGGCGTTTCGCAAAATCCGCAGGTGGACGCGCTCAGCCGCGGGCTGGATGTGCTGATCGCGACGCCGGGTCGCCTGAACGACCTGATCAATCAGGGATACATCCATCTGGATCATATCGAAATCTTCGTGCTGGACGAAGCCGACCGCATGCTCGACATGGGCTTTATCCACGACGTGAAAAAGACCATCAAGCTGCTGCCGACACCGCGGCAAACTATGCTTTTCAGCGCAACCATGCCCTCCGAGATCGAGGCACTCGCGCAAACGCTGCTCAAAAACCCCGCCATGATCAAGGTCGATCCTGTCACGCGCGCGGTGGAGAGCATCGATCAGTGCGTCTATATGGTCGATAAACCGAACAAGACGCAGCTGCTTGCGGAGCTGCTCCGCACCGAGGACATCAAGAACGCGCTCGTGTTCACCAACACCAAGCACGGCGCCGACCGCGTGGTGCAGAAGCTCTCTCAGGATGGATTCGTGGCGCGCGCCATCCATGGCGACAAGGCGCAGAACGCGCGGCAGGACGCGCTCAAGAGCTTCCGCGACGGCAGGGTGCAGATCCTTGTGGCGACGGACATCGCGGCGCGCGGCATCGATATACCCGAACTTTCGCACGTGATCAACTACGACCTGCCGGATGTGCCGGAAACGTATATCCACCGCATCGGACGTACAGGCCGCGCGGGCCTCGGCGGTACCGCCATCAGCTTCTGCAACATCGACCACCTCGAGAACCTACGCGGCATCGAGAAGATGACCGGCCTGAAGATTCCTGTCAAGGAATCCCAGTGGCCGATGCAGATCTTCGAAAAGACGGTTAAGCAGCCCCGCCCGCCGCGCACGGAACGGCAAGGCCCGCCGAACAAGCGCTATTCCGGTCCCGCGAAACCGAAACAGGGGTCTTCCGGACGATAATCGTTATTTCATAAAGCAAAGCCGCCGAGCTGGTGAAAGATCACCGATTCGGCGGCTTATTTGTTTGTCTCCGATTCTTGTCTGACGAAGTACTAAGTTGCGTTATCCCTTCTTCGGTACAAACAGCGGGAGCGCTGCATAGAAGCGAATCGCATCCAGCAGCTCCGCAACGGGCACCTTATCGTCCGTCGAGTGACAGAGCGAGCTGTCGCCCGGGCCGTATCCGATCGCGGGGATGCCCATTCTGCCGCAGAGATGCGTCGCGTTGGTGCAAAAATCCCATCTGCCAACAACAGGCTCGCGCTCGAACATCCCTATATACGCCGCAACGCCCGCTTGGATCAGCGGATGCTGTTCCTCCAGCACCCAGGACGGGAAATAGTCCACGCATTCCATCTGATAGCCGGTATAGGTCGTCACATGCTCGGTGTCGATCCGCGCGCTTGCGCCCTTGACGTCCGCGATCATTGGCTCGATCTCCTGAAGCAATTCTTCGATGGTCTCGCCGCAGGAAATGCGCCGGTCGCAGGTGATCACGGCTCCCCCGGGGATCGTGTTGAGCGAGGGCGTGTCGCATTCGATCTTCGTGACCTCAATCGTACCGCGCCCTAAGAACGGGTCTTCGACAAAATCGTTATATTTGTCGATACGATCCATGATTGGAAGCGACTTGATCAGCGCGTTCTCCCCGCGCCAGGCCGCGCTCGCGTGGGCGCATTTGCCGGGCACGTCGATCTTGATCAGTGCGCGGCCTTTGTGCCCGCGCACGATGCGGTTGTCGCTGGATTCCGCGACGAGGATATAGTCCGGCTTGATGTCGGAGGACTCCTCCATCATCGCCTTGACGCAGGAACCCTCGACATCCTCCTCCGAAATCGAGGCGGAAACCCAGAGCGTGAAGTCTGTCTCCAACCCCAGCTCCTTGATTGCGCGTCCCGCGAACGCAGCCGCGGTCAGGCAGCCCTTGTCGTCCACCGCGCCCCTGCCGCGGAGTACGCCGTCCACCACCTGCGCCTCCAGCGGGTTCATGCCCCAGACGGCGGGGTTGCCGGGCTCGACGGTGTCGATATGCGCGTCGTACAGCAGCGTCGTTTTCCCGCTGCCGACGCGGCCAAGCGCGTTTCCGACCGCATCGATACGCACCTCGTCAAACCCGAACTCCTTGAGCTTGCCAGCAAAAAACTTGATCGCTTCGCCTTCTTCATAGGTCACGCTGCGAATCGCGATGAACTCCTTCAAAAACGCCACAACCTCGTCCGCATGCGCGCTCACGTAGCTGTCAATCGCCGCGAGCGCAATTTTTTGATCCATCACTCATTTCCTCCGCTTGTAAAGTTAGTAGTACTATGTTATTATAGCATCACAAGGTTAATACTACAAACATCCAATTTATGACAACTTTTGCCCGATTTTACCGCTCAAAACGGTGGGAATTCCAATCAAAGCCCAAGTATTAAAAAATCAGTGGAGGAAAAGATTTCATGCAGACCGGACTAAAAGGAAAACACCTGCTTCGCGAACAGGACTGGACCAACGAAGAGCTCGAAACGCTGTTCGCGGTGGCCAGCGAACTCAAAATGCGCTATGCGCTCGACCTCGACACCGAATGGCTCAAGAACAAGTCCCTGTTCATGCTGTTCTTTGAGGAGTCCACGCGCACGCGCAACGCCTTCGAATGCGGCATCACCCAGCTCGGCGGCCACGCGAACTATCTCACGCCGAAAGCCACGCAGATCGACCACGGCGAAACCCCGAAAGACACCATCGAAGTGCTCTCCCGCATGGGACACGGCATCGGCGTGCGCAATACGCTGGTCGGCGGCAACAAATGGATGCAGGAACTGGCGAAATATTCCAAGATTCCGGTCTATAACATGCAGTGCGACCTCTGGCACCCGACGCAGTCGCTTGCAGACCTTTTCACGATCAAAGAAAAGTTTCATAATGAGCTGAAGGGCAAAAAGTTCGTGATCTCCTGGACGAGCGCAGGCAAATACATGCGTCCGCTCTCCATGGCACACTCCCTCGTGGCTCTCATGCCGCGCTTCGGCCTCGACGTCACGCTCGCGCACCCGAAGGGATTTGAACTCATGCCCGAGATGATGGACATCGCCCGCCAGAACGCGGAGCAGTACGGCTCCAAGTTCGAAGTTGTCCACGACATGGACGAAGCCTGCAAGGACGCCGACATCGTCTACGCCAAAGGCTGGGGCCCGATCATGACCGTCGGCGACGACGAAGTGCGCGGCGTCGAGATGATCAACCAGAACCCCGGCTGGATCGTCGATTCCCGCCGTATGAGCCTCGCGAAAAAGTCCGCCATCTACATGCACTGCATGCCGGCAGACCGCGACATCGAAGTCACCAGCGAAGTCATGGACGGCCCGCAGTCCGTTCTGTATGACGAGGCGGAGAACCGCATGCACACCATCAAGGCGCTGATGGCGCTGACCATGGGCAACATGAGCGCCCGCCGCTAAAAAAGAAGAAATCTCAGGCAAGGGAGCGATCCAATCGATGCATACCGCAGACGAAACCATAGCAACCGTTTTGCTGGGCCGTGCCGTCCTGTCCGGCGAGGGCTTGTTGTTTGACCACGGGGTTGTGTTTCGCGGCGGCGTCATCGAGCGGATCGCTCCCGTTTCTGATTTGATCCATGAATCCGGCCGCGTGCTGGATTTGCGGGATCAGCTGATCCTGCCGGGGTTTGTCAACGGGCACACGCATATGTACGGCGTGCTTTCGCACGGCATTCCCTCCAGCGCTACGGTGACCGACTTCAACAGCTTTCTCAACGCCTACTGGTGGCCGTATGTCGAGGATCGAATCGATCATGACCTCGCGGAGCTGACGGCCAAGTGGGCGTGCGCCACCATGACCGCAAGCGGGGTCACCTGCTTTGTGGATATCCTCGAAGCGCCGTTCGCGGTGCCCGGCGTGCTGGAGCGCGTCGCCGCCTCTGTGCGCGAGGCCGGATTAAGAGGTTACCTTTCCATCGAAGCAAGCGAGCGCGCAACGGCTGAACTTGCTCAAGCGGCGCTCGCTGAAAACGACACCTTCGCCCGCGCGCATAAGAATGATCCGCTCGTGCGCGGCATGATGTCCATCCACACGCTCTTCACCTGCTCGCCTGCGTTTGTGCAAAAGGCCGCGCAGATGGCAAAGGACGCGGGTTCGCTCTTCCACATGCACCTCTCCGAAAGCGTCTATGAGCCGGAGTGGTGCCTCTCTCACTACGGCAAGCGTCCGGTGGATGTCTATGACTCCCTCGGCTGTCTCGACGCCAACGTGTTTGCCTCGCAGCTTGTGCAGCTTTCGAAGGACGAGATTGCGCGGTTTGCATCGGGCGGCGCGGCGGCGGTCAGCATGCCGCTCTCCAACTGTGAAGTTGGCGGCGGCGTGGCACCTGTCACCGAGCTGCTGGAGGCCGGCGTCCGCGTCGGTTTGGGCAGCGACGGTTACATCGATAACTTTTTTGAGGTCATGCGCGGCGCGTTCCTGATCCACAAAGCGCACCGCCGTGACCCGCAGGCCATGCCCGCCAAGACGGTCTATCACATGGCGACGAGCCTCGGCGCTTCTGCGCTTGGCCGCAGCGACCTGGGAAGAATCGCGCCCGGCTGCCGCGCGGATATGATCAGCGTACTTGCAGACGCGCATACGCCCGTCACGAAGGAAAACATCTACGACCAGCTGATCCTCTTCCGCAACCCGGAGGACGTGCAGAACGTGTTTGTCGAAGGCGAGCAGCTCAAGGCAAACGGCAAACTCACCAAACTCGACCAGCAGGCGATCGGAGCGGAGCTCCGCGCCGCCTGCGAACACTTCTGGGCAGCGATCCGCTGATCGAACAAAACCATACAAGCGACCAAAACGGAGAACAGCAATGCCTCTTTTCGGCGAAAAAACAGGATTTACCGTGCTCAACCAGTCCAAGCCGCGCATCGACGGCGTGGACAAGGTGACAGGGCGCACGCGCTATGCCGCGGACTACACCATGCCCGGCATGCACTACGGCGGCATGCTGCGCAGCGGGCACGCCAGTGCGCGCGTGGTGCGGATCGACGTCTCTCCCGCGCTCGCAATCCCCGGCGTACACGCGGCGGTGACCACCTCCGATCTGCCGAACGCGAAGAGCTGGGCTGGCTATCAGTATCTGACCGACGTCGTTCGCTATGAAGGTGACGTGGTCGCACTCGTCGCCGCGGAATCGCGCGAACTCGTGCGGGAAGCGCTGGAGGCGATCGTGGTGGAGTACGAGCCGCTCGACGCAGTGTTCGACATCCGTTCCGCCATGCGGGCCGGCGCGCACGCGGTACACGAGGAATATCCCGACAATAAGTTTACGCAATCCGTCTACCGCATCCAAAAGGGCGATGTGGAGGCGGCCTTTGCGCGCGCGGACGTCATCGTCGAGCGCGAATATGAAACGCAGTACGCCGAGCACGCCTACATCGAACCGGAGGCGGTGCTCGCCTACGATAACCCCAACGAGGGCGGCATGACCGTGCTCTCCTCCTCGCAAAACCCGTTTTTCACGCGTCGCTATGTCGCGGATATTCTGAATACCTCGATGAACCGCGTACAGATCATCCAGCAGACACTGGGCGGCTCCTTCGGCGGCAAAGAGGAAGGCGTGGGGCTTGTTGCCGCGCGCGCGGCCTATCTTGCGCGGCTTACCGGAAAACCGGTCAAGATCGTATTCTCGCGCGAGGAATCCTTCCTTGAGAGCGCGAAACGGCATCCTTTCCTGCTGCGCTACAAGGCGGGCATTACGAAGGAAGGACGCATCATCGCCTGGCAGGGCACGCAGATCGACAACTGCGGCGCCTACAACAACCAAACGCAGTTCATGAACTGGCGCGCAAACGTGCACAGCGCGGGCGCTTACGCCATCGACAATATCGAAACCGAAACCTTCGGCGTGTTCACCAACAACATCCACGGCGGCGCATTCCGCGGCTATTCCTCGCCGCAGCTCATCTATGGGCAGGAGCAGTTCATCGACGAGTGCGCATCGGAGCTCGGCATGCGCGAGACGGATTTTCGCCGCATCAACTGCCTGAAAGATGGCCTGAGCAACGCCACCGGCACGACGCTTTCTACCGTGACGCTTTCCGAGGTCATGGAATACACGCTCAAACAGACCGATTACGAACATAAGCGCGCGGAGCACGCCAAGCAGACAAGCCGGGAATATCGCCAGGGCATCGGCATGGCGATTTCGCACCGCAGCTGCGGCTTTGGCGCGGAGGCGCCGGATGCTTCGGGCGCGATGCTGATCGCAAACGAGGACGGCTCGGTCTACCTCAACACGGGTCTTGCCGAAAACGGACAGGGACTTAAGACCGCGTACGCCATGATCGTTGCGGAATCGCTCGGCGTGTGCTATGAGGCGGTGAGTTTCTACGGCACCAACACGCACTCGATTCCCGATTGCGGCATGACGGTCGCCTCGCGCGGCACGGTCATGGGCGCGCAGTCGGTCAAGCGCGCGGGGCTTGCACTCAACCGCATCATGCGGCAGAACGCGATCGAGCTCGGCTTCTTCAGCGACACCGCTAAGATCGAAACAGCTTGCGGTTTGCCCGCGGGAAGCCTCGATAAGTTGACCGTGTCCGACCCCGACCAGCTTGAACTAAAACAGAGTGAGTTTTATTTAAAAGATTACCCCGACTATCGTGTGCCGTTTGGCGCGGTTACCGGAAGCGGCCTCTGGGCGGGCAAGCAGATGAGCGTTTTCGAGTGGTTCACGCCGCCGCCCTGCATTCAGGATCATATAACCGGACAGGGCACCGCCGCGCCGACCTATGCCTACGGCTGCGTGGTCGCAGAGGTGCGGGTCGATCTGCGCACGGGCTATGTGGACGTGGTGCGCGTCACCTCGTCCCACGATGTCGGCACCGCGGTCAACCCCGCGCTCATCCGCGGTCAGGTTTACGGCGGCATCGTGATGGGACAGGGCTACGGCATCTGTGAGGACATGGAGCCGGTCAAGGGCAAGTGCGTCTGCACAAACCTCGACAGCTACATCATCCCCACCGCGATGGATATCCCCGAGATGCGGATCAACCTCTTTGAGTGCGACGACCCCAGCGGCACCTATGGCGCAAAGAGCGTCGGCGAGCCTGCGACGGAGGCGGTTGCCGCGGCGATTGCCAACGCGATTGCCAACGCAACGGGACAGCGCATCCGTACCAACCCCGCCTCGCTGGAGCAAGTGCTGCTCGGCAAGAAGCTTCGCTAACCCGACCCCACCCGACCGCGCAAAACCGCGCCACGGAGAAGTATATGCAGCAACTACAATACGCCTGCCCGACCACGCTGGACGAGTGTCTGCTCCTGATGAAGGAAGCGGGCGCAGAAGCCATGCCGTACGCGGGCGGAACCGACGTGATGATCCATCTGCGCGACCGCGCGGATTGCGTGCAAAATATCCGCCTGCTGGTCGATCTAAAAAAGCTCGACTCGCTCCACGGAATCAGGCTGGAAAGCGGCTTGATTCATCTGGGCGCGATGACCACGCACGCAGAAGCAGCTGAATCCGTTCTGCTGCACGAGCATGCGCCGTTCCTCGCCGCGGCTGCAGCGACGGTCGGCTCCCAGCAGATCCGCAACACCGGCACCATCGGCGGCAACGTCTGCAACGGTTCGCCCGCGGCGGACACCGCCTCCCCGCTGACCGCGCTGTATGCCGAAGCCGTCGTGCAGAGCGCAAGCGGCACACGCAAGGTACCCGTGCCGGAGCTTTACGGGCGCAGCGGCGTCACGCTCGTTCCCGGCGAACTCGTCACCGAATTCGTGTTTCCCTCGTTTGCGGGCTGGCAAACCGCGTTCCTCAAACTCGGCCGCAGAAAAGCCCTCGCCATCTCGCGCATGAACGTCGCGGCGGCGCTGGAGCTGCAAAACGACGGCACGATCTCCGGCGCACGCATCGCCCCCGGCTGCGTCTTCCGCTCACCGGATCGCGTACGCGAGGCGGAACAATACCTAATCGGCAAAGCACCCTCCCGCAAACTCTTTGCGGAGGCCGGCGTGCTCTCTTCCGAAGAGATGATCCGGCGGACAGGCGTTCGCTGGTCTACCGAATACAAACAACCCGTGCTGGAAGCGATGGTCGAGCGCGCGCTTCTGCAGGCGGCGGGCCTGCCGATGGAGGATTGAACATGGCTAAGATTGAATTTTCCGTCAACGGCGAACGCGTCAGCCTCGATGTCCCCGCGCAGGCGCGCCTCGTCGACGTGCTGCGCGAAACGCTGGGACTTACCGGAACGAAGGAAGGATGCGGCGTCGGCGAATGCGGCGCATGCACCGTCATCGTCAACGGCAAGGCGGTCTGCTCCTGCATCACGCTCGCGGCGGGTCTCAACGGCGCGGATGTGATCACGATCGAGGGCGTTTCGCAAAACGGCGAGCTGGACGAGATTCAGCAGGCGATTCTCGACCACCACGCGCTGCAATGCGGTTTCTGTACGCCCGGCATCGTCATGAGCGCAAAGGCGCTGTTAGACGCGAACCCGAATCCGACGACGGAAGAGATTCAGCAGGCGATTGCGGGCAACCTCTGCCGCTGCACAGGATATCAGCAGGTGATTGACGCCATCGCGGACGCGGCGGAGCGCCGCATGACGGAGGAATGAACATGAACGAACAAACAAGAGCGCCCCTGTCGTTAGAGACGACGTTTTGCGGCATCCGCCTGCAAAGCCCGTTTATCCTCTCCTCCGGCCCCGGCAATTACGCGAGTGAGGGCATGATCCGCGCAACCGAGATGGGCTGCGGCGCGGTGGTCACCAAGACGATCCGCCTGCAGCGTGCGATCAATCCCGTGCGCCACATCGGCAAAATCAGCGAAACCACGCTGATCAACGCAGAAAAGTGGGCGGACAGCGACCGCCAACTCTGGTACGAGAAAGAGATCCCCGAAGCGGTGAAAGCGGGCGCGGTCGTGATCGGCAGCGTCGGGCACACACTTGCGGAAGCGCGCGCCATCGTCGCGGATGTCGAACGCGCAGGCGCGCAGATCATCGAGCTTGTGAGTTATACCGAAGAGACACTGCTGCCGATGCTGGACTATGCAAAATCGCATGTGCGCGTGCCCGTTTTGTGCAAGCTCAGCGGCAACTGGGCAAACGCCGCCGAAACCGCTACCAAGTGCATTGAGCACGGTGCGGACGGCATCGCCGCGATCGACTCGATCGGCCCTGTGCTCTCCATCGATCTGGAGAACCGCCGCCCGCAGATGTTCAGCGACGACGGTTTCGGTTGGATGTCCGGCGCCGCGATCAAGCCCATCTCGCTGCGCATCAACGCGCAGATGCAGCTTGGTGGTCGCGTCAACAAAGACGTCTACGGCATCGGCGGCGTGATGAACGCGCGCGACGCCATGGAGTTTCTGATGGTCGGCTGCCGCGCTGTCGGCATCTGCTCCGTCGCGATTCTCAAAGGGCTGCCGTATGTACAAAAGATGATTCAGGAGCTTTCGCAGCTGCTCGTGCAGCTCGGCTTTAACAGTCTTGACGAGGCGATCGGTGCGGCGCTGCCGAATTTCCCGAAGCACGAGCTTGTCACGGAGCTAGATTTCACGTACGATTCCGCGCGGTGCAGCCGCTGCGAGCGCTGCGTGCGCGCCTGTCCGTATGGCGCGCGGACGCTCGATTTTCCGCAGATGCGGGTGGATCGCGCGCTCTGCCGCGGCTGCGGCATCTGCGCGGAACTCTGCGCACGCGACGCGCTGAAGAGCATCGTGCTCCCGCAGACCGAACAGGACAAAAAGGACGCCGCGGAGTCCGCAGCGTTTTATGAAACCATCGCAAGCCTGAATCAAGGGGGTCATGTATGATTTCCGCGCCTCTTCAGGAGCAAACCCTTCTCCTCTGCCGCGCGCTGATCGCCGCGGAGAGTCTCTCCGGCGCGGAGCAGAACGCCGTCGCCTGCATGAAGGCGGCGTTTACACGTCTCGGCTACGACCGCGTGCAGATCGACCGCTACGGCAGCATTGTCGGCACGATTGAAGGCAGCCGTCCGGGGCCGCATATCCTTTTAGACGCGCACATCGACACCGTTCCCGTCGACGCGACGCCCGCGTGGGTGCATCCGCCGTTTGCGGGAGAAGTTGCGGACGGCAAGCTCTTTGGTCGCGGCACGAGCGACATGAAGGGCGCGCTCGCGGCGATGAGCGTCGCATGTTCCGCGTTTGCAGCGAGCAACAACCGCGACTTTGCGGGCTCGGTCAGCGTCGCAGCCGTCGTCTGCGAGGAGTTGTTCGAAGGGCTCGGCGCGCGCTCGGTCTGCGAGCTGGTCAAGCCGGACTATGTCATCATCGGCGAGGCGTCCGAGAGGAACCTCAAGATCGGCCAGCGCGGACGCGCAGAGGTGGTCGTGGAAACGACCGGCGTTCCCGCGCACTCCGCAAACCCGCAAAAGGGCGTCAACGCCGTGACCTCCATGCGAAAGCTGCTCGACGCGATGGACACGATCCAGCCGCCGCACAGCGAGAAGCTTGGAGACGGTATTCTCGTGCTCACCGACCTGATCTCCAGCCCCTACCCCGGCTCATCCGTGCTGCCGAAGGGCTGCGTTGCGACATTCGACCGCCGCACGCTCACGGGCGAAACCGAGGAGAGTGTGCTTGCGCCCGTCCGCGCCTGCATCGAGCGGCTCGCGCGCGAGGACGCGTCGTTTCAGGCAAAGACGTACATCCGCGAAGGCAGCATCCGCTGCTACACGGGCGAAACCATCACGGCAAAGCGCTTCTTCCCCGCCTGGGAAGAGGAAGACACTGCTGCCTATGTGCAGCAATCGCTTGCCGCGCTGCGCAGCGTTCGTCCGGAGACCGCGCTCTCCGCGTACTCCTTCTGCACCAACGGCAGCTACTACGCCGGAGAAGCGGGCATCAAGACGCTCGGATACGGGCCGTCGCTGGAGTCTCTCGCGCATACGACGGATGAATACATCTCTCTTGACGCGCTGTATGAAGCGGTCGAAGGGTATCAGGCGATTTTGTCTGCGTTGACCAATCTTTGATCCTTCTTCAAGCATAAATCACGATCACAGAACAAAGGCTCCGCAGGAAATCCCGCGGAGCCTTTTTACGCGCATTATGTTTTATACTTGCTCTGTCGCCTTTTTGGCGAGCGCTTCAAGTATCTTGTCTTTCGTGATCGGCAGGCTGTTTACCTCCGCGCCGATGGCGTTTGCAATCGCGTTTCCGATTGCGGACAGCGTCGGCACCACGGAACATTCACCGATGCTCTTCGCGCCGAAGGGACCTGCAGGCTCGAACGAATCCAGCACCTCGACCGCCAGCTCACGCGGCATATCGCCCGCGTAGAGCATCTTATATCGCTTCAATGTGCGGTTTTTCACCGCGCCTGTCTTTTCGTCTACACCCATGTCCTCGCTCAGCGCATTGCCAAGCCCCATCTGGAGCGCGCCTTCAATCTGCCCTGTGACGGAGAGCGGGTTGATCGCCTTGCCGACGTCGTGGATCGCGGCATAGGAGAGCACCTTGACCTCGCCCGTGTCGGTATCCACGCGCACCTTGGCGATATGCGCACCATAGGACATCACCGCCGCCTGCGAGGCAAACGATTCCGCGCATAGGAGCTCCTTCTGGTCGTGATCGCGCGCGAACAGCACGATCTCTTCGAGCGAAACGCGTCTGCCGTCGGCCGCAATCGCCGCGCGGTCAGTAAAGCGGAGCGAATCCGCGGGCACGCCAAGCATGCGCCCCGCAACCTCCGCAAGCAGCGCCTGCATGCTGGTTGCGATCTTCAGCGCGCCGTGGCCGGAGACAAACGTGCCGCGGCTGGAATAGTCGCCGAGTTGATAGGGCGTCAGCCGCGTATCCGCCTCGACGCAGTCGATATCGCTAAGGGGCATACCGAGCGTCTCCGCGACCATCTGCTTTTGCAGCGTGACGGAGGAGTTGCCCATCTCGTTGGAGGGCGTGAACAGCACGCAGGTGCCGTCGCAGTTCATCTTGAGCATGAGCCCCGTGATATCCGCCTTGACGCCGTACATGCCGTTTCCATGTGCGCCGACGCCGATGCCGACGCCGATGCGATAGCGGCCGTCCGTGCTCTCCTGCTGCTCGGCACAGGCGGCGTCGTAGCCGATGCGCTCCGCCGCGCGGTTGAGGCAGTCAATCGGGCGCGCGTTGCCGTGCGGCAGCTGGTTGCGCGGGTCTGCGCCCTGCTGCGTGGTCAGATTCTTTCTCTGGAGCTCCAGCATGTCGATGCCGAGCGCCTTCGATATCGTATTCATCTGCCGCTGCTGCGCAAAAAACAGCTGCGGCGAGCCAAAGCCGCGCATTGGGCCGCCGATGGTCGTGTTCGTGATGACCGGATAGCCCACAAACCGCACATTCGGGCACTGGTGCACCTTAAAGAGCCGCCCGCACATCGCCCAGACGACGCTGGTCGTGCCGGAGGCGTAGGCGCCCGCGTTGACATACGCGCGCATGTCCTCGGCCACGATGGTGCCGTCGTTCATCACGCCCGTGCGCAGATAGAGGCGCATCGCGTGGCGGTTTCGCGTCGAGCAGATGTCCTCGGTGCGGTTGTAGACAAGACGCACAGGTCGCCCGGTCTTCATCGCGAGCGCGGCTGCGATGGGCTCCGTGATGAGGTCGATCTTGCCGCCGAACGCGCCGCCGATGGCGGGCACGCTCACGCGCACCTTGCTCATGGGCAAATCGAAGATTGTCGCGAGATTGCGCCGCTTGGCGAAGGTATCCTGCGACGGCGTGTAGACCGTCAGCATGCCCTCCGCGTCAAACACAGCCAGCGCCGCGTGCGTCTCCATCGCTCCGTGGTGAATCGCGGGGCACTCATAGACATCCGAGAAGATGTGATCCGCCTTTGCCATAGCAACGTCTACGTCTCCGCTGCTCTGCGCGACGGTGAGTATCAGGTTGCCGCGTTCGAGTTCGCCGTGGTCGTGGATCACATATGCGTTTTCGTCCAGCGCCTGCTCCGGGTCGTAGTTGGCGGGCAGGTCTTTGTATTCCACGTCGATGAGCTTCAGCGCGGCTTCGGCAATCTTCTCCGTATCCGCGGCAACCGCGGCGACCTTGTCGCCCACATACCGCACGACGGGAGAAAACAGCTGCTCGGTCATAAACTCATTCAGCACCTCGCCGCAGCTGTTGTAGTAGCGGGTCGGGGTGTTGAGATGCGTAATCACCGCGTGGACGCCGGGCAGCGCCTCCGCGCGGGAGGTGTCGATACGCACGATGCGCGCGTGCGGGCGCGGGCTAAAGAGCACCTTGGCGTGGAGCATGTGCGGCAGTTTCATATCCGCCGTGTACATCATCTGCCCTGTCGCCTTCAGCGCCGCCTGCGCAATCGGTACATTCGCGCCGATGTAGTTTTGCTGTTGATCCGGCATCGATTTCCTCTATTCCGCAAGAAGCCGCGCAGCCAGGTGCACCGCTTCGATGATCTTGACATATCCCGTGCAGCGGCACAGGTTGTTACCGAGAGATTCGATGATCTCGTCGTCCGTCGGGTTCGGTAAGCGATCCAACAGCGCCTTTGCGGTGATGATCATGCCGGGCGTGCAGAAGCCGCACTGGATTGCGCCGCTGTCGATGAACGCCTGCTGGATGGGATGCAGCTTGCCGTTGCGAAACAATCCCTCGATGGTCTCCAGCCGCCTGCCTTCGATCGAGCCGATCTTGATCAGGCACGCGTTCTTCGCCTCGCCGTCGAGAATGACCTTGCACGCGCCGCAGTCTCCCGTGGAGCAGCCGCACTTCGTTCCGGTGAGATCGCATACTTCGCGCAGCACATACAGAAGCGTCCAGTTTTTGTCCGCCTGTAGTTCCGTCTGTACACCGTTGAGCAAGAAGCTGATTTGATCCATGAGAGTCCTCGTCTAGTTAGTACTACTATTGTATCATGTCTTCGATTTTCTGGCTAGAGAAAAATGAAGTATCGGCTTGATACCGGAAGAAAACGCGCAAAAAAATACGCCTTTCGGCGTATGTAAGTTGGTTCTACCAATCTTCTTTACGTGATACGATTCCAGCGAAAAAGCGCGGTTATCTCCAGCTTTTGCGCAGAAAGCGCAGGTCGAACAGCGAGCTTCGATAATAGATAAACGAATGCAGCACCACGCGGAAATCGTAGCCGTAACCGATCTCATCCAGCACCAGAATCGGCTCCGGTTCGCTGAGCCCCATCGCGCGGTTGAACCAGTCCTCGGATAAAATCGCCTTCACCGCGGAGATGGAATAGATGATGGGTTCATTGCAGTAGGTGTTCAAAAAATCGAAGTGGCTTGTAGACTGCAGCATGGCGACAATCTCCGTTTCACCCGGCAGCACAGAGGCGACGATGCGATCCTTGACATAGGCCGCGGGCACGCCGTTTGCCGTGATCATCTTTTCGCTCAGCAGATATCCCGGCTTTTTCGCGTTGAACACGGGGTCCGCCTCCGGCACAAACGCCAGATTGCAGGAGTGGATCGTGGGCGAATAGCCGGAATCCCGAAACGCGATGAAGATCTCCGGGTCGATGTCGATGCGGCATTTCGCATTGGCGACGTCCGGATTCGCGATGGTGCCGCGGCCGCGTCTGCGCGTGATGAGACCCATCTCGGCGAGTGCCGCGAGAGAATCGCGCAGCACGTTTCGGCTCACGCCGAGCGTCGCCGACATCTCGCCTTCGTTGGGCAGCTTGTATGGCACGCCGGGCTTCGCGTTTTTCTGTATGATATTGATGATCGCAAGCTTGGTCTTTTGCGACAGCAGTTTTTGCGTTCCTGTTTCGACGGGATCGGCTTTCACAATGGTCATCCGTTCTGCCGCAAGGCGGCGCAGAATCTAAGTGTTGCGGGTTATTAATAAGTGCTACCAACCTGCGTTTCCTACAGGACTTCTTATTGTAGCACGGGAGAAACTACCCGCACAAGTGCGTCTTTTGCGTCGAAATGTATGCTTGCCCAGAGAGAATCGTAATCCTGATTCTGTGGTGAATCTGACCTGACTTCTGCAGGTCTATTAGTAAGCGAGGCTCTGCCAAGGACGGCGTTTGAGCCAGGACGTCCCCGCCCGCTCGGCAAGATCATCCGCCTGCGCGCGGCAGCGCTGAATCACGATCTCTTCGTCCATGGTCTTAAGTATGCCGTCCTCGAGCACGGGCGCGCCGTCGACGAGCACGGTCTCGATATTGTCCATCGCGGAGGAGTACACGAGCGTGGAGACCGGATTGTGCATCGGGATCGCCTTGATGTTGCGCTCGGGGTTGAACACGAACAGATCCGCCTTTTTGCCGACCTCGATGGAGCCGATCTCGTTCTCCATGCCGATGCAGCGCGCGCCTTCGATTGTCGCCATCTCCAGCACCTTGTCCGCGGTCATGATGGTCGGGTCCCGGTGCGATACCTTTTGCAGCAGCGATGTGAGCTTCAGCACCTCCAGCATGTCGTTGGAGTTGTTGCTCGCAGCTCCGTCGGTGCCGAGGGAAACATCAATGCCCGCCATATTCATCTTCGGGATGGGCGCGACCCCGCTGCTGAGATACATGTTGCTCACGGGGTTATGGGACACCTTTGCGCCGTGGTATTTGATCATGCGGATGTCCCGGTCGGTCAGCTGCACGCAGTGCACAAGCAGCGTCTCCGCGTCCAGCAGCCCGTATTTGACGAGAATCTCCATATCGTCCATGCCGTGGAGCGCAATGGTCGATTCGCGGTCAAACATCGTCTCCGCCGTGTGTACGGTCAGTCGAAGTCCCAGCTCCTGCCGCAGCCGCGCGGTCATGCGCAGGCACGCTTCGCTGGTGCCCCATGTGATCGCGGGCGCAAGCCAAATCGAGATGCGCCCGTTTTCCGCGCCGTGATACTGTTTCACGAGGCGGCGCACGTCGGCTTCAATCTTCTCCGGCGTCTGCATGATCTCCTCGCGCACACCGAACTCCGCACCGCAGTCCATATAGCCGCGGCCAAAGATCGCGCGGATACGCAGCTCGGAAAACGCGCGGATGACCGCGTCGTCGAGCCCGTCCATCGGATGGGGATACATATAGTCGAGCTGCGTGGTCACGCCGCTGCGGATGCCTTCGATGCACCCGATCAGCGCGCCGCAGTAGCAGTCCTCCGGCTGGAGCTTGCCGCCGACGGGATAGGTCATGTCGTTGAGCCAGTCCTTGAGCACCTTGTCGTCGCCCATGCCCTTGAGGTTGGTTTGAAACAGGTGGTTATGGGTGTTGATGAGTCCCGGAAAGACCGCCTTGCCTTCACCGTTCATAGCGTGCTTCACGTCGGGATAGCGCGCCGTGAGCTGATCGCTGTCGCCGACATCGAGAATTCTGCCTTTGTCGATTGCAATCGCGGCGTGGTAAAGCACCTCTCGCAGCGGGTTCATGGTCACGATCGTCGTGTCGGTGATCAGGCGGTCAATCATGTGGTTGTTCTCCTTTGCTGTCCGGTGCTTGTGTTTCGGTTTCGGCTTTATAAAAGAAAAGCGGGGCAAAACGCATCACTGCGCGCTTCCCGCCATTGCGTCCTGCATAAATTCCGCGATCGACCGCTCCAGCGAATCGCAGATGTAGTCGAAATAGATCTTCCCTTTGTCCGGTCTCGCGAGCGTCGCGTCGCCCATGATGCCGGAAACGGAGACGTCACGGGTCAGCCAGAACTTCGGCAGCTCGCCCGATTTGCAGTTCCGCTCCTTCAGCTTCTCCTGCGGCACGTTCATATGCACCAACTCCGACGATAGATATTGCAGGATCGAGGTCTCCAGTTCTCCCGCGTGGACATCCGCGCCGATGGGGTTGTCAATCGAATCCCGCAGCGCGTCGAAGAAGCCATGCTGGAAGTATTGGAAGCTCGTGATGCGGCTGTCCGGGTGCGCGACTTTCCATTCGCGCACGAATATCTCCAGTAACCCCGTGTTGCCGCCGTGGGTGTTCAGAAACGCGAAGTATCGAAAGCCGTCCGCGCTCATCTCGCGCACCTGCGCTTCCAGCAGCTCCAGCAGCTGCCGCGCGGGCAGCGTGATGGTTCCGACAAAACCCGTGTGTTCGACGTTGAGACCGAATTGCAGGCTCGGAAACAGCAGCGCTTCAAACCCTTCCGTTTCGCGGGATGCAAGCTCTTTTTCAATCGCTTCCGCGATCAGATAATCGGTGCCGACGGGCATATGCCAGCCGTGCTGCTCGATCGAGCCGATCGGAAACAGCACGATCGTGCGCGCGCGATCCAGCGAATCAATCTGCTGCCAGCTGCACTCGATCAGGCGTTTCATCCGCTTCCCTTTCCGCGTATGCGCGCAATACCCGTGTTCTCTCAGGCGTCCCGGCAGGAATCCTGAAACGCGACCAGCGCCTGCTTGACCTCGGAAGCCGTTGCGAGCATCAGCACGCTCTGCGCAAGCTGTTTGCAGGCATAGTCGCGGCAACGGCGCACCGCGCGCTTCGCGGTCGGCACCAAATTCGGGCTCATGGAGAGCCGGTCGACGCCCGCACCCACAAAGAACGGCTGCAGCAGCGGGTCGCTTGCCGCCTCGCCGCAGATCGAGGTTTCGATGCCGGAGAGGTGTCCGTTTTTCGCGACCAGCGCGATCTGGCGCAGCACCGCAGGGTGATATGCCGTATAGAGCGGCGCCACCGCCTGATTGATGCGATCCGCCGCAAGCGAATACTGAATCAGATCGTTGGTGCCGATGCTGAAGAAGTCCACTTCCCGCGCAAACAGATCGCTCATGGTCACTGTTGCGGGAATTTCGACCATCATGCCGACCTTGACCGATGCGCAGAATGCCTTGCCTTCCGCGGTCAGAGAGGCTTTTGCCTGCTCCAACACCGCCTTTGCTTCCCGCAGCTCCTCCAGCGAGGAGATCATCGGAAACATGATGGCGACGTTGCCGAACGCGCTCGCGCGCAGGATTGCGCGTAGCTGCGTGAGAAACAAATCCTTGCGCTGCAGCGAGAGGCGGATGGCGCGGAGCCCCAGAAACGGGTTCTGCTCCGCAGGCAGGGGCAGCCCCGGCGCGGGCTTGTCGCCGCCGATGTCCATCGTGCGGATGACCACCTCGCGATTTCCCATCGCTTCCGCCGCCGTGCGGTACGCTTGAAACTGCGTTTCCTCATCGGGCAGAGACTTGCTCTCCATAAAGAGGAACTCACTGCGGAAGAGACCTACGCCTTCCGCGCAGGCTTCGTCAGCAAGCGCGGCTTCCGCGGGCGAGCCGATGTTTGCCTCGATGACCACGCGCGTGCCGTCCGCGGTAAAAGCATCGGCTGCTTTCTCCGCGTCGCAGGCGCACTGCTCGGTCTCGTAGCACTCCGCAGCGCACGCAATGCGCTTCTGCGTCTCATCATCGGGGTTGATGAACACCTCGCCCGTGAACGTATCCGTCATCATTTGATCGCCGTCTTTTACGGCATCCAGAAGTCCGCAGACGCCGACGATCGCGGGAATGCACTTGAGCTTGGCTAAAATCGCCGCATGGCTTGTGATGTTGCCCTTTTCGGCAACCAGTCCGGCGACCTCGCCTTTGTTGAGCTGGATGACAAAGGACGGAACCAGCTCATCCACCACGAGCACCGCGCGTCCGGCTTTCCCGTCCGCGCCGAACTGCGGCTCCGTGCCGCCGCCCGACAGATGGTTCAGAAGCGTAGCATATAGATCGCGGATATCCGCGCTGCGTTCCTTGATGATCTCGCTTTCGATCTGCGAAAGCATAATCGCGAGCCGTTCTCCGACCTCGCGCACCGCCCACTCGGCATTGACGCGCTCCTCCGTGATCATGTCGCGAATCGCGTCCACGAATCCCGGATCGTCTAAAAATGCCAGATGAGTTTCAAAAATCTTCTCTCCGTCGTTTCCGGTATCCTGAACTTCCCGCTCCAACAGTGCCTGCACCGTCGCCATTGTCGCCTCATACGCGGCGTCAAAGCGCGCAAGCTCCGCTTCGGGATGCTCGACCACCGTTTTCTCTATGTGTTTGTTTTGCCCGGCCAGAATCTTCGCTCTCCCGATTCCGTAACCGATGCAATTTCCTGTACCGCTCAGCAAACCCTAAAACCCCCTGTTACGCCGTTCGGCCGGATTACCCTCTCCGGCCGACGTGCTATATCTCTGCCCATGGCAATGCCGTGGCGGATGATTTCTATTCCATATCGCTTTCGAGAATTGCGCAGATGGCCGCCATGGCCTCCGCTTCGTCCGCGCCGTCGCAGCTCACCAGCACCTCATCCATACAGTTGACATTGACCGAAAGGATGTCGATGATGCTCTTTGCGTTTCCGGTTTTTCCTTCTTTTTCAATGCGAATCTTCGATTGAAACGTCTTTGCGGCCTTCATCACGCTGGCAGCGGGCCGCGCGTGCAAACCACATTTGCATTGTACAACAACAGATTTGTTTTGCATATTGATTCCTGTCTCCAGAGAAGGGCGGCAGGGGCGGTCACCCGCACCCCGCCGCCTTCAAGTCATGTACTTGTGCTAGGCTTAGAAGATGCCCAGTGCGCCGCCCGCGATGCCGACCACGGCTACGCCGAGGAGGATCAGCCAGGTCTTCACGCGCTTGGTCGTGAGCCAGTAGATGAACAGGGTCAGTGCCAGCGGCAGGATGTTCGGCATGATCGCATCGAAGAGGTTCGCCTGAAGGTCAAACGGAACCTGACCGATGGTGAATGCGATCTTGGTGCTGAAGCCGACGTACTGCGAGATCAGGCCGCCCATAACCATGGTGCCCAGGATGCCGGCAGCGCCGATCCAGGTCTTCATTCTGCCGTCCTGCAGCATCGCGGTGATCGCGCTGGTGCCGAGCTGATAGCCCTTCATCCAGGACGAGCGTGCGATCAGAACGAGGGTCGCTGTGAGGCCGAACCAGACAAGCAGCGGGCCCAGCAGGTTGCCGGTGAGGCCGAGGCTGATGCCGATTGCGACGAACAGCGGGATGATGACGCCCTGAATCAGGGAGTCGCCGACGCCTGCCATGGGGCCCATCAAGCCGGTTTTGAATGCGTTGATCGCTTCGCCGGAGATGTCCGCGCCGTTGGCTTTCTTTTCTTCCATCGCGATGGTCGCGCCGTGGATGACCGCGCCGAGGTTCGGGTCCGTGTTGAAGAACACGAGGTGACGCTCGAGACCGTCTACGAGATCGTCCTTCTTGGGGTAGAGCTTCTTGAGGATCGGCGCCATGCACATTGCAAAGGCAGTACCCTGCATACGCTCATAGTTGTAGTTCGCGTGAGAGAAAAGCTGCCAGAGCCAGAAGGACTTGTTAACGTCTTTTTTCGTCAGTTTGACGGATTGTTCACTGTGCTCCATTGGTCGCAGCTCCTTCCTTTTTCGAGTTCATGAGCATGTAGATCATCGCCGCGGCTACGCCAAAGAGGGCGACGCCGACGATGCTGATCTTGAAGTAAGCAACAAGCAGGAAACCGATGATGAGGAATGGCCAGGTTTCTTTCTTGAGGATGGCGCGCAGGTTGAGCGCGATACCAACCGCAGGAAGCATACCGCCGACAACGCCGATGCCATTAAAGATCGGGCTGCCAACCATGCCATTGACGACGTTGCCAACCGCTTCGCTGACATAGACGCAGAAGATGGTCACGAGGATCATCTTGAAGAGGAAGAGCATCGTCTGCGCGGGTACCCAGTTCATGAGCATGACGCCGCGGACGTTGCCCTTTTTCGCGAAAGAATCTGCCCAGTGTGCGAACACAGCCGAGATGGTCATGCGGCCGACCCAAACGACGGTGCCAATCAGACCGATCGGGACTGCGATTGCTAGCGCCACTTCCGTGGTCGTGTGCATCGCCAGAGCAAACGCGGTGCCGACGTAGCCGGCAAGCGCCATATCGCTCGGGATCGATCCGCCAACGCTCATGTGACCGAGGAAGATCAGGTTGATGGTCGCGCCGATGATCGTGCCCTGCACGGGATCACCCATGACCAAACCAACCAGGAAACCAGCAACGATCGGACGCTGGAGCACATAGTAACCATCGCCGAACCAGAAAGGCGCATCGGCAAAATAATACAGGAAAGCTATGACTATAGCTTGCCACCACTCCATGTGTGTTACCTCCCTTTCGCATTCATATGCAATTTAATGAGCTAGAATTTCAGTTTGTCGAGTTCCATCGATTTTGCCTCGGGCAGCATCTGGAAATAGATGTGGATTCCCTTGGCAGACATCCCAACCAATGTGTCATATTCTTCTCTGGTCAGTTGTGTACTCCGCATTACCGCTTTTCGCCCCGGGCCAGCGCCGACATTTCCGACATTGATCTCTTTGATGTCTACGCCCTGATCCAACAGTCCACGCAGCGTTGCGGGGGCCTTGACCAGCACGATGGCTTTCTCATTCGGGCCGCTGGATTGAATCGCGGGAACAGCTTCGGCCAGCGTGAGAATCTCCACACAGCACCCGGAGGGCACAGCCATCTTCATAACGTCGCACAGAAACGTGTTTTTCGCTGTTGCGTCGTCCACGACGATGATCCTTGTGATATTGAAGATTCTCGTCCAGGCCGTCATCACCTGGCCATGAACAAGGCGGTCGTCAATACGGTAAAGCGCTATACTCATTTGCATTCCTCCTTCCCTCTATAGTTTGCCAGCAATTCCGTCGAGTTTATGATTCCAGTTTTGCCGGTGCTGCAGGCAATCTGCAGCAATTCTTCCATCTCCACTTCGTCCCGAAGGGATAGTATCTCCAGTAGCATTGGCAGGTTGGTTCCCGCAATACAGGCGGAGCCTTTCTTGAGCGCCATCACCATTCCGGCGTTATACGGCGTTCCAGACTGCAGATCGGACAGAACCAATACGTTTTTCGGGTCTCCGGTTTCATCGATCAGCTGCTCGAGCTTGGCCGCGAAGCTATCCGGCGAATCCCCTTGATAAACTCCCAGAACGCTGACCTGCTTCTGCTCGCCGAGGATCATCTCGGCGGCTTCCCGCAGGCCCGCTGCAAAAGAACCGTGGCTCACCAGTATGAGTTCAATCATCGTTAAGCCTCTTTCTATCTTTCTTCCAACTGATTCGGGCGTCCGGCATTCCGGTGGCTGGAATGCGTGCCCGGTTTACTTAATCTTTGGTCAGATCGATCAGCACGCGGAACGTATCCGGGCTGGAGGCGCGCTCAAACGCCTTCTGGCACTGACCCATGGTGTAGCGCTCGGAGATAAACGGCTCCACGTTGATGATCTTGTAGCCCAGGAGGCGCGTGGCTTCCCAGAACGCCTTGACCGTGGGGCTGAAGGAGCCGGTGATGCTCTTCTCGCTGTAGTGGATCTTGTTCGGCTCAAAGGGCACCTCTCCCGCGGGATGGAACGAACCGTAATATACGATTCTGCCCTTTTTCGCCAGCGCTTCAATGTATTCGCCCGCGAGCTTCAGCACGTTGACCGTGAAGAACACGACATGCGCGCCGCGGCCGTTGGTGAGCTCCTTGATGCGCTCGATGGCGTTGCACTCCATGGGGTTGATGACGATATCCGCGCCCATCTTCAGCGCGGTTTCACGCCTTGCCGCATCGGGCTCGACGAGCATGACGCGCGCACCGCGTTTTTTGGAAAGCACACTGTGCAGTTGACCCATGATGCCGCCGCCGACGATCACCACATCCTCGCCGAAGCCGACATTCGCGTTTTCCATGCTGCGAAGGCAGCACGCCGTGGGTTCCGCAAAGGAGCAGACGTCGAGGTCTGCGTCCGCATTCGGCAGCGCGAAGACGCGCGTAGAGGAGATCGCGATATACTGCGCCATGCCGCCGGAGCCGGGAATTCCGTCATAGAAACGCTTCTTCGACTTGCCGGTGCAGAGATTGTCGTCCCCGCGGTAGCACGCTTCGCATGCGCCGCAGCTGTCGTAGGTTTTGACGACGACCGGATCGCCGACCTTCAGGTCGGTAAACGTTCCTTCCGGGATGGCGGCCACGCGGCCGGAGACTTCGTGACCCGGCAAAAACGGGAGTTTCACGTCCCCGCCGGTGAAGATGCGCTGTTCCCAGGTGCAGATCAGCACCCGCTCGAGCTTCACGAGCAGTTCCCCTTCGGCCGGAACGGGGGTAGAAACCTCCCGCACCTCGGTCTTGTAGGGTTCCGTCACGAAGATCGCTTTCATTTTCTCTGGTATCATATGCTCGCCTCGGTTATTTCAGTTCGCTCGCTTTTGCGCCTTCATGGACGAGGCGCACGAGGTTGCGGGTCACGCCTTCGGGATCGGTGCTCTTCCAGACGTTGCGGCCGATGGCGACGCCTTTGGCGCCTGCGGTCATGGCCTGCTCGATGCAGAGATACAGCGCGGAGAGCTCGCTCGTGGCTTCGCCGCCGAGGACGATGACCGGCTGATAGGAGGCAGCGATGACGCGCTTATAGGACTCCGCGTCTCCGGCGAATGCCGTCTTGATGATGTGTGCGCCGCATTCGCAGCCGGTGTGTGCCGCGACCACGAGGTTGTCGATCGTGTTCGGGATCGCGGGCGAGAATCCGCCGGGCAGCATTTCGGCCATGACGGGGATGCCCATCGCGTCGCCTTTGCGGCAGTAGTCTGCGAGCTGCTTGAGGGACTGGTGCTCATAGGACGACCCCGGGAAACCCATGCAGATGATCGCATCCGCACCGAGGCGCAGGGCGTCTTCGATATCAAACATCTGATCCTGGCAGAAATCGTCGTTGTTGAGGCAGGAGTTGCCGCCGTCGACGCGCAGAATCAGGTTGACGTCCTTGAGGATATCTTCATATTTCCGTGCGATGCCGTAGGTGGTCAGAATCGCGTCCGCTCCGCCTTTGATGATTGCGCGCAGCTTGGAGCCGATATCGTCCAACGCGGGATTCACGTTCAAACCAAGACCGTGATCCATTGCGACCACAACCATGTTGCCATCTTCACGAAACAGTTTAGAAAGTCTTCTCATTGTTAAATTCCTCCAGATATTTTTCGCTCTTTGCCCTTCAGCCCCTCGTGCCAAGCCGCAGAAGAGTCCCCTGAACCCGCTGCAGCCCCGTTTCCTGACTGTATGATGCCTATGCTGGTTTCCTGTTTCCATCCGGTTCGCGCAGGATCGCGATTTTTAGGTTATACAAAACACTTCCCCCGCATCTTCGTTTTCTTCTTCGAAAACGGATACGGTGGTTTCTCTGACTGATCAGCCGTTTCATTGGCTACCGGAATGTTGTGTTTGTACCTGCCGGTTTTTGAAACAGACCACGCATGCCAGCGTGACTCTCTCGCGTCATCCTTGACGCGCCGCCTGCCGGAATCTGTGGTTGCTTCTTCTCAATGCTGAGGTTGCCAGTTACTATTTGGTTTCTTTTGGTATTTCTTTGTTTGTTCGCTTGCTGAACGCCGCGCTGTTTGGAATGTACTTGCCTGAAACCGGAGCCCGGTTTCCATCCGGCGGCTGCGAAGTCACCGCTCTGTGACCGCCTGCCGAATAAGTAGTACTAACTTACGATATGATCTAGTATAATGGCATTCCCCCTTTTGAAACAATATAGCAATCCGACAAGAATTTACTCTGTTTTTTGTGATTGATTCACAATCAACGCAGCGTGAGAAATCATTATATCGTTTATTTGGCAACGATTCAACCGAGTTCGGCTGGAATCCGGCGGATTGATTCAGGTTTTGCCGACCCCGTTTATAGAAGAATAACAAATACTCTTTCGGTGTTCCCCCACTTGCCGCAGCAAAAAGAAGGTGGTACTATTGAAGCAACGTTGCCAAAAACTCATCTGAAACCGTCGCTTGCGGTGGTAAAAACAACCATAGCTTAGATGCTTCAAACTCTACGCCTGTAATGGAAGCAACTCTCGATTGCACAAAAGCGTGTTCCCGATGGTTTACTTCATCGCAAATTACGCTGTACGCAAAATAAAAACGACCGGCCCGGAGGTGCGCATGAAATCCGTTATCAAAAAATTCACGCGGCAGTCCCTGGTGGAGCTGTCCTCCATCGTCGGCTGCCGGATTCTCAACGCGCGCTGCTCGATGGATGATGAGGTTTTGCGTGCGACCGTCGTCGAGGACGCAAACCTCGGCCGCTGGGCGCAGCCTGGCGACGCGGTCATCTGCTCGGGCTATCCCTTCCATTCGCAGATGGATCTGTTTGCCCCCGCGCTGCAGCAGCTGCACGAGGCGGGCGCAACCGTGCTGTGCATCAAGCCTGTACGCAACAAACCATTCCCCGAAGAGGCGATTGCGCTTGCCGACCGGCTGGATCTGATGATCGTCGAGCTCCCGCGAGAAACGATCTTTGCAAACCTGATTCAGGAGATCTCCGAAAAAATTCTCAGCCTCAAGTCCGAGGCGTTCAGTCTTCTGCAAACACAAACCGAGAGTCTGCTGGAAATCCTCTTTCGCGAAAACGTGCTGGAGGATTGCTTCCTGCATATCGAGCAGTTCATCGGAAACCCCGTGATCGCGTTTGTCACCAACAGCAAGCTCTATATGAGCCGCGAAACCCGCGCCTGGCTGACGCAGGAGGATCAGGCTGCCGTGTTTCATCTCTTCTGCCGCCAGAAGCAGACCCAGAGGATGTCGCTCTCCGCGCAGATCGCAGGACGGGATGTCATCTTCGACATGATCGAGATTCGCATGACAGGCGACGACTCGCTGCTGCTCGGCGTTGCGGAATGGAACCAGCGCACGGATGAGATGATGTTTCTCGCGCTCAACCGCATCGGAAAATTTCTCGCGGTCGAAGTCAAGAACGCGACCACCGTCGAAAAGGTGCAGCGCAGGCAGGAAGACACCTTGATCAACGACCTGTTCTCGGGCGAGTTCGGGAGCGATTCGGAGGTGGTTGACGCAGCTGCTTCCTATAACTATCAGCTGGACCGAAACTGGAAATACCGCATCGCGATCGTGCGGCTTCTGCACCGCGCGGAAAGCGCGCCGATGCATCTGAACATGCCGAGCCTGCTGCTCGGCGCGCGCGAATATCTGCATCTGGACGCGATGCTGACCTATTATGCCGGAGATATCGTGCTGATGTTCTGCGACGGCAGCGAGAACGCCGTGCTGGAGCGCTTCCTCAAGTGGATCGGCGGCATCGTCAGCGGCCACGACATTCAGGTGTACCTTAGCGCGCCCGCGTCGCTCGTCGGCATCCCCGCCGCGCTGGAGCAGGCGCGTAAGGTCGGCACCATCTGCCAGCGGTGCGAGATTCCGGAGCGGATCGTCACCATTGAACAGCTGGGTTCGCTTTGGCTATTAAACCTTCTGCCGCGGGACGAAACCGTGCTTTCCTTTGTGGGCAGGTTCCTGAGCCCCCTCAAGCAATACGATCAGGAGCACGGCAGCAGTCTTTTACGCACGCTGGAGGCGTATCTTGGCAGCAACAGCAGCACGAAGATCACCGCGCAACTCCTCTTTACCCACTACAACACGGTCACCTACCGCATCGAGAAGATTCAGAATCTGCTCGGCGTCGACATCGAGGACAGCAACATCCGCCTGCAGCTCCAGATCGCGCTCAAGCTCGACCAGCTGCTGACCCAGCCGGCGACGCCAGCCGAGCGCGCCGTCCGTCCGGGCACCATGCAGCCGGACGCAGAGCCGCTCCCGATCTCCACCGCGGAAAGGCGGGCTGCCGCATGGGAATCCTGATTTCCGGCGGAACCGTCGTCAACGCATCCGGTCAGCAACGCGCAGACGTATTGATCGAAGGCGATCGCATCTCTGCGGTTGCGCCAAATCTGTCTGCGGACGGACACACCAGAATATCAGCCAACGGCTGCCTGATCGTGCCGGGCTTCATCGACCCGCACACGCATTTCGACATGGCTTATGGCGCGTCGTTCACCGCGGACGATTTTATCAGCGGCTCGCGCGCGGCAATCCTCGGCGGCACGACGACCGTGCTGGATTTTGCCGAGCCCTATGGCGCGGAAACGCCGGAGGACGCCTACCGCAACTGGCGGAAGAAGGCCGAACGCAGCAGCTGCAACTACGGCTTTCACATGACCTTGCCCCGCTGGGACGACAAGACCGCGCGGCAGATGGAGACTACCGTCGCGCGCGGCCTAACTTCGTTCAAGGTCTACACCACATATGATCTCATGCTCGACGATGCCGCGCTGCTCCACGTGATGAAGGCGGCTACACGCCTGAATGCCGTCGTCTGCGTCCATTGCGAAGATGACGACATGATCCGCGCCGCGACCGCTACGCTCGCGGCGCGCGGCGAAACCGGGCTTGCGCATTTCGCGGATTCCCGCCCGGCTGGGAGCGAAGCCGCGGCGGTTTCGCGCGTGCTGCGGCTGGCAGCCGTAACAGGCGCGCGCGTGTATCTCGTGCATCTTTCCACGGCGGCGGCGTTGGAAGAAGTGCGGCAAGCGCGCAAGCGCGGGCAGCTTCTTTACGCCGAAACCTGCCTGCAATATCTCGTGCTAACGCAGGAGCGCTATCGCGCCATCGAGCCGGAGACATTTGTGATGTGCCCGCCCCTGCGCACGCAGGCGGACTGCGACGCGCTCTGGTCGGCGCTTGCCGACGGCACGATTCAGACCGTCGGCACCGACCACTGCTCCTTTACCCGCGCGCAGAAGCTCGCATCCGGCGCACAGATCGGCGCGGTACCGGGCGGCTGCGCGGGCGTTGCACAGCGCGCACAACTGCTCTACACCTATGGTGTCCACACGGGACGCATCACGCCGGAGCGGTTCGTTTCGCTGATAAGCCACGAACCCGCGCACATCTACAGCGTCCCGGAACGCGGACGAGTCGAGCCCGGTCTGATCGCGGACCTTGTCATCTGGGACCCCGAAACGCGCACGACCATAACCCACGAAAACCACCTGCACGCCTGCGACCGTTCGCCGTATGCGGGCATGGAGCTATTTGGCTCCGCGCGTACGGTGTTTCTATGTGGCGAACTCGTCGCGGACAACGGTGTTCTGCTGCGCGTAGGTAAGGGACAATTTCTCAAGCGAACCTAAGCGTTTTCGGTTTCTACTGTACCGGATTGCGCGAATACAACAAAAAAGCCCCGACCGGGGCTTTTTTGTTTGCCGTATCTGTGTTTGCTTTAACGAGCGCATCGCAATCAGCTCAGTGCCTTCCGTGTCCTCCGCGAATTCCTTCCGCCGGGGTCGTTGCGGTGAAGTCGATGCCGAGCGCATTCGCGACGGCTTCCATGATGCCGTTGCTGCTGAAGGTGGCGCCCGAAACCGCGTCCACATCGGGGGTTTGTCCCGCGAGAATCTCGTTGATGACCGTCGTCTCCGCGCGGGTGAAAAACCGCTCGTCGTCGTTGGTGCTGACCACCCGAACCGCCGTAATCGTTCCGTTTTCAACCGTCACCTCTACGTTGGTCTCCCCGCGGTATCCGCTGCCGGAGCCCGTGTAGGTTCCGTCCGCGAGCGCGATCGGGCCTGCGCCCGTCTGCGAGGATGCTGAAATCTCCGATTCAGTCGTGACTTCGCTGGTCTGCGCGGAGGAATTCGCGCTACTCTCGCTTTGCTGCACCGTAGTAGAGGTAGCCGTTGTACCCAGCGCGCTGGATAGCGCATCCTTGACCGCGTCCATGACGGCATAGCTGCTGAATGTCGCGCCGGAGACCGTATCCACCGAGAGGCTCTGCGATGAGAGAATCTGGGAGATGACGCTGGACTTCGCCTGGTTGAAGAAGCGCGCGTCGTCGTCGGTCGAGAGCACGGAGATCGCGGTGATATAACCGTTCTCCACCGTGACCTGCACGCTGGTGGTACCGCGGAAGCCCGATGCGCTGCCCGTGTACACGCCGTCGATGTACTGTCCGCGCGCCGCGTCCTCGCTTGTACTCACGGTCTGCACCACGCCGATCTGCTCCGCAGCTGCGCTGCTTGCGATATTTCCCGCGAGATAAACGCCGCTCATCGCGGCAACCGCGACCACCGCCGCCAGCGCGGGCTTCGGGTTCGCCTTCACGTTGCCGGTCGGGCAGATCTCCACGCAGTTCATGCAGTCGATGCACTCGCCGTCGGAGATGACGTTCATGCCGTAGAGCGGGATGCCCATCGAGCAGCGCTTTGTGCAGGCTTGGCAGCTGCCGCAGTGCTGCGCAGGCTTGCGGATCTTGAACAGCCGCGCCTTTGATACTATCGCAAACACCGCGCCCAGCGGGCAGAGATAGCGGCAGAAGAACCGCTCGATCAGCAGCGAACCCGCCATAATCAGTAGAAGCAGCGCCGCACCGAGCGTGAGCCAAGCAGTCAGATCCGACCAGCCACCAAGCGTCGCGTACATGCCGAACACCGTCCAGGGGTTTGCAGTTCCGCTGAGCAGCGACATGCCGAGCGTCCAACCCAGCAGCACGATGCCGATGAGCAGCACGTATTTCAAGCCCTTGAGGAGCTGATCCGCCCTGCGGGAGAGCTTCGGGCGGCGGAGCTTGAGCCTGGTGCCGAGCGCCCAGAAGAAGTCTCCCATTGTGCCGAACGCGCAGAGAAATCCGCAGAAGAAGCGTCCCATCACCGCCGTGATAAGCAGCATAGCTGTCACCAGAATCAGGTCGCCCGCGTTGGCACTCATCGAAAACGAGCCGCCGAGGATCGCGGTATACAGCGTCTTCATCGCCGAGAATGTTGAGATGAACAGCCCCGGAAACAGCACGAACGACGCCGTCTGGATCAGCCGCCGAATCAGCTTCAGCGGCGAGATTTGGATTCGTTTTTTTGGTTGCATTGCATTATCCCCGTTCGGGTTCTATCCCGTAAACCGTTCTGTTGATGTCTCTCTGTTTCACGGATCGAACCGCGAACAATGCGATTGCGGTCGCAAACAGCGCACCCGCGAGCACCCAGTAGATCGTGTCGTAGTCCGTATAGCGCCCGGAAATGTTGATCACCGCGCGCACCAGCATGCCGCAGATGAGCGTCGCAACCGCCGAGTTCCAGACGCTCCGCGCGGCAGCATTGGAGCGCTTGAACACAACCGTTCGTCCGGCCAGCAGCGCGGGCAGAGCGCCCAGCAGCAGCGCGGGCGCAAAGAGCCAGACGAGAAACGGCGAGCTCTCGCCGTGGCTGAACTGCAGGTAGACGATGCTGAATACGCCGCAGAACGCCGCGAGGATGCCGTAGACAATCGCCGTCTTCTGCCACATGGCGGGTCTTTTACGCTGCAATGTAGACAATGTCGCTCACCGACCTTTCTGTGATGTCATTTCCGTTGGTCGTAGGTTTGTTGATTACGGTGCCGTTGAATACCATCGTCGAGGAGCCGCCGCCGTCGAGGTTGTAGGCTGTCGTGCAGCCATAGGACTCCATGAGCTGAGCAAGTTCCAGCAGGCTCAGCCCGTCGCTTTCGGAGGTGCGCCCGTCCGCAACGACGATGATGTAGTGCAGATCATCGATGATGCCGATGGCCGTGCGCGGGTTACTGGTCTTCGCGCGGGAGACCTCATCGGAGGAGGAAACCTGTATCTCCCCGTTCTCGATCAACGTCGGCCCGAAGGAGAGCAGCTGCACAACCCCGCTGTCGAGAAGCGCCTGCGCGGTGATCTCGCTCTCGTCGATGATGGCGAAGGTGCCGTCGGCATAGATCGCCAGATCCTCGGTGTCGTCGCCCTGCCGGACGGTGTCGCGGTACAGCACGCCGTTTTTGATCACGTAGCCGCGCTTGTTCGCGCCATAGTAGTCGCCGTTGATCGCGAGAATCGCGCTGTTCGCCTCTGCCATCTCGCTGGTCGTTTGGGTAATGTTGCTGCCGAAGGTGTTCTGCGCCAGCGCGGTCTTAAGGCTCTCTGCGCTGGTGAGCTGCACATCCGCGATATATGCCGTGGTGCCGGATGTCCGCACCGTGGAGATCGCGATCCGGATTCCGTTGCCGGAGTAGGTGTCGTCGGTCACGATCACCTCATCCGACGCGGCTTCCGTCGCTGTTTCCGTCTCCGCCGCCGACTGCTGCGCGCTGCTCGCGGTGTTGACCGCTGTGGTCTGCGCCGCCGTCTGCGTGTCGCTCTGTATCGTCTGCACGGTCTCTTCGCTCACCGCCGTCGTGACTGCGACGGCGGACACCGCGTGCGGCAGCACAAACGTATCCAGCAGCACAAATCCGGTCAGCGCGACCAGCGCGAGCGAGAAGAACAGCGCATAGCCGTGCTTCTGTAGAAATGTCTTTTTCCGTGTCATCACCGCATCACCCGCGTTTTCCGCCGCCCGGGCGCTGTCCGCCGAAGCCGCCGTTCATGCCGCCGCCGTTGCCGGAGCCGATGGTTGTCACGATGCCGGAGAGCGTGATGCTCTCGACCGAAGTGCTCCCGGTATCGAGCGTATAGCTCTGGCCGATCGTGAGCGCCGGCGAACTGATCACGACGCTCTGGTAGACCTTTTCCGGCGTATAGGAGACAATCACGTTGCCGGAAGCGTCCTTAAGGGAGATCATCGTGCCCGCCTGCTGCGTTGCAGTAAAGGTATAGGAAATCGAAGCCTGCGTGGAGCTTTCGTCAAACGTCTGCGCCATGCCCGCGCTGCCCGCGGCGATGATCGTGCCGCCGGAGATCGTCATGGAGCTGCCGCTGTCAAGCGCGCCGTTGCCGGAGTTGGTCGGCCCGGAGACATAGATCGTACCGCCGCTGATGGCCATCGTGCCGTTGCTATCGAGGCCGTCGCCATCCGCGTTGACCGTCACTGTGCCGCCGGAGATCACAAGGGATTTGCTGGTATCGGCCGCAAATGCATCGTTCCCGCGCGGGGCGTTGCTTGCGGAACTGTCCGCGCCGCCCGCCGCGTTGAAACCGTCGTCGGATGCGGTAACGTCGATCGTTCCGCCGGACACCGTGATGGTGCCGCCCTCGATGCTCTCATAGCTCCCGCTCACGGTGACGTCCCCGCCGGAGATCGCGACCAGATCATCGCTGTGAATGCCGTCGTCTCCCGCGGAGAGCAGCAGCGTGCCGCTCGTGATCGTGACGGCGGTTGCGCTGTGCAGCGCGTCATCCTCCGAGTTGATCGTGATGTCGCCGCCGTTGACGGCGAGCGCCGCCTGCGCCTTGATGCCCTTTGCGCTGTCCGCGCCGGAGCCGCCCGTCTGAATCGTGATCGTACCGCCGTCGATCAGCACACTGCCCACCGTCGCGTCCTCGCTGTTTTCGCTGACGATGCCGTCCCCGCCGGAGACGAGATCGACCGTTCCGCTGCCGATCGATACGCTGTCCTTGCCTACGATGCCGTCGGAAACCGCGTCCACCTGCAGGGAGAGATTGGCGATCACCACGTCGTCCTTGCTGACGATGCCGAATTTGTAGTTGCCGTCGACCGAGAGCGTGCCCGTGCCGTTGAGGGTCAGATCACAGCGAGCGAAGATCGCGCCGTCGGGATTGTTGCCAAACGAATCGGTTGCATAGCTTGATCCGTCCGAGAACATGTTCGCCGTGCCCGCATCGGCGGTAATGAACACCTTGTCCGCCGCAACCGCGTAGATCGCGGGCCCGTCGTTGTTGGTGATCGATGCGTTGGACAGCACGATCTGCACCTTGTCCTCTTCTCCCGCGTTGACGACGATGGAACCGTCCGCCAGCGTACCGGAGAAGACGTAGACGCCCGCAGCCGTAATCGTATAGTCGCCCGAAATTGTGCCAAGATCGATCACGGTCGCCTCGCTCGCGTCATAGGATGCGTCGAGGTCACGGTCGGAATACGCTTCCGCTGAGAGCTGCACGGCGGCGGCCTGCGCGGTCTCCGCCTGCGCGGTGATGGTCACCGTGTCAGCCGTGGTTGTTGCATTCGCGGCAGCCTGCGCGCTCTGGCATCCCGCCGTGAGTAAAATAGCGCCAGCGGCAAGCGCCGCGAAAAGTTGTTTTGGTTTCAACATGGTTTTGCTCCTTTGTCGCAATGGGTTTTTAGAGTTCTTCGCTGTTTCCCGGCGTGCGGGAGAGCAGGATATTCAGGTTTCCGTTTCGGGTGCGCAGCGCATCAAGAAAGGATTTCTCCTGATCCGGGTCGCGCAGCGTCACGTCATATTGCAGTTCAAACATGCTGCCGAGGTTGGTCGTCTTGACCTTCCGAAGCTCGTACTTTGTCGTGTATTGTGCAAAGACATCGTCAAACACTTTGGAATAGTCGAGGTCCTCCGGCATGGTTACGCGCAGTCTGCGGTGGTTTGCGTCCTGGTCGCCAAAGCGCAGCTGCACCATAAGTACGCTCGCAAGACCTACCGCGCAGGTCAGCATCGCCGCCACCGCGATATAGCCCATGCCGGTCGCAAGCCCAATCGCCATCGCGGTGAAGATCGCCGCGATCTCCCGCGCGCCGCCGGGCACGGAGCGAAAGCGCACCAGCGAGAATGTTCCCGCAACCGCGACGCCCGCGCCGAGATTGCCCGAAACCAGCAGAATCACCGTCTGCACCACCGTCGGCAGCAGCACGAGCGCAAGAACGAACCCCTTTGTGTAGGTGTTGCGGTGCATGTACACCAGCGCGGAGATCAGCCCCAGCGCCAGCGATATCCCCGTTAGAATCAGGTATTGCACGATCGTTAGATCCGTACTCGCGGATAAGATGCTCTCAAGCATATGCGTTCCGTCCTTTCTGCTGTTGCTGCAGCTGCGAGTAGATATAGTCCCGATAGCACACCCCGTATTTCGAAAAGCTCGCGGGGTATATGCCGTTGTGGTTGAGTAGCTCGCAGAGCCAGAGCGGCATCGCGCCGGGCGCTTTGATCTCCATCAGCGTCATGCCGGGCGCGAGCAGTTCCTGTCCCCAGATGCCCGCGGTCAGCCGGATCGCGCTGGTGCGAAAGCGGATGTCGTCGTCAAACGTGATGCGAAGTCCGTTCTCCGCGCCGGTGTATGCCACCCTTTTATAGGAGAGAAACACGCTCGGCTGCGGCTGATAGAAGCCGACAAAATACCGGATTTCGCGGATGATCTGCGAATCCTGCTCTGTTTGTTTTCCGGCCAGCAGCAGGTTTGCCTCCGAAAGCTCCATCTCCGCGCGCCGCTTGTAGACGATGCCGTCTACCTTCTTCTTCAGCTCCACAAACGCGCGGCTCTGCACCGTCGGCATGCCGTAGGCGCGGACGCGCAGCTTCTCTTTATAATCCGGCTTGTCCAGAGAAGAACGGATCAGGCGATAGTCCGGCGTATCATAATAGATACTCGAAACCGTGCTCCTGCCGAACAGATCCGGCTGCATCCTGCCGCGAAGTCCCGCTAAGACCTTCTGATATTGCGCCGCAGTGAGCAGATACTTCTCTTCAAACCGTTCAAACGTGTTGCCCTGCATGTGATTCACCTCTCATGCGGGTATTGTAAAACGCGATGCTGAAAACTTGCTGAAAACCGGATTTCAGCCTAATTTCAGCTTCCGGTGGTACCATGTGCGCAGAATAAAAAAGAAGCCGCGGCATTGCCCGCGGTAGGAAACACAGTTTATACTGGATTTAATAGGAAACCAGACGGAAAAGCCGTAAGATGTGCGACAATCCGGCGGAAGAAAGGGCAGGTCAAGGCGTCATGCGAATCCTGATCGTGGAAGATGAAAAGCGTCTCGCCGACGCGGTTACGCAGATCATGCGCGAGCAAAAGTATACCGTCGATACGGTGTACGACGGCGAGGACGGATACCAGTATGCGCGCAACGGCGAATATGACGCGGTGATTCTCGATCTGATGCTGCCCAAGCGCAACGGATATGACATCGTCCGCGCGCTGCGCAAAGAAAAGATCGCAACGCCTGTTCTGATGCTCACCGCGCGAGACGAGCTGGAGAGCAAGGTGGCAGGTCTCGACTGCGGCGCGGACGATTACATGACCAAACCCTTTGCGCCGGAGGAACTCACCGCGCGCATCCGCGCGCTGACCCGCCGCCAGGGCGAGGTATTTCTGGAGGAAATGACCTTTGAAGACATCGTGCTGGAGCTTTCCGGCAGCGATCTGCGCTGCGGCATCAAGCGCGTCCGCCTGAGCTTCAAGGAATTTGAGGTGATGAAGCTTCTGATGCTCTCGCAGAACGCGATCGTGCCGAAGGATCAGCTCATCGTCAAGGTGTGGGGTCCCGAGAGTGAAGCGGAGGACAATAACGTAGAGGCGTATATCTCGTTTCTGCGCAAGAAGCTGTTTTTCATCGGCTCCAAGGTCAGCATACAGACCGTGCGCAAGCTTGGCTACCGGTTGGGAATCGAGGCGGAAGCATGATTCAAACACTCAAGAAAAAGCTGATTCTGATCAATATGTCGCTGGTGCTCGTCGTGCTGCTTGCCGTCTTCACCGGCCTGTGCCTCTATACGGCGAACAATCAACAGCAGAGCGCGTTGCGAAGTCTTTCGGGACTATTGCAGCGGCACGGCGGCGATGCGCCAAAGCTCGACATCGGAAAATCGAACGACGGACAGGGCGGGCTTCCGCAGCGGAACAACGATTTTCTGGCGGGGTTTGTGCTCGCAATCGACACGAGCGGCACGGCTTCCATCGAGTCCGTCCACTCCGCGAACATCACCGACGAAACCGCGCAGACGCTTGCCGACCTTGCGCTCAACGCAAACCGTGACTCCGGCCTGATCCGCGCTTACTCGCTGCGGTACATGGTCTCCACGGATATGGGACAAACGCGGATCGCGTTTCTGGACGCCTCGAGCGACATCGCGACCATGACGGAGCTTGTCATCTCGTCGCTGCTCGTGGGCATGCTTGCGCTGCTCGCGTTCTTCTTTGTGAGTCTCCTTTTGGCAAACTTTGCCCTCAAACCGGTTGAAGCCGCGTGGAACCGCCAGAGGCAGTTCATCGCGGACGCGAGCCACGAGCTGAAAACGCCGCTGACCGTCATCCTCGCGAACCAGAAAATCCTGCTCGCACATCCGGAAAAGTCGGTTGCGCAGCAGAGCCAGTGGATCGAAAACACGCAGTCCGAGGGCGAGCGCATGAAGGTGCTGGTGGAGGATCTGCTGTTTCTCGCGAAGTCGGACGACGCAAAATCGGCCGAAGCGCCCGCGGAGCTGAATCTCTCCGACGCCGTGCAGGGCACGATCCTCTCGTTTGCGTCGCTCGCGTTTGAGTCGGGCATTGCGCTCAACGACACCGTGCAGCCGGGTATTGTTCTGACCGGAAACGAGCAAAAGCTCCGGAGGCTCTGCGGCATCCTGCTCGACAACGCGCTGAAATACGTCAATCCCCGCGGTACGGTCGATCTCGACCTGCGCACCGAAGGCGGTAACGCGGTGCTCCGCGTACACAACAGCGGCTCGCCGATTCCCGAAGCGGAGCTGCCGCACCTGTTTGAGCGGTTTTACCGCGTCGACCGCGCCAGAAGCGCGGGCGGATACGGTCTGGGTCTTTCCATCGCGCAAAGCATCGCCAAGGAGCACGGCGGAAAGATCGCGGTTGCGAGCGCCAACGAAACCGGCACGACGTTTACCGTGACCTTCCCGCTGCGCAGTGCAAGCACGCGCAAGAGCAGAAAGGACGCGACATGATCCAGCGTTCCCGAATCCCAAAGGCAATCCTGCCGTTTGCGCTATGTCTTGCGCTTCTGCTGCTTTCCGGCTGCGCAGGTGCGCCGAGTGCCATGCAACCCACGGCAAGCACCGCGCCCGAAAGCACACCTCTCGTGATCAATACCCTGCCGCCGACGCCTTCTCCCTCCCCGACGCCTGTGCCGGAGATGATCATCGAAGACGACGGCGATATCACGCTTCGCAGCGATATCGCTTCTCAGTTCAGCACGGCAACTTTCCCGCTGGACAAAAAGCCTGTCGTGCTGATCTACCACACACACGCGACGGAATCCTATTTGCAAACGGAAGCGGGCAGCTATGTCGAAACCGAGCCCGGGCGCACGGAGAACACGAAATATAACGTCATCGCCGTCGGCAACGCGCTGCAAAAGGCGCTGGAGAAGCTCGGATTTACGGTGATCCACGACACGACCGACGTCGAGGGCGAGGATATCACCAGCGCCTACTCGCGCTCGCTCGCGATCATGGAGAAATACGACAATGTCGATCTCTACATCGATCTGCACCGCAACTCCAGCAAGCAGCAGGGCCGCTCGGAAAACACAATCCTGATCGACAACGTGCCGTACGCAAAGCTCTTCTTCGTGGTCGGCACGGGAATCGGCACCTACGAAGGCGAATACGACACGCTGCCCGACTGGAAGAACAACTACACATTCGCGCTGTCGCTGCTCACCGATATCGCGGCAAAGCAGCCGGATCTGGTCAAGCCGATCCGCCTGAAGGTCGGGCGCTACAACCAGCACATGGGGCTGTGCCTGCTCGCAGAGATCGGCACCAACGCGGACACGATGGAAGCCGTGCTCAACACGGTGCCGTTTCTCGCGGATGCGATTGCGGCGGTTTGTCCGCTGCAGACAGATTAAAATTAACGTTGGGTTTCGCTCGATTTCATCTCGAAGTCAATTTTGCCCGTGTACCTTCACGGCGGTGAATACTGCATCATGTAACACAGGTCTTCACACAAAAAGAGACATGATCCAAGCGATCATGCCTCTTTGTTTTCATATGCCTACATTACTGTGCACAGCGTTTCCGATCGGGTCAAATCAACTCTGCCCGTTCCATCAACGCTTCATCCGAAAACGCTCTGTCCGGCGCCTCGTCCGCAAGCAGCCTGCCGCAATGCAGCACCAGCACACGGTTGCAGGCGCGCTTGACGAGTTCGATATCGTGCGTCGCCACAAGGCGCGCAGCCGTCATCGATTGCAGCAGCTGGGTGAAATTCCGCTTGCTGCGCGGGTCTAAAAACGCGGTCGGCTCGTCAAAGAGCACCATGTGCGGGTCCATCGCGAGCACGGTTGCCAACGCCGCGCTCCGCTTCTCTCCACCGGAGAGCTGGTAAGGCGCGCGCGGGGCAAGGTGTTCGATTTGCAGATGCTCCAATGTGTCCGTCACTTTTTTTGCGATCTGTTCCGCGCTGTAACCGCGGTTTTGCAGGCCGAAGGCGACATCCTCGCGGATGGTCGGCATGAACAGCTGGTCGTCGGGATTTTGAAACACGAGGCCGATCCTGCTGCGGATCTGCGCGAGATTTGCCTTGCAAAGCGGCACGCCGCCAATCTCCGCCGTCCCGGAAACCGGAAGCAGCAGACCGCACAGCAGCGCAAGCAGCGTGGACTTTCCCGCGCCGTTTGCGCCGACGAGGCCGACGCAGTCTCCGTCCTCGATGGAGAACGAAACGTCGTCCAGTGCGCGCAGGCCGTTGGGGTAACTATAGGTCAGATGCTCCGCGGTAAAAAACGCCATCTTACGCTCCTGTCAGCCGTGTGCTGATCCATGCCAGCACGTTTGAAAACCCGATCACGCGCACGAGAATCAGCGCAAGCGGCACAAAGACCAGATAGCGGACGCTCGCATTGTCCATCTTCGCCTCGCCCGAAACGGGGAATGTTCCATCAAATCCGCGGCACTGCATCGCGGCATAGACACGCTCCGCGCGGTCGATGCTGCGCAGCAGCAGCTGCCCCGTAAACGAGCCAACGTGCCGCATCTCCAGCCCGTTTTGCTTAAGCGAGCGCAGATGATAGGCGCGCGTCATGTCGAAAGCCTCTCCCGCGAGCAGCGAGAGATATCGAAAGCAGAGCATGACTGTCGTCACGAGAACCCGCGGCACATGCAGCCGCTGCAGCTGCGTGAGCAGCTGTTGAGACGGCGTGGTCGCGGTTAACATCACCAGCGCGCTCACCGTCAGCGCAGCCTTTTCCAAAAGGACGATGCAGCTCAGCACGCCATAGGACATGCCGGCTGGCGCAAGCGTCCGCTCGAAGATGATGTTGGACACGCCCGCAAAGAGCACGAACGGCAGCGCGGGCAGGGTTCTTTTCGCAATCCCGCGAACAGGCAGCCCGCCCAGCGACAGCAGCACCGCCGGATAGAAGAAAAATACCGTCAGCCCGGCGACATCGTACCGCCCGGAAGAGATCACGCAGACGAGAAACACGAGCGTCACCGCGAGCTTCGCCATGGGATGCAGCCGGTGTACGGGCGTGTTTTTCTGCGCCAGCTCCGCCAGCGTGAAAAACGCGTCCATCCGTTGTGAAATCTTCTGCATGCCGCTCCCGATGCCGGAACGGGAACCCCTCCGGCTGTTCACTGAATAATCAATCCGCGCAAAGTGCGCGTTACTCCGCGTCCTGCTGCTCCGCTGTTTTCCGTTTCACACGCGAAAGCAGGAACGCGGTTCCCGCAGCGAGCGCGAGCACGATGCCGCCGCCGATGAGCCCCGCGCCGGAGGTCGACGCCGCTTCGCTCGCGGCTCCCGTGGAATAGTCCGGCATCAGCGCGGTTTTGCTCTGAATCCAGTCTGCAACGCGGTAGGCGATGCCGCTATTTGCGGGTTCGCCGCCCGCGACTTTGTCGACCGACCACTCCAGCCCGTCGGGATAGACCGAGGCAAAGAGCGAAAGCCCGCCTGCGAGGAGACCCGCCGCAATCAGCAGCCCGATCACAACCCTGCGCACCGGAACCGCGCGCTCGAGCCGCACCCGGTTTTGCACGCTGCGAATGAGCTCCGGCCGCGCCTGATAGACAAATATCAGGATGGCGCCCGTAACGACGCCTTCCACGAGCCCGATTGCGAGATGGATGGGCTGCATCAGCAGCGCAAAGCTGCCGAAGGGAAGCGACGTCACGCCGGAAGCGAGCGTCTCCAGCACGACCGAGAACGCGCCAAGCTGCAGCCCGAAGATCGCTGCAAGCACGGAGGCCAACATCAGCCGGGGTTTCGTGATGCCCTTTTTCAAAATCGGGCGGAAGATCAGCGGATACGCCACAAGGCAGGTCAGCACGCCCATATTGAAGAGGTTGCAGCCGAGCGCAAGCAGCCCGCCATCCGCATAAAACAAACACTGGATCAGCAGCACCGCAGATATCGAAATCAGCCCCGGATAGGCGCCGAGCAGTGCCGCGAGCAGGATGCCGCCGCCGATGTGCCCGCTGCTGCCCGTACCGGGAATCGTAAAGTTGATCATCTGGGCCGCGAACACAAACGCGCTCATCACGCCCATCACAGGCACGGTCTTATCTTCCAGCACGTTTTGCTGCCGCATCTTCACGGCGGAATAGGCAAGCGCCGCCCCGCCCACCGCGAGCATGGAGACTCCCACCGCGGGCGAAACGAGCGCATCGGACATATGCATGCGGGTTCAAGGTTCCTTTCCAGTTTGGTTGCCCTGTATTATAGCATAGAAACCGACATCAAATGATCCCGGACGCAAGCAAATCAATCGGCATCTTTTTACTTTATGTCGATTTCCGGTCTATTCTATTGATGATTGATTATTTGAATAGAGTGAATACGTCTCTGATAGTCTTTTTTCTTGTTGATTGATTATTTTGAAAAGGATGCTTCCTGCGTAATACCGCCTCAGACATTTTCTCCGTAAAACCGCAGCCCGTTTCTGCCGTGGGTCTTGATGTAGTACATCGCCTCGTCGGACTTGCGAATCAGGGACTCGATGTCAGTGTCGTCCGTGGGATAGATCGCAATGCCGAGGCTCGCGGTCACCGCGATGCACTCGCCCGCGATCTCCATGGGCTCAGACGCGCACTCCATGATGCGCCGCGCGGTTACCTGCGCGTCCTCCGGGTGGTTTACGCCGTTGAGCAGGATCAAAAACTCGTCCCCGCCAAAGCGCGATACCGTGTCGCCCTTGCGCAACAGTCCTTCGAGTCGGTTTGCGATGGTGACAAGGACGTGGTCTCCCGCCGTATGTCCAAAGTGGTCGTTGATGAATTTGAGGCCGTCCACATCCAGCGTGATCACCGCGATCTTGAGTTTCTCTCGCCGCGCACCCGCGATCGCGATGCCTGCGCGGTCATAGAACAGCTGGCGGTTGGGCAGCCCCGTGAGCGTATCATGAAGCGCCATCTTCTCCAAGCGTTCCTTGATCCGGATCAAATCCGTAACGTCACTGATACTCGTCAGGATACAATCCTCACCAAACGCGGAGATGCGTTTTGCGGAAACCAACCCGGTCATGATCTCGCCGTTCTTGATGCGAAACTTCATTTCGACGTCGCGCACGCCTTGTTCGCTCATCAGAGCACTGACAAATGCCTCGCGATCCGCGATTTCGAGCCACATCCCCAGTTCCAGAGTGGTTTTGCCTATCACCTCAGCCGGTCGGTATCCTGTCGTTTTCTCAAAACCCTCATTTACCTCGAAAATCTTACCGTCCGCGATCTTCGTCAACAGCAGCGCGTAAGGCGAGGACTGAAATGCGCGGTTGTATTTGTCCTTCTCGGTCTGCACCTCTAAGAGAAGTCTGTGGCTCACCATCAGTATGATGCCCGCGGTGATCAAGATATTGAGCAGGATAAATCCAATCATTGCAATCGAATTGACGATGCCGGATGAGAAAAATTCGTTTATAGACTGCGGAATCAATATCAGCCCAAGGATGCGGGCCGCGCTAAAAACGCAAAACGCCAATAGAACCCCCGCGGTAAGCCGCGCAGTCTTTCGATAATACGGCGAAAGGCCGCGAAAGAGAAACAGTGCGCTTTGCCCGTTGAACACGATGATCATGGCGGAAAGGCATAGATTCCGGACAAACAGATTGTTGTTGACCATGGAGAAGTAGAACACCAGCGACATGAATATGCAGAAGATTACGTAGTTATACGCACGTATTTTTTCCCGACCAAAGAATCGCTCCAACCCCTTGAGAACAAACAGGAGCCCAAGAACGGAAAACAGGTTTGTTGCAACAATCGAGACCACATCAGGTATCTGACCGCGCAGCAGCAGAAAGAGCGACGAGACCGTCTGCATGCTCATATCCGCGAACAGAAAGGCAAGCCCACGGTAATACCTGCGGTACATACGCCAAATCATAAAGATCAGGCCGTTGTTCATTACATTCGCAATCAGGTAAATGAGCGCCAGTGTTCGAATGTCGATTTCCATATGCGATCCCTTCTACCCTGGCAATTGCCAAAGGTTTCGCAAGACGAAACTCATGCTCGAGCGTGTATGCAGTTGTCGGTTGTATCGGTTGGTCAGCAAAGAAACGGCAGATGTGCCAAATTGATGAAGCTACAGCATTTGCTGCGATGTTCTTATCTGTATTCTACCAGTGAACGCGGAATAGTTCAAGTTTCGGCGGATAGATCGTCATCCGCGGCGCCGGCAAATTGAAAAAAGCCCGTGTCCAATTCTTGAGCACGGGCATGAATTTATGTTTTATGTCAGTCATGCAATCGTTAAATCCGAATCGGCCTGTCGCTCTCTTGCAGTTTCAGCCCCGTGAGTTCGTGGCTTTTTTCCCAAATCTGCTCGCGCACCGCTTCATCCAGCGCGTGCGGCATCGGCTTTTCGTCGATGGTCAGGTTGAAGTATTTGCCCGTGGCGGTTTTCAGCGCAGGGTCTGCCGCGAGATAGTAGAGCGACTCACCTGAGATCACCGGGTCCTTGAGGAAGTGCCAGATCACCCCGTGCAACCAGGCGCGGTAGAGCCAGCCGTTGTTGCTTCCGATGTTGGTGCGCACGCCGCCGGGGTGCATGGCGTTGATGGTCACGTTTGTACCCTTGAGCCGCTCTGCCAGCTTGATCACCGTCATCAGCTGCGCGGTCTTCGACGCGCCGTAGGAGCGAAGCCCGATGTAGAAACGCTTGCTCCAATCGAGATCATTCATCTTCAAGCCGCCGAAGCGGTGCCCCTCGGAGTTGACCTGAATGATCCTGCCCTGGCTGCTCGCCTTCACGCGATCCAACAGCAGCATCGTAAAGAGGAACGGCGAGAGGTGGTTGACCTGAAACACAAGCTCGTTGCCGTCAGCCGTCAAGAGACGTTTGGTGGAGTGCAGCCCAGCGCTGTTGATCAGCACATCGATCACGCTGTAGCGCGCGTTGATCTCCTCCGCCGCGCGGCGCACGTCGGAAAGCCGCGCAAAGTCGCACAGCACAAAATCCGCACTTGCGCCGTAATCCCGCTCCAACTGCGACTTGAGCTGCTCCAGCTTCTCCCGGCTGCGCCCGACGAGCACGAGTTTCGCGCCGCCTTTTGCGAGCTGCTTGACCGCCTCCAAGCCGACACCGGATGTCGCGCCGGACACGACGCAGAGCTTGCCTGTCACAGGCTCTGTGCTCTTGTGCTGCTGCGCTCTGCCGTTTTTGATGAACGCGAGGTCTTCCATCGTGTATTTCATAACTACCTCAGCCGAATTTCTGATTGATTTTTTTAGAAGCATCTTGAATCGCCGTGCTTTTTTGCACCGCGTCAACCGAATTTTTTCGCGACAAACTTGCGATAGGGCTTCTTGAACCACGGAATCCCGTTGAAGATATCGCCCCAGAGATCGTAATAGTCCCGCTGGCGGATGATTCTGCCGTCGGGCGCAAGGGTCAGCTTCGTGCTGCCATAGATGGGCGTGCTCGGAAACTTCGTGAACATCATGGTCATCGTCCAGTCGAACATAATCTCGTTGTCCTTGATGAACACGGTTGCAAGATCCATCTGCAGCTGCTTGCAGCGGGTCGTGAGCCGGTCGCACAGCTCGATGAACGCGGGCTTGCCCTCGATGCGCTGGATCGTGTCCTGAAACACGATGTCATCGTGATAATACGGGAAGATATGCGACCAGTCCGGCTTGCCGTCGGTGTTATAGGTTTTCGACCACAAAAACCGGACGTTCTCTTCATTGAGCGGAAGTCTTTCCGGTTCCGGATTGGCCGATTCACGCGTCTGTTCCATGCTCTGCTCCTCTGATAGATCAAATGGGTTTTATTCATCGTAGCATTCCATAAAGAGAATCGTCAATGCAATCTTTCCGGATGAAGGATGCAAATTTGCGCTTCTTGTTCAAATGGATTTTACTGGTTTGAAACACACCAAACGCGTTCATCCCAATCGGTCGCTTTGGCGCTCGGAAAGCGGCCGGATCAAGTCTGAGCAGCCGAATAATCCCCATATATTCCCCACTTTGCGACGAAAAAATTTCACAATTATTTAATAGTGTTTCCGGTAAAAACCTGCTATGATGCAAGTACACAAAGCTTGCATGGTATACACAACCTACCTACCCGGGTATGTCCCAATCCCTAATAAGATTCTTACCATGCAAATTAGAAAGACGCTCTTTCCCCCGAATGAGCGTCTTTCGCTCGTTTTGGGCACTCTCTGTTCACCAGAGAATTGCGCCGGCATCCGTGATATTGTCTCTTCCACGATCGGCAGATTTCTTATATGCTGAATATAGATTTTATTGAAGGAGGATTCCGTATGAGCAGCAACCCGCGCGCATTCAAAATGCCGTTTGCGGATGTCTATCCGCTCTATATTGCCAAAGCCGAGAAGAAAGGCCGTACGAAGGACGAGGTCGACCAGATCATCTTCTGGCTGACCGGATATGATGCGGCCGGCCTGCAGCAGCAGCTGGACAACGTGGCCACGTTTGATGCGTTTTTTGATGGCGCTCCGAAGATGAATCCTAAACGTGAACTGATCACGGGCATGATCTGCGGCTATCGCGTGGAGGAGATTGCCGACCCGCTCATGAGGCAGATTCGCTATCTCGACAAGCTCATCGACGAGCTCGCCAAGGGCAAGAGCATGGAGAAGATTTTGCGGGCGTAACGCTGGCTTTGCACAAAAACTAAAATCAAAAAGCGCGGAGGCAAATGCTTCCGCGCTTGTGTTTTCCGTGGCTACCTTTACTCCATCGCCTTGATCGCCCGAAACAGGTTCTCGATCGTCAGGCGATAGTCCAGCGCGCTGCGCTTTCTCGCCTCCGAAAACGGAACCGCTAGGTGGTTCGTGCTGAAGATTGCGGTGACGCCCTCGCGGTAAGCCTCGTCGATATCGTCGCCGACGTCGCCGACCACCGCGAACACGGGAATGTCGAGCCGCTTTGCGCGGCGGGAAACGCCGATGACAACCTTGCCGCGGAGGCTCTGGCTGTCCAGCCTGCCCTCACCCGTGATCACAAAATCCGCGCCCGCAACCCGCTCCTCAAAGCGCACGGTGTCCAGCACGGTCTCGATGCCCGGCTTGAGGGATGCGCCGAAGAACGCAACCGCGCCCGCGCCCATCGCGCCCGCCGCGCCCGCGCCGGGAATCTCCGCAACGCGCAAACCGAGCTCCCGCGTGATGGTCTGATCCAGCGCGATCAGCTCCGCGTCCAGCTGACGCACCATCTCCGCGTCCGCGCCTTTTTGCGGGGAAAAGACGCAGGCAGCACCCCGCTGCCCGTGCATGGGGTTGTCGATGTCGCACATGGCGACGACCTCTACGCCATGGAGCAGGCGCTTCGTTTCTGCGTTGTCGATGCGCGCAATTTGGGAGAGCGTGCCGCCGACGGGTACGAATTCCTCTCCCGCTGCGTTGAAAAACCGCGTGCCCATCGCGGCAGCCGCACCGCAGCCGCCGTCGTTGGTCGCGCTGCCTCCGAGCGCGAGAATGATCTTTTTCGCCCCATACGCCAGCGCGTGCCGCATGAGTTCGCCCACGCCGTAGGTCGTCGTGCGGGCGGGGTTCATCCGCTCTCCCACCATCGGGAGTCCTGCTGCCGCCGCCATCTCGATGATCGCAGTTTCGCCGAATCTGCCGTAGAACGACGGCACACGATCCAGATAAGGCCCCGCAACCTCGACGGCAACCTTCTCGCCCTCGAGGCACTCTAGAAAGCTATCTACCGTGCCTTCGCCGCCGTCCGCAACCGGAAGGCCGACGATTTCGCAGGCGGGAAAGAACGCCTCCGCCTGCTTGGCGACGATAGCGCAGATTTCGGAGGAAGTTAATGACCCTTTGAACGAGTCCGATACGACGGCGATCTTTTTCATGTACTCTCCTCGGGCGTTTGCCGGACGAATTACCAAATACTGCACTTATTTTATCAGATTGATTGCATCTTCGTCGACGGACAAAAGCGCAGAGCTTGTACCAAAAAGATGCGCGAATAAACATAAAACAAAGCGCGGGGTAATCCCGCGCCTTGACTTATTTGAAATTGTTACGCAAACCAGACCTTAACGCAGAACAGTACAAACAGAACCATCATCAGCGCAAAGCCCATCGAGAAGAGAAATGCCCATTTCATGCTTGCCCACATGATCATCCACGTTTCCCGGTTGGATGGCATCTCCCGCCTGCGCTTGAGATCCGGCGCGTGCCCGCCCGCACGGACGTCCAGCTCCCGCCGGTAACCCGGCATGCCTTCGACGTTCATGTTGACGATGGTGCGCCCGTCGTCCTCCCAGTCGGGTTCGTGATCCTGCCGCCGTGTCACGGCTTACTTTCCGTAGAGGTGGCATACGACGAAGTGGTCGTTGCCCGCCTCATATTTCTGCGGTTGGACGGTTTTGCAGATCTCCATGCACTCGCGGCAGCGGGTATGGAACTTGCAGCCCTTGGGCGGGTTTGCGGGCGAAGGAATGCTGCCCTCAAGGATGATGCGGTTCATCTTGATCGTGGGGTCCGGCATCGGAATCGCCGAAAACAGCGCCTGCGTATAAGGATGCATCGGCTTTGCGAAGATGTCCTTCTTGCTGCCGTATTCCACCATGTCGCCGAGGTACATGACGCCGACCGTGTCCGAAATGTGCTCCACGACCGAGAGATCGTGCGAGATGAACAGGTAGGTCAATCCAAACTGCTGCTGCAAATCCTCCAGCAGGTTGATGATCTGCGCCTGAATCGACACGTCCAGCGCGGAGACCGGCTCGTCGCAGACGATGAAGTCCGGGTTGAGCGCGAGCGCGCGGGCGATGCAGATGCGCTGACGCTGTCCGCCGGAAAACTCGTGCGGATAGCGGTCCTTGTGGTACGGCTGGAGGCCGCACGCGCGCATGATCTTGGTGATATAGTCGTCAAACTCCGACTCCGGAACGAGCTTGTGCTCGCGCACCGCTTCGCCGATGATCTCGCCGACCGGCATGCGCGGGGAGAGGCTCGAATACGGGTCCTGGAAGATGATCTGCAGCTGCGGGCGAATCTTGCGAAGCTCGCGCTTGGTCAGATCAAACAGCTCTCTGCCCTTGAACAGCACATCGCCTGCGGTCTTGTCGTTGAGGCGCAGCACGGTCTTGCCGATGGTGGTCTTGCCGCAGCCGCTCTCGCCTACGAGGCCCATCGTCGTGCCCCGACGGATGCGGAAGCTCACGCCGTCCACCGCGCGCACTTGCCCCACCACGCGGCCGAACATGCCGGCCTTGATGGGATAGTATTTCTTGAGGTCTTTGACCTCCAACACAAAATCTTCGTTCATTCTCACACCCCCTGATCCGCGTAGAGATAGCAGCTGACCGAGTGCGTCGCGGAGAGCTTGATCTCACCCGGATATTCGCCGCAGCAGCGGTCGATGCACCGCTCGCAGCGGTCGCGGAAATAGCAATAGTTCGGCATATTGATGGGGTTCGGCACCGAACCGGGGATGCTGTAGAGCCGCTCCTGCTGGCGTCCCACCACGGGCTTGGACTGCATGAGCCCGATCGTGTACGGGTGCGCCGGATGCAGGAAGACCTCCTCCGTCGTGCCCTTTTCCACGATGCGGCCCGCGTACATGACCACGACGTAGTCCGCCATCTCGGCGACCACGCCAAGATCGTGCGTGATGAGCATAATCGAGGAGTTGATCTTATTCTTGAGGTTTCTAAGAAGGTCGAGAATCTGCGCCTGAATGGTGACGTCCAGAGCGGTTGTCGGTTCGTCCGCAATGATCAGACGCGGGTTGCAACTCAGCGCCATGGCGATCATCATGCGCTGCCGCATGCCGCCGGAGAGCTCGTGCGGGTACATCTCGTAAACGCCCTCACAGTTTGCGATGTTGACCAGATCCAGCATCTCGGTCGTGCGCGCTTTGACTTCCTCATCGGTCATCTGCGGATTGTGCAATTTGATGACCTCGTCGATCTGCGCGCCGACGCGGAAGACGGGGTTCAGGCTCGTCATCGGCTCCTGGAAGATCATCGAGACATAGTTGCCGCGGATGCGCTGCATCGCCTCGGTCGGGGTTTTCGCGATGTCGTAGACCGCTTCTCCGGTGTTGACCCGGATGGCGCCTTCGACGATCTGCCCCTGCGGGCGCTGCACCAGCTGCATCAGAGACAGGCTTGTGACGCTCTTGCCGCAGCCGCTCTCGCCGACGACGCCGACGGTCTTGCCCTGCGGAATATCAAACGTCACGCCGTCAACAGCCTTGACGGTGCCGATGTCGGTGAAGAAATAGGTGTGCAGATTGTCAAACTCCGCAACGTTGTTGGGGTCCCGCATGGTAGTGATGTACTCTTCCGGCGGGACGTTCCTGCGGTTGCGCTGCTTTTCAATGCGGTCGGTAATCCGCCGGTTTTCACGCGAAATGCGTTGCGATTCCCGCGCGGAAATATAGTCCTGCCCTTGCGACTTTGCTTTTTTTCCAAAGATTGCCATACGCTACCTACCTCTTCATCTTGGGATCAAACGCATCCCGCAGTCCATCGCCGACGAAGTTGAAACCAAGCACCGTCAAAACGATCAGTAAGCCTGCCGGAATCCAGATGAACCAGTAGTTGGTCATCACGTGGACGTTGGTCGCCGCGTTGATGATGCTGCCCCACGACGCCAGCGGGTATTTCACGCCGAGGCCGAGGAAGGAAAGCGTCGCTTCCGTGATGATGATGCCGCCGAGGCTCATCGTGGCCTGCACGATCAAAAGCGGCATGACGTTGGGCACGAGGTGCTTGAAGATTCTGCGCGAAACGCGGATGCCGGTGGCTTCGGTCGCGACCATGAAGTCCTGCTCACGCAGCGAGAGAATCTGGCCGCGCACCACGCGCGCGATGCTCGTCCAGCCTAAAATACCAAGCACAGCCATCAGAATAAATATTCGCTTGATCGGATCGATCTCCATCTTGTCCATGACGGTACCGATGATCATAACGATCGGATAGAACGGGATGCAGTTGAAGAGATCCACAAAGCGCATGATCGCCGTGTCCACCCAACCGCCGAAGTAGCCTGAGATGCCGCCAAGCACAACGCCGATCAGCGTTTCCAAAATGACGACGACGAAGCCGACCATCAGCGAGATGCGTCCGCCGTACATCAGTCGCGTCATGACGTCCATGCCGTTGCTGTCCGTGCCGAGCAGATGCTCCTGCGACGGGAACTCAAACATGGTGATCACGCGGGACTCCTCGAGCGTGCGGACGGTATAGGTCGTGTTGACGCGGTCGATGCGGTAGTTCACTTCCTTGCCCGCCTCGTCTGCGTAGATAAACTGTGTCTGTTTCGCGCGGATGGTATCGCGGATGACGGACTTGAAATCGCCTTTGAGGAACACATCGTTCGCGTTCGGCGAGACGAGGATATCCGATACCGAGCAGACCGGCGTTGTCGTTCCGCCTTCCTCCTGCGACACGATGAGATCGTTTGCGTCACCGGAGATGACATAGGTTGCGCCGTCGAGGGTGAACGAAGACGCACCCTTGACGCGCGCGGACTCAACCGCATAGCGGAACGGGAACCCTGCTGTCAGCGCGGTTTGCGATTCCTCATACGGATCAAACACGCGCTTGCTCGCCATTGCGATGGATTCCACGTGATAGATCGAGCTGATTTTGCCCTCGTTGACGAGGGTGTAGATTGTGCCGTCGGCTTCAAACTGACCCGCACGCGCGGCAACCGCGGTTTCCGCCGCCGCTGCAAACTCAGGCGATACGGTAAAGCCGGTCGACTCCTCCGCGCTAATCGAGAATTTCCCCGCAAGCGTGCGGGTTTTTGCGATCATCAGCGCGTCGCCAAAGGTATAGAAGTCCTCGCCTTCCTTGACAAGGGAATAGGTCTTATCCCCGTAGGTGAACGACGCTTCTCCCTTTGAAATGGCAAGTACGGCGGTCGCGCGCGCAGCCTCCGGGAACTCCGCGCCCTGACGCACGGTGTAGCGGAAGTCTGTGCTCATCATGCAGGTTGCGTACTCCTGCATGATCTCTTCATCATGCTTGAATACCTGGCTTTGGGTGTAGGGAGATACGATGCCGCCCAGGAAAGAGAACGCAAACATCACCACGAGAATGATCAACCCGGTGATGGCGAGCTTATTGCGCACAAAGCGCTTGAAGACCAGCATACCCGGGGAGAGTACGCGGACGCGGCGTTCGTCGTCCAGCTTCTGTGTGCCAAAAGATCCCTTGTTTTTCGAATCTGTGTTTTTTGTTTCCATTGCCGCGCCTCCTTTCAGTTCGCCCGGACGCGCGGATCTGCCACCGCGTACGAAATGTCCGCGATGATCAGACTGAACTGCGTCAGAACTTCGATAAACACAATATAGAACATGGTAAACGGAATATCGCCTTGTGTAATCGCCTGATAGGAGATGTAGCCGATACCCGGAATCTGAAACAGCGTCTCCGTGATCATCGAGCCGCCGAACATCGCCGGCAGCAGATAGCTCATATAGGAGATCAGCGGAATCATGGTGTTTCGAAACGCGTGCTTGTTGATGACCACGCGCTCGGAAAGGCCCTTTGCGCGCGCGGTGCGGATATAGTCCGCGTTGAGCACCTCAAGCATGTTGGTGCGGGTGTAGCGCATGAGTCCTCCGATGGAGAGAATCATGAGTGTGACGACAGGCAGCACCATGTGCTGACCGATGTCCAGCACCTGTTGCCATGATGTCATCTGCTCGTGCATGCGTCCGACGATACCGTAGAGGTCAAACCAACCGAGCTTGATGGAAAAAATGTATTTCAAAATCGTCGCAAGGAAAAACGTGGGCAGCGAGATGCCCATCAGCGCGACGACGGTTACCGTATAGTCCGTCGCACTGTATTGCTTGCGCGCGGCTAGTATTCCAAGCGGGATGCAGATTACAGCCTGCAGAAGAAATGTGAACACATTGATGACCACGGAGTACCAGATCACGCTATTGAATTTTTCAACAACGGGTTGGCTGAACTTCCAGGAATAACCAAAATCCCCGCGAAGCGCGAACCCGAACCATTTGAAAAATCCCTCTAGCACAGAGCTGTCGAGGCCATACATCTTGTTGAGCTGCCCGATCAATTCGGTGTAGCTCTTCGCTCCCGGCAACGCGCTTAATTGGCGTGCCATCCGTTCGACAAACGAAGTAGGTAAACTGCGGATGACCGCGTAGGCCACCAGTGATCCAAAGAAAATGATGAATGCGCCTAAAATGAGCCTGCGTAAAATGAATTTTGTCATGGCCACCCCTCAATAACGGCAGGAACTTTGCGCCCGCCGCAATTCGCAGCGGGCGCAAAGTTCTCAGGTTTATTTTACAGATATTACTGCATTTCGAGCTTCTCGATCTCAGCCTTCCATCCCCAGAACGTGGTGATGTCGGGTGTGATCGTGTCGAGCTTGATCCGCTCTGCGGAGAAGATCGTGCTGTTCTGGCGCTGATAGGCCGGAATCTCGACTGCCCAGTCAGCGATCAGGTCAAGCGCCTGGCGATAGATCGCCTTGCGGTAGGACTGGTCGTCGCTCTTGCGGGCGTCAACAATCAGCTGATCCAGCGTCGCGTCGTCAATGTGGTAGTGGTTGGAATCAGAGCCGCCTCTGCCAACGATACCGGAGCTGTGATAGACCTGGTACATATCCGGATCGATGGTCGCCTGCCAGGCCGCGCACCAGATTTCCTGGGAGCCCGCGTCCAGCATGTCCCAAAGGACGGAGGTGTCGGCGAGGTCGTTGATCTTGAGCTCAATGCCAATGGTGGCAAGCGCCGCGGATGCGTCCGTCAGGACCGCGAAGGACGGGTGATCACCGGTGCCGCTGGCGCCGACGACTGCTTCATAGCTCAGCTTCGCGCCGGCAGGTGCCGCCGTGAACTTGCCGGTTGCCTCGTCGAAGGTAAAGCCTGCAGCCTTGAGGTAGCCGATGGCTGCCTGCAGCGCCGCCGCATACTTCTCATCGGTCGACATGCTGGAGGTGTAGATCGGGTTGCCGTCCACATCGGTGGAGAACGCAACTTTGTAACCTTCGTCGGTCGGCTGCGGTGCCGCCCAGGAGGTGTTGGAGATCGGGTAGTTGATGACGGAGGCAGCTTCGCCGTAGAAGCTGTCATACGCCGCGTCACGGTAGACGGCCAGAACGGTCGCGAGCGCTTTACGCAGGTCCTTGGACTCAGCGCTTGCAGGATCGGTGCCGACGAGGATGGTATCCGCGTTCATGCCGATATAGCCGTAGCCAAGGTTATCGACTTTGACCGTGGAGATCTTGTCGCCCGTGATCTCGCCGTTGGAGTTGTATCCGGCGATTTCTTCGTAGTTCTTCTTGGAACCGGTCACATCGCCGACGTCTGCCGTGCCCTGCACAACAGCGGAGGGGATTTCAGAGTCAATCGTTTCTTTGAACTGCACATAGGTGGTCTTCGGCGCGCCCAGGAAGTAGTTCTCGTTCGCCTCGAAATAGACGATACGGTTCTCATACTTCACGAACTTGTAGGGGCCTGCGCCCATGGGTTCGGTCGTCTTGGCGTTGATCAGAGAGAGATCGCCAAAGGGGTGGCCGAACATGTTCTTTGCATAGTCATACTGTGCCTTGTCGCCATAATAGTGCATCGGGGCGATCTGCAGGCCGCAGATGGTGTAGACGGCGGGCGCTTCATAGCCCTTGGTCTTGACTTCGACGGTGTAGTTGTCGAGCTTGGTGATACCGGAGATGTTCGGAACGCCGCCCGCCATCGCCGGGTCCTGCGAACCCTGGGTGGAGATGAAGTTTGCCTTCACGGTTCCGACCACATCGGTGCCGTCCACGGTGCCCGCGTTCTCGGTTGCCCAGTATGCAGCGGGATCGCCGCCATAGATGGCGTACGCTTCATTGTACACGTCGTCGATGGTGGGCATCGCCTTGGTCAGATCATACACGGTGCCCGTGCCGTTGCCGGTGAGCGTGCCGTCAGCATTGACCGCAGCAAAGTTCCACATTGCAAGCGTGTAAGCGGGATACATATCCTCGGTCACGTCCGCAGCGGTTTTGCCCGCGAACACAGAGGGTACGTAATCATCCACGAGGTAGTTCGCGATGACGTAATCGACGATCCCCTGAAGGTCGGCTTTCCATTCGGACGTGATGCCATCCCAAAGGGCGGTCTGCTGTTCCTGCGTCCAGGCATCGGTTGCGGCCCAAACGTGGTCAGGACCCGCCGCAAGGATGGTGTCAAACAGGGCGTCATACTTCGTGTAAACTTCATCGGAGGTCTGGGTCTGATAGTTCTTAAGTCCGATGATGTTGTAGGAGCTGAGGGTCGTGGAGCCGACATAGGACGGATCCGCGAACACATAGTACGTGAAGATCATGTCATCAGCGGTCACTTCTTCGCCGTCGGAGAAGAGGATGCCCTCTTTCAGCTTGACGGTGTATGTTGTGACATCGGCTGTTTCGTCATATTTGACGGTGACATCGCAAGGTCCATGATAGGTGTAGTCCGTGCCGTTGTACGGAACCGTCTCACCCTCGATCGCCTTGTAGATGATGCCGCCCACGCGGTCGGTCGTCAACATTGCAATCTGCGTCAGGGTTTCGACGTTCACGTCGTACACGGTGTCGGCAAAGAACGGAGAGAACTTTTCAGAAAACTCTCCTTCCGCTACTACGAGCGGTACCGTCGATACCGGAGCCGCTTCAGTCGGGGCCGCGGTGGCCTCGGTTGTCGCGGGCTCGGTCGTCTTCGGCTGGCAAGCCGTCAGTACGCCAAGGCACATGATCAGTGCCAACAGCGCCGCCAGGACTTTGCTGGTCTTTTTGTTCATCGTACTTCCTCCTTATTATTTTTAGGGATGCATAAAGAAAGAGATAGCCAACTCGTAGCTATTATCATATATCATATCGGACGCTCTTACCTTCGTCAATGGCTACAGACGTGAATAATGCATGATATTGCCGATAAGAGAGAAATATACAGGCACAAAGCAGCGCGGATTCCCCAAGCGCCAGCCATTGTCCGGCCGGAACCGCACCGCCGAAGAGCAGAAACGCCAGTTCGCAGAGGATCAGCAGTCCGCCGAGGGCGAGCGCCGAGAGCAAAACACCCTTCTGCTGGACGAGATACTTATCATATTCCGCAAATTCCAGCGGACTTGATTTGAGCCCGAGCAGCACCGCGCGCGCAAGCCCCAACCCAAGCGGAAGGAGGAGCACGACATACGGCAGCACCACGTACAGCGGGGTTGCCCCGCCGCCCGCGCCGAGCGCCGGAGAACCGGAAAACCCGACCGCGACAAACAGCGCAAACGCCGCGATCAACGAAAACACATAAGCAGCCTTACGCAGATTTTGCGCGGGCTGCTCGAGGGCGAGGCGATAATACTTTCCTATATATCGAACCGTGCTGCCGATGCGTTCGTAATCCTTTGCATAATCCCGCGTGCGCTGAAACATCCGTTCTTCTCCTTCAGGCGTCGCAGAGCGAACGCAAAATGATCAACTTGTGTCAATTTTGTAGCACTATGGTTTGATTATATGCGGACAACTGCGAAAAGGAAAGGAAACAGGGCAAAATATATCGTATATTCGGGTGTTTTCTGTATATGTTATAACAAATCAGCGGCTCGTTCAGATATCAATGTCCGGTCACGCATTCGCATTGTGTTTTGCCGGTGCGCTTGATATACTGCCCTCAAGACTTCCTATCTGATTTCATCGATCATTCGGGGGAAAAATTCATGCAGATCATCGCGGTGAATACCAATCGGCAGATGCGCGATTTTGTTCGCGTGCCGCAGCTGCTTTTCAGAAACAATCCCTGCTATGTCCCGCCGATCTGGCTGGACGAGGCAAACGCTTACACGAAAAAAGCGAATCCCATCCTGCGCAACTCGGACTTTGCGCTGTTTCTGCTGCTGGACGACGCGGGCAAGCCCGCAGGGCGTACGATTGCGTACATCGACCACACGTTCAACCGCTACTACAACGCGAAGATCGGATTTTTCGGCGCGTTTGAATGCATCGACAGCGCGGAGGCCGCAAAGCTTCTGGTCGATGCCGCGGAGGTGTGGCTCAAGGAGCGCGGTATGGATGCCATCCGCGGGCCGATCCATCCGGTCGCCGAGAACTGGGGATTCGTTCTGGAGGGCTATGATACGCCGCCGGTCTATCTTTCGCCTTGGAACCCCGCGTATTATCACGCGTTCTTCACCGATGCGGGGTATGGAAAGGTGAAAGACCTTCTGGTCTATGAAGCGGACATGGCCAAGGGGTATGAGCTACCCCAGCGGCACGCGGAGTTTGCAGAGCGGTTTCTCGCGCGGTATCCGGGCATCACGATCCGCAGGCTCGACATGAAACATCTGCATGACGACGCGCGCGCCATCTGGGAAATCTCAAATAATTCGCTCGCGGACAACTGGGGCTATGTGCCGCTGGAGCTGCCCGTGATGGAGGATATGCTCAAAAAGCTCAAGCTCATCGTCGATCCCGACGCGGTTTGGATGGTGGAGCACGAGGGCAAGCCCGTGGGATTCTGTCTCGGTTTTCCAGATATCAACATCCTGCTCAAGAAGATCAACGGCAATCTCCTGCCTTTCGGGTGGGCGCGGCTGCTGCTAGGGGTCAAAAAGCTGCGGGACTACCGCCTCTTCGGCCTCGCGGTCGATCCCGCATGGCACAAGCGCGCGCTGGACGCGCTGATGTACATCCACCTCTACCAGACCCTGCGCCCGAAGAACATCCGCATGGAAGCAAACTACATCCTCGAGGACAACCTCCACATCAAAAATGCACTGGAGCGACTTGGGATGCAGCGGACGAAAACGTATCGGATTTATGAGAAACAGCTGATCTCACCCGCAGCAAACTGATCTTTTCAATACTCTTTTCACAAGGGGAACCCATGCTAAAAAAACTTCCACCACCCTTCCCCCTCACCCCCGCGCCCCTCGGCAGCGTCTCACCACGCGGCTGGCTCCGGCGCGAGTTTGCCGTACAAAAAAACGGGCTAACCGGGCACATCGACGAGATTTGGGAAGACCTCGGAGAGAACTCCGGCTGGCTCGGCGGCACGGGCGAAAACTGGGAGCGCGGGCCGTATTATCTCGACGGGCTGGTGCCGCTTGCCTACGCGCTCGGCGACGACGCGCTGAAAGAAAAAGCGCAGCCGTGGATCGAGTGGATGCTCACAAGCCAGCGCGACGACGGCTTCTTCGGCCCTCGCGATAACCTCGACTGGTGGCCGCGCATGGTCGCGCTCAAGGTGCTCACGCAGTACGCCGAGGCGACGGACGATCCCCGCGTTGTGCCGTTTCTCGACCGCTATTTTCGCTATCAGCTCAAAACAATGCCCGCTTTCCCGCTCTCGATGTGGGCGGCCGCGCGCGGACAGGAGCAGCTGCTGCCCATGCTCTGGCTCTATCGCAAGACGGGCGAACCGTATCTGCTCGAACTTGCGGAATTGCTGCGCAAACAGAGCTACGACTGGGCGGAGTTCTTCACGCACTTTCCCTACGAAAAAACGACGCATGCCTACCTCAACCGCCCGCTGTTTATGACGGTCAAGCGCATCACGCTGATCCAGGACTGGGCGGCAAAACGCAGAAAACGGGAGCGTATCCGGCAGGGCTTGCCGATCTTTCCGCCAAACCCGCAGTCGAAGAAACAGATCGAGTCCGGCAACGCCTCGCCGTTTTTGCAGGCGTTTCACAAGACGCATGCCGTCAACCTCGCGATGGCGCTCAAGATGCCCGCACTGGACGCGTTCTTCGGCGGCGACGCGGATTGCTCTACGGCTGTTTGGGCGGGCTTAGTCGCCATCGACCGTCACCACGGATTGGCAAACGGGCTGTTTTCCGGAGACGAGCACCTCAACGGGCACTCTCCCGCCGTCGGCGCGGAGCTTTGCCTCGCGGCGGAGCTGCTCTTCTCGCTGCAGACGCTGCTCGCGGCGACGGGCGACGCCCGCTACGCCGAGCGCATCGAGCAGATCGCCTACAACGCGTGGCCTGCGACCTTCACGCCCGACATGTGCGCGCACCAGTATGTGCAGCAGGTCAATCAGGTGGAAGTTTCGCGCAAAAAACGCGGCTGGTACGACGCATACAGCGAAGCGAACCTGTTCGGCCTCGCACCGAACTTCGGCTGCTGTGCCGCGAACATGCATCAGGGCTGGCCGAAGCTAATGGGTGCGCTGGTCATGCGGCACGCGGACGGCATTACGCTGCCCGTCTATGCACCCTGTTCGGCGGCGGTCGAACTCGGCGGCACGACGGTGCACATGTCCGAGGAGACGGATTATCCCTTTGACGGAGAAATCCGAATCAAGATAGAAAAGATTGAAAACGAAACGCAGACACTGGATTTTGCGTTGCGCCTGCGTCTGCCAAGCTGGGCGGAAACCTATTCTCTTTTGTATAATGGAACGAAAACGGAAGCAGAAACGGTTGACGGCTATCTGATCCTGAAAAAAGCCTTCTCAGCAGGAGATAGAATTACCCTATCTCTCCCGCTTACGTTAAGACTTGTACCGGAAGCTGCGGGCGGGGTAAGCGTGCACTATGGCGCGCTCATGCTCGCGCTGCCGATTGCGGCGGAGCAGCGCATCGTACGCGGAAGAATGCCGTTTGCGGATCGCGAATTTCTTCCGCGTGAGGAGTGGCGATTCGCCGTCACGAAAGAAAGCCTCGCGCAGGCGAGCTTCACCTGCCGCGAACCCGGCAAGCTGCCGTTTGACGGCACAAATCCCCCGCTGACTGTTCAGCTGCCGCTCGTGCCCGCGCCGCAGTGGCGCATGCGGCAAAACAGCGCGGACGACGTGCCGGAGCCGTTCGCGGCAACCACTCAAGATTTTGTGCAAAAAACGCTGATCCCCTACGGCTGCACACAGCTGCGGATCGCGCAATTCCCGATTGCAACTCTGGAGGAAAAACCATCATGAAGACAAAGACTAAACTCGGCGCGAACAACTGGGCGGCGATTGTGCTGCTCGCATTTTCGGGGCAGATCGCATGGGTGATCGAAAACTCGTGGTTCAACACCTTCGTCAACGACATCATCTCGCCCGACCCGCGCGTGATCTCGCTGATGGTGGCATTAAGCGCCATCACCGCGACGCTGACCACGCTGATCATGGGTACGTTCAGCGACCGCCTCGGCAAGCGCAAGATGATCATCCTCGTGAGCTACGTGCTCTGGGGCATCTCGACCATCGTGTTCCCCGCGGCAGGCGCGGTCAAAACCGCATCGCTCGCGGTGTTTGCCGTGGTCGCGCTGGACTGCCTGATGACGTTCTTCGGCTCGACCGCCAACGACGCGAGCTTCAATGCGTGGCTGACCAACGTCACCGACGAGACCAACCGAGGCACGGTCAGCGGCATCACGGAGCTCTTTCCGCTTCTCGCGATGGTGGTCACGACCATCGTCTCCGGCATGCTGATCGAGTTCTTCGGCTACACGCTGTTCTTTACTTCGATGGGGCTTCTCGTCGTCGTCTGCGGCCTCGTCGGCGGACTTTTGATGAAGGAAGCGCCGATTCCGAAGCAGGAAGGCGAGAAGATCGGCTTCTGGAAGCAGGTGTTCTCCGGCTTCTCCGTGCGCGCCGTGCGCGAGAACAAAAAGCTCTTCTCGCTCTATGTCTGCGTTCTTGTGTTCGCGATTGCGGAACAGATCGCCATGCCGTACCAGATCATCTACTTCACCAAGACGCTCGGCTACAGCTACGATGTCATCGGCGTCAATCTCGGCCTCATGGTGCTGCTCGCGGGCATCTGCGGCGTGTTCTTCGGGCGTCTCGTCGACCGTCTCGGCAAGCCCAAACTCCTGCTGGTTGCGCTGTTTATCTCCGCGCTGGGATTTTTGCTTGTCTCGCTCGCGCGGAACATGGTGTTCCTCTGCGTCGCGATCTTCGTGATGGCGTTTGGCATGGTCGCAAAGCTGATCGTCACAGGTGCGTGGATCAAGGACCTCACGCCGCCCGCCAGCGCGGGGCAGTTTCAGGGCATCCGCATGATCTTCTGGGTGCTGCTGCCGATGGTGATCGGGCCCTTCATCGGGGAGCGGATCATTACGTTCTTCGGCCAGCCCATCGTCGTGGACGGCAAGGCGGGCTTTTTGCCCACGCACCTGATCTTCGTTGCGGCGGCGGTTGCGACGCTGCTTGCGCTGCTGCCGGTTCTAAACCTCGTGCGCAGCGCAAAGCGCGAGAGCGAAGCCGCAATCGGCGAGTAAATCTAAATTCTGCGCATCAAAAAAGGCCTCGCGGCCTTTTTTGTTTGCTTCTATCAAGTTGCTTATTTCGTGTGCGCCTGCACGGTCTTTTTGATCGTCTTGATCGTCTCTGCGACGGTGCCGATGATGATCAGCACGCAGAACGCGATGACGAGCACGTTTGTGCCGTTGACGTTCGGCAGCGCCTGCATGACGCCGGCATCGGTCAAAAATCCGCGGAACTCCGCGTTGAGGATGTTCGGCTGGTTGATCAGATACAGCGTAACCGCCATATCGACGAGCTTTTTGGTCACGACCGCCGCGCAGACAAACACGGACCAGCTGCGATCCTTGATCTTCGCGACCGCCTGCACCACGGAGAGCAGCAGCGAAATAAGGATAAACGGCACGAGCATGTTGAGGAAGCTCTGGCTGAAGATGTTCGTAAACACCATGCCGTTGTTCGAAAACACCATCAAAAACGGCAGCTGGCCAGAGCAGAAGAGCAGCGCAAAGATCGAGAACACCACCGAGAGCACCAGCTCTGCGATGCCTTCCGATAGCGGAATGCCCGCCTTGGGGTTCTGCACCTCCGGCAGCTCTTCGACCTTCCAGCCATGCTCCCCGGCCTTCTTTTTCGCACCGCCGTGCTCGGCGATTACGAAACCGATCGTCGTCCAGACCAGCGCCTGGAATGCGGCGGAAACGCCCATGCTCACGCCCTGCGAGATAATACCGCTGATCACAAACGGGATGTTCTGGCTCGACTCCTTCGCCGCGTCAAACGCGCCGACCGCGAAGCCGATGAGCATCACGAGCACGCCCACGAGCGGCAGAATCCACTTCAGCGCGGCGAGATACTCGTCAAAATACGCAGGCGAGATCAGGTAACGCGGGTGCGTGCGGTATTTTTCCGCGAGCGACACGGGCGAACCCAGCTCGTACAGCACCTTTTTTACGGCATCTTCGCCTGCCGCCTCCGGCAGCATGTCGTAAATATTGGCGCGCAGTTCCTTCTTCACGTCCTCCCGATCCTTCTCGGGCAGGCGGCGCGCAACGTCGTAGACATAGCGCTCGATCAGATTGTTGTTAGACTTTTCCATTGTCCTCTCCCTTTCCGCAGATGGCCTCGATGCTCCTCTGCATGTTCCCCCATTCCACCATCAGTTGCCGAAGGACCTCCCCGCCCTTGCGGCTGATCGTGTAGTATTTCCTCGGTCTGCTCTCGCTGGTGTCCCAGTCACTGGTCAGCAGCTCCTGGCTTTCCAGCCTTCGAAGCAGAGGATAGAGTGTGTTCGCCTCGATATCGATCTGTTGCTCCTGCAGTGTCTGCAGAAGCGCGTAGCCGTATCTCGGCTCCCGTAGGCTTCCAAGGACCGCGAGCGTCAGGCTGCCGCGGCGAAGCTCTGTCAGGAAGTTTTGTAACGTATCGTTTTCCGGCATCAGGTATCACCTCACACGCATTATACTGTGCGTCACACATCATTGTCAATATTGTTTTAATAATTTTCTTGCAATATATTATTTCTTGTATTGTTACGAAAAAAGAGGCGCGTGTGCGCCTCTGGTTGTGGAGCCAAATCGTTTGTGGAAATTAATAGAAGAGCATCGAAATCGCGCCGCCGTCGGTTGTGGAGAATGGCATCATATAATATTCCGTATCCCCTTCGGAATATATCTCACGAAACGCGATATTCCACGTCGGAATCAACAGCGCGATGTCCTCGTATGGATCCGGAAAGGGCTGTCCCGTCAGTTGATCCGAATATCCGATCAGCATTGTGGATAGACGAATATCATAGATTTCGATCTGTGTATTCTCGTAATCCAGTTCGCCATAGATGCGGGCGATTCGCTCTTTTGCCAATTTCAACGCTTCCTCCGCGCTGATGATCGAAGCAACGGGATAGGTGACACTACCAGGAGTATAGCGCTTACTCCAATGAAAATCCGTTACGCCGCGTTCGTCCACATAGATGGTGATTATTCCGGGTTCTGCTCTCCAATATGAGAGCCTGTCGCTATTTCCGCTGGAGGACCCACTGTCCGCATGTGTCGTCAGCCCAGCGTTCGATAACCCGTAAACAAAACACCACCCATGGCTGATCACATTGGCATAATTGTCAATATCTACCGCAACTGACCGTTGCACGCTTTCGATCTGCCAGCCTTGAATGTTCAGGTCGGATAGTACCCGATCTGCTTGTGTTTTTGCTGCTTCCTGCGTGATCGCAATCGGTGCGCGAATGATTTTACCGGCTTCCTGTTCCCATTCCTTGTCACCAACGAGGTACCCTTCCCGGATGATTCCCTCTCCTGCTCGACTAAACCAGAAATCAAAAGACTTACCCCACAAGCTGACCGAGAACATTTCACCGTCCTGCTCCGCCGTAAATGTCGTCCCGTTCTCCATGTCGATATCTTCTAAATTGAATGTGCCGTTGGTCTGAAACCCCGGTACTGTCTGGTTCGGCACCCACTTCGCATTTGGTATAAAGTAATCGATCAGATCGCGATAATCGTCCAGTGTGAACGAAGACTTTTTCCATTCCTGAATTTGATAGATTTCAACCTGCGGAACGACCACGTCTGCATCGACCAGCACCCGAATCCCTGCGGGCAGCGTCTCCGGCGGTTGAGATATATGCGACACAGAAACCGGAATAGCATCCGGCAAAGCAGCAGCACTGTTGAGCAGCTCCTTCGCGGGATTCCACAGCTCCGCCGCGGGGATCGGTTTCTCTGTGGCTTGTGCATTGTTGTTTGTTTCAGTTGGTTGCTCAACCTCAGCCGTTTGCTCCACAGGAATCGGCGTGAGCACGATCTCAGGTTTCCCCGGCTGACAGGCAACAGTAATCATGAGAGTTAAAAGGCAAAAAAATAGGCAGGCTATCATAGCTGCCGTCTTGCGCTTGTTTTTTCCAAGATTCATATGCTTAATCATTCATCTTCTCCTTTTTTGATTGATGTAATCTGTTCGGGTTAGATGAGGATGGTTGCTTTTATAAACGATTCGAAAGTAAAAATCCTGCCAAATCGCGCAAGTGCGGCATTCAGCAACGCAAAGGGGTCCCGCCTTGGCGTATTTGCCGAATGCCGCATCTTACGACGCGCATCGCCACCGACGACCCGAACCGTAATCGGGCGCTTCCGCTTCCTGCCCCGTGAGGAGAGAGTTCTCACGCAATGCAACAAAGCAGGCGGTCGGCGAATTCGAAACCGGCGTTACTGCCGTTTCCACGCTTGCGGCGGTTGTTCTCGCTGCGAATGTACCAGACCCGCAGAAGCCCATCCCGCCCGTGGAATTTCGTTCTGTCTATTAAGAGGGGGTTCGGCTGCTGTTCGTGACAGAAAATTTATGAACTTTCTGTGAACGAACCAATTTTCGTCGTAGCGATTGCGGCAAGCCTCCGCCGCACCACTATGCCAAAGCGTGCGTTTGTGCTATTCTTGGCGCAGAATCATTGAAGATTTGCTTTGCATATCGACTCTTATGACAGGCGGTGGTTACCATGGCGCAACCCATTCGGATTTACGAAATCGGCAGCTATCTGCTGCGTAACTATCTGCTCGAAACGCCGCAAGGCTGGATCGCGCTGGATTCCGGCTACGCGGGCGGGCTTTCGGCATACAAAAAGAAAGTCGAGCGGCTCATCCCGTTGCATCAGATCAAGTTCGTCTTTCTGACCCATTCGCACAACGACCACGCGGGGTTCCTGCGGGAGCTGCTCGCAGAGAGCGGTGCGCGCCTCGTCGCACACGAGCAGAGCCTGCCGCGGCTCGCGAGCGGAGAAAACGCCATGCCGGAGGGAACGGGATTCACTTCTTGCATGGGCGTCGGCCTCAGCGCGATGATGAAGCATTCGGCGTATCCAAGCGTGGTGCCGAATGAATCAGCCGTGATCTTACGCAGTGAGCAGGATCAGCCGTTTCTCGCGATGGGGCTGCCCATCCGGGTCATGTTCCTGCCGGGGCACACGGCGGACTCGATCGGGCTGTTTCTGGAGGAGTCGCGGGAGCTTCTGTGCGGCGACGCCGCGGGCAACGCGGTCATCGCGCCCGCGCGACAGGCGCTGCTGATGGAGGACGCGAGAGCGTTTGCCGAATCCTGGGACAAGATCATTGCGCTCAACCCGGGCTGCATTTACCCCAGCCACGGAAACCCGTTTCCGGCGGCGGATCTGGTCAAGTTCCGGAGCAGGCTGGATGATATCAAACTTTACTCCCCAAAGAAAAACGAATAAACCACAGCGTCACATCTGTTTGACTGAACCATATCAAGCTCCATTACCAAAGAAAAACTAAAAAACAACACCGCCTCCAAAATTCGGAGACGGTGTTTTTGATTGGTCTGTTTACAACGCTTTTCGGAAGCTGACGCTCTCGCTTACGTCCTCGTACGGCGGATAGTTCGGGATGCGCTCATACCCCGCCCTCTCGTAGAGCCGGATGGCCTCCGGCTGGAGGATGCCTGTTTCCAGAATGGCAAACTCGTAGCCGAGCTCGCGTGCCCAGCGTTCCAGCTCCGCCATCACCGCGCGCGCAACGCCTTTTCCGCGAAACCGCTTGGGCACGAAGATGCGCTTGATCTCGACCGTGTTGTCCGAATACGGCTTGAAGCAGCCGCAGCCGGCGCGAACACCATCGAGCATCGCCACCAGTGCGGTCGCGACATCCGAGGAATGGTTGTACTGCCCGAAAAACTCCATCTGCGCGCCATAGCGCTCGTCGAGCTCCGCGTCCAACTCCGCGATCAGCGCGCGAAACGTCTCGTCTCTTCCCGTGCAGCGGGTGATGGTCAGCATTTAGTGTTCCTCAAAAATCGGATGTCCAGAAGACATCCGAAAGAATACGCCCTTAGTGTTCCTCAATATAGCGATCCAGCTCGTCGTGGTAGACGTCCAGCCGCGTTTCCTGCGGATCGGTTTCCTCACCCATCACGAGGTCCAGCATGTGGTGCGGCGTCTTGCCGCCGATGTGCATGGACTTGATGCAGGAGACGCAGTAGACCGCGACGTCCTGACACGGCATCTGTTCTGCGCGCTTCTTCTGGAACGCATTGACTTCCTCCACCGGAATATGCCCGTAAAAATTATCCCCGCAGCAGATGGATCTGCTGCCCGAATAGGGGCTCTCCACCACTTCGATGTGCATTTTTTCGAGCAGGCTTCTAACCGCCGCGTGCACCTGCGGCTTCTTGCGAAACGAGCAGGAATCGTGCACGGAGAGCTGCATGCCGTCATACGTCGGCAGCGGCAGGGCGGGAATCGCGTCCAGCACCTCCCAGAGCGAGATCGTCTGCACGCCCTCGTAGAGCGAGCGGAACCTTCTGTCGCATCCTGCGCAGTTGTTGATGATCGTCGAGCCCGCCGGAAGCTCCGGCTCGTGCCGGCAGCACGTTGTGTGCAGCTTGGTCGGCAAAAAGCGGCGGTTGAGCAGATGGAGGATTTCCTCCACCGCCTCCGGCTTGTACAGGCTCATCGCGCAGCCGGGGTTGAAGTAGCATTTGTCGGGGTCGATGTCCTCCAGCGCAATACTGGGGATCGTGTCCGTATTAGGTCGCCCGGGGTCGTCCATTGAGAAACTCTTCCTCCTTGAATTATCGTAATTTATATTATGATTTACCGATCATCGGTAAATTTTAATATCTCTTTCACTCACGTGATAGTTCATCCGCAGATGCTCATACAGACTTGCACAGGCGAGCGCGTCGTCCAGTGCATTGTGGTGATGCTCCAGCGGGATATTCAGCCCCGCGCAGAGGTCGTTGAGGCGATGGCTGCCGAAGGTCGCTTTCGGGATGTGCTTTCGCGCGGTCTCCAGCGTACAGATGTACTTCCAGTTCTCCGCGTAGAGATTTTCCCGCAGCAGCGCTTTCCGGATGACCGGAAGATCGAACAACGCGTTGTGCGCCACGAGCAGACACCCCGTGAAATACGGCTCGATCTGCGGCCAAAGCTCATAGAGAGAAGGCTCGCGCTCGACGTCGAACGGGCGGATGCCGTGGATCGCGATATTCGCCGCATCAAACTCGTCGCAGGGGTTCACGAGGTGGTGCAGCCGCGTGATCTCCCCCTCCTCGTCCACGCGGACGATGCCGATGGAGCAGATCGAGCGGGAGAAGCGGTTGGGCGTCTCCACATCCACGGCGGTGAACACGTCGAGTTCGTCCCGCAAAAACAGTCCGGGCAAGGCGTGTCCTCCTTTCGCGGGATGGGTATCCGCAGATTCATAAACGCTATTATATCATACCCGCGCGCAAAAAAACGCCGATTTTCCGCCGAATATTTGTGCTTCCCGTTCTCTGACCCGCGCGGCGTGCGCTTTTCTTCCTGCTCCAAACATGGTATAAATACGTGTAAAGAGAAGTTCGTTTCACCTTGCCTGATTTTCTGATAAGGAATTCGTTTTTACAATATGAATCATCAACCCACCTGCTACATCATCTGCGCGCTGCCGCAGAGTCATCCGTTCACTCCAAAGCCGGGCGATCTCGTGATCGCCGCGGACGGCGGTTACGCGCAACTGGGCGGCATCAAGCCCGATCTTGTGGTGGGCGATTTTGACTCGCTCGGCTACGTGCCGGACGGTGAGCAGGTCGTGCGCCACCCGGCGGAGAAGGACGACACGGACACCATGCTCGCGGCGAGAATCGGCATCGAGCGCGGCTACCGCGCGTTCGTGCTACTCGGCGGCGTGGGCGGAAGGCTTGACCACACGCTCGCGAACATTCAAACCCTCGCATTCCTGCGCGAACACGGCGCGCGCGCGGCGCTGATCGGAGAAAACGAAACCATCACGCTGCTGCACAACGAAGCCCTGCGCTTCCGCACGGGGCTTTCCGGCACGGTCTCGGTGTTTTCTTACGGCGCAACGGCCTATGGCGTCTATGAGCGCGGACTTGCCTATGCACTCACAGACGCACGGCTTTCCGACACCAACCCGCTCGGCGTGAGCAACGCCTTTACCGGGGCGCCCGCTGAAGTCAGCGTGCGGGAAGGACGGCTGGTGGTTCTCTATGCGGGTCTGCCGGAGGACAGCGACCTGTTTGCGTAAACAGTATTTAATTTGCCACACGCTGTTTTCACGTTGAATTCAAACTGTTTATTCAACATTTGAGCTAAAATTGAAAATGAACTGCTATTTTTATGGTTGGCACAGTATGTGCAAATTCAACCCTTGATTCGTATCAGGAGGATACCATGTTCCACATTTTAGTCGTGGAGGACGACCGCGCGCTGCGTGAGCTGTATTGCACCGTGCTTTCCAAGAACGGCTTCGTCTATCACGAGGCACGGGACGGCGCGGACGCCTGGGACGTGCTCGAAAAACAGTATATCGACCTCGTCGTGACGGACATCATGATGCCGAACATGAACGGCTTCGAGTTCGTCAAAAGCCTGCGCCAGAACGGGCTGAATATGCCTGTTCTGATGATCACCGCGAAGGACACATTTGAAGACATGCAGACCGGTTTTCTCGCCGGAACGGACGACTATATGGTCAAGCCGGTCAATGTCAACGAGATGATCCTCCGCATCAACGCGCTCCTCAAGCGCGCGCAGATCGTCAACGAAAAGAAGATTCGCTTTGAAAACGCGGAGCTGCGATATGACGATTTGACCGTCTGCATCGACGGCGACTGCAGCGTGCTGCCGCAAAAGGAATTTTACATCCTCTACAAGCTGCTCTCCAACCCCAACCGCGTATTCACCAAACAGCAGATCATGGACGAAATCTGGGGCATGGACACCGAGAGCGACCCGCACACGCTGGACGTACACATCAGCCGGTTGCGCGAGCGCTTCAAGGACAGCGCGCAGTTTGAGATCATCACCATCCGCGGCCTTGGCTACAAGGCGGTAAAAAAACATGCCTAAACTGCCGGAGATCAAGGCCCGCCCGCGCGTCGCGCAAATCTTCGCCGTGATCATCACGGGCATCATCGCGGTGTCCACGGTGCTGACATTCGGCGTCATCTTCGTCATGCTCAAGCTCAAGATACCCACGATCACAGCGATCGTGACCTCCACCACCTACATGGGCATCTTCACGACCGTCATCGGCGTCGGCATCGCGGCCTACACGAGCACAAAGATGCTCTCGCCCGTGCTCAAGATCAACGACGCGGCAAAGAAGGTCGCGCGTGGGGACTTCTCTGTGCGCCTTGAGGAAAAGAGCATCGCAAAGGAGATCGAGGAGATCGCAACGAGCTTCAACATCATGGTCAAGGAGCTCTCCAACACCGAAACTCTCCGAAGTGATTTTGTCAGCAACGTTTCCCACGAGTTCAAAACCCCGCTCTCCGCGATCGAAGGCTACGCCACGCTCCTGCAGGACGAGCGACTCACCAAAGAGGAGCAGGCGCTTTATGTCTCCCGCATCCTCGAAAACACGAGCAGGCTCTCCAAGCTCTCGCACAGCATCCTCTCGCTTTCCCAGCTGGAGAATCAGGAGATTGTGCTCCAGCAGGAGGTCTACAGCCTCGACGAGCAGATCCGCCGTGTGCTGTTGAGCTACGAACCCCTCTGGGAGGAGAAGGAGCTCTCCATCGACCTCGCGCTGGAAAGCACGCAGATCTACGGTAGCAAGTCGCTGCTTGCGCAGGTCTGGAGCAATCTCATCGACAACGCAATCAAGTTTTCGCGCAAGGGCGGCACGCTGTTTGTCTCCTGCTGGGAGTTTGACGGCAAGATCGTCGTGCGCGTACGTGACAGCGGCATCGGCATGTCCGAGGAGGTGCGGTTGCACGCGTTTGATAAGTTTTATCAGGGCGAGCGATCGCATTCCGGCCAGGGCAGCGGCTTAGGACTTGCGCTGGTTCGCAGGATTGTCTCCCTCAGCGACGGCACCATCGAGATACAGAGCAAGGAAGGCAAGGGCTCGGAGATCATCGTCACCCTCAAGGGCGACCTCCCGAAGCCTGTTTAAAGACCGAGCAACCGATCAACAGCCGGGCGCATGCGCTCCGGCTGTTTTTTCGCGCGCGATAACACCCCTGCGCGTGAGAGTTGAGACTTTGTTGAGGGTCTATTGAGACTGGTTTGAATGAGAACTGATACACTGTTCCAGTGTATTCGCGAAAAGCGAAACAAAAATTGGAGAAATCATTCATGAATTATACGCTTGTTGCCGATAGCTGTTGTGACCTGACGAACGAACTCCGCGAATCGTGGGGCGTCAAAAGCGTGCCCCTGACGCTGACGTTGGCCGAAGAATCGTTTACCGACGACGACTCGCTCGACCTGCCGGACTTCATGACGCGTATGAAAGCCTGCAAGGGCCGCGTGGGTTCCGCAGCTCCCGCGCCGGGACAGTATGCAGACGCCTTCGGCACGGGCGACGCGTTTGCCGTCACGCTCTCGAGCAGTCTCTCCGGCTCCTATGCCAGCGCAATGTCCGGCAAACAGATCGCCGAAGAATCGGGCGCAAAGGTGCACATTTTCGACTCCCGCAGTGCGGCAGCCGGCGAAGTTTTGGTCATGCTCAAAATCCGCAAATTCATCAAAGAAGGGCTGCAAAAGTCCGAAATTATTCAAAAAGTCGAGAACTTCATCAAAGAGATGAGCACGTTTTTCGTGCTGGACAACATCGATAATCTGTATAAGAACGGCAGGCTCAACCGTATTACGGCAACGCTGATCTCCACGCTGCATATCCGCCCCATCATGGGCGCGGACAGGGAAGGCAACATCTCTCTGGTTTCGCATGTGCAGGGCTGGAAACAGGTGGTCAAAAAGCTTGCGGACACCATCGAGCACACGGGGCGCGACACCACGGATCAGAGCATCGTGATCACGCACTGCAACAACCCGCAGTTTGCCGATGAACTCAAGTCCGAAATTGAACGCCGTTACCACTTCTCCGAAATCCTCGTGCTGCCCACGCGCGGGGTCAGCTCCCTCTACGCCAACGAAAAGGGAATTATCCTCGCGTTCTAGTGACGAACAAAACATAAAATGAGTGCGGGTTTCAAGCCCGCATTCTTCATCTCCTACAATAAAATTATACCGGAGGTACACCATGCAACCGTATGTTCTGAGCTGCTGCTCCACCGCCGATCTCTCCAAAGAGTATTTCGAACAGCGCGAAATCCCCTATGTTTGCTTCCATTTCACCATCGACGGCGTGGAATATGCGGACGATCTGGGCCAGAGCATGCCGTTTGAGGAGTTCTATGCGCGGATCGCTGCGGGCGCCATGCCCACGACGTCACTCGTCAACACCGCGCAGTTCATCGAGTTCTTCGAGCCGTTCCTCAAGGCGGGTCAGGATATCCTGCACCTTACCTTCTCCTCCGGTCTCTCCGGCACCTATGCCGCAGCCCTGCTTGCGCAGGAGGAGCTCAAGGAGCGCTATCCGGATCGGAAGCTCGTGATCGTGGATTCCCTCGGCGCTTCCTCCGGCTACGGGCTGATGGTGGATACGCTTGCAGACATGCGCGACAGCGGCGTTTCCTTGCCGGATGCCGCGGCGTGGATCGAGGAGCATAAGCTCAATCTGCACCACTGGTTCTTCTCCACCGACCTCACGCACTACAAGCGCGGCGGGCGCATCTCGTCGACCGCGTTCGTAGTTGGCTCCATCCTCGGCATCAACCCGCTGATGAACATGGACGACGGCGGCCACCTGACCCCGCGCTTCAAGATCAACGGCAAAAAGCGCGTCATGCGCGAGATCGTCAAGCAGATGGAGATGCACGCGGAACACGGGCTGGACTACGACAAGAAGTGCTTTCTCTCCAACTCCGCCTGCCGCGAGGACGCGGAAGCGGTCGCAGCGCTGGTCGAATCGACCTTCCCCAAGCTCAACGGCAAGGTGCTGATCAACAGCGTCGGCACGGTGGTTGGCTCCCACACAGGCCCAGGCACGGTCGCGCTGTTCTTCTGGGGCGATTCCCGCAAGAAGGACTAAATCGAACGCAACATCATGCCCCCGCACATGCGGGGGTATTTTTGTTCCCAAAAATACCTTGACAAGTTACTTATTATTCCCTATTATTC
>DATMYE010000009.1:0-38526 GCA_035561095.1 Clostridia bacterium | reverse complement strand
GATATAAAACTTTGCAAGATGGGTTCAATCATCTTGCACTTTTTAACAGGAACAATGGCGTTCCGGAGCCCGCTGTCTCGATTATGACCGAGCGGCGCGGAGGATCCGGACGCCTTTCTTGAAAACTGGCATGACGAAACGAATCAAAACGCAGGATAAGCTGCAAAAACTGTGCGATATGCAAGAATTATGCAGGACGCGCGGGACACGGGGCAAAGCGGGACGTCGCCGAAACAGGCGTGAAAATAAGCAGGGGAGAAACGGATTGGGGAACGGCTGACAGAGCCGAAAAATCCGGCAGGGTGACACATGAGACAGCAGCAGCAAAATCAAGAGCAAGTTCGACAGCAATGCAGCGAGAATAACGAATCGGCGGTTGCGCCGAATACCAAGCGTGCGGGGCAAAAAGCGGGAGCGATGGACAAAGCAACGCTCTGGCGGCCGGAGTTTGAGCATGATGCCTGCGGAACAGGCTTCATCGCGCATATGAACGGGCAGCGCTCGCACGCGATTATCAAAGACGCACTGGAAATATTGGTACGCCTTGCGCATCGCGGCGGCACGGGGTCCGACCCCGACACCGGGGACGGCGCGGGCGTGCTTTTGCAGTTACCGGACAAGTTTTTCCGCAAGCACGCGGGGGTTCATCTCCCGCGCGAAGGCGAGTATGCCGTCGGTATGTTCTTCCTGCCTCTGGAGGAGGAGGTTTGCCGCGGGGCGCAGAGCGCCATCGAAGCAATCGTCAAGGAAGAGGCGTTCTCGATGATCGGCTGGCGCACGGTACCGACGAATCTGCACGCCTGCGGCTACGGCGCGTGGGCGAGCGTACCAGCCGTCAAGCAGCTGTTTTTATCGTGGAAAGAGAACGACCTGCCCGCGGATGTGCGCCTCTTTGTGCTGAGAAAGCGCATCGAAAAGGCGATGAAGGAGCAGGGGTTCGAGGTGTATATCCCCAGCCTGTCCTCAAAGACCATTGTCTATAAAGGCATGATGCAGGCTTGGCAGGTGTCGGACTTTTACCCCGATCTATTAAATGAGGAGTTCATCTCCGCCATCGCGCTCGTGCACTCACGCTATTCGACCAACACCTTCCCGAACTGGGAGCGCGCGCAGCCGTTCCGCATGGTGGGTCACAACGGCGAGATCAACACGCTCAAGGGCTGCGAACACGCGGTGCTTGCCGCGGCTGCCGCGATGGACGGCGGGCGGCTTAAGAAGCGCTTTGCAGACATTCTGCCGATTCTGGATACGGACGGCAGCGACTCTACCAAGTTTGATAATCTGTTAGAATTCCTCGTCGTCGCGGGCAGATCGCTTCCGCAGGCGCTGTTTATGATGATGCCCGGCCCGTGGTCGAAGGACCCGACGATGGACGAAAACCAGCGCGAGTTTTTCCGATATGCCGCGTGCCTCATGACGCCGTGGGACGGCCCTGCCGCGATGTGCTTCACCGACGGCAGGCAGGTCGGCGCGGTGTTGGATCGCAACGGACTTCGTCCCGCCCGCTGGGTGCTCACGCGCTCGAACCTTCTCGTGCTCGCGTCCGAGAGCGGCGTGGTGGATATCGCGCCCGCGGACGTCGTGCGCCGCGGAAGACTGGGCCCGAACCAGATGCTGCTATTAGACACCGAATCCGGCACGCTGATGGAAGACCAGCAGATCAAGGACACCTATCTCGACGGCCCGTGGAAGCAATGGCTCAAGCAGCAGGTCATCGAGCTGAACGAAGCGGACTATGCGCGCAGGAGCGTGCCGGGCAATAACCCGACGAAGCTCCAGAACATCTTTGGCTGGACATATGAAGACCGCATGCTGACCGTGCTGCCGATCGCGCAGACAGGGCTTGATCCCGTCGGCTCGATGGGCTACGACGCGCCGATTGCGGTGTTGTCCGAGCGTCCGCAGCCGTTATTCAGCTATTTCAAGCAGCTCTTTGCGCAGGTCACGAACCCGCCGATCGACGCGATTCAGGAGGAATGCGTGGTCGGCATGGACGTGTTCCTGGGTTCCAACGGCGATCCGACGCTGGATCAGCCGGACAACTGCAGAAAGATTCATCTGGCGTCTCCGATCCTCCAGACGGCGAACCTGGAGCGGCTGCTCTCCGGCATCCCCGGCTTTGGTGCGGCGCAGCTCGACATGGTGTTTGATCCAAAGTTCGGCCTGGAAGCAGGGCTTGATACCCTGTTTTCCGCCGCGGAGAAGGCGATCCGGCGCGGGGATTCGATCCTCGTGCTGACCGACCGTCTCGCGAGCGAGACGCTGGTGCCGATTCCCTCGCTGCTCGCGACCGCGGGCGTACATCACCACCTGATCCGCAAGGGCTTGCGCGGCGGCTGCTCGCTGATCGTGGACAGCTATGAACCCAGAGAGGTGCACCATGTCGCCTGTCTTGTGGGCTACGGCGCAAAGGGCATCCACCTCCGCGGCGTCAACGAGGCAGTGGAAGCGCTCTATGACGAGGGGCATCTGGAAGGCGTGTCGCTGGAAGAAGCCATGGAGCACGTCTACCACGGCTACGACCACGGCATCCTCAAGGTGATGAGCAAGATGGGTATCTCCTGCGTGGACGGCTATCACAACGCGCAGATCTTCGAAGCGCTCGGTCTTTCCGAAGAGCTGGTCGACCGCTTCTTTACGGGCACGGTCACGCGCGTCGGCGGCATGTCGCTGGACGATCTGGAGCGCGAAATCCTGCACCGCCACAAGGAGGCGCTGGAGTCTCCGGTCAACGAGCTGCCCTCCGGAGGCAGATTCCAGTACAAGAAAGACGGCGAACACCACCTCTACAACCCCGAAACCATCCATCTGCTGCAGACCGCGGTGCGCACGGGCGACTATGCGCTCTTTAAGGAATACATCAAAAAAATGGAAGGCGACGCGCCGGTTTCGCTGCGAAACCTCTTAGGCTTCACCAAGTGCCAGCCGATTCCGCTGGAAGAAGTCGAGCCGGTGGAAAAGATCGTCCGCCGTTTCAAGACGGGAGCCATGAGCTACGGCTCCATCAGCAAAGAGGCGCACGAGTGCATCGCCATGGCGATGAACCGGCTCGGCGGCAAAAGCAACTCCGGCGAGGGCGGCGAGGCGCAGGAGCGCTTCGGCACCGAGCGCAACAGCGCGATCAAGCAGATCGCGTCCGGAAGATTCGGCGTCACGGGCCCGTATCTCGCCTCGGCCAAAGAGATTCAGATCAAGATGGCGCAGGGCGCAAAGCCCGGCGAGGGCGGACAGCTGCCCGCGGGCAAGGTCTATCCCAGCGTCGCGCGCACGCGCCACTCGACACCCGGCGTCGGCCTGATTTCGCCGCCCCCGCATCATGACATCTATTCGATCGAGGACTTGGCACAGCTGATCTTCGACCTCAAGAATGCGAACCCCGATGCGCGCATTAACGTCAAGCTCGTGTCGGAAGCCGGCGTCGGCACCATCGCGGCAGGCGTTGCCAAAGGCGGCGCGGACGTGATCCTGATCTCCGGCTACGACGGCGGCACGGGAGCCTCCCCCCGCACGAGCATTCAGCACGCGGGGCTTCCGTGGGAACTGGGGCTTGCCGAAACGCACCAGACGCTGATCGCGAACGGCCTACGCGGCAGAGTCCGCGTGGAGACGGACGGCAAGCTCATGACAGGACGCGACATCGCGATCGCGGCGCTGCTCGGCGCGGAGGAATTCGGCTTTGCAACGCTGCCGCTGGTCTCCATCGGCTGCGTGATGATGCGCGTGTGCAATCTCGACACTTGCCCGGTCGGCGTCGCGACGCAGAACCCGGCGCTCCGCGCGCGCTTCACCGGAAAGCCCGAATACGTGATCAACCTGATGCGTTTCTTGGCGCAGAACCTCCGCGAAATGATGGCGGAGCTTGGGTTCCATACGGTCGACAAGATGGTCGGCATGGCGGGGCACCTCGCGCAGGTCAAGCAGTCGCCCAAGACGGCGGGCGTCGATCTCAGCGGGCTCATTCCGGACGATCAGCCGCTGCCGTGGCGCGATCTCAAGCCCGCGACGGACGACCACAACCGCCTCTTCCATGACATGGTTCGTTCGCTGGTTGAGCAAGGCGACGCGCTGGTCAAGCGCCCGATCCGCAACACCGAGCGCGCGGTTGCGACGCGTGTTTCCGCATTCATCAGCAAGGAATACGGTAGACTGCCCGATGGGCGCGTGAAGCTGCAATTCAACGGCACGGCGGGGCAGAGCTTCGGCGCGTTTGCGACGGCGGGCATTGAGCTCACCATCGAAGGAGACACGAACGACTATCTCGGCAAGGGTCTTTGCGGCGCGCGGATCATCGTCAAGGCGCCGCAGGACGCGGGCTGGTCGAACAAAGACAATCTGCTCACCGGAAACGTGGCGCTCTTTGGTGCGACGGACGGCGAGCTGTACCTCGCCGGACGCGCGGGCGAACGCTTCTGCGTGCGCAACAGCGGCGCGCTGGCGGTTTGCGAAGGCGTCGGCGACCACGGCTGCGAATACATGACGGGCGGCACGGCGGTCATCCTCGGCCCGGTCGGCAGAAACTTCGCGAGCGGCATGAGCGGCGGAATTGCGTATGTGCTCGACGACGGCAATCTGGAGCGCATGGTCAATCGTAAGCTTGTCGCGCTCTACAAACTCGACGCGCTGGATCTCGTGATGCTGCACAAGCACCTGACCAACCATGTTCAGTACACCGGCTCGAAGATCGCCGCGCGCATCCTCGAAAAATGGCCGACAACGCACGCGAAATTCGTCAAAGTCCTGCCGCACGATTACCGCGAGATGCTGGACGCGATGGATGTCGCCGAGCGTGAGGGGCTTGAGGGCGACGAGATGCTGGAACGCGCGTTCCTGCTCAAGACCACCAAGGGGTTGGAGGCCGCGAAGGAAGCCTTACATGGCAAGCCGGATTTTTCCGATCTGAAACTGTAGCGGCGCGCGGAAGGAGAAGAGACATGGGAAAACTCACAGGTTTTTTAGAATATGACCGCAAGACGGCTGAGGAGCTCTGCGCGCAGGAGCGCATCCAGAACTGGGATGCGTTTCACCCCGTGCAGACCGAGGCGGAGATTTCGCAGCAGGCAGCGAGGTGCATGAACTGCGGCGTGCCGTTCTGCCACGCGGGCGTGAGCTGGCGCGGCGTCGGCTCCGGCTGCACACTCGGCAACCTCATCCCCGAATGGAATCACCTCGTGTTTAAGGGACACTATGAGGAGGCTTATCGCAGGCTGGAAAAGACAAATCTGCTGCATGAAGCCACCTCCCGTGTATGCCCCGCGCTCTGCGAAGGCGCATGCACCTGCGGCATGAACGGCGAACCCGTCGCCATCCGCGAGGTGGAGCGGTTTTTGAGCGACATGGCATGGGAAAACGGCTGGGTCGTGCCGCGCATCCCGAAAGAGCGAATCGACAAGAACGTCGCCGTGATCGGTTCCGGCCCTGCCGGACTCACCGCTGCGCATATCCTCAACCAGCGCGGATTCTATGTCACGGTATTCGAAAAATCGGAGGAGCCCGGCGGGCTTCTCATGTTCGGTATCCCGAACATGAAGCTACCGAAGGAACGCGTGCGCCAGCGCATCGATATCCTGAAGCAGGAGGGCATCACGTTTGTGTGCAATACCGACGTGGGTAAAGATATGCCCGTCACCGAGCTGGACCAGTTTGACGCGGTCGTGCTCTGCGGCGGCGCGGGTCAGCCGCGCGACCTCTCGGTCTCCGGGCGCAATCTGCCCGGCGTACGCTATGCCGTACCGTTCCTTGCGGACGCGACGCGCAGAGTGCTAAATGGAGAGACGGACGACAAGCCGCTCGCGGGCAGAAAGGTCGTCGTCATCGGCGGCGGCGATACGGGCAACGACTGCGTCGCAACCAGCATCCGCATGGGAGCGAACTCGGTCATCCAGCTCGAGATCATGCCGCCGGCGCCGGAGACGCGCGCGCTGGACAATCCCTGGCCACGCTGGCCGACCGTGCTCAAAACGGATTACGGTCAACAGGAGGCAATCTGGCTCTACGGCAGAGACCCGCGCACGTTTGAGATCACGGCCGTGTCCATCATCGGCAACGAGACGAGCGGCGTCACCGGCATCGAGACCGCACAGGTGGAGTGGGTGACGACGGAGCGCGGGCGCATGCCCAAGCAGATCGAGTCCACGATCCGCAGGCAGGCCGCGACGGATGTGCTCATCGCGATGGGATTTGTCGGCGCGGAGACGTATCTGCCGGGCGCGTTGAATATTACCATCGACAGAAGCGTGTACGCAACGTCCCGTCCCGGCGTGTTTGCCGCGGGGGATATGCGCACGGGCCAGAGCCTCGTCGTCCGCGCAAGTGCGGACGCGGTGCGCGCGGCACAGGAAGTCGAGCGATATCTGCTGGCCAAGTAAAGAAAACCACGGAACAATGCACGCAGGAATCCGTTCAATGAGCGGGCTCCTGCTTTTTTTGATCGCTTTTTGTATATACACGTCGAAATAATGTAAATTGCCGCTTAAAGGAACTGAATTACAAATATTTTTTGTCAAAATCTGTCATCAAACAATTCGTTCGATTGTCTTATATGTTGAAAACGGAGGAGAGCGTTCTGCGGTGAGACGATCGGTTTGCAAGCTACAGATAGATTTTCATCCGTCGATTGCAAACGATATTGTCCGATGGAGCAGGCGGAATTCCGCGCAGAAACAGCGTGTTATGCAGTTTGTCCAGAGGCTCGTGCTCTGCGGCTACCGCCATTTCATCCTCCCGATCGAACAGCCTTCCGATGTTTGGGTTGCGCAGCTGCTCTGCGCTTACCGGATTGCGACAAAGCAGACGGTTCGCTATTCGCTAGGCATCTGGCGATATGGCGAGGACGATTGCAACTGGATCGAGACGTTGCCATTCGACTGGGACGCCATCACGCGAAACGCGCAGCGCGTGTTTTTGCGAAGCAAAGACTGGTACGACGCACGCTGCAAAACAGAAAGACTCTATGTTTCTGCCTGTGAAAAATGGTATGATGCAAGTGATCGGTGTTTGGAACAGGAAGATCGGCATCGGTACGCTGTGTTCACGGGACGGAAACGATCCATGCAGGAGAAGCTTTCGGAAGTATTCGTAGAGCAATATCAGGCGCTGCTTGGCGTCGCGTTTCAGCTGACGCGAAACGAAGAAGACGCGCTGGACCTGATGCAGGATTTGGCGGAGACGATCGCGCGAAACGATCGTCCGGCGAGCAGCATCGAGCACCCGATGGCGTTCTTCCGCACGTGCCTGCGCAATGCGCGTATCAACTCGCTCAAGAAGTCGCAGCGCGAAGTACCCTCTGAACCGGAAGTGTTTTCGCAGATTCCCGGTACGGATTCTGTGGAGAGCGATGTCGTCGGCAGCGCCGCGATGGAATGGCTCAAAAAGGAGCTGGAGAGCTTTTCGCCGGAGATGCGGGAGGCATTCCATCTTTATTTCTTCGATGGGTATGCGCTGGACGAGGTGGCAAAGATGCTGAACATCAACAAAAACACGTTGAGTCAGCGCTTTGTCCGCATCCGCGGCAAGCTGGTGAAGAAGGCCGCAGATCAGTCCCTCTTCTTCGCGCTGATGGTGCTGTTCCTGCTAAAACCGAGGTGATTTGATTTTGAACGAAAAGAAATCAAAAGAATATGTGCGCAAAAGGCTCCATCAGGTAGACCCGCTTTTTGTGCGCTCTGAACAGGAAGCAATCGCGCTTGCTGCGCAATGCCGCGTCTCCGCGCGAACGCTCATCATGCGTGCGCAGGCAGGCTCTGCCTTGCCCGCGGAAAACTGGAGCGGGTTTTACGACGCGCTGGATGCCGCGGACAGACGCGCGCTGGGCGACTGGCGCCAGAGTCTCCGCGATATGATGCGCTCTTTCCGCAGACACGGGAGGCTTGCGCTTGGCAGCCTGATTCTCGCGCTGGCGCTTGCGTTCTTCACACTGGTTCCGGCAGGACGCGCAATTGCGGAGCGCATCTTCAACTATGTAATTACCGTGCTCGACAAACAGCTTGAGATCGATCAGGCGGATGAGAAAGCGCTCTATGATGCGCGCGGATATGACGTTCCGGAAGTACTTACGGAAGAACAACTTGCAGCGTACGGATACGATGAGGACGGCAATCCCATCATCATGACGGAACCTGAATATTTCGATTCGGTCGCGGCGTTTGAAACCAAATACGGTTTGGATGCCTTCGAACTCGTCAGCGATCAGCTCAAGTGCGTAGAGGTATATGAATACGATCATATTGTCTCGGGGAAAACACTGCGAACAAATTACCTCACCGCGGATCAGCTGCAGGTAAATGTCATCGAGCAATGGTACAAAGGTGATGGATCAACAATCAACTTTAGAGGAGATATCGAGCAGAGAACGGTTCTCGACGGAAGAACCATGGAATATGCAATCGATTCCGCGAACGGGTCTTTTGACGGATTTGTACTGTTGGAGAACTCTATCCTATGGATTTATGCCGATAAAGGGGTAGATCTCGACCTGATCTGGAGCCTGCTGGAATAAACCCCGATCTGCAATGTTTGGCGTAAAAAGAGCGGCGCATATGCGCCGCTCTTTTTTGCGTCGTGAACCGTTTTTCAGCTAACGGTATAGTTGCGCGTTCTGCTGCCGGAGGAGGAGATGCTGCCCGTTGCGGTCGCGACAACGCGATAGCTGCCGGCGGAAAGCGTTGCGCTTTTGCTGACATAGGCACTGGTTCCCGTGACGGTGTTGCTGCCGGAGGTGATTAGCGTCAGCGTGCTGCCGACGACACGATAGAGTTTCACTGTGACCGTGATTGTTTCGCTTACGCTGGAAGATGCGCTTCCCCACGCGGTGTAGGAACTGCCGCCGTTGTTGGTCAGGCCGCAATCAACCGTGAGAACGGACATTGGCGTGATGTCTTTCTTCACGGCCACATCCGGCGCAAGCGCGAAGGTGCTGCCCGTGAAGGCAAGAAGGACGACAAGAAGGAATGCTGCGATAAGTCTTTTTTTCATAATAGCTCTCTCCAATCATGTAGTACGGCGGTGCCGTCTGATGATGTGACAGCGTTCCTTACGAACGATGACATGGAGAATTTGGCACAATTTTAGTATTAATAGCGAAATATCGCGCAATACAAGTTGCGTTTTCTATCCTTTCGTAAACAGACTTTCGCTATTTGTATATTTTTACAGATATAGCTTCAAGACAAAAAAATATTGCCGGATGAGTTGGCTTCCTCATCCGGCAGTTTTTGTTGTTTGATTGGGTTGTAGCTGAGAGAAAAGACTATGATTTTTTGTTTTCGGTTTTCGTTTCGTTGCTGGAAAATCCCTTGCGCTTGAGTTCGCCCCAGCGGGATTTGTTCTTCTTGAACCCGAATGTCGCCTCAACGCGGAACACGGTGTTGAGCTGACGATAACCGAAATTATCGACGAAGGAGTAGAAGAACAGCTGAAGCAGCTGCTTGATGTCCGGGTATTTCTTAAACGTGTTCTCCTCCAGCAGCAGCGCGCCGACAGAGAGAATCGTGCCATACAGCACGGCGACGAGGAAGAACGAAAGCATGAACCAAAGGTTCACGACGCCGAGTAGGAACGAAATCGGGATAAACACATAGCCGAAGGTTTCGATCAGCGGCCCCGCCAGCTCAAAGATCCAATAGTACGGCAGGCAGACCGTGCCGATACGCCCGTATTTGGGGTTGAAGAGCATCTTCTTGTGACGAAGCAGCGTGTCGATGAGTCCGATGTGCCAGCGCTTCCGCTGTTTCTTCAAATCCCGCATGTGCTCCGGCGGCTGTGTCCAGCAGATGGGGTCCGGCAGGAAGCGCACGCTGTATTTACGCTTCTTGTCGTGCATCAGCTGGTGCAGCTTCACGACCAGCTCCATATCCTCGCCGACGCAGTTGCGCGTATATCCGCCCGCCTCGATGACGGCGGCCTTGTTGAACGCGCCGAACGCGCCGGAGATGATGAGCAGCATGCCCAGTACGTCAAACCCGATGCGACCTGTGAGGAACGCGCGCAGGTACTCGGTGGTCTGCAGCGCGACGACCGGATTTTTGGAAAGCCCCACTGTTTTCATCTGGCCGTCGACGATCTCGCAGCCGCTGCCGATGCGGACGATGCCGCCGACCGCGATGCACGTTGGGTCGCTGACAAACGAGTAGATGATCTTGATGAGCGAGCTTTTCTCAAGGATCGAATCCGCGTCGATGGTCACGATGACGGGATAGGAGGCGACGTTGATGCCTGCGTTGAGCGCATCCGCCTTGCCGCCGTTTTTCTTGTTGAGCACGATGAGTTTTTCATCCACGGCGGAGCGGTAGATCTCTACGATTTCTTCAGTTTCGAGCGACTTTTTGTAGGGCTGATGGAAGGGCAATAGCTCATATGCATCGATCAGGAGCTGGAGCGTGTCGTCCTTGCTGCCGTCGTTGATGACGATGACCTCATACTCCGGGAAATCCAGCGAGATGAGGTTTCGCACGGAATCGACGATGGTTGCAGACTCGTTATATGCCGGCACCAGCAGCGAGATCGGCACCATGTGCTCCGAGTCGAGGAAACGGCGGTAGTCGATATACCGCAGCGAACGGACATAACGCCGAAGTCCCACGGAGGCGGAGATCAGCTGGATGAGGTAGATCGTGCTGACTGTAATGACGTAGAAGAGCGAGAAATAGTTGACCGCAAGTACGATCCTGTAGAGTACGTCGTGCGTCGCCATCATGCCACCCCTTTCCGGCTACGGAGTGCTTTTTTATCCAGCGCGAAGCGGAACATCTCCAGCGCATAGCGGTCGTTTTTCGCGGTGACGCGGGCGAGGATGCCGTCGATGTCGCTGCACTGCGTGAGCGACTCCGCGGCGCGGTAGCGCACCCACCATTCCCGGTCGCAGACCAGATCGATCAGCGTATCCACATTTTGATCCGCACCGTAGATTGCCAGCGCGGTGGCGACAATCGCGCGCAGCTCCCAGCGTTCGTGCTTCGCCATCGCCAGAATCTCGCCATACGCGGGCTCATAGGCCAGCTGACCGAGCGTGCGTGCGGCGTCGATCTGCATGTTGAACTGCGGGCTTTTTAACAGCGGCATCACGCGATCCGCCATCGAATAGTAGCAGTTCTGGCCGATCGCCTTGACGCAGGTGCGGCGGATATACGCGTCCGCCGCGGTGTCGATCAGCCGGTCGCAGAGTGCCTCGCGGTCACCCTGATAGACGTTGAACAGCTCCTCCAGCGTGCGGAACGATAGGAGAGATGCAATCGAGCTGTCGCGGCAGATCGAAACCAGCTCCGATTCTGCGCCGAGCAGGCACAGCGAGAGCATGCCGATGTTCTGCATATGGGAGTTCGTTCGGTGGGCATAGATCTGCTGGATGATATCCGGCAGATATTGCCTTAGCTCCAGCGTACCCGCAAGTTTGATCACGAGGATCACGGAATCCACCGTGCCGTAGTTGAACTGCTGGCAGAGATACTTCGCGTACCATTCGCCGCCGATCTCACGCCGGAGCACGGTCAGATCGCCGGATTTCAGCTCGTCCGCCGTCTCCGAGATGACCAGGAGTCCGCGCATGGAGCGGATTCCGCGGATTTCGGAGATCGACTGCACGCAGCCTTCCTCCTGCCGGATGATGGCGAGAAGCTTGTTCTTCAGCCGGTTTGCCGCGGCCTCGCCGGAGATCAGGCAAATCAACTGTTCGCGCATGGCCTGAATGCGCTTGCTCTTGATCGAGTTGGTCAAATGCAGCACAAGCAGGAGCAGGGTAAACAGAACCAGCACAGAGCCCATCACGACGATGAGCAGATTGACAACCGCCTGAACGAGGATCAAGCAGGTCACATCCTTTCTGATGAATTATGGAAAACCATGTTCACGGAATTTCAGCAAACATCGCCTGCACGATGGAATAGCTCTTCTTCAGCCGTTCGTGATAGGTCGGCAGATCCCAGCTGTTCCAGGTATAGCTGCCAAACGGCACCTCACCCGTGCTCTTGTAGGAACATACGGCGAACGAGAAGGATTCTATCGTTTGTCCCGTCACAGCACCTGTCTTATTCCAGTCCGCGATGATGTTCTTTGTGCCCGGATCGCGCACATTGAACAGCAGCCACGGGATGCGAAGCTCGATCACGCCGTCCTTTGCATAGAAATCCGCAAGAGAGTTGAACGCGGCGCTGTCCGGATCGGTGATGCCGTAGGTGAGCCTTCCCGCGTCAAACTTGGAAAACGGAATGACCTCTCCGGTGTTCGGTAGCACGAGCGTGCGGCTCATCGCCGCATACAGCGGCACAAATGTACCGGAGTTGAGGTCGGACTGATGCTCGATCGGATCGACGAGCGCGTTCTGCACGGAATACTGATACTGGAATACATCATAGTACGGGTCGACCAGCATCACGCTGTCGCCCTCTTGATGCAGCTGAATCAAAAAGTCCGCGCCACTGGCAAACTGCAGCGCACCAAAGGAGAGATTGCCCTGATCGGAGATCGTATCCGCGGCGATGTAGATCGTATCCTGCCCGAACTGAGCCGCACCCAGATCGATCTTGAAGTAGACATACGCTTCATCGCTCTGAACGCTCAGACGCAGGCCGCCGGATTCGCTGACGACATCGCTCTCGCTCCAGTCGTCGGTTTTTCCGTCGACTTTGACCGCGAGCGTTTCGCCGGGATCAAACGCGAGAAGGCCAAAGCACTTTTCCGGGCTTTCCACGCTGTGCCAGTACGGGCGGCGTTCCGTTTCCTCCTGATCGGTGGTGTTCCAGGTGCGCTTAAACCATTCGTCCTGCCAGGAGAAGATCAGCCCGCCCATGCAGCCAACGGAGCGGATGTCGTTCATCATCGAAACCAGCATCTCGCCCTGTTTGGTTTCCTCGATATTGCCCTGATCAAACCCTGTGACCGCGTTGACGTGCGTCTTGCCGCGCGAGGTCGGGATGCCGAACTCCGCGACGAGCACGGGCATGGTGTGATAGGCGTTGAGTTCGGTCAGGTACGCGCGGTAGGGGTTCGGGTTTTCGCCGGAGACATAGGCCGGGTCATAGCTCATCAGGTCGGGATAGTATGGGTAGACATGGTAAGAGGCGAAGAACCCCGCGGTGTACGCATCCGTCGCCTTGATGTGCTCAACATCGACGCTCACCGCGTCCTCCATGCTCGGGTTCGGCTCGCCGGGATGCGGCAGCGGATCAGCGGTCACCCAGTTTGTAATCGCGATGGGACGCTGCACGTTGTAGTGCGTCTGCTCGTAGTCGATCATGTATTCCTGCGCTTCGGCAAGGAACACTTCAAACGGAGAGGCGTTCTCGGTCTTGACGTAGGTGCCGGAGAACGTGGTCTTGTCGGAATTTTGCTCGTTGGTGCCGAGGACGAAATCCGCGGAGAACTCGATGCCGGGCAGATAACCGATCACATAAGATGAAACGTCCGCCGTGTAGTCGCCGCCCGCGTTGCCGGGGAGCTTCTCGACCGAAGCGTTGCCGTGGACGATGTCGATCGTGTTGGCAAGATCGCGGTAAAAGATATCGTCGAGGTCTTTGTTGAACGCGTCGAGGTGCGCTCCGATGAGCTCCTCGTTCATATAGATACCCTGCAGCAGATAGAGCGGATGCTTTGCCTGAAGGTTGTAGGTGAGAAGCGCGTTATAAAACCCCGGCATCTGCGGCACGTAGACGCGGATGGTGTTGGCGTTCAGATCCCCGATGAGCTGAAACCAGCGCAGATAATCCTCCTCGGTGATGCCGAATTCGCCCGGCCAGAAGCCGGGTTTCGCCGCGCCGATATCGACGCCCTTGACGAAAAACGGCGAGAAAGTGCCGTTCTCATCGCGCACGAGGAAGGATTTGCCTTCCACCCGCGAAACCGGGCCGAAATAATCCGGCGTGGGCAGTGGCGTAGCAAGCAGTTCCGGGGTTGCGGTTGCGGCCGGCTCTGCGGGCGTCGGCTCCGGGGCTGCCGGGCTTTGCGCACAGGCGGAACAAAACGCAAGTCCCAAGAGCGCCAATCCCGCAAAAAAAATCAAACCCCGTAACCGCGTTTGTGTCATAACCGTCCGCTCCTTTGAACAAATCAGATTGATGCGCAGAGAACCGCAGGGAAGGAAACATTTTGATATTGTAATGTGATAATTATTTTCTTAGATTGCAAGTATATACATTCATTGTATTTCCGGTTTGTGAAATCGTCAATCGCGGGTTTTATCTGCGTGCATATCGAAAAACCAATACGCTTCTTCCATTTTAATGAGAGTTTGAAATGAAAAGCTATTCAAAAATTTGTGATTAAAACAAAAGGATTCAGAATTCAACAAATCAAAGCTGTTTTAATCAGGATTTCCGTGAAACGGATTGCATCTATTTGGACCGAGGGTGTATGATGGCTGTGTAACAATTCTGTTGGAACTGCCGGACAACTGCATACGGAGATGTGGCGTATGACATTCAAACGAGTACTCGCGTTATTCATGGCGGCGTTTGTTGCACTATGCCTGTTTTCCTGCAAGCCTACGGAGAAAACCGGACAGCAAACGCAAGCGGAAACGCCCAGACCGGGCAGCACGCTGTCGTTTCGCATCACCTGGAAGGATTACTCCGGGCGGGGACAGGCAATCTCGAAAATCGTAGATCAATACAACCTACTCTCTGCGGATGACAAGACCGTGCAGGTCGTCAGCGGAGACGAGGACATCAACGCGATACAGACCCTGCTTGGTACCGAGCAGGACACAGTGTTTGTTCTGCCGTATCGCTATGTACAGTACTTTGGCGGCAAGGGGCTTCTCAGCGACCTGACGGAGGCATTTGCGGGGGATCAGAACGCGTTTTATCCGGCTGTCTGGCGCCTCGGCACCGCGGAGGGCAAGACATACGGCATCCCGTGGCTGGGGCATTCCATGTGCCTGCTGTACAATAAGACGATTTTGGCGGACGCGGGCGTCGATCCCGACGCGATCACGAGCCTTGACGCACTGGTTGCCGCGATGACCGCAGTGGAAGAAAAGACGGCGGCGCAGGGCATCGGCCTCGTCGGCGCAGAAAGCAACGACCTTTCGTGGATGGTGAACCAGTTTGTATACGGTTTCGGCGGAACGCTGGTCAGCGAGGCGGGCGACCGGGTGACGGTCAACTCGCCCGAATCGGCGCAGGCCATCGCGTTTTATCGCGATGTGCTCGGCGCGCACGCGCAGCCCACCTGGACGAAGGACACCGGTGTCGAGGTGATGGAACACTTCCTTAAGCAGGAGGTTGCGTTTGAGATTCAGGGCATCTGGGGCGTGACCGACGTGCAGAAGAACGGCTCTCCGTTCGAGGTCGGCGTCATCCCGCTGCGGCAGATCGGCATGTGCGCAGAGATCGGTCCCATGATGCTCGCTCTGCCGAAGAGCATGAGCGAGGAGAATCGGACGGAGGCAGAGGTGTTCATCCGCTACATGATCAGTAAGGACGCGCAGGAGGCCATCCTCAACGGCGAATTCAGCCCGGAGCACGACGCGTACTATCCCTTCCGTACGCCGATTCGCAAGGACATGGCGGACACGCAGATGCTGAAGATGAATCCCGTCTACGAGCTCTTTATCGTCGGCTTTGAAAACCCCAGCGTCGATGTGCCCGTGCCGGCATGGGAGACGATCAAAAAGGATTACTATGAACCCGGATTGCACAGCGTAATGCTGGGCGCGGTTTCGATAGAAACGTTCCTTTCGTTGATTGAGACGGAAGGGAACAAGATTTTAGGAGCAAAATGATCGGGAAGCGAGGATAAGGAATATGAAGATTTTAATCGCCGATGATTCCCAGACCGATGTTGCCATCATCGGCAGCATACTTTCGGATTTTGAACTGTACTTTGCTTATGACGGCGTCGAGGCGATGGAGAAGCTCCGGCACAATCCGGAAATCGACATCCTGATTCTCGACATCAATATGCCGCGCATGAACGGCTTTGAGGTGCTGGAGCGGATTAAGACCCTTCCTGAATACAAAAACCTTGCTGTTCTGATCCTGACAAACTTTGACGAGATCGACAACGAGATGCGCGGGCTGGATCTCGGCGCGGTGGACTATATCCGTAAACCGCTCAACATCCGCTCGCTTCGCAAGCGCGTGGAGCTGCAGATCAAACTGAAGAACGCCAGAGACGCGCTGGAGCAGCAGAACAGCATTCTGGAAAAACGCGTGCAGGAGCGCACGCGGGAAAGCGTGCTCACCCGAGACGTGACCATCCACGCGCTGGTCAGCCTCCTTGAGGTGCGCAACATCGAATCCAGCAACCACACCAAGCGCACCCAACTGATGATGCGCGCGCTCTGTGCGCACCTGCGCACAAAACCGCACTTTGCTCCGATTCTGACCGACAGTTACTCCGCGGAGCTGTTTGACACGACGCCGTTACACGACATCGGCAAGGTCGGCATTCCCGACCACATCCTGCTCAAGCCCGACCGCCTGACGACGGACGAGTTTGAGATCATGAAAAAGCACACGACTTATGGCGTGGAGGCGCTCCGTTGCATGGGGCCGGAGAGCGACAGCCTCTCGTTTATCCGCACCGCTGCGGAGATTGCGGGCACGCACCACGAGAAGTTTGACGGAAACGGTTATCCCTCCGGAATTGCGGGCAAGGATATCCCGTTGGCAGGGCGGCTCATGGCGATTATCGATGTCTACGACGCGCTGGTCAACAAGCGCGTCTACAAACCCGCCTTTACACACGAAGCGGCTCTGTCGATGATGGAAAGCGAGCGCGGCACACATTTTGACCCGGAACTTCTGGACGCGTTCTTTGAAATTCAGGCGGAGGTAATGTCGATCGCGGACAGCTTTGCACAGCAGCAAGCCTGATTGGAGCGTTGCTATGAAACCGATCAAATGGATCGCATCTCTGCTGGCAGTCTTCTCCGTGCTTGCGCTGCTGCTTTCGCCTGTTGCGCATGCGGAGGAGCCAACGCCGCAGCCGAAGATTCAGCTCACGCAGGAGGAAGAAGCGTTTATTCGCGAGCATCCTGTGATTCACCTCGGCGTCGACCCGACGTTTGTGCCGTATGAGTTCATCGATACGGACGGGCAATACAAGGGCATTGCGGCGGACTATATTGCGCTGATCTGCGAAAAAACCGGGCTGCTCATGGAAGTCAAAAAGGGACTGACATGGACCGAGGCGTATGAGCAGGCGGTCAACGGCACGCTGGATGCGCTGCCCTGCGTCGCGCAAACAGCCGAACGCGAAAAGTACTTTTTGTTTTCGGATACGTATTTTACCTTCCAGCGCGCGGTGTTTTTCAGCGACGACACAAAGAACATTCGCTCGTTTGACGATCTCTCCGGCAAGACTGTTGCCGTGCAGATGAACAGCTCGCACCACAGCTACATGACGCAGTTTACGGATATCAAGCTGAGCCTTTATCCGACCGTGGAGGCAGCTTTGCGCGCCGTTTCCAACGGAACCGAGATCGCGTTCGTCGGCAATTTTGCAACCTCCAGCTATCTCGCGAAATCACTCGGTATCTCCAACCTGAAATATTTCCCGATCGATGTGGGCGAGGACGATCTTTCGCAGTCGCTGCACTTTGCGGTGCGCAAAGATTGGCCGGAGCTCGTCAGCATCATCAACAAGGCGCTGGACAGCATCACGACCCAGCAGAAGACCGAGATTCAGAACAAATGGATCGATGTGGAGGGCGCGGTCGATTATTCCTATGTGCTTCGCGTGATCGGCATCGCGGGACTCATTCTCGTTGCGGTGCTGGCGGTTTCCTATTTCTGGATCCTGCGGCTTCGTCGCGAGGTCGCAAAGCGCAAAAAAGCGCAGGAGGAGGCGAGCGCGGCAAAGGAAGAAGCGGTCGCCGCCAATCAGGTGAAATCGCTGTTTCTCGCGCGCATGTCGCACGAGATCCGCACACCGTTGAATGCGATTCTCGGCATGGCGTACCTGATGAAAAAGACGGAGCTGACCGCGACGCAGGCGATGTATCTCGACAAACTCACGCAGGCTTCGCGCAATATGCTCGGCACGATCAACGATATCCTCGATTTCTCGAAGATCGAGGCAGGCAAGATCACCATCGAGCGGGTTCCATTTGATCTGGACAAGACGCTGCAGCGCATCGTCAGCATCGAATCGGTGAAGGTCGAGGAGCACGGAATCGAGCTGTTGCTGGAAAAGAAGCCGGACGTGCCTTCGATGTTCTTCGGCGATCCGCTGCGCATCGAGCAGGTGCTGCTCAACCTCATCAACAACGCGGTGAAATTCACGGAGAGCGGCTCCGTGCGCGTGATCATCACAGGCGAGGAACTGCAAAAGGATGAGCGCATGATCACGTTCATCGTCAAAGACACCGGCATCGGCATGACGCAGGAGCAGCTGGAGCACCTCTTTATCGCCTTTGATCAGGGGGATTCGAGCATCAGCCGCCGGTTCGGCGGAAGCGGACTGGGGCTTTCGATCGTCAAGAGCCTCACGGAGCTGATGGGCGGCGAGGTTTCTGTCGAGAGCGAGATGGGGAAAGGCTCCGCGTTTACCGTGCGCCTGCCGCTCGCGGTAGACACCATACAGGAGGCACAGAAGAAACTCTGCAACTCCATGGAATGCTTCAAGAGCATCCGCGCGCTCGTGCTGCAACGGCAGGAACAGACGCGCACGCAGCTGGAGGAATGTCTTCGCTCGTTTGGCGTGCGGTATATGATCGTCGAGACCGACCAGCAGATGTTGAGTGCGCTAGCATCCGATTTTTCCGCGGAACAAAACGGGCTGAAGCTGGTGATCGTCGACTATGGCACGCCGCATGACGGCGGGATCGAGTTCATGAAGAGGCTCAAGCAGGAGCGCAGGATTCCCGACGATTGCAAGACAATTCTGCTTGTGCCGATGATGCGCGAGGATTTGTTTGAGGAGCTGGAGCAGGCGGGGTGCGACATCGGCATCGCAAAGCCCATTATCCCCTCTGTGCTGTTCAACGGCATAATCGAAATCTTCAACTTCAAGCCGCCGGAGGAGAGGCGGGCGCAGCAAAAGGATACGCGGCATACGTCTCCGCACCCGTATCGGCTGCTGCTGGTTGAGGACAACAAGACAAACCAGTTCATCGCAAAGAGCATTCTGGAGCAGGCGGGCTTCGTGATGATCATCACCTCCGACGGTCAGGAGGGCTATGAGTACTTCGCCGCGCACCGCAACGAGATCGACCTGATCCTGATGGATCTGCATATGCCCGTGATGGACGGCTACACCGCGTCCGACCTGATCCGCAAGATTGATCCGGATGTGCATATCGTAGCAATGACGGCGGACGCGATCTCCGGCGTGGAGGAGATGTGCCGGAGTCACGGCATCCGCAATTACGTCAGCAAGCCCTTTGAGCCGGATCAGCTGATCGAAACACTGATCACACTGTTCGACGGCAGGGAGCCGAAGCTGCTGCCCAAACCGGAGAAAAAGGCGGAGGAAAACGAGGGCATCGTCGATTTTCAGGACGGCATCAAGCGCATGGGTGGCGACAAGGCGCTCTATGTGCGTGTGCTGCAATCGTTCCTCTCAGAGAGCGACGGCGTTGCGGCGCAACTGGAGAAAGCGCTGGAGACGAACGACTTTGTGCAGAGCGAGCAGATCGCGCATAAAATGAAAGGCAGCGCGGGCAGCATCGGGGCAAAGAAGCTGCAAAAAGCCTCGCTCGAGCTCCAGATGGCTTGCAAGGAAGGCAACACGAAAGGTGTCCCGCAGCTGGCAATCGCGTTCTACGATTGTCTGGCCGAAACACTGCACGCGCTTGCGGAATTTGAGGCGCAATAGAAACAGCCAGACTGAAACACGTGCGAAACAGAAAAAGCGGCCGCCCGAAGGCGGCCGCTTTTTTGTGCGAGAGTTGTTTGAAACCTGCTTGAAAACGAATCATGCTTCGCAATATCGCGGGAGCAGCAGCGTAAACGCGCTGCCATGATCCACGGTGCTGGTCACGAGGATTTGTCCGCCGTTCGCTTTGGCAATCGCCATCGCGATGGCAAGGCCGATGCCGCTGCCGCCCGTTTCACGCGTGCGGGAAGGATCGGCGCGGTAGAACCGCTCAAAGATAAACGGCAGGTGCTCCGGCGCGATGCCGCAGCCTGTGTCGCGCACGCGCAGGAACGCGCGTTCGTCCGCCGTGCCCGTTTCGACCGAGACGGTGCCGCCCGCGGGCGTGAACTTCAGCGCGTTGTGCAGCAGATTGATCAGCACCTGACCGATTTTATCCCGGTCGGCGAGCACCGTTGCCGGATCGCCGGAGAACGTGAGGGAGACGCCTTTTTGCCGCGCGACGCCCTCGAAATTGCGCACGGTCTGCGCGGAAAGCTCGCCCAGATCGAACACCTCTGTGTCCAGCTTGAGCACCTCGGACTCGTATCTGGAGAGCGTGCCGAGCTCGTCCACGAGCTTGTTGAGGCGAAGAATTTCCTCGCGGAGGCTGTTCAGCCGCTGTTCATCCGCTGTCCAGACGCCGTCCAGCATGGCTTCGACCGTGCTCTGCAGCGTGGTCAGGGGCGTGCGCAGCTCGTGCGCCACGTCCGCGGTGAGGCGCTTGCGCAGCGCCTCCTGCGACTCCAAAGAGGCCGCGAGACTGTTGACCGAGTGCGAGAGCGCGACGAGCTCCGTCGTGTTCTCCGCGTGGGTGAGGCGCTCGCCGTAGTTTCCGTCGGCGATCTTGCCCGTCGCGGCGATGACATCCGTGATGGGTTTACTGAGCCTTCGCGCCAGATATGCGCCGAGCAGCACGCATGCACCCAGCGAGACCGCGCCCGCGATAAGCAGGATGCGGTTGAGATCGTTTAAAAATTGCAGGTCGGCGTCGCTGAAATAATACGGCCCGTAGTAGCCAACGACAATCGTGCCGACCGTCTTGCCTTCGACCACGGCGGAGAAGCTCTGCTCCTCATAGCCGCCCTGAAAATTTGCCTGATAGGACTGCATGTTCTGCGCCATGCTCTGCAAAATCCGCAGACACATGCCGTTGTTATGCACCTGTGCATCCCAGAGTACGAGGCCGGAGTTGTCCTCCACGCGCAGAATCAGCCCATCGACGAGCAGCGCCATGCCGGTTTCGTCGAGGCTCGACACATCCCAGCGGTTGCCGGAGCGGGCATAGAGCTCGGTGACCTGATCGACGGTCTTATCGATCGTCTGGTTCAAGCGGGAGACGGCATAATCCTCAAACTGCTTGCCGAGCGAGACATTGGCAAAGAGACCCACGAACGCGAGCGAGAACAGCGCGATCAGCAGGAAGGTTATCGTCAGTTTTTTTCGTAGCGAGATTGGTTTCATGTTTTTCCTCCGCCGAAGCGGTAACCCACGCCATGCACGGTGACGAGATAGCGCGGCTGTTTGGGGTCCGGCTCGATCTTCTGCCGGAGATTCTTCATGTGCGTATCGATCACGCGGTCATATCCTTCAAAATCGTCCTTAAGCGCGAGCTGAATCAGCTCGTCGCGCGTATATGTCCTGCCCGGATGCGACGCAAGCGCGGAGAGCAGGCTGTATTCGCTGGGGGTGAGCGTCACGGTGCTGCCCTCGCGATAGACCGTGCGGGCGGTGAGATCAATCGTGAGCCAATCGCCGTCAAAGCGCAGCATATCCTGCTGCGCTGCTCCTGCGCGGCGCAGAACCGCGTGTACGCGCGCCACAACCTGCCGCGGGCTGAAGGGCTTGACGACATAGTCGTCCGCGCCGATGGCGAGCCCGCCGAGGATCGACGCTTCTTCGGCCTTCGCCGTGAGCATGATCACCGGGGTATTGCCGCGCGCGCGGATTTCGCGGCAGACCTCCTCGCCGGAGCGTTTCGGCAGCATCAGATCCAGCAAGACGAGCGCGGGAGAGAGCGAAGCGTGAAGGTGCAGCCCCTCTTCGCCGTCGTATGCAACCGCGACGGAAAAGCCCTCGCGCTCCAGATAGGACTTCAGCACATCTGCAATTTTCGCTTCGTCCTCGACGACGAGGATCGTCTGTTTTGCCGTCATATTGCTCCTAAAACGCTTTGGGCGCAGCTGTTTTCTTCAGCATACGCCCAAAGCAAGCTCATTTCAATCAGGATTCGAGGGAATACGGCTTGAGCAGCACATCAAAGTCCTTGCCCGCGTCGTCCTTCATGGTTTTGAAAACCCAGCCCACGACATTCTGCACATCCACGCCGAGGTCGGCAAGCGGCTGCGCCGCGATCACGAACACGATGTCCTTATCGTTGGTGGATTCGTCCTTCGCCCACTCAAACTTGCCCGCGGGGAGCTTGATGCCGTAGTGGTCGAGGTCGGCATGATAGGTCAGAACACTGCGATCCGCCTTGACGCCCTCGAACAGAGCGGTGGTGATGCCCATCTGATCGCCGGAGCCCTCGCCGAAGTCGGCGACGAGGTAGAGTGAGGTATCGTCCGTGCGGTAACCCGCGCCGAGCTTGGCGGGGTCAAGACCCGCGTCGATAAAGGGCTGCAGCGGCGTCTGGATGACAAGGTCTTCCGCACCGGTCTCCGCGTAGTTGTGGCTGACCTTCAGGATGGTTTCTCCGTCTACGGAGAGATCATAGTAGTGGTCAACTTCGGTGTTGTCGGTGACCAGATTCGGGAATTTCTCCACGATCTTGTCCAGCGACGAGGGGCTGTATTTGAGAATGACGTCGGTTGCTGCGCATCCTGCGAGCAAAACTGCTGCGAGCACGAGCGCAAGCACTGCGGTTACAATCTTTTTCATCATGTTATCCTTTCTAAGTCGTAGATCAGTTCTTGTTCTTCAAGCGGAACCGCTTGAGCCGCAGGGCGTTACTCACGACCGAGACGGAGCTCAGCGCCATTGCAGCGCCCGCAAACACCGGGGTGAGGAGCGGGCCGCCAAAGGCGAAGAATACGCCAGCCGCAAACGGGATGCCCACGACGTTGTAGGCAAACGCCCAGAAGAGGTTCTGCCGGATGTTGCGGATGGTGGCGCGGGAGAGTGCGACAGCCGCGCTGACGGCGGAGAGGTCTCCGCGCATGAGCACCACGTCCGCGGATTCCACCGCGACGTCGGTACCCGTGCCGATTGCCATGCCGACATCCGCCTGCACAAGCGCGGGGGCGTCGTTGATGCCGTCGCCGACCATGGCGACCCGCTTGCCCTGGGACTGCAGCTTCTGCACCTCGTTTGCCTTGCCGTCCGGCAGCACATCCGAGAGGACATGGTCGATGCCGACGCTCGCGGCAACCGCCTGCGCGGTCGCGGCGTTGTCGCCCGTGAGCATGTAGACGTCCAGGCCCAGCGACTTGAGCTGCTGCACCGCGGCGCGGCTCGTGGGCTTGACCGCATCCGCCGCCGCCATCAGCGCATAGAGCGCGTTGTCGATTGCGATATACATCAGCGTCTTGCCGGAGTTGGAGAGCGCAACCGCGTCGCCGACCGAACGGGAGATATCCACGCCGTTTTCGGTGAGCAGTTTTGCACTGCCCGCGAGTACGCGGCGGCCGCCGACGAAGGCTTCGATGCCGCGTCCCGGAATCGCGCGGAACTGATCCGGCTCCGTCAGCGCAAGATTGCGCTGCTGCGCTGCGGAGACGATTGCGCGGGCGATCGGGTGTTCCGAGCCGCGCTCGGCAGAGGCGGTCAGCGCGAGAACATCCGCTTCCACTTCCACCGTATATCGCAGGATGTCGGTGAGCTCCGGTTTGCCCTGCGTGATGGTGCCCGTCTTATCGAGCACGACCGCGTTGATGCTGTGCGTGGTTTCGAGGGCTTCGCCGCCCTTGATCAGCACGCCAAGCTCCGCGCCTTTTCCGGTGCCGACCATGATGGCGGTCGGGGTAGCAAGACCCAGCGCACACGGGCAGGCGATGACGAGCACGGTGACGAAGATATTGAGTACGAAATTGAAGTCTTTTCCGACCAGCGCCCAGATGACCGCGGATAGCACCGCGACGCCGAGCACGGCGGGCACAAAATAGCCGGAGATGACGTCCGCGAGTTTCGCGATCGGCGCTTTTCTGCCCTGCGCCTCTTCGACCAAGTGGATGATCTTCGAGAGCGCAGTGTCCTCACCCACACGGGTGACGGTGAAGCGCAGCAGGCCTTCGCCGTTGATGCTGCCGCCGGTGACGGGGGAACCGGGCTGTTTTTCCACGGGCAGCGATTCGCCCGTGAGCATACTCTCGTCCACACTGGAGGCGCCGTCGAGTATGGTTCCGTCGACAGGAATCGCCGTGCCGGGACGCACGAGCACGACATCGCCCACCGCGACCTCGTCCAGCGAGACCGTCATCTCAACGCCGTCTTTGACGATGACCGCGGTCTGCGGGCGGAGGTTCATGAGTTTTTTGATCGCCTCGGAGGTCTTGCTCTTGCTGACGGCTTCGAGGTATTTGCCGAGCATCACGAGCGTGATGACCACGGCAGCCGACTCAAAATAGAGATGTTGCGCAAAGCCGAACTCGCCGAGATAGATCAGTACGGTTGCGTATACGCCGTAGAGGAACGCGCTTCCGGTGCCGATTGCCACAAGTGTATCCATGTTTGGCGAGCCTTTGAACAGCGTTTTGAAGCCCACGCGGAAGAACCGCCCGCCCGCAAACAGTACGGGGATGGTCAGGAGCAGCTGTACCAGCGCGAAGATCAGCGGGAAGCTGTGCGGGTTCATAAACGCGGGCAGCGGCACGCCGAGCTTGGGGAACATATGCGCCATGGCGATATAGAGAATCGGGGCTGCGAACACGATCGCGGTGATCAGGCGGAAGCGCATGAGGCGCAGCGCCTTTTCACGCTTCTCCTGCTCCGCGTCCCGCGTATCCTCGGTTGCGAGGTCGAGGGGGGTATAGCCGGCCTTGGTGATCGCGTCTCGCACCTGGGCGAGCTTCACCTTCGTGGGATCATACGAAAACGCGGCGCGGTTGGTCGCGAGGTTGACGGAAGGTTCGCTCACGCCGTCGAGCTTTTTCAGCGCGCGTTCGACCGCGGAGGAGCAGCTGGCGCAGGTCATGCCCTCGACGCCGAGCTCAGCGCGCTTGAGCACCTGCGGCTCCACGAGGCCGTATCCCGCGCGTTCCACGGCGGCCTGCAGTTTGTTAAAATCCACGTTGTTTTCGTCAAAGGATACGCGGAGCGTCTCGGTTGCGAGGTTGACCTCCGCGCTCTGCACGCCCTCCATCCGGGATACCGTGCGTTGCACGGCAGCTGAGCAGGCGGAGCACGTCATGCCTGTGACTTTGTACGATTGTTCCTTCATATTGCTTCCTCCTTAACCGCAGCAGCTGCCCTGCGCCGTACTCGGGTCGAGGTTCGGGGCTGCGGAATCAAGCGCCGGGGTTGTTTCCTGAGACGGGAGAGCTGCTTCCGGCTCGGTGAAGAGATTGTCTACCACGAGGATCCGACCGTCCTTCATACCCATCCAGCAGGTATAGGGAATCAATCCGGACTCTTCCGGAGTAAATTTTATCACATTGTCGCCGGGTGTCAGTGTCTTTTTTACATTATAGGACGGAAACACCACGGTCTGGTTACAGCCGGTGATCGAGCTTTCGTCCGCGCTGATGGTCAGCTCCACCGGAATGCCTTTCTGAACGATGATAAAAGGGTAGACGTTGGGATTCAAGGTCGCCGAAATCTTTTGCACGTTGCCATCCAGCGTTGCGGGCAGATAGCCTTTGTCAAGCGCCTGCTGAAGCAGGGAATCTGCGCTGCTCTCTTTCTGCTGCACCGCTGCGGTGGGAGCCGGGGCTGCGTCCAGCGTGGCTGCGCCGCGGAAACCGAAGAGCGAGAGCGCGTTGGTCGCCATCACGACCGCGAAGAACACGACGAGAACGGCGCTGACCCGTTGGATCACAAAGGCGAACTTGCCCTTGAGCATGGAGAAGATCGCACCCGCGCCGAGCATCAGCGGAACCGTGCCGAGCGAGAAGAGGAACATCGACAGCGCGCCGGTCAGGATCGAACCCGTCGCGAGGGCGTAGAGCTGCATCGCCTGGAGAGGGCCGCAGGGCATAAAGCCGTTGAGAAGCCCGATCACGAGCGGGCCTTTGCCGGCGCTCTTTTTGCCGATTTTCGCCGCGAGGAAGCGCGGCATACGCGGGGTCAGCCAGGCCGGCAGCCAGCCGAGCATGCTCAGCCCCATCAGCAGCATGCCGACGGCTGCGAGGGAGAGGAGAACCGCCTTCACGGTTTCGCTCAAAAACAGCACCGAACCGATGCCGCCGACCACACCGCCGATGACGGTGTAGGAGATCACGCGGCCGAGGTTATAGAGAAGCGGGTTACGCAGCTTGCTTTTGCCCGATCCGCCGTTGCCGACGCTCTGGGAAAGGTTGATGCCGCCGCACATCGCGATGCAGTGCACGCTGGTAAACAGTCCCGTCACGAACAGCGCGGCAAGCGAAACCGTGCTGTCGATCTTCGGAATATAGCCGAAGAAGTCGAAGCCGACCGTGAAGCGCAGGATGAAATACAGCGCGAGGATGATGAGCACGACCGGAATAACCTTCGAGACCGGCTGCACATTCTTGTCCGTGCCGATGACGCGATAGCCTTCGGCATTGACGGCCTCGGTGACGGCGGCGACGAGGCGCTCTTCATCGGTTACGTCCGAATCGTAGGTGACTTCGAGACGCTTTCCGGAGAACGACGCAATCGCGCTGGTCACGCCCTTGACTTTGCGGGCGGCTTTGGAGACGCGCATTTCGCAATGTCCGCAGGTCATACCCGAAACACGAAACACTCGCTTTTTATCCATAATATTCTTCCTTCCAATTGATCGATCTGATGAAAATTCGTGAAAGAACATTGGTGAATGGTCTTTCTTCCCCATTATCATATGGAAGTTGTGTGAAGATTTTATGTAGATTGAATCCGGTTTTGCGGCGTGATACACTGAACCTCAGAATGATAAAAGGAACGGAAGTTATGAAACGAACGGGAACCATTGCAACGGGATATGCATTTCTGGCGGCGGGGCTTTACGCGCTGAATGTTCCGCTCTCAAAGCTGCTGTTGCAGTCCGTTTCGCCCGCGATGATGGCGGCGCTTCTCTACCTCGGCGCGGGCATCGGCATCGGGATTCTGTATCTCGCGCGGTTTCGGAAGAGCGAGAGCCAGTCGCGGCTGACGAAGCAGGAGTTTCCGTTTGTGCTCGGTATGATCCTCTTAGATATCGCGGCGCCGATTCTGCTGATGCTGGGGCTGAAGCAAGCCTCCGCGGAGAGCGCGGCGCTGCTCGGCAATTTCGAGATCGTCGCAACGTCTCTCATCGCGCTCGTGCTGTTCTCCGAACAGATATCAAAAAAACTCTGGATCGCGATTGCGCTGGTTACGCTCTCAAGTGTGATTCTCTCAATCAAGCCGGGGCAGAGCATTTCGTTTTCACTGGGATCGCTGCTGATTTTAGGTGCGTGCGTCTGCTGGGGTCTGGAGAACAACTGCACGCGGAAGCTTTCCTCCAAAAGCACAGCGCAGATCGTTTTGCTCAAGGGTATCTTCTCCGGGCTTGGTTCTCTTGTGATCGCGCTCGTGATCGGGGAACGCTTTCCCGCAATCGGATCGATTTTCGCAGCGCTTTTGCTTGGTTTTGCGGCGTATGGACTGAGTATCTTCTTTTATATCCGCGCGCAGCGGGATCTGGGAGCAGCGAAAACCAGCGCATACTATGCCGTTGCGCCTTTCCTAGGTGTGATTTTCTCTTATCTGCTGTTTCGGGATCGATTGGATTGGCCGTTCTTTGTCGCGCTTGCGGTCATGCTTTTGGGCACGTATTTCTCGATCACCGACACGATTGCGCTCCAGCATACGCATTCGCACGTGCATCTGCACACGCACGAGCACCGGCACGACGGGCTGACGCATACGCATGAGCACGCGCACCAGCACACGCATCTGCACACGCACGAGGGCGCAAAGGAAGAAGAGCACCTGCACACGCACCACATGCAGGAGCAGCACGATCACCCGCACGGGGCAGAACCAAAGGCGTAAAACGAGCGAAGGCTATCTGCCGGAATCGCTGATATCCAGCAACTCTTCGGGGTAAGCCGTCCAGATCGTTTGATTGAGCAGATAGTCGTGGTTGTACTGGATCGCGTAGGTGCGCAGCACGTTGAGAATCGCGCTGATATGGATCTTATCCTCGCGGTATTTCTGAAAGCGGTCGAGTAGAAATGCCTTCTCCTTTTCGCTGAGACAGTCCGAAAAATAGCCGAAGATATGCTGGAACGTGTTGATGAAGTTGTTTCGCGTCGGAGGTCTGAGAAACGCAAGTCCCAGATGCTGCTCGTATTGCACGAGAACCTGATCAATCGGCAGCTTGTCGGGATTTGCGACGATCTTGCCCAGCAGCCGCAGCTGCGTCTGGTGATACGCCATTAGAAGGAACTTGTGCTCGGAATGAAACCGCACCAGCTCCTTCATCGAGCAGGATTCCTTCACCTGCTGAAAGCGGAAAACGGTGTAGAGCTTCGTGAGAAAGTGCTCGCGGATGGCGTAGTTGGTCAGCCGTCCTTCCTCCTCAATCGGGAGGTTCGGGTAGCGTTCCATCGCGTGCGCGGCGAAGATGCCGACGCCTTTCTGCGAGCTGGAGGATTTCTCCACGCCGAAATAGATCTTGACGTCCTTGATCCCACAGGAGGGGGAACGCCCTTTCAGGATCAGCCCGTGGATGGTTCCGACCTGATCGAAAAACGACTCGGAGTAGAGGTTCATCTCTGCGGTAAACAGCTTATCCTCCGCGGGCTGGTAGAGCTCGATTACGCCGCTGCGGTTGACAAGCCGGACGGGATTGCGCGGCACGCCGAGGCCGATTTCCACCTCGGGACAGGCGGTGATGTAGTTGACGTGCGGCTTGAGCGCCTCCACAAACGGGCTTGAAAGCACATCTCCGTTATAGCGGCATTTGCAAAATCCGAGACATTTGCTCACCAAAATGGTGGGTTTTTTTGTGTCCATCAAATCCGGCATACTCTTCTCCTCTTTCGATTATGCTAGAACAGTTCGCAGACAGCAACTAGATGTGAAACACTTCTACTATCTTCATTATGCGATGAATCGCGCGAGAAGAAAAGCGCGTTTTTCCAATTGTTGCGATTGTGTTGTAAAAACATACATTCACAAAATATTCAAGATCGGCTTCACCGGAACTTCACACAAGCGAATTATTCTGACGATGCAAGTGGAACTTGCGGCAAACTTGGAAATGGGTAAGAACGCGATGAGAAAACTCGGAAGAACTTCTTTGATCATCCTAACTCTGCTGACCGCGGGGCTGATGCTCGCGGGATGCCGCAGAAGAGGCGCGTTGGAGCGGCTAGAGGCCGCGCAAACAGAGACGGTGACGGTGGAGATGCAGCAAATCGAGCAGCAGGCCGCCATGCCCGCGCCGGAAACCGGCACACAGGCGCAGCCGACGGCAACCGCTGCGCCGACAGCAACCCCGAAATCATCCGCCAGCTCTACTACATCTGGCACGGACTGGGACGCACTGATGAATGATCTGGACGACACACTGGACGCGCTGGATGACTCCATCTACTCGGCGGATCAGGACGCACTGACCGACACTGCGCTCATCGCGCTCGGAAAATGAAAGGAAGGTACCATATGAAAAAGGCATTGGCATTGATTGGAGCGCTGCTCCTGCTGTTGATCCCGACGGTGGCATTCGCGGAAACGGAGGCAACCCCGACGCCCGCACCCGCCACGTCAACTCCCGCTCCGTCTGCGCGACCGCGAACCACGCTGACGCCGGAACAGAAGGCGCTGCGCGAGGAGCTCGCGGCGGCAAGACAGACGCTCAAGAACTTGCAGTCGCAGGCAAACGCGCTCTCGCAGGAGAACAAGACGCTCGGAGCACAGGTCAGAACCGGGCTGCAGGCCGTCAAGGCGGGCACGAAGACCCCCGCCTCGCCGGAACGCATCACAGAGCTGCTCCAGACGCTCAAGCAGCTGCGCGAGTCCATCAAGGCGACGGACGGACAGGTGCGCACGAGCATGCAGGCCGCGCGCACCAGTATCGCGGCGAAGGATTTCGCGGCTGCAAAGACCTCCGTCGATCAAGCGATCTCCGTAGTGGAATCCCGCATCGCGCTGAAACAGCAGGTCAACACCGCGCTCAAGGAGCTTGTCGCCCTGCTCGGATGACGCTCAAACGGGTCATTTTACCCGCACACAACGACTAAGAACCTGCGAAATTTGTTCGCAGGTTCTTAGCGCGCGGTTGCGGTTGGGATTGAATGATCCGTATGATATACTGAACGCAAAACAGGCAGGAACAGAGGATTTCGACTCGTTTGGAACAGGAGGCGGAAGGCATGCAGATTCGGGTTTTGGTTGCGGACGATGATCCCGCGCTGCGGGCGCTGATCTGCGACATCGTGCGCCAACAGGGTTACGAGCCGATCGAAGCCGCGGACGGAAAGCAGGCCATCGACCGCTTCTTCTCCGGCGCGGAGCCGGGGCTTGTGATTCTCGACGTGATGATGCCCGTGTTCGACGGCTGGGATGTCCTCCGGGAGATCCGCGCGCAGTCCGACGTGCCGGTGATGATGCTCACCGCGCTGGGTGACGAGCAGAGCGAGGTCACGGGACTCAGGCACGGCGCGGACGACTACCTCGCAAAGCCGTTTCGCTACGCGGTGTTTGTGGCGCGGCTCAACGCGCTGCTGCGCAGAACCGCACGCGAGCTAACCGGAGCAACGCGCGAGAGCGGACTGACTGTTGAGCCGGAGAAGCGGCGGGTGTTTGTAGAAGAAACGGAAGTGATCCTCAGCAACAAGGAGTTCCTGCTGCTCACGCTTTTGATGCAGAACCGCGGCGTGGTCTTCTCGCGCGAGAAGCTCTTGACCAAGATTTGGGGATATGATTTCGACGGAGACGAGCGCACGGTGGACACGCACATCAAGACCCTGCGGCAGAAGCTGCTCTCCTGCGGCGGAATGATTCAGACTGTGCGCGGCGCGGGCTACCGCTTTGAGGTGACGGAATGAAGCTGACCATACGAAAAAAGGTATTTCTGCTGCTCAGCGGGTTTATCGTGCTGATCGTGGTGATCGGTCTCGTCTGCAACCTGCTCCTCTTGCGGCAGTTTTATGTGGCACGCAACCGTGTGCAGCTGCGCACGCTCGGCAATGAGGTTGTGGCTGAGCTGCAGCAAACGGGCGGAAACTTTGAAGAAACGATCGCACAGCTCGACTGGGATAACAACGTCGGCGTTCGCATTGCGGACTCCGAGGGGAACATCCTGTTCTCATCCTTGACCGGAAAGAAAAAGACGGCTGCTTTGGCAGACGAAATTCAAACCATGATCTCGCGGGACAGAGGCATCCGGACAACCTTTGCGTTCAGCAAGGTTGTGACGGAGAACGGAAACCCAAGCCTTGTGCATATCCGAAGACTTTCCGACGGGCAATACCTCGTGCTCAACAAGAGCATCAAGGGAATCGAGGACAGCGCGGCGATTGCGAACCGCTTCTATCTCATCGTCGGCGCGGCGCTGGTGCTCCTCGGCGGGGGCGCTACATTTGTGTTCGCCAGCGTGATTACAAAGCCCATCGTGGAGATGAGCCGCGTGACGGCGCGCATCGCGGAACTGGATTTTTCGGAGCGGGTTAAGGTCGAGACGAACGACGAAGTCGGCGCGCTTGGCACGAGCATCAACGAAATTTCGGAAAAGCTCAGCCGGAGCATCGAGCGATTGCGCGGCGATATCGCGCGCAGAAAACGACTGGTGCGCGATCTTTCGCATGAGCTCAAGACGCCGATTGCGGTCATCAAGGGCTATGCGGAGGGTTTGCAGTACGGCGTCGCGCAGGAAGCGGAGCAGACCGCGCGGTATTGCGCGGTGATCTCGGCGGAGTGCGACCGTATGGACGCGCAGATTCAGCAGCTACTGGAGCTCTCCAGGCTCGAAAACGAACAATTGAAACCGGATCTTCGGCTGATTTCCGTTCGAAGCCTGTTTGATTCGCTCTCCGAACGCTTTGCGCGCGAGGCGGAGCAGAAGAACATCCGTCTGCGTTTTGACGCGCCGGAGACGCTACGCTTGTTTGCGGACGAGACCATGATCACACGTGCGGTGGAAAACTTTTTGACAAACGCGCTGCGTCACACGCCGGAAACGGGCGAAATCCGCGTCCGCGCGGAAGCAGCCGCGGGCGGCGCGCGCATCTGCGTCTATAACACGGGCTCGTACCTCATGCCGGAGCAGCTTGAGCGCATCTGGGACGTGTTTTACACGGGAGAAATAGGCGATCAGTCGCGCGGTCACGGTGTGGGTCTTACGATTGTCAAATCAATCGCACTGCTGCACGGCGGGAGCGTTTCGGCCCAAAACCGCGAGGATGGCGTGGAGTTTTGTCTTTCGCTGCCGCGGACGGAGACGGGGAAGGAATCACCTGCTATTGCACGGGATATAGACGAAAAACGCCGCGTTTGATATGATGTAGCTACAATTCGATAAAAGAAAATTCGAAACAAACAAAATGGAACTGCATACGCTCTGTTTGGCTTGACTTAACGAAAAACGGAGGCGCCACACGATGGAACTATCCGGAATGGAGTACAAACTGATTGTCGAATCCTCACCGAACATGATCTGGCGGTCGGGGTTGGACGGGAACTGCTATTATTTCAACGAGACGTGGCTTAAGTTCACCGGCAAGACGATGGAGCAGGAGTCGGGCGACGGCTGGGTCGGCGGCGTGCATCCGGAGGATGTCGACTTTTGTATGCAGACGTATCTGCATGCCTTCCATGAAAGAGAGCCGTTTGAGATGGAATACCGCCTGAAACGAAACGACGGGCTATACCGTTGGATCAACGACAGAGGTGTTCCGGTCTATCACGATGGCGAGTTTCTCGGCTATATTGGCAGCTGCATGGATGTCACCGAAAAGATCGAGGGCATGAAGCTCACAGAAATGGCGCATTATGACAAGCTTACAGGCGTTTTTAACCGCAATTATCTGGAGATTCTGATTGACTACGAGTACAAGCGGTTTGAGCGGGACAAGGGCAGCACCGTCTATCTGATGATGGATATCGACAACTTCAAGTATTTCAACGACGAGTATGGCCACGATTTCGGCGATCATGTGCTCTTAAGTGTTGCGGACGCGATCTCCCGAAGGCTTCGCAGCTCGGACTATATCGGGAGGTTCGGCGGCGACGAATTCCTTGCGATTTTGCCGCAGTCGACCGTTTCGGACGCGATGCTGGTCGCGCAGCGCATTCTGGACGAGATCGGGACGCTGAACATCGAAAACTCTTATGAAACGATTGGACTCAGCATCGGCATTGCGGCGCAGGAATCGAATATCGATCCCCGGACGGTGCTCAAGAGCGCGGACGAGGCAATGTTCCGCGCCAAGAAAAGCGGGGGAAACCAGTTCGCGACGTGACATGCAGGTTTGGCACGATCTCAAGCAGTCTCGCAACAAGATTTCTCAAAAGTTGCATAAAAGGCAAAGTCCTCCGAGATGACCCGGAGGGCTTTTTTTACGGTATTGCGTAAGTTGAACTTGAAGGATATCGATTGATATCAAACCAAAACGAATCATTGCTATTCTTTATATTTCGTTTTTCTTCGCCTGAAGCAGCCGAAAGGCGATCCGCAGCCGCTGCACGGCGGTAAACAGAATCAACCCCGCAAAGACCCAAGTGATCGGAGACAGATAGGCTTGAAAGAGCGCCATCAAGGAAAACAAGACGAATCCCTCTGTGCGTTCCATCAATCCCGCCGGATAATAGAAGCTCTTTTGGGTGTTGTTTTGCGCGAGCATTCCGGTGGTGAGAAACACGGTCATCGAGAGCAAAATGCAGCTGACCAAGCCAAGCAGCGGCAGAAGCTGTGCCGGATGCCGCAGCGCAAGCGCCCAGACGAAACATAGCTCCACCACGCGGTCAGCGGTGACGTCAAGCACGGTGCCGAACAGGCTGCTCTTGCCGCTGAGCCGCGCCATCGTGCCGTCCACCGCGTCCAGAAGGCCGGAGAGCCAGAGAACGAGCACCGCCGCAAGGGACAGCTGAAGATACAATAGCACGCCTGCGCAAAGGCCGAGCACGAACGCAAGCGCGGTGACGAGGTTTGGCGTGAACCGGTGCCTCAGCAGCAATGCTGCAATCCGCTCAAACAGCGGATCGACGGCTTTTCTCGCGCGGGTATCCAGCATTGTAAGATCAGTCCTTTCGGCTTAGGATTGTGTTTCGGATACGGTTACCCCAACCGCGCGTGCGGCTCGCTCCAAACAGCAGCTCGACGAGATGCGCGGAATCGCGGCCCTCACTCCGGAAGGCATCTATGCAGCCCGCGCAATAGCTTGTCACGCGCAGTTCAGGCGGAAGCTCCGCGAGCCGGCCTCTCCGCAAGGCTTCGCTTTTTGCCGGATTGATTGCCCGCAGCATGCCGATGTTTCCGCAGCAGGCGGTTTCGCCGCGGTTCCGCGGGAACTCCGTCACAGCCACATTCGCCTTCTCCAGCAGCGCGCGAACGGCGTCCTGCTGCGCAAGATCCTGCCGGACAGGGCAGGGATCGTGGAGCGCAAACGCGGCACCGTTTTGGTTTTGAACATCTCCCGGAACAGCGAGGCCGTTGAGTGTTTCCCAGACGGGAATCACGCGCGCACAGTCCAGCGCGGATAGCAGGCGCGTGCAGTTCGGGCAGGCGGTATAGATGCGCTGGACGCCGCGCTTGCGAAAGAGATTGTTCAGCTTGTTCGTGCGCGGCTCAAACCGATCGGGCTCTAAATACTTGGTCGGCTGCCCGCAGCATCCGGCGGCAAGCGCAAGCCCCGGCTCCTCGCGGCACAGCAGATCCATCATGCGCTGCATCAGCGCTGGATCGTAGGTAAGCAGCGCGCAGCCGGGGAAGAACACGGCGTCCGCGCGCGGAACGTGCATCATCACGCGCGAGAACGAGACGGCTTGATGCACCAACATCCCGAAGCGTCCGCTTGCTTCCATATGATTTTACCTTTCTTTGGATGATTCGTCGATGGACGACTCGCCGATCCCGGCGGCAGACGCCTGTTCCGATGCAGCTTTCTCCGCCGATTTTGCTTTTTGGCGCTCGTTGTAGAGGCCTTTGATGATGGCGACGACTGCACTGAGCGCGAAGATGCACAAGAGCGCGGTCACAAAGTATTTCACGCCTCCGGTGAGCATGCCGCCGACATAGGAATAGACGATGGTCGCGGGCAGCTGCCCGATGCCGGTCGCCACGACGAACGACCAGAACCCGATGGAGGTCAGCCCCGCGAAATAGCTCACCGCATCGAACGAGACAAACGGCAGCAGGCGGCAGACGAGTATCGTTTTGCTGCCGTACTTGTTAAAATACGCCTCCACACCCTTGAGCACGCCTTTCCCGGCGAGCTTTTCGACCGTGTCCCGCCCGAGTGCGCGGGCGAGGAGGAAACAGAGTATGGCTCCCACCATCGCGCTCGACCAGGAGAGCAGCGCGCCCTGCCACCAGCCGAAGACGGCGGCGTTTGCAAACGTGATCAGAAACGCGGGCAAGGGCGCAATCAGCGACTGAAACACCATCAGCAGAAACGAAATCAACATGGCATACGCGCCATAGGAGCGGATGAACTCCACCACGCGGCTGACATCCGCGGAGGCGAGCACGCCCGCGATTTTGTCGATGTAAGCTTTGACGGCCGGAATCGCGAAGTACGCGGTAACCGCGAGAACGATTGCGCCAAGGACGTACCATTTTTTGTTATTTCGCTTATCGGAGGGCGTTTGATTCATTCTTCTGTCTCTACTTTCTGATCAGCCTGTACGTCGGGAAAGAGCTTTTTCCCCAGGAGAAGTGTGACACAGAACAAGGTTGCAAGAAGTCCTACAGCGATCCAGAACGAGGGTGAGGATAGATCCAATGCTTTGTCGCCAAGGTTGATGAAGATGAGCGTGCCGGGAATGATGCCGATGATCGAGGCGAGCAGATACGGCCAAAACCGCATCTTGCTCAAACCGAACGCGTAGTTGATCAGCCCGTACGGAACGGCGGGAATCAGACGCAGCAGGAAGAGCAGGAGAAATCCGCTGCGCCCGTCCGCCTGCTTCAGCCGCGCTTGCCAAGAGGGGCTGACACGCTGTTCGACGAGTGATTGGACGCGCTTTTGCCCGACAGAGCGGGAGAGCAGAAACATCAGTGCGCAGTTGATCGCGGCGCCGAAGAGCGTATAGACGCTGCCCCGAACGAGCCCGAAGAGCAGCCCTCCCGCCACCGCAAGCACGGCCACGGGAAAAAACACGACGGGAAGCAGAGCAAAGAGCACGATATATGCAATCGGCGCGAAGATGCCGAACGAAGCAATCAGTGATTGAATCCCTTGCGAGGATGCACCGGAAAAGACGAACGCGGGCAGCAGCGTCAGTGCGCCCATGACGACGAACGATAGAATTGTTTTCACGCGAGTGTTCAAGAAATACTCCAATCGATCCAAAGAACGGCCTGCAGGACACGCGCCGCGCAGGCCGTTTTTTTGATCAATTCTGATCGGAAGGATCATCGTTTGTGCAGGAGCGCTGATGTAGCAGCAGCTTCACCAGTTGAAGCAGCCAAAGTACCGCCGCGCAAAGCAACAGCCACGGATAGATCAGCACCGTCCGGAACACCGGAAGGGCACACAGCAGCATCAGGGTGATGGTCAGGCCGATGCAGGTCAGTTCAGAGAGAGTTTGAACCGCCTGCAGTCGGCGCTTTTTCGCGGCGATGAGCCGGAAAACCAGCAGCACGAGAATCACCGAAAGGACGATTGCGGCAATCGTGAGGTTGCTCTGCCGCAGGATGCCGCCAAGGTATACGTCTCCGCGCACCTTGAAGTGCCTGTGCGCGCCCATCGTGTGCGACCCGAAATAGTGCAGCACGAGTGGCAGGATCAGCACGACGGCCTGCACAGCGCGCAGAGGCCACACAATCCGGTTTCGGGAGGACGTTTGTGCCCTCATTCGCCCGTGACGGTCGGCAGACCCTGCAGCTCCCAGCCGGTCCAACCGTCTGCAAAGAGCGAAACATCGGTGAGACCCATCGCCCACGCATCCCAGAGCACTTCCGCGGCACGATAGCCCCCGCCGCACATAAACGAGAGGTGCTTGCCAGAGTCGATGCCCGCGTCTGCCCACATAGCCAGAATCTCATCTGCATTTCGCATCGAGTTGTCGATGTTGCGATAGTAGAGCATGGAGCTGGAGTTGTTGATGCCCGCATAGCCATAGACCGCGCCGTCGATGCGACCGGCTTTGTCGAGGTAGGAATAGCCGGAGGTTTCGCCGGTGTATTCCTCCCGGGTGCGGTTATCGACCAGCGTGAAGTTGGAGCCAGTCAGCATCTGCTGCACTTCCGCGACGGTGTCGATGTATTCCTGATGCGCCGGGGCTGCAACGCCGAAGTCCGCAACGGGAGTCGGCGTGTTGCTCGCAGTTTCGAGCTCATAGCCCGCGTCCGTCCAGGCGCTCGCGCCGCCGCTCATCACATAGACATGTTCCACGCCGAGATAGCGGAGGATTACGCCGTAGCGGCAGGCGAAGATGCCGTCGCCCGTCACGATGACGGTGCTTGAGGAGGTGATGCCGAGAGACAGTGCCTGATGGAGCAGGACATCGTCGCTTTCCAGCAGATAGAGGTTGTTCTCGTCGTCGAAATCGTCGCTGTTGATATGCAGCGCGCCGGGCACATGGCCGTTGAGATAGCCGGACTCGTCCTCTTTGCCCCAGCTTACCTCCAGAATAATCGGCTTTTCGGTGGCGGCGATCTCCGGCACGGACTTGCCGTCGATGACGTCATGCACGACACTCGCGGGAACCCAGAGCTGATAGTTCGCATATTTCACGAGCGGATCACTCCAGTCCTTCAGCGAGTAGGTGCGGATGGAGGTTAAACCCTCGGAAGCGAGAAAATCGGCAACGGCTACGGCGTCCTTGCCGTTTTCGTCATAGAGGATGACGGAGGTTTCGGACGTAATCTTCTTATCCTGCATGTATTTGCGGAGCAGGTCGAGGCGGGTCATCTTCTCATAATTGTTCTGCTCGTCATATGCGCAGGTGAGCCAGTTGGCGGAGTAGTCGTCCGCGCCGTCGATATGCCCGCCGAGCGTATTTTCGCCGGTTGACCAGCCGCTGTAGGCGCTTTGGCTGCGGGCGTCGATGACGACGGCGCTGCCGTCCTTCAGCGCGGACTGCACGTCCTCCGTCGTCGCCGCGGCATACTGTGCGGGGGCGGATTCGGTTGCAACATCGCCCGTCTTCGCGGCGCAGCCGGAAAGAACGAACATCAGACAGAGCATGGAAACGATCAAACTTGTGATTTTTTTCATAAGAACTCCTCAAGATGTTATTTCGCGGCCGGAGTTTGCTCCGGCAAGGTTGTCTCATATTTGGATGCGAATGGATCAGAATCAGCATGTTTGAAAAGCGTTATGCTCAAATGAGTATAACGAATAGCGAAAAAGTTGTCAACTTGTTGCCTGATAGAAATCTTAAAAAGAAGGATGAATTATTGGTCTGCTATGATGAATTTCGAGCAATCCGTTCGTTTGATCATACATATTGATTTCATGAATGGACTGGAAAAGGAGCAACTGCTTACTGCAGCTGCTCCTTTGAAAG
>DATMYE010000008.1:0-22570 GCA_035561095.1 Clostridia bacterium | reverse complement strand
CAGGCGAGGGAGGCCCGACACAAGGCCGCCACGGAACTTCAACGGCTCAATCGGATGCAGCTTCCGCGCTCCAACGGCTGAACGCCGGTTACTTCTTTACCAGGTCCTGCTTTGTCAGCCCCGCTTTCCCAACGAAAAACCAGAACTGCTGCGGACTGGAAGACAGCTTGGCCAAGCCGATAAGGTGATCTGCGGTTGGGATCACTCCACGCTCCCACCGCGACACCGACATAGCGCCTACGCCGAGCCTGTCCCCGAGCTCGGTCTGAGACATGTTCAAAGTTTTACGGAGTTCGAGGATCGCATGAGGTAAAGAGCGGTTGGTCGCCAAATCAGCACCTGCCTTGGTCGTTATGGAGCCGCAATTGTATATGTGCGAACGCGCACGATAGAAGAATAAAGTAGCGGCCCCAAAAGTGTGCGAATACCGGCAGCGCATCCGCCAGGGCGCTCAACCGGGGAGTCATGGACTTTCTGGAGTTTTCCTCAGTTTGAATCACGCTTCTAAATAGTCCTGGCGGCGCATTCCGAGTTACGAGTTGTTGTATGAATGCACCGTTTGGATGGCCGGGGGGAAAGAAGAATCTCAAGCTTCAACTGCTCAAACTCATTCCTGAACACCGCTGCTATGTGGAGGTCTTCAGCGGATCCGCCAAGCTGCTTTTTGCCAAGGAGCCATCGCAATGGGAAATCCTGAACGACTGGAATTCCGACCTGATCAACTTCTTTCGTGTCGCCAAGTACCGCGCGGCTGAGCTCGCCCAGGCGTTCGACATCGAGATTGTTCACGGGGAGCGATTCCTGGACTGGAAGGGCGCTCATCCAACCGACGAGATCCACCGTGCCATGAGGTTCGCGTACCTGACCTGGTGGTCGTTCGGAGCAAAGGGCGAGCACTTCGCGACGACCGCGATTGCATCGCTGCGGTCGCACGCGCGGGCGGTCCATAAATCGATCGCCACCGTACGCGAGATCCTGACAAAGACGGCGACGCGGCTCCACGACGTCCAGGTGGAGCGCCGCGACTTTGCCGACTGCATCCAGCGCTACGATTCTCCGGACACGTTCTTCTACTGCGACCCGCCTTACACAGCATTCGGCCGCAATGGCCGCTACGAGACTCTGGCAGAAGATCGTCATCGGGAGCTGATCCGGTCGCTCGCGAACATCAAAGGCAAGTTTCTGCTGAGCTATGACGATTCCGAACTAGTGCGTGAAGAGGCACGCGCCCACGGGCTGAAGGTGCGACGGATCGAGGTGAAATACACGCTGGCAAAGCAGGCGGCGAAGCGAAGGAAGTTCGGCGAGTTGTTGGTCTCCAACTACTAAACATTTGTATACCGATGGGCGACGCGGCGGCGTCGCTCTTATTTTGGAATAAAACTCCGCAAAGTCCGCAAACTCCGCATTAGAAAAAGCCCGACTGACGTAGGCTCGGCCCATGAAATCATCCACAATTGCGCGCCTGATCGCCGCTGCGATTGTGCTTTTCTTCTTCGTCTTTCTCACCGTGTTGACCGCCAAAAGCCAGGTGACCGTGTCTGGCAATGTGAAGGACCTGGGCGGCGGGGCATGTGGAAAGAATTGCGAGATCCGGGCGCGCCTTTGGAATTGCGGAGACAACACGCCCACGGTTCCGGGCGTAGCCACGGGCGGTGGAAACCCTTCGCCGGCTCCCGTTAATGCCACCACTGGTGCCTTTAGCTTCACGCTGTATGGGAACGACCAGATCTCGTGCGGCGGAATCACCGACGCGACCCGCTGGCTGCTCGGCGTGTACATCAACAACAAGCTTTACGGCGTGGAGATGCGTTACTGGATTCGTTTTGCCGATGGCGGCATTTTCAATCCAGCCAACAGGACGCCCGAGAACGGGCAAGCACCGCCGCCTGCCGCGAATGACTACGCGATCCGCAACGGCAGTAATCAATTCCGCGGAACCCAGGACTTCAGTCTCGCGACCGTGGTCGGGATTACGTCCACCGGCAATCTGCGGCGATTCATTCCGTCCGAATCGCCGGATGGCGCGCGTCTAACGTTCACGATCGGTGTCGCGCCTGCCGACTCGCTTTCATTCACCTGGTACTGGAACGGGCAGCAGCTGATGGATGGGGACGACTACACCGTGAGCGGCAATGTGGTGACCATGACGCGCGCACCGAAATCGGGCGACAAAGTTTGGGCAGTTTTCTAGGAAAGGAACACTCATGAACAAAGCAAAGCTTTCGCGGCCGATGATCGCGTTCGTGCTGCTGTTCGCACTAGTGGCGATGGCGGCCGTTACGCAACTCGATCTGAGTACACAGGTGAAGGGCGTCCTTCCGCTGGCAAACGGCGGGACGGGGCTCGGATCTGCCGGCAACGGCACTGCTCCGGTTTCGAATGGCACGATCTTCAGTGCCGTCGATATTGCAACGCAGTCCGAACTTGATACTCATGCAGGCCTGGTCGCCGCGCATAACTTCCTCGGGGATTTCACCGTCGCAACCCGGCCTTCTGCCGCTGCCAGCTCGGGCAAATGGGTTGTCATCACCGACGCATTGACGGGCGGCAACTGCGGTTCAGGAGGTGGATCGGCGATTGCCCTTTGCCGGTCCAACGGATCCGCCTGGGTCGCCTTGGGTGATGGCTCCGGCAGCGCGACGATTAACTTTGCTGATGCGGAAACGCCTTCGGGAACGGTGAACGGAACCAACGCAGCTTTCACGCTGACGAATTCGCCGAGCCCGACGTCGTCGTTGCGCCTGTACAAAAACGGCCAGCTGATGATCGAAGGCGCGGGCGCAGACTACACCATCACGGGGAACACAGTCACGTATACGGCATCGGCAAAGCCTCTGACGGGCGACGTTCATCGCGCTTATTACCGCTACTAGGGAGATCTCCATGCGATTGCGCCTGGCCGCCGCGCTGCTGCTGTTCTTCTCTGTAGTTGCGCACGCACAAACAAAGATCGATCTCGCCACGCAGACGAAGGGCACGCTCCCTGGTCTAGCAGCAAAGGCGGATGATTCCGTCGTAGTCCACAAAACGGGCGACGAAAGCATTCAGGGCGTGAAGACGTTCGAGAATGGCATCAGGTTCGGTACTGGCATCGCAAACGACACCACCACTGGGACGACGAACAAGCTACTCGCGAAGTTCGATGCGGCAGGAAAATTAGTCAAGGCGGGCACGAGCGACACAGCGGTTCCGGTGTATGTCGTAGTTTCTGGCGGCGCAACCAGCGGGAGTGCATTCATCGCGTTGAGTGGACAGGCAACCTGCACATTCGATGGAGCGGCGACGGCCCAGCATTACGTAGTGGCAAGTACTTCCACGGCTGGGAACTGCCACGATGCGGGGGCGAGTTTACCGACCGACGTATGGGTGATCGGTCAGGTCAGCGCCACGATCGCCAGCGGCGATGGCGTGGTGAACCTGCTCTCCGGGCAGATGAAGTCAGCAGCAAGCACGGGCGGGTGTACGGCTGGAACGCCTGCGAGCCCCTCTGATGCGGGATCGGATGGTGACTGCAAGTTTGATACGAACTACCAATATCGTTACGTTGGAGCAGCGAGCCGTTGGCACCGAGTGGCGTGGGATTCAACATGGCTGCTCAATGCGGTGCAGCCGACGTTTACTCCGGATGGCCGCGCGATCGGTACGGGCGGCACGATCACGATGGCAACCGCGACCTCAGGCGCGAAAATCTGCTTCACGACGAACGGTAGCCCACCGGCCGCAACGACGCCAGGAACCTGCGACGGCGGATCAACGGAGTACACGACGGCGATCTCGGAAGCTACGCAGCGGGTGCGCGCGATCGCGACTAAGGCTGGATTAACAAACAGTTCGGAAAAGAGCGCGTACTACACGGTGGGGACGCCGTCATTTAGCCCGGCATCCGGAAGCACGATCGCCTCGGGTGCGACGGTCACGGTGACCTGTCCTTCAGGGATGTCTGCGCCGACGGTGTACACCACGCAAGATGGCAATGATCCGACGACGAGCTCGACGGCCGGAGCCACGCCGAGCGTGACGGCGTCGCCGCTGAAGGCGATGTGTGCAGCCACTAGCTATCCGAACTCGGTTGTTGGCACGGCGACGTACACGATCAGCGGCGGCAGTGGACGCGGGGCCGCTACGGTCACAGAAAATTTCGATAGCGGATACACGACTTCGTCGATCCTGGGCAGTGGCAGCGGAGACGCCGGCAAGTGGGATTACCTCGAAAACATCAATGGTGGTATCCGCGTTAAGGGCACAACCGATCTACAGATATTCGGCCTGACCAGTTCGCATGGCGCGGCCATGTGGAAGTCGAGTGTTAATTCGGCTCCGAACGATCAGTGGGTATCCCTTGATCTGGTCGTCTATTCCACGGGATGGACGAGCAGCTATACCATCGGCGTCGAATGTCGCGGGAGCGGTCTTAATGCGACACGGAAGTATTACTACGTCGAGGCGGCGGCCGCGTCTGGGACAAACACCTACATGGGGAAGTATGTCGATGGTGTTCACACGTCCCTCGGTTCAGCGGCGGTGACGTGGAATATTGGGGATGTGCTCTCGATGGAATGCGTTGGGACATCTCTCACTGCCTATAAGAACTCGACTGCGATTACCGGACTGTCGGCCATAAGCGACAGCAGTATTGCGGCGGGGCAGCCAGGAGTCGTCGGCAAGGGCTCGGAAACCGTGATCCATGGAGACAACTTCAAATGGGGGCCGTACAACTGATGCGGCTCCCATTTTTATTGGCTGTGATCGTGGTCACCACGGTTCCCTGTCTGGGCCAGTTTGTGGGAAGTGGGAGTCTTGCGGGTGGGTTCCAGGTTGAGGGAAGCTCGGCCCCTGCAGGTCCTCCGCCGAGCACGTTTAGCCAGGGGTGGACGGATCTCGGGATCAACACGAGATTCGACCGTAACGGTTACGAGATCTGTCCACCAACGGCCGGTCTCAACATCGCCTACACAGAGGGATGCAAAGCGGCAATCAACGACTGGGGATCTGGCATCCTGCGTCTCGTTGATGAGGCGCTGCTGTTCAATGGAGGCGGTCACACGGCTTACGGAGGCAACGAACTGTACAAGGCCACTGCCGGCGCAAGCCCGTCGTTAACCCGCTACAACAGTCCGACGACCCCAGGCCACGATGATGGCACGATTGAAGCTGGCGTTACCGGGTGTGAGTATGGCAGTTGGAATGGGACGACTTCTGGCAGGCAGGACGTCAGTGGATTCGGCCCTGCGTCACTGCCTCCGGTAATAAACACGACGATGAATCCCGGATTCAACACCTGTCTCGAATGCCAGGAGGATTCGACGGGCCGCAATTGCGCTCCCGACTCGAAGCACCTCTACAATTACCGGACCTACATTCCACCGAACTCGCTCTCTTGTCCTGTCGGAAGCTTTAACGAGGGATTTACAGGCGATGCGATGTTTGAGTTCGGTGGCTATACATCATGGGACGGTCCTAGCGGAAGACCCGATGCATGGCTGTATCACTTCACGACTCCGGGCTGGGTGGATACGTGGCAGCGCCTCGACAGGCTTGCGTCGTATCCGGATGGTTCGGTGGCGAACGATGGCAACGGGGACTGGAAAGGGTTCGTCGTCTTCAATCCGGCTGATGGCCTGATCTATATGCACGCGGGTGCGAGATATGGGACGTGGGACGTCTGCACCAACACCTACAGGCGCAAAGCGGACCTGGCTATCGACACGACGATGCCCGGTGTCCTCGTGCCGTCGACACAGAAGATCATCTCCTTCGCCCGGATACTGAACACTCGTAAGGTGTACAGCTACGACATCGCGACCAATGTTGCCAGTGACATCACCGGAACTTTCACCGCGGGATTGAACTGCGATCTGTTGACCACGGCCAGCGTGCAAGGCACGTTCATGTATGAAGGCCTTGGCGCTGAACTCGATCCAGAGGATGAGCACATCTTGATATGGCCCAATTTCGGCGGCCGGGTGTACGACTACAACCCGTTCACCGATGGATGTGTTGGCCTCGACCTAGGTGGATCTGCTCCGGCAAACGCGGCACACGCCGGAAGCAACTACTCCAACGGAACCTACGGTCGCTGGAGAGCGCTGCCGTCATATCCCGGCGCGTTTGTACTGGTCAACGACCCAGCGCAGAACACAAAGGTGTTGTGCCGCAAGGAAGGAGGATGTCCGTACCGGCCCGCAAGTACGTTCGCGTCGCGATCGGCGGGGACGGGCATGGCTGCCGGGAAGTCCGTGATCAGGGTATTTGCGCTCGACGCGGCAAGCGATTACCAGTTTACTGGTTCGGCATGGCCAGGACAGCCGGCGCACTTTAACCCGAACGCGCAAGGGTATCTGCGCGAAGGAATCGACACGACAACCAAGGTATCGGGAACCGGGTCGATGTTCTTCAGCTTCCCATCGCAGAGCACGGAGAATCCCGGTTGGTTCGAGGCAAGCTTCGCGGACACTCCAAATCACGAGGCACAGAACTTCGGGCAGGGACAGGAGCGATGCATCCAGTTCCGCTACAAGCGGAGCGACCACACTGTGTTCACCGGGTGCGGCGGGGACAAGATATTCCAGCTTGAGGCTGGGGATCACGGAACCACAGTGGAGGGTAATTGTTCGGATCCGGAGGTTGTCCTCCAGAACACGAACAACAAGTTCATCTGGCAGGCATACCACTCCTGTGGGGTGAAGGCTGTCACGCCTCCGTATACGAGTGGAACCTACGAGGCACTCGGGGAACGAGCGATTCCTGGCACGTCGTCTTACACGATGCAGAATGCTACCGGGTGCGACAGCTCCGGCTCATCGTCTGGCTATCCTGCGAGGCGCTGCATCAAGATCGCAGACAACCAGTGGCAGACGGCCCAGTTCTGCGTGAAGGGGAGCAATCCCGCCTATGCGAACGATGGCACCTACCGAAAGAACGGCACGTTCACGTTGTGGGTCGCGAACAATAACGAGCCTGCGACAACGGTAATCAACTACACCGATTACGATTATGTAAGTATCGGCACGCTTCCGTGGGGCAAAATTGGCGTGACGCCCTACTGTTACCAGAAAGACCCCACTCAGGTGCACCCACAAGTGGAGATGCACTATGACGACATCATCATCGCGGATGGCCGCATTCCCGACCCTGACGTTCGTACGCCGCAGCCTCCCGATGATCTATCGGTAACCATCGACAGCAGCACACAGCTCACCCTTCATTGGCGCGACAACGCCGTGAATGAGTCCGGGTACGTGGTGGAGATGTGCCAAGGCAAGAGCATCAACTGCTATTACAACGGCGCATGGAATATTCAGGCTAGATTGCCGGCCAATACCACCTCCTACGTGAAATCGGGCCTCACGACAAACACCTACTACTCGTTCCGGGTCTGGGCTTTCAACGCCTACGGTCGATCCGGCAAGGGCGGTGGATCCTGCTGGTGGAATGACGACACCAGTTGCAATGGAAACGCTAAAACCAACTAGCGGATAAAACTCCGCAAAGTCCGCAAACTCCGCACCAGTTCAGCAGCGACAAACGTACATTCAAGCCTACGAGAGAGCACTCTCGCGAAGCTTCAATCCCCAACCTATTCGGTGAGGAAAGGAGGTCGCGGAGATAGCCAGAGCCGATCGGACGCTTGGTTTGGGAGACGCCGGGCGTCCGATCCGAAAAGAGCCCATGACTCGCGCTGAGAGATTGCAGTTCATCGAGAAGCTCGCACCCTACGCCATCAAGACGATGAGGGAGACCGGCATTCCCGCGAGCGTCATCATCGCGCAAGCTACGATCGAGAGTTCCGATAGCCAGGGCAACTGGGGGCATTCGCCGCTGGCAACCGAGGACAACAACTTTTTCGGCATCAAGGCTCGCCGCCGCAATGGCGTTCCCATCGAGCCCTACTGCGAACACAACACACGCGAGTGGAACCGGAAACTGAAGAAGTACACGATCGAGCGCGAGCCCTTCCGAAAATTCCAATCCATCCAGGAGTGCTTTGACCGCCATGCCGAGCTGCTCTCGTCCGAAGAGCGGTACCAGCCGGCCATGAAGGCGGTCAGTGATCCGTACAAGTTTGCGCTGCAGTTGCAGCTCTGCGGTTATGCGACCGATCCGAACTACGCGTCGATGCTGATCGGCCGAATCAAGAACTGGGACATTGCGCGTTTCGACGCGGCAGGAAGGAGCAAGTAAATGGTTTCAACAAGTCGAAGGTTTGGAATCGCACTGCTGATGTCGGCAGTGCTCGCATTTGGGCTTATGGGAGCGGGTTCGCTTCTCGGCATGACCGGATGCGCGAAGCATGCGGATGTTGCAACTGCACCCGCTCCGGAGGTCGAGACCGAGCAGCACAAGGCGCTGCGAGCGACGGCGGGGTTCGCCGCCGGGTTGTCTACGCTCCAGGACGTCGCCGAAAAGCTGTACGACTCGAAGCTCCTGGGCAAAGACGAAGCGACGGCATTCGCCAAGGGCATCAACGACGCGACCTACGTCAACGATGAGGCGACGGCGAAGATCTCCGCGTTCGCAACGATCGACGGTAGCAACCGAGAAATCGTCGTGAAGTATATGCGCGAGATCTCTGACAGTGTGAAGGCGCTGCATGAGAAAGGCGTGACACACGTCAAGGATCCCGTCGCGAGAGAAAGATTCCGGCTGGCCTTCCAGGCATTCGATGCCGCGATGGCACTAGCCGAAAGCTTTCAAGATTGACCACAAATGCCTAAGCAGAAACTCAGCGGAGGGCTGTTGAGGTCTCAGCGAGCGAAACCCGAGTTTCCCGCTGGTTGCCTTACGGGGTGGCCAGCAGTGCGATTCCCGGTTTCGCGGGGAATCGGTCGACGCACCTGGAGGCGGTGAGCGGCACAGCGATCTTAGCTCGCAGGGAATGAAGTACAGCGGCCCGCATGGATGCAGCAAGCGCCGGACTCTCCAGGGTCCGGCGTCAATAAACCGAGGAGTCGGTGATGAACGAGCAGCAGATTTTGGCATTGATCGCGCTGGGGATGGACCTGGCGGAGCGGATCGCGAAGTTGGTGGCTGAGCTGAGGGCGCAGAAGGGCATCACGGATGAGCAACTTCGTGAGTATGTCGCGACCAAGGACGCCGAGACCAGGGCGAAGGTGGAAGCCTTCCTTGCTCGGGTCGAAACCCAGGGGTAGCGCCGTCACCCCGTCGTAGGGGTGGCAAATCGCTCCCAGGGGCCTTGTCACGCGTGACACGGCCATATTACGAGCCGGGCGAACCCGGCCAAATTGACCCGAAAGGGTCCGAATCGAGGGTCGCATGACCTGGTTGCACGGAAAGAAGACGTACATCGCGGCGGCGCTGATGTTCCTGCTGGCGGCTGGCGGGTACTGGTATGGCGTGGTCGATGAATTCAGCGCCACGGTGATGCTTGTCCTGGCGCTCGGATTCATCGGCGTTCGCGACGCGATCGCACGGCAATATGCGCAAACGGTACTGCACGCGGTTGAGGCGGCCAAGACAGTCCGCGATAAGAAGCCGCTCTCGACTGAACAGAAGGCGGAGTTGGTCCAGGACGTGAAGGCGATCGTGATCGAGGAGGTCAGAAAGCAAGCCGGACCTCCGGTGTTTCCGACGCCGAAGGATGGTCAATGACGTTCGGCCACTTCGACACACCGGAGCGGAGGCAGGGAGCAAAGAACACCTTGCTCGCCGCTTCGACGGCCGGCGTGGGAGGACTGCTTGGCGTTGGGGTGCACAGCATTCTGCGCGATCGGCCGGAGCTGCTGGTTCAGTTGATCAGCGGATTTGGGCCGATGTTCCTGATCGTTATGGGCTTCATGTTTTTGGTCGACAAGCATGCGAGCCGGTTTATCGAAACGCAGAAGGAAAGCGCGATAGCAACTCAACGGATGGCAACGGCAATCGAGGTCATCGCCAAGCGGGACAGTGAGCGAGATCGTGAGATGGAGATCCTGACAGGATCGCTCGCGCGCGACACGCAAAGCGTTTTGGAAAAGTTAGGGCGGATCGAGGACCGTCTGAATGAACCGAGAACACAAGCACACCACGCCGGCTGATGGCGCGCAGATGAACTACCTGCGTGGGTCCATCTTGAAGCTCGTTTACTCGAACTTCCGCGATCAAGCGCCGCATATGGACGGCGTTGTCCTGTTTGGCGTGATGGAACGGCTCAGGATGCCTGGCCCGCTGAACGATTGGACAACAGCGCTTCAGCAGTTGCGCGATCGCGGATATCTCACGTTCGAGCAAGAGCGAAACAAATGGACGGGCCGCGTTCGTATCCATCGGATCTCGATCACGCCAAAAGGTTGCGACCTGGTCGAAGGAAACTTGCGCGATAAGGAAGGCAGCAAGATCGAGGATCCGGCGGTGCCGATCGACTGATGAAGAAATCGCGTCCCAGAACCGGCGAGAAGCGCGAGGTTCGGCAGCCGCTCAAGATCGACAAGCTGCCACTCGAAGTGCACGAGCGCATTCAGAAACTGCGCGCGAAAGGAAAGACGTGGCTGGAGATCGAGGAGATGTCGAAAGGGTTCGTGCCGTGGGACAAGTTGCCAACGGCGACACTGGAACTCTTTCCGGATCTCCGCTTGCCGCACTCGAATCTGCAGCGCTGGTACGACCTGCGGATCGAGCAGGTATCGCACGAGCTGGCGGCCGAGGCCGAGCGTGCGCGGCAGTTCTCGAAGGCGATCGCGAAGATCGCCGACGTCGAGCAGTTGGGCGACGCGGCAGTGAACGCGTTGTCCGATGTTGTGTTCTCGGTGATGAAGGCGCAGACGCGCGACAAGTACGCGAAGGCCGTGGAATCGCTTGGCTATCTGGCGGCAAAGATGACGGACGCGAAGTCGAAGCGGGTCCGCGCGGAAGCCGAGTCGAAACGTATTGCGATCCTCGAACGGGAGATCGCGGAAAAGAAGAATGCGGCCGATAAAGCCACGGAAGCGATGGCGAAGAAGTCGGCGAAGGGTAAGGCGATCACGCAGGACGACATCAACAACATTCGGCAGCGAGTGTTTGGCTTGCCTCCTGTGCAGAAAAGCGCATGACGAAACCAGCAAAAGGTCGGTCGGTACCAAAAGCTGCGCGGGCGCAGATAGTCTCGCGCAAATACACGGTACCTCCAGTCATCCAGCTTCGTCCGTATCAACAGGCGTGGATCGACGACCCATCTCGCTTCTGCGGTGCTGTGAAGTCTGCGCGTATTGGTTTCTCGTACGGCACCGGCCTGCGCCGGCTGTTCCGCTGCTTGGAACATGAAAACCGCACGGCCACCGTCTTGAGCGCATCGCATGCGCAATCCGTCGAGTTCATCGACCAGCTTTCGAAGAATGTGAAGGCGATCGGTGCGACGATGCAGTTGTTTGAAAACGAGTTCTTCGTCGACATCGATGGCGAGAGCGAGATCCTGCAACAGCGGATTCAGCTACCGAACGGAGCACGCATCATCGCACTGCCGGCGAACCCACGCACGGCGCGCGGCTATCCGGGAGATGCCGTTCTCGATGAGTTCGGCCATCACCAGGACAGTTATTCGATCTGGGCTGCGATCGCTCGGCAGGTTGCGCTCGGTAACGAGCTCGATGTGCTCTCGACACCAAACGGTCAGATCGGCAAGTTCTACGACCTGGCAAAAGAGTTTGGGCTTGTCGACGGTGTGGCACCGAAGACGAATCCAGTTCGCGCGGACGATTGGTCATGGCATTGGGTTGATGTCCACATGGCGATCGCCCAGGGCTGCCCGATCAACCTGCGGCAGATGCGCAACCTGTTCAAAGACGAGCAGACGTTCTCGCAAGAGTTCCTGTGCGTCTTCCTGCAGGCGGTTGGGTCCTGGCTCACCAACGAACTGATCCAGTTGGCCGAGAACCCGAATGCCACGCTCGATTGGCCAGCCGGTTACACCGCAAGCGGACCGCTGTTTGCCGGGATCGATGTCGCGCGCGACCGAAACAAGAGTGTGCTGTGGCTCGACGAGAAGCTCGGAGATGTGGCTTGGACGCGCCTGGTGCTTCGCCTGGTCGGGATGCCCTTCCCGCAACAGCACAACGAATTTCTGCCGTGGGTGGAAATGGCAACACGCACGGCTGTCGATGCCACAGGCATGGGCGTCGGCATTTTTGATTACCTCGACCAGGCGTGCCGGGGAAAAGTGATCGGCGTGAACTTCGCCGGTAAAAACGACAAAGGTGTCGCGATTAAAACGCACATGGCGATCAACATGAAGAATCGCCTGGAGAAAGGCCTTGATCGCATTCCTTACGACCCTGATATCCGCGCTGCCTGGCTCTCCATTAAGCGGATGCCTACAGCCACCGGCGTTAAGTTCGATGCTCCCCAGATCGAGACTGACACTCCCGTCGCCGGCGGACAGCGCCGCAAGGCGTACGGGCACGCCGACGAGTTTTGGGGGAAGTGTATGGCGAACCTGGCTGCCGAGAGCGCACCTGCCGCCGTAGCCGAAAGCACACAAGAGGAAATGGTGCAGCGGGCGGCGCGTGGAATCTTCCGAGGCGACGCTGCCCGCAGAGCAATGCGCGATCGCGGCGAGGAAGTCGCCGCCGATGCACAAGTTGAATACGCGGTCCGTCCACGGAGGAGAGCGATATGAAGATTGAAGCCCTGGATCTCCGTGAAGCACGCGCCGCCATGAGCGCGACACAACAAGAGCCTCAGGCGATCGCCAAGGTTGAAGCCGCTCTCGAGAGCAGCGTTTATCAGGTAGCCGGATTAGATCCGGAAGATCCACGTTTCAAGCGGCTGACTTCGTCGAACTCGCGCCGCGACCTCAGCCCCGTCGAGCACGAGCGTATGCAGCTCGTGTGCTTGTACATCGCGACCCGGCTGCCGTTTGCGAAGCGCATTCCGGAGATGATCACCGAGTTCGTTGTCGGTGAGAACATCGCCGCTTCGGCCGACGAGGAAGTTGTCCAGGAAGTCATTGACCGGTTCTGGAATGACTCGATCAACAACATCGAGCAGAGCGCAAAAGAGTGGTCCGAGGAACTGTCGAAGCTAGGCGAGCTCTGCATTCCCGTCGCGGTGAATCCAGTCGATGGTTTCGTGCGCATCGGCTACGTCGATCCGCTGCAGATCGACTGCATCGAGCACGGCCTGCTGAAGACAGGCGACGGCCGGGAAGAGATCACGATTCCGATAGCTGTTCGACTGAGGAAGCAGATCGGCGAAACCGAAGGGCGGCGCCTGCGGATCATCCGTCTCGACGAAGATCCATACTCGCCGACGTTCGGACAACTGGCCGGCGACTGTTTCTATTTCGCGATCAACAAGAGCAAGACCGCAAGCCGCGGGATCTCCGATCTGTATTGCATTGCCGACTGGGCCGACGTGCTCGACCAGATCGTCTTCGACGCGGCCGATCGCATTCGTTTCATGAACGCGTGGCTGTGGCACTTCGTCTTCAAAGGCGCGGACGAAAAGAAAGTCCAGGAGATGAAGGGGCAGATCCTCAAGAATCCTCCACGCCAGGGCGGCACCCAGTTCACCAACGACCAGGTCGAGATCAAGGCGCTTTCGCCGGATTTCAAGAGTGCCGAGTTCAGCGACACGATCACGAGTCTGAAGTTCTACGGACTCGGCGGAATGGGCTTCCCTGGACACTGGTTCGCCGATCCGACCGACGCCAACCGCGCGACTGCCGGCGAGATGGGTGAGCCGACGATCAAAAAACTGACGGCGCGGCAGAAGGTTGTGAAAAGCGTGATCACGTCGGTACTCAACTTCGCGTTGTACCAGGCGAAGCTGCACGGCGTGATTGCCGAGTCGATGTCGATCGAGTGGACGCTGCAGGTTCCAGATCTCAGTCCAAAGGACCTGCAGAAAGGCTCTACGGTCCTCGGCTCGATCGTGAGTCCGCTCTCGATGGCGGCCGATCGCGGATGGATTCGCGAGGAGACTGCAGCCCGGGCGTTCCACGTTGTACTCACACAGGTTGGGATCGAAGTCGACTCGAAGGAAGAGTTCGAGAAGGCGCAAGAGGAATCGCAGGCCCGGCGCGCGCAGGAAGTGAACGATCTGAATAGCCAGGCGAATCTCGACGCGGCGCTACGCCGGATCGAACAGGGCGGGGGTGTCGTCCAGTGACAAGGTTCAGTCACGCCAGGGTTTCTGATGCCGACGGAGGGCTAGTTCAAAGGCGATGATGCCAGAAAAGAGCAAGCATCCGAGTATCGAACCAACGATGCCGAAGACGTCGAAGCGAGTTGGTAAGGACGGTTTAAGCATGAGAGACAGGAGAGCCCAAAGGTTGAACGCCAGCGCCAAGGCGCTCGCGATGATCTCGCGATTTCTCCTAACCGTCGTCTTGAGTGTCTCTCTTGCTTGTTGGTTGGATGCCCATCGGCCGGCAGCATCCCACAACGTTTTTAGCAGGATGCCCACCGAACCGCTGATGACGGCGGTAATTACTTGGTTAGTGATGGCGTTGCTATCCATTGGCGAGTGCCTCGCACGGAAAGTGTGGGGTCAAAGAAGGGGCCGAACGGTAACGATAGAAGGGCGACCGGGAGTCAGTCAAAGGTAAATGACGACACAGCAACAATTCGCGGCGAAGGTAAACGAGTTGATCGCGCAGTCGCATCAGCTCGCGCCCGACGCCAGGAAGAAAGTCCTGGAGATGTTGGACCAGGCGCGTAAGCGCATCCTCGGCGAATTGGTGTCGCTGAATCCGAACAGCTTCTCGGCCGCGCAACTTCGCGCGCTGAAGCTCTCGATCGACCAGGAGTTCGAATTGTTCCGCCAGCAGAGCACGGCGTTCATGACGTCGATGCAAACGGACGCATCGCGGCTCGGTACCGCCACGATCGGCGCTCCGCTGTCGGCGGCCGGCTTAGAACCGTTTGCGATCGGCGGTCTCTCGAGTACACACCTGGCGATCGCGCAGGGTTATACGGCTGACCTGGTGACGGCACTCTCAAAGGATGCCGCCGCGAAGGTGAATGGCGCGATCCAGCGCGCGTTCCTCGGAGGCCAGCAGATTACGGACATCATCGAGCAAATCGGCATGGCACTGAACAAGGGCAGCAAGCCGAGCATGTTCGACCAGATCGGTGAGCGTGCCATCACGATCGCGCAGAACGAGATCCTGCGCGTGCATTCGATGGCGGCGCAAGCGAAGCTGCAGGAAGCGAAGACGCGCCATCCCGACCTGAAGAAAAAGTGGAAGCACCTGAATGCGGCCAAGCTGCCACGCATAACGCACATCCTGGCAGACGGACAAGTCAAGGAAGTGGAGGAGGCGTTCGAGATCCCGGTGAAGCCGGGTGCTCCGCCCGAGCTGCTGATGTTCCCGCGGGATCCGAGCGGATCGGCCGAGAACACCATCAACTGTCACTGCCTTGAGCAGCCGCACTTCGACGACGAAGCGCTTCGGCCGACGTCGGTGCACAAGAAGGTACTTCGCGATCTGGGCATCAGTGTCCAGGTCGCATAAGAGAGGAGACGAAACAAATGGAAGGTCAAATTCCCGCAGCGCCGGCGATCCTGCCGGCAGCCGAGCAGGCGAAGTGGAAGCAGCGTTATGCCGAGGGCCGCAAGCAGGGCTTGATCGACTCGAACGGCAGCGAGGCTGAAGCCGCCCAGTACGCAACGAAGTTCGCAAACCAGATGCTCCGCGTGCCGGAGATCACCAGCGTCGCGCAGGCGAAGTCGCTGCCGGCGTGGATGATCCTGAAGGCAGACGAAGCAACCGGCAAAGTGGTGACGGCCGATGGAAAGAAGTACGAATTCGAAGTCGTCGCCGCACCTGCTGCGAGCGAGCAGAAGCCGATCGAGAAGATGACGGTCGCTGAACTCGTCGCGTACGCGAAGGAGCACGGCATCACGCTGCCCGACGGCGCGAAGAAGGACGAGATCCTCGACGCGATCAAAAAGGCAGCCGAGGCACCGACCACGTAATTTCCTATAACGACGAAGAGCGACACCTGCTGAGAAGTGGTGTGGCATCCGGGAGAGACCGGAAAACAGTTCGAGGGACCCTGGGCCATGATGTCACTGGAAGAGTTAACGCAGAAGATACACGATGCGATCCGCGGAAAATACGGCAATGGGAAAGATGGATATTCGCGCTACTGCGTGATCGAGACCTTTCCGAGTTATGTGATCGCGCGCGAGTACGACACCGGCGATCTCTTCCGGTTCAACTACAGCGTCGGCCAAGACGACGTGATCGTGCTCGATGGAGATCCTCAGCCGGTCGAGACTGCATACATCCCCGTCGCCGAATCGTTTGGCCACTTCGTGATGACGTCCGAGGCCGCGGCTGGCCCGACTGACGAGACCTGGCCGGTTGTTGTTATGAAGGCAGGATGGGGATTCGGCAAAGTCACGCTGGCCAGCGGACAGGCTCCGTTGCCGCAGTACTTCCCACCTGAAGTTGTCGCAAAGGTCGCCGCGTCGGTGAACGGATCTCGCTTTGGCCGTCGCCACCCCGAGACGCAGGTTGAAGAGCAGGATCCCGCTCGCGTTGCCGGCTGGCTCGATCGCGGCTCGTTCGCGAGCGCCGAAGGCGAAGCCCTGGCGCACGTCAATCTGTTTCCCACCGAAACCGAGATCAAGGGCAAACTTGCCGCCGCGCGCGACGCGAACAAGCTCGATCTGTTCGGCGTCTCGGTCCTCGGCTACTTCGGGTTTAAGAAGGGCAAAGTGGAAGGGCGCGACTGCCTGGTGGCAACCGATTTCGCAAAGTTGATCAGCGTGGACCTCTGCGCCGAGGCAGCAGCTGGCGGGCGCTTTCTCACGGCCGCGCGCGTCGCGGCGTCGCAACACGTTCCAGCGGAGATCGCCGAGCTGCAGGCAGCGGCGGTCCGCACAAGTTCTCCTGCCGGCAACGGTGGGAATAATCCAGGCGGCGCTAGCGGCGCTGGCCGAAATGAAGAAGGAGAGGCGATGAAATCTCGCATCCTCATGGTGCTCACGGCACTGGCGGCCTTCGATGCCGCGGGTGCTACCACACTCACGACGGAATTCAACGCGCTGTCGGAAGACAAGCACGAGGCATTCCTGGGCAAAGTTACCGAGGCACTTGCTGCCAAGGTGAAGCCCGCAACCCAAACGGCTGATGCCGACGCTCTTGCGCAGGCACGGCAAGTCTTGGCCGACGCGCAGAAGCTCGATGCAAAGAATCGCATCGAAGGCAAGCTGGCGGCTTCGAAGCTGCCCGTCCCTGGACAGAACCTGGTCCGCGACTACTTCGTCGATCGCATGCCGACCGATGCGGAAATCGACACCAAGATCACCGCCGTGCGCACCGAGTTGGCCGCACTGGAAACCATCACTCGCGTGGGTGCAACCGGCGTCGAAGTCGGACGAGAGAGCGTGGAAAAGGTCCAGCTCGCTTGCGACGCGATGCTCGGAGTGAAGACCGCGCTCGCCGACGCGAACGTCCGTCCGTTCCGTGGGCTCCAGGAAGCCTACATCATCATCACCGGCGATCGCGATTTCCGCGCGCTTGGTGCGGGGAACGGCTTCTACAAGGTCTCGGAAGCGATCTCGACGGCCGACTTCCCGAACATCCTGCTCAACTCGATGACGAAGAAACTGCTCCAGGACTATGCCGAGGTCGGCATGGGCGGACTGGAACAGCTCTACGTCGTGACGCCGGGCGGGATTCCGGACTTCAAGACGCAGGACCGTGTCCGCATGGGTTACCTCGGCGATCTGCCGACGGTGGCTGAAGCGGGTCCGTACACGGAACTGACCAAGCCCACGGACGAGAAGGTTTCGTTCACGATGGCCAAGAAGGGCGGCATCCTGACGATCTCCGAAGAGACCATCCGCAACGATGACCTCTCGAAGATCGCGCAGTTCCCGTCGCGCCTGGCGCGCGCAGCACGGCGCACCCTGAAGCAGGTGATCACCGACATCCTGGTGAACAACCCGAACTTCGGCGGCGATGGAGTGGCGCTGTTCCACGCCGGGCACTCGAACCTGAGCGCGGTTGCTTTGTCGGCGGCCGAGCTCGACGTTCGCGCGATCGCGCTGGCGAAGCAGGCGGAAAAGGACTCCAACAAGCGGCTGGGCCTGCGCTTGAACTGGATCGCCGTTCCCGTCGATCTCGAACCCACGGCGCGGCAGATCAACCGCAACGACTCCGGCACCAATAACTGGTTCCAGAAGTTCGGCGCGGGCGACGAGCGGATCATCGTCAACGAGCTGTTCACGGACACCAACGACTGGTACTACGGCACGTCGGTGGCCGATGCGCCGTCGATCGAAGTCGGCTTCCTGGACAACCAGCAAGCGCCGACGATCCTGCTCGCGAACGATCCTCGCACGGGCACGCAGTTCACGAACGACCAGTTGCAGTACAAGGTGCGGTTCGTGTTCGGCGCGGTTGCGACGGACTATCGCGGCATCGGCAAGGCGGTCGTCGCCTAAACGATTCGCTGATTCGCGCGCCTCGTCCGCTGGCTGCGGAGCTGGGCGAGGCGCGATTCATGAGTCCGCAGCGGAGAGAGGTTTTCGGTGACCCAGCGCAATCGGTTGTTTCATATCACGATGGTTGTACCTGGCAACCTGGCGGCCGGAGCCGGGCAAGCCACGCACAGCGTGATGACACGTTGCCGCATTCTCGAAGCAGAAGCGGCGCTCAACACCACGGGCAGTACATCCGGCAACACCGACGTGGACGTGAACAAGGGCGGCGCGTCGATCATGGCGGCGCAGGCACTGCGCATCGCCCAGGGATCGGCCACGAAGTTCGTGAAAGCGAAACCTTCCGTGGGTGTCGTCGGTGAACCTGCCGGCGTGCCTTGTGAAGTCGGTGACGTAATCACCGTCGATGTGGATGCGATACCAGGCACCACGTCGAAGGACCTGACGGTTCGCCTGCTCTGCATGGCGGTCGACGTTTAATGACCGCCGAGCAGAAGCTGGCGGAAGTAGAGCGAGTGCTCACGGAAAAACTCATCCTCGGGCACTCGCACTACGCGCCGAAAAGCAAGAACCCGATCTTCATGGACGGCTACAACCAGGGCCGTGAAGATCACAAATCGTATAGCGATGACGTAGCGCATTTTGCGCTGGGCATCATTCGAGGCGATTGACGTGGCAAAGACGATCGACGACTTCCAGAAGCGGCTAAGCACGTTGATCCAGGATCCGGTGGGAAAGCTCTCGGACGAGGACCGCCGCGCGATCATTGCGAAGGCGATCGGCCAGGTCTTTTCGAAGGACCGCCCACATGTGAAGGTCGTCGAGATCCTCGGCAACGGCACCAATGACATCGCGCTGCCTGGAGAGTTTGTCGACGGCTTCTCGCTGGTTTCGAAGGTCGAGTATCCGATCGGCAACATTCCGGCGACTTACATCGACGACGCAGACTACGGCATTTACCGTACGCCAACCGGACTGAAGCTGCGGTTCATGTCGGCTGCGCCGGCTGATGGCGAAAAGATCTGGAGCACCTTCACCGCTCCACACAAAGACGACGGCTCGACGATTGCCGATGTGGACTTCGAGGCGGTGTGCGATTGCGCCGCTGCGATCGCGCTTGAAGTACTCGCAACCAAGTACGGCGGGACTGTCGACCCGCAGATCTCGGCCGACGTCGTTAACTGGCGGTCGAAGAGCCAGGAATACCTGGCGCTCGCGAAGGCTGCATGGCAGCGCTATTACAAGGCGCTCGGAATCCAGGCAGGCGGATCCTCCGAAGGCGCAGGACAATCGGCGGCCGTAGCCGTGGGCGAAATGGAAGCAGGCCTGAGCTTCGGCGGTGACCGGCTCACGCACCAGAGGCGCAGATGAAGTTACAGGTCCGAATCACGGGAGCGGAGCAAGCCTCGGCCGACATACGCGCAGCCATGCACCAGGGACTTGCGAACGGTATCGAGAAGCTCGCGTGGACCGGTGTTGGCTACGTCCAGGAGAACACGCCGACTGCGTTCGGATACCTGGCAAATGGAATCACGGTGGACTTTGCGGGCGGGCGAAACCTGATTGCCACGATCCACGCAACGCCTCCGGGTGAGAAGTATGTACTGCCGGTCGAGACCGGCACGCGGCCGCACTTTCCTCCGATCACGCCATTGATGCTGTGGGTGAAGCAGAAGTTCGGCGTGGGAGATGAACAGGCGGCACGATCGATCGCATTCGCCGTGGCGCAAAAGATCGCCAAGCGAGGCACCAATGGCGCGTTCATGTTTCAGAAAGCTACGGAGAAACTAGTCAATCTCGGTCCGGATGTGATCGAGCGAGAGATCGCCGAGGCGATCATGACAGCAGGGTTGGCATAGATGTCATTGGAAGACGCCATTAACGCAGTCGTTGCACGGATGAAGACTCTCCCCGGAGTCGGCGTCCTCGTGTACGACGAAGAGAAGAGCATCACCGATCCCGACCAGTTCCAGAAGGAGTTCGTTGAAGAGTTGAAGCAACGGATCAATGGCTGGACGGTGCTGGTCGAAACGACGCAGAGTACGGACCGGGGCGTGACGGTTGTCGACGATCGTCACCAGCTCGTGATTCGCGGATGGCGATCGCTCAATGCCGAGAAGAATTCCGGACGAGAGTTCCGCAACGATGTCGAGGCGCTTCGCCAGGCGTTCAATAAAGGCGATCGCAAACTGGGTGGCGCGTGCCTGGAATCCGGCCCGATGAGCAGACGCTACCAGACGAGCGGCATGTTCGCAGGCGCGCTCGTCCATTACGTGGAGCTGACATATCCGGTGCGTTTGTATCCGGTGTAGAGAGGAAGCATATGGCGAGCGAGAAACCTGATTTCGTGGCAGTGAAGTTGACCGCATTTGGCGAGGAGCTCGCCGGCGAAAACGGATCCGTGCTGGTGGTGAGCGGAATCCGGCAGTATGAATTCCGGCGCGGCGAGGTGAACCGAGAGATCACGCGCGCGTTCGATTGGGAAGTAGTTCTCTCGGACCGCAATGTCGATGGCCAGCCTTTGTTCGAGTTGGTCGAAGAATAAGGCCAGGAGGAGCACATGCCTTTCGAGCAACAGACAGTAGAAGCACGTAACATCACGCTGAGCACCAACAAACAGAATGCGTTCGGTACCGCGCTCGCCGATGCCGCCATGACTCTTCGGCCGCCGATCATCGATCCAGGCTCTTTCGCCAACATCAAGAAGGAGTGGTACAGCAACCTGCAGCGCGGGAACAAAGGTCATCAGTGGGCCACCGTGCGCCAGGAGATCGGGCGATTCACTGACTTCCAGATGGGCGGCGACCTGGACGAGGTTCTGGCCGGCTGGCTGTGTGCCTTCGCATTCATGGATGTGACGACGACCGGCGCGGGCGTGAAAACGCACGCCTTCAAGCCACTGGTTTCGTCGAATCAGGCGCCAGTCACCACGATCTACTTCGAGGACACGGCGGACCTGAAGTACAAGATGCAGGATCTCGCGATCGCCGAGCTGGAGATCTCGGGCAGCGATCGCGGCCCGCTGCAGTTCCGCGCGTCGATGGTCGGTAGCGGCCGCCATACCGATGGCGCGATGGCGGCTCCGGTTGCGTCCGCAGTCGGCACACTGCTCATGGGCAACGATACAGATTTTCTGATTGGACCTTCGGGGGCGGCGGTCTCGATCAAAGAGCAGATTCGCAACTGGTCGGTGACCTTCGCCATCGGCGTGGTTCCACATCGCGCTCCGGGCGGCGGAAAGTTCGCCTCATTCATGCGACTGCAGGAATTTCGGACGCGGTTCTCGGCGACGATCTCCGCGAAGAACGTCGACAACATCCGCACGCTGTTGTTAAACGACACGCTCCAGGAGGTTCAGATCAACACGAACTCCGGCGCTGCTGCGCAGTTGAACATCAAGTACCCCAACATCTATCTTTCGGCGGCGCAGATCGGCGTCGACGGCATGGATCAGGTTTGGCAGATCGAGACTGACGAGCAGGCCATGATGAAGCTCGGCGCGAGCGATGTCGTACAGGTTTCGGTGCTGAACAACCAGACGACGTATCTGGTCGGAGCATAAAGTTTCCGGCAGCGGTCGCCCGCATGGGAAAAAGGGTGCCTGACCGCAAAAGGGACCGGCGTCCAAAACCGGTCCCACCCTCAAAGAAATACGGATCGCAGCTTCGCGATCGCAAGGCCGCAGCGCTTCGCGGCAGAGGCCAACACTGCAACGGCCTCGGTGACAGGAAAAACGAAGTTTCCCGGTCCTGGCCTTTCCCTGGAGGCAGGCTCCTCTCCTTCCTGCGAATTGCGAGCAACAGGACCGGGAAAACAAATCAAAGGAGCGCCATGAGCGACACTGAAAAGCAGCAACAACAGAATGTATTTCTGGATCTCGCCACACCGCGCGAGATCTCCTTCCGAGTGGGAAAGTTCGTTTACAGCTACCTGTTCAAGCGGATCACGGATGAGGCGTGGCTGAAATTCTTTGCCGCCATGCACATCACATCCGAGCGCGATCAGGGCGGCGTGAAGAATACGATCGACGTCGCAACCGCCGCCAGCGACTTGGTTCGCAGCAATGTCACCGGAGTCGATGGATACGCACAAAGCTTCAAGCTGGAAGGCGAGTGGCAGAAGGCGCTTCCGCCAGGCCATGTGAAGCTTGTCGCGGGCTGGCTGCAGGACGCGACGATATACGAGGGCGGAGACG
>DATMYE010000007.1:0-78083 GCA_035561095.1 Clostridia bacterium | reverse complement strand
ACCAGCGAGTTGGTCGAAGCTAGTTCTTGAAAAACATCAATTACATTCTGCATTTTTCACCTCACGGGTAAAGATTATGTTTATGACATTCTACTACAATTTGGATTGGCATGCAATTCACTTACTGAATGTTATCAAGTTAAACAACAGCGCAATTTCTCAAAAACGTTACATGCCTCATTCTATTGTCTCTACTTGCATATCTCATCATAATGATAGTTTAAGAACGAAGTATCTGGCAAATAGTCTTTAGGCTTCTTAAAGCGCAGTCCATTCATTAATTCCCTAATTTGCGAGTCTGCTTTTGTACCGTAGATTATCCCATAATCATTATCAATGCTAAAATAACCTTTATCAAACAACTTGTCATGCAGTACACAAAAACAGATAGCATTACTTGGGTTTAACCTGTTCTCTTCATCTATGCTCCATGGTTTTATATGACTACATACAAGTAAATCCGTCTTGTTAATATTACACAGTGCACATTCGTTATTATAAAGACGGAGCACATAGTCTCTTAAGACCGATTGATTAATCCGAACCTTTGTTGTTGCAGTAATTTCTGTACTTCCGCTATTAATGAAAAAGCTCTTGTTTCCAATATTGTCTCTGACTTGCTTTTCAAATCGCTTATATTCCATAACCTTTCTTAAAGCCAGCGCAAATTCTTCTGAAGCATTGTTCAATGCATCGAGAATATCAATTCTCTGTAGTAGTCCCTTTTTGTCTCCGTGGATATTGTAATTATGCAAGATATCCATAGCAATAAAGCCGCCTCCGCGGGCTGGCGCCGGCAATCCAAGAATCTCTCTTTGAATCTGCCTGTGACTTTTCCCATTATATAAATAGGCCATAATGACTTGTAGTGTTACTTCCTCTTCAAAGAAGTTGATATACCTCGACATACAGACAACCTCACTAATCTTTTTATATGAAACCTGAGATCCATATTATTTCTATCTGATGCCAGTGTCTGAAAAATCTTGTCATTCAGGATCTTATCATCATTTCTTGAAGCTCATCGGGAAGTAACGGAGGTTTCCTTCTGTGTATCATCGAATGACAGTTTGAACATACAGGTATAAGATCCTTGATCGGGTCTATAGCCCGTTCATCTTCCATCATAGATAATGGTTCGATATGATGGACCTCAATGAATCCATTGCCGATATCACGGTAGGTTGAACTGAAATCAAAGCCGCAGATAGCGCAAATATATCCTTTGGAGGCAACACACAGTTGTCTGTTTAGCGGATTACGCTCATATCTCTTCGAGGTTGTAATATACTCTTTCCCTTCAGTATAACCTGTAGTTTTCTCCGGAATATCATTATCAATTGGAACGATGTGCATCAGAGAAAGAAACATACCAAGAGCATTACTAACCCATTCTATTGTTAGATCAACCAAGTCAAACTTCTCGTCGTCGCTGGTTACGGGGCTGCGTGTAATTCTGCAAGATAGTCCCGTCCATTCAGCTGGCCAAGAAGCAGGGCAGCTAGGTTCGTACTTAATTTTATTTATAAACAAATCAACGCGTGCAAGCTTCTGAATTTGGAGCATATCAGAATACTCTTTAAACAGGAGCTTCTGTTCCAACGATGCTTTCGCCATATCCATTATCAGCGGCGCAGCGTATTTTTCAGGTTCAAAATCGATTATCACACGGGTGGCATTTTTGAAAAACACACTCAACCTGAATAACTCCTGACTTGCATTCTCAGGACCTATCGCAAACCATGGCTCTCCGTTCTGAATACCGCCGGTAACAAAAAATGGTATGTCAAATATCTTTTCCAATGCATCTTTGATTTGCCCCGCTTGCTTAATCACAAGTTATGCCTCCTCATCAGGGTCAGGATCGGGATCAGGTAAATCAGCAACAAGTTTTTTCAGGAAGCGGGATACTTGAACCCTCATATCCTCGTAATGTTCCTTTGTCTGATCATTGACGGTTGACAGTTCCGCCTCCGCCAAAGCCCACAGCAATGCGTCCATACCCGTCACCATTACATTCTGTGAAAGAATTGGATAATAGACTTTTTGATAATATGGATGCGCCTGATTAATTTCAACAGCGTGTCGTTCTTCTGCAATACATGGGTTCCACAACTGTCCATCGGGTAGAGTTTCGACCGGAATGACTCTATATTGCCCTGGTTTTGCCGAGGAACGTATTGTTATTTTATGTTTAAAAGTTCCGTACTGGTTAGTCAGGTTCACTTCATCATTGCCAGTTACTTCCGTCTTCGATTGTTCTACAGCCGGTGCTTTATCGTCTATGTTTTTATTCGACGAAGCGTGAGCATCCCGTCCCTGCATAGCCACCTTTCCAGCGGTGCCTCGACGATATCTTTCCTCCGCAGCACGGCGCGGTGCAGGCATTACCTGATCCTTAACATGATTGAAGATATCCTCGTTAAGCAATATTCGTGATTTTTTGATATCAACATTGAACACATCATCAAGGATATGATCAAATGAAAACTCAACCCGCAAAAGCGAAAAATGGGGCTCCTTCATAAACATACCAAGCCAGTCCCAATAATGAATGAGCCGGTTTTCACGATATATATAAAACCCTTGGGTTTCATTGCTTATTCTTGCTGTATCACGAGCCTGAATATTAGAGAAATCGTCACGACGTGGTAACATATATGCGCGGATCAATAATGATGACACTATTCCGCCCGGCAGTTCCACCTCCATGTTTTCTTCGATGAGCTTCTCTGTTGTTGACTCATTCACGCAAAACGGATCCCAAAAGGTAACTTTTCTTCCATTCAGATTTATTTCAATATTTCTATCTCTGGTGTCGGCAGGATCAAGAAATCGTTGATAAATCATAGAAATATGAAACAGCAATCCATTTATAATTTTGTTAAGCGCAGTTTGTCCGCTTCCTTTGTTTGTATAGTTTTTCAATAAGCGATCGATTTTCTCCCAAACTACTAACGTACCGGATCCAGTACCCGCAGTGTTCTCAAGCATCTCCTGCTCAACAGAGTTGACTGAAAAACTCTTTAGTTTCCATGAACCCGTCTTGGCAATATAATCAAGATCCCATTGCACCTTACGAAGAGTATCATCATCTACGCTTTTTGACACAACTGATAAACAGCGGCAGAAAGCCGTTGATCCGGTTTTTAAACCTAACCCAAATTTCCCGAGACTTCCTGGATCTATTCTTGCTTTTGAACCATACTTCATGGCATTTTTCAAGCCATCCATATCCATCCCGCAGCCGTTATCGGCTATGTAGATGGTAAGTTCGTTTCTCGGATCAAGGTTGATATTGATATCAATTTTCGTTGCTTGCGCGGCTATTGAGTTGTCAATAATGTCTGCAATAGCAGTATTAAAACTATATCCTGTATCTCTGAGCCCGTTAATAATCCTTTCCGGATCGGGCGGAAGATCGATATCCTCCATCAGGGTAATTTCTTCGTTCTTAATCATCTCTAACAATCCTCTCTTTATTTTATCAATGAAGCGGAGAAAGCAGCAATGCGTTGGTTATATCTTTACGGTTCTCCTGCATTCCACTTGTACCGACAATGGCAGCTTCCGATATTACGCGCTTTCTTTCGATCCGTTCATTGACGATCTGTTCAACAGAATCAACATAGAACAAGCGATGTACAAAAACCGTTTTGTCCTGTCCTCTCCTGAACGCTCTTGCTGAGCTTTGATCTTCCAGCGCAGGATTCCATTCGAGATTGTAGTGGATCACATGGTTGGCAGCAGTTATATTCAAGCCTGTGCCAGCCGCTCTTGGGTTAAGTATGAAAATTGCCGATCCCTGTATGCCGGAAAAGGTATCAACCAAATTTTGTCTATCTTCAACCGGTGTTTCACCGTTTATAGCGAGAACGAGTATTCCATATCGTCTCGGAAGATCACGGGTGAAAATGTCGAACATTTTTTTATAAGAGGTAAAGATCAGCACCTTCTCGCCGCTCATGAGAATTTCATCGAGTATTTCGCATAATCTTTCGTACTTCATCGATCTGTTTAATGGATCTCCGAACTGATTAGTTTCTATAATATCAGGATGAGTACAGAACATCCTAAGCCTCTGAAGCAACCCAAGGTCAAGAGGTGAGTTTAGTGATTTCGCAAACGCTTCCTGTCTAATAATCTCGTACTCCGAGCACTCTGTATCCGACATTCTTATCGGTTGAGGAATAATTACTTTTTCGGGAAGATCATCAGCTACATCCCGAACCATGCGTCGAATCATTATTGGAGTTATCATTGGCTCGATTAGCTGGGCACCAAATACATCATCAGAAACTGTGTCGTTAAACGATGTCAACGTCCCCAAATATTCCGGAAATACAAAATCCGTGATCGACCAGATATCTGTTATATGGTTTTCAAAGGGTGTTCCGGAAATTGCTATACTCATATCTCTAGGAAGTCTTTTTATAGATCGAGCTCGTTCGCTAGAAGGATTTTTGATGTTTTGCGCTTCGTCAACGCTGACAAGCGGCCAGTTTATCATCCGCAGCATTGAAAGATCACTGACTGCAGTATTGTATGATATTATCACGACGTCGTACTTCTTTAGCTCTTGATACCGACCTGTTCTTTGGATACCATGATGGATATAAGGCTCCATTTCAGGTGCGAACTTGTTGATTTCTCTTTTCCAGTTTTCGAGAAGGGAAACTGGGGCGATCACAAGCATCGGAGTCTTTTTATCTGCAGCATAATCACTCATGAGCGAAATTATTTGCAGCGTTTTACCCAATCCCATTTCATCTCCGAGAATGCAGCCACATCTTTCATCAGCCATGTACTTTAACCAGGCATAGCCTGTCTTCTGATAACCGTACAATTCTGCAGTTACATGCTGCGGTACTAATCCAGTTGCAGCAATCGGCTTGTCAATCAGTGACATGTCAATTCTGTTTTCGATAAGTGTAAAGTCCGCTTTCTCGCAAAGTCGAACTAGATCAAGGTACTGATGAAGACGCAGGTCTCCAGTTTGCGTAATTTTCGCTAATCTAAGGAAATCATTGAGTTCCTCTATGGGTCCGGTTATATAGAACCAAGTGTTATTATTGATACCATGATCAATTACAGCACCATTCCTAATATCTACGGAAATACGCACGCCACGGTGGATTACATAAAGTGAAAAATTTATGCTCGCGGCTTGTGATAGCTGACAAATCTCAGCCTTCAATGGTATGCCGACTTTGGCAACAAAAAGCTCACGCGGATTTAAGTCAGTAATATCCTCATCATCAAAACGCTTATCCCCCGAGAGATAGTCCAATAGAACCGCTGCGGTTAGTTGTTCTCTTTCTCCACCTCTTTGAAGCGCAAGGTGGTTGTCATCAATTATCCATTTAACTAACACGTTGCACTCCTTTCTTCAGTTTTTTACTTTGATTTCCTTGACTTTGTTGCTAGTTATTTTAATTCGCGACTTAACGAATGCTTCTTGAAACGTAGGTTCTTCATTATTTGATTTAGGGTCGTTGCCAAATGCTTCACCGGCATCAAGGGTGAATCCATCAGTAGAGCATCCTTCAGGCATAGTCAGATTTACCGTAAATCTGTCTGTGCTTCTAACAAGATATCTTAATTCTTTATCATTTGCGTATACGCTGACGATGTCGGCAACATAGCTTTGACTTGCATTCACAAGGTTAAGCATATTGAGTATTACGGACATGTGAAAATCATGGCGATCAATCGTTTTCTGGCCTGACCACCACGAGTAATCGGTTGTAAACCGCCAGAGTTTCTCTGTTGTATCAATTATTTCCACTTCATCTAGATTCTTTTTAATAAGCACATGTCGCGCCGCATCCGAGAACCGTCTCTTCTCATCTGCTGTAGTCGCGTCTCGAAGCTGCTTTGTGTATTCGTCCAGTCTTTTACCGCGCAGGCCGGCGATCTTTATAAACAATTCTTTATAGCTGATTAATTCTTCATATATATCAATTACATATGAAGCAATTACAAACCACTGGTTAGGAACAAAAATACACCTTGACTGCGGCGTAGTAATTACCGCGGTTGAAGTAAAAAACTCAATTTCGTACCTTGCACGGTTTAGATGCGACGTATAACAGCGCTGAAACTCGTCAGTGAGAGTAACGTCCTGCCAGACAAACTCATTAGAATATCGACTTGAGGTAGTTTTAATAAGCATGCCCAAACTTTTTAGCCTGACATCAGATTTTCCGCCTTTCATTTTAGCCTCCAATTCTTGATTCATCGTCATATCAAAACGCCTCGCAGGTCAAGCTGTTTTATCAGTGTGCTCATGGTTTCTTCGAAACGGCCATTAATCTGACATTCCCAAACTATAATGACCTGCCATCCCATTTGTTCCAGCAACTCTGTGTTCCTTCGATCGTTTTTGGCGTTAACCTGAAACTTGTTTTCCCAGAAATCCAATCTGGTTTTTGGAGTTGTCGCGTCTCTGCATCCGGCGTGTCGGTGCCAGAAACAACCATGTACAAAGATTACAGTTTTGTATTTCTTGAGTACAATATCCGGTTTCCCTGGCAAATTTCTTACATGTAGACGATATCGATACCCTTTGGCAAAAAGGTATTTACGAACTGCAAGTTCGATCTTCGTATTCTTGCTTTTTATTCTTGACATATTCCAGCTGCGTTTCTCAGCGTTCAAGAAATCAGCCATATCAGTCACAGCTCCGCAGCTTGAAACTTTCCATTTCTTTCAACATTTGTATCGCAATTGCCCTGATTACTGGCACAGCCACCGAGTTGCCGAACTGTTTATAAGCTTGGGTATCAGAGACGGGTATAATGAAATCCTCTGGAAAACCTTGCAACCGTGCACATTCTCGCGGTGTTAGTTTTCGCGGATTTTTTCCTCTCTGTTCAATAAGAATTTCACTTCCATCCTTATAATAACGGGCGCTAATTGTGTTCGTATACTCGGATTCAGGCGTGAAGATAGTAAATCCGAATCCATTGCCTCTCTCTTTATGTTCTTTCCTACGCCTCAAATGACCTGCATATAATCTATCACTTATTGTATATCGTTCATTTGGTTCGTATTCGAGGATATCACCAAGTTTAGTAGGTTTTTTTACTGGTCGGGGGTATGCAAAGGCGTAATTGTCGTTAATGCAGAAGTGATCTTTATTAAAGCCTACTATATAAATACGTTCCCTGTTTTGAGGGAGTCCAAAATTGGCGGCTTTAAGAACGTCGTAGTTAACAGAATAGTCTAACGCTTTCAAGTGTTCAACTATTACTGATAGCGTACGACCACCGTCGTGGCCTCGAAGTTGCTTGACATTTTCTAGGAGGAAAGCTTTCGGCCTCTTTGCAGAGATGATCCTTTCTATTTCAAAAAACAACGTTCCGCGGGTATCTTCAAATCCTTTTTTTAGTCCCGCCTGAGAAAACGGCTGGCACGGAAAACCCGCAAGGAGAATATCAAAAGCAGGGATGGTATTGATTTCGATCTTTGTTATATCGCCCATTGGTGTTTCACCATAATTTATGCGGTATGTTTTCTGAGCAAACCTGTCCCACTCAGATGTAAATACACACTTTCCACCCAGCTCTTGGAATGGCAGCCTTAACCCGCCAATACCTGCGAAGAGATCTATGAAAGTGAATGATGGTGTTTCTATGCTTTGATCAAACGAAGTTGGAATAGCAAAATTCAGAATTCTATCTAGTATGCTGTCAGCAGGGGTCGCCTCTCCTTTCTCCCATTTGCGTAGTAAATTATCACCATTTATTCCAAGACCCAGAGCGTCCGCGAAATCCTTATGCGTTAGCTCCAAACTTTTGCGCTTTTCCTTTATTTGTATAGCTATGTTCAACTACTAATCCTCCAGATACTTTTGCTTTGGGTCCTGTTTAGATATATGTTTAATGAGGTGGGGTTGCCCTCTATGAAGGCATCAAATCTACAGCTCTGAGTTTACCAATCTATCGGAGGCGCTCCCATCGCTTTTTCCCCGAATTCTCAGAATTTTTTCATACAGGTCAGGCTAAAGCCAGAATTCTTTTTGAACCAAAACGTGTCAGCAAGTTGCTGCTAATTGTTTAAATTTTGGTAATGATGGCACTTCAGTTTTCTGATCTCAAGAATTTACATATCCTTTTATACTTTACCACTTCATGAGGTGTCATTCAATTAGGATATCTGTCCTTATTACTATTTCTCTAAGTTCTATTAAACATTACGTGTAGTTGGCTCTGAAATAGAAATCCATGGTGGGTAGTTATCCTGGAATACATAATTCAATTGTTTGGCACTGATTAATATATAACTATTTGAATCGCAATTTGTTTGCAAAGAAGTCAGCAAACTTTGATAGGGCTTTATGAGTTCACGGTGAATACATTGGACATGCCGACGGGGCGAGATTTCAAGGTCGCCTTTTATGGCCAAATACAGACGGGTATAATTTACAAAATATATTGAAAGCATTTTCTTTCTTGCCAATTTCTTGCCACTTCACCAATGCTCACTCTCGTCCGGTCATCCATCGGCTCTAATAATCCCGCATAAATCGGGCATTTTCTGATTTTTTTGCACGTTTTGCACTGCAAACCGTGTACGGTTCATACCCGGAGTGTCATCTGTTCGAATCAGATCGCCGCTACCATGAAAAAATAGCCCCCTCGTCAGAGGGTGGCTATTTTTATTGTAATTATTCAAATAGTCAACGAGTCCTCAGACTCCAATGTAATCATCTCTTCGCAAAACGACGAATATGGGCGTAGTTTCTCATAATTTCTGGAAAACCGCAACTTTGGATCGATCAACTGAACCAAACGGTTTGTTGCATCTTCGTTCAAATGCTTGCAGACAAAGCGGGTATCCAAACCAAGGATTTTGCATGCTTCCAGCGTTGGGCAGAAGTTCTGCGAATGAAAGAGGATTCTCGTCTCATCCCGGAATATGATCGGCGCTTCCTCGGACGGTATGCCAAAGCGAGTCAACAGCACAGAATATGCTGCCTCGAGCGGGTCGTTCGCAAGAAACGCAAACCTGCTCTTGTTTTCCTCAAACCACGCGGTTCTGCGCTGCACGGAATCCTCGTTGAGCACGCAAAGCGCCGCTTCATCCGCGTTTCGCAGGCGCTCGATCTCCCGCTGAACCAGACGCTCCTGTTCGTCTGCTTGCATGTCGTACTCACCTCCTAAAAATCATTGGAGCATATAACCATTGAACGAAAAAAACAATCCCCCGCCGAAACAGGAGATTGCAAGATGTTTAAGTTCGGACAACAACTTTCCCCCGCTTGACCACCGCCTTGACCTGATTTGTCCCCATGCGATAACACAGCATCTCCATGCCGTCCGTGTTCCAGAGGGTCAGGTCGGCCTGCTTGCCGGGTTCGATGGTGCCGAGGCGGGCGCCGAGCCCGATCGCGCAGGCGGCGTTGAGCGTCAGCGCAGTGAGAGTCTCCTCCGGCGTCATGCGATAGCGCAGGTAGGCGAGGTTCGCCGAGAGCTGGAGGTTCAGCGACGGGCACGAGCCGGGGTTGAAGTCGGATGCTACCGCAACCGCAACGCTCTGCGCGATCATCTCCCGCGCGCGGGCGAAGTTTTTGTTGAGATAGAGCGAGGTCTGCGGCAAGAGACACGCGGTGACGCCGCCGCGCGAAAGCGCGGAGATGCCCGCGTCATCCGTTGCAATCAGGTGCTCGGCAGAGATTGCGCCGAATTCGCCCGCAAGCAGCGCTCCGCCGATGGCGTCGATCTCGTCCGCGTGAATCTTGAGCCCCAAGCCAAGCGAACGCGCGGTTTCCAGCAAGCGGCGACTCTGCACGGGCGAAAACACGCCCGTCTCGCAAAACACGTCGCAGTATTGCACAAGCTGTTCCTCCGCAACACACGGCAGAATCGTGGTGCAAACATAGTCCACATAGTCGTCCGTCCGCCCGGCAAACTCCGGCGGCACGGCGTGCGCCGCCATGCAGGTTGCTACAATGTCCATCGCGTGGGTTTCGTTCAGGCGGCGGATCACGCGGAGCTGTTTTCGCTCGTTCTCCAAATCCAGCCCGTAGCCACTCTTGATCTCCGTCGTGGTCACGCCGAATTGAAGCTGCTCGTCGAGAAAACCTATCGCGCGGGAGAACAGATCGTCCTCGCTGAGTGCGCGGGTTTGACGCACGGTGTCGAGGATGCCGCCGCCGGATTGCAGAATCTCCAGATAGCTCGCGCCCTTGAGCTTGAGCGGGATTTCGTGCTGCCGCCAGCCGCCGAAGACGAGGTGCGTATGCGCGTCCACCCAGCCGGGCGTGACAAACGCACCCTGCGCGTCCAGCCGCTCCACGTCTTGCGGGTACGCGGGCAAAGCGCCGTCCTGCGTGATCGAGACGATGCTTTCGCCGTCGATCAGCACACTGGCATTGCGGTACTTCCGGTTTTCGCCCTGCGCGGTTCCCCGCAGACTCGCGTTGCCAACAGGGGTTTGCAGGAGGCCGATGTTGTGGATGAGGAGCATATCTTGTCCTCCATGATTCCAATTCAAACGATACGCAGTTTAGCTACCGTCAAGCACAAATCAAAATTAGTTCAGCCGATACTCCAGCACCTGATTTTCGGGATCAAAGTTCTCAATCCCCAGATAGTACTCCGCGCTGTCGATCAGCGCGCGCATGGGCACAAGGCCCACGATCTCCGTGCCGACGATGCTTACGCCATAGCGCGCCGCCTCAAAGCGGACGAACTCCAGCACGCGGTAGAGCGGCGTCTGGCAGTAGTTGGTCATATTGATCGAAACCTGCGCGCAGTTGCGTTCCTTGAGGAACACGCCCAGCGCCTTGACGCAGTTGAGGCCGCCGCCAGACTGCCGGATCACGCGGGCGATCTTGTCCGCAACCGCGACATCCGCCGTGGAAAGATTGATGTTGAACGCGATCAGCGGTGCGCGCGCGCCGACTGCCACCACGCCCGCGGTCGGGTGGATGGTCTTGCCGCCGAAATCCGGCTCCCACTCAGGTTCCTTGACCTTCTCTGCCATGCCCTCAAACTGACCTTTGCGTATCGCGGCAAGGTTTTCGCGGTGCGGCGCGGAGGCCGACGCTTCATAGAGGAACACGGGCATGCACGCCTCCTCCCAGATGCGGGAAGCGACTTTCTTTGAAAGCGCGATGCACTCGTCCATACTCACCTCGCGGATCGGGATAAACGGAATCACGTCGATGGCACCCATGCGCGGGTGCTCGCCCTTGTGCTTCGTGAGGTCGATGTTGCGCGCGGCGAATTTCGCGAGCTGCACGGCAGCCTCCTCGACGCCCGCCGGGTCGCCCACGAACGTGATCACCGTGCGGTTGTGGCTCTCGTCGCTGGAGGTGTTGAGGAGCGTCACACCCGGCGTGGAGCGCACGACGCCCGCGGCCTGATTGACGAGGTCGCCGTCCGCGGTTGAAATATTGGGTACGCATTCGATAATTTTAGCCATATCATCTCTCCTAATCAGTTATCTTTTAATACTCGATCTAAGAGCGCATCGTCCGCCAGGAACGGCAGGGTGATGTGCCCTCTCTTATTCTCTCTTTCATTGTATCTTTTTGCCGTGACAAACGCACCTGCGTTGCCCGCCCAGCTGCGGCGCGCGACGCCGCCCATCACGTCCCAGCTCATCGCGCTTTTGATAATCTCGTCCACGCCCGCGCTTCCGTCCAGCAGGAGGCCGAAGCCGCCGTTGATCGACTTGCCGATGCCCACGCCGCCGCCGTTATGCAGTGCGCAGAGCGTCATGCCGCGCGCGGCGTTGCCCGCGAAGCACTGCACCGCCATGTCCGCCATGACGTTGCTGCCGTCCTTGATGTTCGCGGTCTCGCGAAAGGGCGAGTCTGTGCCGGAGACATCGTGGTGGTCGCGTCCGAGCATCACGGGGCCGATTTCGCCATGGCGCACCATGTCGTTGAACTTCAGCGCGATGCGGCACCTACCCTCCTCATCCTGATACAGAATCCGCGCCTCGGTGCCGACGACGAGCTGGTTTGTCTCCGCGTCGCGAATCCAGGCGTGATTGTCCCGATCCTGCCAGCAGCGCGCGGGGTCGATGCAGTCCATCGCCGCGCGGTCGGTCTTCACGAGATCCTCGTGCTTGCCGGAAAGACACACCCAGCGGAACGGGCCAAAGCCGTAGTCAAACAAGAGGGGCCCCATGACATCCTCGACATAAGAAGGAAAGATGAATCCGTCCTTCGCGTCCATACCGTTTTTCGAAACCTCCCGCACGCCCGCGTCGAACACGGCCTTGAGGAAGGAGTTGCCGTAGTCGAAGAAGCGCGTGCCGCGGCTGGCCAGCGCGACAATCGCGTCAAAGTGCCTTCTTAGAGATGCATCCACGCGCTTTGCGAAAGCATCGCGGTCATGGTGCAGCAGCTCCGTGCGCTCGTCAAACGTCAACCCCGCCGGACAGTAGCCGCCGTTGTAGGCGTTGTGGCAGGAGGTCTGGTCGCTGAGCATGTCGATGGCGAAATCGCGCGCAATCGCCGCCTCCAATAGATCCACGATGTTGCCGTGGTACGCAATCGAGATGCGCTCGCCCGATGTTCGTGCCTGTTCCGCGCGGCAGAACACTTCGTCCAGATCGCCGGAAACCATGTTGACCCAGCCCTGATCGAGGCGGGTCTGGATACGGGAAGCATCCACCTCCGCGAACACGCCGACCGCGCCCGCGATAAAGGCGGCCTTCGGCTGCGCGCCGCTCATCCCGCCAAGGCCGGACGAGACGAACACCTTGCCACTAAGGTCGCCGTCGGACGAAACGCCGAGGTATTTGCGCCCGACGCCAAGGATCGTGTTGAACGTGCCGTGGACGATGCCCTGCGGGCCGATGTACATCCAGCCGCCCGCTGTCATCTGGCCATAGTTGGCAACGCCCATCTGTTCCGCGATCTCCCAGTCGTCGATGTTGTCGAACATGCCGACCATCAGCGCGTTGGTGAGGATCACGCGCGGGGCATCCGGTTTACTCGGAAACAGCCCGACGGGATGCCCGGACTCCAGCACCAGCGTCTGCTCGTCTGTAAGCTCTTCCAAATATTTCTTGATGAGGCAATATTGCAGCCAGTTCTGGCAGACCTGCCCCGTCTCGCCATAGGTGACGAGCTCGTAGGGATACAGCGCCACGTCAAAATCGAGGTTGTTGTCGATCATTACCTGCAGCGCGCGCCCGGCAAGGCAGTTGCCTTTATATTGGTCGATGGGCTTGCCGTAGATGCGGCCCTGCGGGCGATAGCGGTAGGCGTAGATGCGCCCGCGCGTCTTGAGCTCATGCAGAAACTCCGGCGCGAGGGTTTCGTGGAGGGATTCCGGCACATACCTGAGCGCGTTTTTTAGCGCCTGCCGCGTTTGCGCGGGGCTGAGGCGGAATCCGCGATCCGGCGCGCGGCGCTTGCCCGCTTCAAACGCCGGCATGGGCGGCAGCTCGCCGCCGAGGCAGATCGTCCTATGCTCGTTCATCTTCGCAACCCCCTCTCTAGTTCAGCTCGCCCGTGATCGCTTCCACGGCTGGAATCAGCCGGTTTTCGATCACGATGCGCTCGCATTTGCCCATCTGTTCATACATTAAGATATCGCGCTCGACCATTGGCACTTCGGCTCTGAGCACAGTGTATGCCGCGTGCGTCGCGGGCGCGAGCTTCTCGGTTCCGATCATGCCCGTTGCCTGACCCGCCGCAAAGAGCTCGATGGCGAGCACACGCTGCGCGTTTTTGAGGATCTCGACCGCTTTGCGCGCCGCAATGGTACCCATGCTGACGTGATCCTCCTGGTTGGCGGAGGAGGGAATCGAATCCACGCTCGCGGGATGCGCGAGCACCTTATTTTCGGAAACCAGCGCGGCCGCCGCGTACTGCGCGATCATAAACCCGCTGTTTAAGCCCCCGTTGGGCGCGAGAAACGCGGGCAGGTGGTTGTTGAGCGCGGGGTTGACGAGGCGCTCGGTTCTGCGTTCGGATACATTCGCAAACTCTGCAAGGGCGATCGCGAGAAAGTCGAACGCGAGCGCCATCGGCTGGCCGTGGAAGTTGCCGCCGGAGATGACGTCTCCCTCTTTCGGGAAGATCAGAGGATTGTCCGTGACCGCGTTGATCTCGCGGCTGACCGCCTCGTAGACATAGCCGATCGCGTCTCTGCTCGCGCCGTGAATCTGCGGAATGCAGCGGATGGAATACGCGTCCTGCACCTTGCCGGGGATAATCTCGCCGGAAAGCTGGCTATCCTTGAGGATGTTTCTGAGGTTCTCCGCACAGGCGATCTGCCCCGCGTGGCCGCGCAGCAGGTGCACGCGCGGATCGAACGCCTTGGTGATGCAGCTCTGCGCTTCGCACGTCAGGGAAGCGATGATGTCCGCGTTCTTGCTCAGTTGCACCGCGTCGTGGACGCAGAGCGCGCCGATGGCGGTCATCACCTGCGTGCCGTTGATCAGCGCGAGTCCCTCTTTTGCCGCGAGCTGCACGGGCGCAATGCCCGCGCGGCGCATCGCCTCGCTGCCCGCGAGCACTTCGCCGCGGTATTCCGCCTGACCAAGCCCAATCAGCGGCAGCACCATGTGGGCAAGCGGAACAAGGTCTCCGCTCGCGCCGAGGCTGCCTTTTTCGGGAATCACGGGATGCACGCCGCGATTGAGCATCAGCAGCAGCGTTTCCATCGTGGAGAGGCGGATGCCGGAGAAGCCGGAAGCCAGCGCGTTGAGCCGCAGCAGCATCACGCCGCGCACAGCCTCCGTCGGCAGGGGCTCGCCCGTGCCGCAGGAGTGGCTGATGATCAGGTTTTTCTGAAGCGTTGCCGCGTCCTCGTCCGCAATGCGCACATCGGAAAACTTGCCAAAGCCGGTGGTGAGACCGTAGACCGCCTCGCCGCTCTTGAGCATCGCCTCGACATGTGCGCGGGAATGGTTGATGGCGGTCTGCGCTTCCGGCGGAATCTCCGCCTGCTCGTTTTGCCTGCAGACGCGGACTACCTCGTCTATGGTCAGCGTTGCGCCGTTTAGTTCGATCATTTGTTTTGCCCCGTGTTCCAGTGTATTTCTTCGGATAAACTGAGTCTATCCTGCATAATCATTCGCGTCAATACACAACGGGAAATTTCGTTGCGCGGAATTATTGCCGATTTACGGCTTTTTCTGTGCGCTGTATTAACGCGCTAAAGTGCATAAAGACGATTTCGGCACACCGGAAGCAGATTTCCGCCGCCCGCCCGCGACGGGGGCAAAATCACGATCTTGTGTTTGCATGTTTCCGTCAAAAAAAACGCTTCACGGCGGGCATTTTCTCGTGTAACATAGTCACTGTATAGACGTGTCAATTCCCGTACAATCATATTATCAACAGCAAAGGAGCAATTAAAATGTCCGTTAAAGTGATTACGAAGGACAACTTCGATGCAGAAGTTTTAAAAGAAACGAAAACCGTACTCCTCGACTTCTGGGCAAGCTGGTGTGGCCCGTGCCGCATGGTTTCCCCCATCATCGACGAGATCGCAAACGAGCGGTCGGACATCTCCGTCGGTAAAGTGAATGTAGACGAACAGCCCGAACTCGCAGCCAAGTTTGGCGTTATGAGCATCCCCACGCTCATCGTCATGAAGGACGGCAAAGTGGTCAACCAGACCGCGGGCGCCCGTCCCAAGCCCCAAATCCTCTCCTTGATCCCGTAAAGGAAAAAAACTGCAAGCAACGCAACAAGCGCCGCCCGGCTCCACCCGGACGGCGCTTTGCGGTCATTCAGGAGCGATGCCTTCGGCATCGCTCCTGTTCTTCTACTGTGAGAAAAAATGCTTTCTGCGAAAGCATTTAAAAACAAATTCGGCGAATAAATCGCCGAATTTGATGAAAGCCTAAATGTACTTTTATGTGATTGTTCCGGCGAAGCCGGAGAAAAACCCCTTATCCAGCCTTAGCATCCAGCTTGGCGCGGTCCACAATCGTGACCCCGCCGCGGGTGAGCGAGACCATGCCCTCTTCCTGAAAATACTTGAGCATGCGGGTGACGACCTCGCGCGCGGTTCCCATATGGTTTGCGATCTTCTCGTGCGTAATCTCCAGCGTGTCGCAGTCCTCAATCGTGCTCTCCTCGAGCAGGAAGGTTGCAAGCCGGGAGTCAAAGCGCTTGAAGAGAAGCTGATCCATCAGCCACATCACCTCGGAGAACCGCGAAGCCAGCACCTGGCAGGTGTAGTTTGCCAGCGGCGCGCTGTGCTGCATGACCTCGTTGTATGTCTCCGTCTGAATCAACCACACGTCGGAATCCTTCTCGGTCTCGATGGTGACCTCAAAGCGGATACTGGACATCATGCACGCCGCGGAGAACAGGCAGATATCCCGCTCCAGCAGACGATACAGCGTGACCTCTTTTCCTTCGTCGGAGACGATGTAGGAGCGCAGCTGTCCGCCCTTGATGACGAGCACGCCGATGCAGTCCGCCGAGCCGTTGTGGATGATCGTACCCTTCGGCACGCTGCGGAACACCGCGGCGTTTTCCAACGCCTGCTGGTCTTCTTTGGTGAGCTGTTTCCAAATTGGCAGATATGCGTCGAGTCCCATGCTGATCCTCCTGAAAAGTCTCTTTTCTGATTATACGCTTTTTCCAGGATTTTGGGATTATATTTTGGAAAAAACAGCTTTTCGCAGGGCTTAGTTTGTACAAGTTTCAGATTTTTGCGCCGAAAAATCAATTTTCGGTGGGAATTTTCCGCTTCCCTATTCGATCCGCGTCAAAATTGTCAACTTTTCTGGATGGTCTGGTTTTTTTGCGGAAAACTTCGTATAATAGTATTAACCCGTATATATGTCGCTAACAGGAATTGTTATTAGATGGTGACATTGCTGCGGATTGGGTGTATGATAAGAAAAGACCCTTGTAAGCGCGAACAGGTCAACGTTCGCAACCGGTTTCCTTTTTCTGCGGCGGCAAGCACCGCCACAATTTCCAAACGCAATCAAATAGACTTCATCAAGGAGGAACTTCATCATGACTTGTGAAACCCGTTTCTTCCGCTGCGATATCTGCGGCAACCTCGTTGGTATGATTCACGCTTCCGGCGCGCCGATGTCCTGCTGCGGCCAGCACATGACCGAGCTCATCCCCGGCAGCGTTGACGCGAGCCAGGAAAAGCACGTTCCTGTCATCAAGGTCGAGGGCGACAAGTGCACCGTTCACGTCGGCAGCATTGATCACCCGATGCTGGAAGAACACCACATCGCATGGATTTATCTGCAGACCGACGACGGCGGACAGCGCAAATGCCTCGAAGTCGGCGGCAAGCCCGAAGCCGTGTTTGCACTCGGCGGCGCGAAGGTTGTCGCAGCCTACGAATACTGCAACCTCCACGGCCTCTGGAAGGCAACCCTGTAAAAAAAGAACCTCCGCACCATACAAAGCCGCCTCCCGCGCGTACGCCGGGAGGCGGTTTTTTGCGTCCCTGCGCCCGCGTGGTAAAATCAACGGCTTTATTTGAACATTTTGCAGTATTGTAGCGGAAAACACTTTACAAATATCGCAAAATATCTTATGTTGAAAATAGCGCAAATTGTTGCGATATTATGTCTAAATACTGTTCTTTTGCGTTTTAATACGTATACAATACCATATTATACAATTCTATACTGCCTGACGAACCCTGCTTTCTCCACCGTTGTGGAGGATGATTCGTGGCCAACCACGACAAAACGGCCAAAAATGCACCAAGTTTACTTGAATTTATCCCCAAGCACTGTTATAATTTGTTTCGTAGCGGTCTTTTGACTATGCTGTTTTATGCAGTGGTTTCTCATACGCTGCGCGGATGTTTTTCCCGGCGCGCGAAAGAGATATAGGCTCGCTTTGACACCGCTTCCCCACAAGCGCGAACGCTGCGCTTGCCTGCATAGATACCTTGCCAACGGAGAACGCGCGAACCAAGCACGTGCGCCCGTTTGCGGAAAAACCTTCAGGAAGGAAGCCAACCGGTCAATAACAGTATGAAGCAAGAAGGCTTAAAAAAGTCATTCGTCCATGCGATGCAGCAGAAGATATTCTCCGGAGAATATCAGATCGGCCAGCAGCTGCCTCCGGAGCGCGAACTCGCGCAGGAACTCGGCGTGAGCCGCTCGCTCGTGAACACCGGAATTCTGGAGCTTGCAAACCAGGGGTTTATCCGGATTATCCCGCGGCAGGGCAGCATCATTGCAGACTATAAAAAAAACGGCACGCTGCAGGTACTCAGCGCGCTGATGAACTGCGACAGTTTCCGGCTGGATTATCCGCTGTTTTGCAATCTGGTCGACCTTCGCATCCTCATCGAGAGCGAATGCGCGCGGCTTGCCAGTCTGCACGCAACGGCCGAGGAGATCGACACCCTCCGAAAGCTCGCACAGCAGGTCAAAAATTCCGAGCAGCCGCTGGACGCGGCGGACCCCCTGCTGCGCTTTCATTATCTGCTCACGCAGTATTCCGGCAACGCGGTCTATGCCATGACGTTCAAGAGCTTTGAGCCGACGATACAGCGGCTCATCCGCCAGCATCTGACCCTCGCGCCGGATATTCCGAAGACCGTCAAGCTGCACGAGGCGCTCGTCCATTCGCTGGAGCTGCACGACGTGGACGCCAGCGCACAGAACACGCGGCTCTGCATCCTCCACGGCATGACCGCGCTCAAGAAACTCTACCACGGCTGACAGGCAGCGCCAGCACACGCGAACCCAACCCGCCCGCAAAACGAACGGGCGGGTTTTTTTACCCGCCCGTCACGCGTCCGCGCTTTACAGAACGCGCCGGAGCGTGTATCGTTAAGTGATAGACGCGTGCGGCAAACCGTCGCCCGCGAGAGCCCCCGCGCAGATCAAACCACATCTTAGTTTTAGAAACGGAACCGTCAAACAGGCATGAAACTGAAAGCTCTGGTCGTCTCTGACCATGAAAGCGAATTCATCTGGGACTTTTTCGACGCCAAGGCCTTCACCGGCATCGACGTGATCATTTCCTGCGGCGATCTCAAGCCGGAATACCTCTCGTTTCTCGTGACGATGATCCCCGCGCCGCTACTGTTTGTGCGCGGCAACCACGACGCGCGCTATGCGCAGAACCCGCCGGAGGGCTGTATCGACCTCGAGGAAAAGCCCGTCATCATCAAGGGCGTGCGCTTCGTCGGCTTCGGCGGCTGCAAGAGCGAGCGCCCCGCGGAAAACCACTACACCGAGCGGGACATGAACCTCCGCGTACTCAAGGCCACGCTTGCGCTCTCGCTCAAAAAAGGATTCGACGTGCTGGTCACCCATGCGCCTGCGATGGGACTCGGTGACGGGGACGACCGCTTCCACGAGGGGTTTGAGACGTTTGTCAAGCTCATCGACAAATATCAGCCGCGCTATCATCTGCACGGCCACCAGCACCTGACCTATTCCATCGGCTCCAAGCGCGTCATCGAATACAACAATACGACCATCGTCAACGCGTATAATTACCATATATTAGAGATGGAGTTCCCGGACAAATAGTCCCCGTTGAATAAAAAATATTACCCTGACCCGAACACCCCGGAGGGAAGACATGAGCCAAATCATCAACGCAAACGAAGAATACGACCGCGCGAGAAAACGCGGCTTAAAAGAATTTGCCCTGCGCCGCGCGCGCGGGGAGAGCGGGTTGCTGCCCGTCATCCATGCCCGGCGCGAGGAAAACGGCGTGCTCGCCGTCGTCGACCAGCCCATGCGCCCGATCTCACTCAACCGCATCGTCGGCACCTATCAGGCAAGCCGCGCAAACTCCTTTGCCTATAATTTTATGCCGATTTTGAGCGCGGACACGGAGTTTGCCTACAAGTGGATCAACCTCTGCGAGGCGCACCTGCAAAGCGGCATCCGCGACCCGATCCGCGTCTACGAATACCTCTGGAAATACTATGTCGCCGAGGGAAACAAGCGCGTCAGCGTACTAAAATACTATGAGGCGAGTTCGTTTGAGGCGGAGATCATCCGCCTGATTCCGCAATGGGACGAAAACGACCCCGCCATCGAGCGCTACTATACCTTCCTGGCTTACAGCAAGAAGGGCGTGTTTGCGGATATCGAGCTGTCCGAATCGCGCAAGTACGAACGGCTCTACCGCATCGAGCAGCGGCTGATCGCGGATCTGGACCCCGCGCTGGACAAGCCGGATTTCAACGCGCTCTATACCCGCTTTGAGGGCGCGTATCTGCACACCAACTGCACGCTAAGTCTGGGAGACGCGTTCCTCGAGTATCTGCACGTCTACGGCTTCCCGATGAATATCATGCCGGACGAGCTCACCGCGCGCATCCTCACGCTCAAGCCGCAGCTGGACATTCTGGAGCATCCGCCCTCTCCCCGCGTGGTGCTGGAGGAGGACGCGGAGACAGCGGAGCCGACGTTTTTCACGCGGCTGCTGACCGTGCACCGGAATCCTAAGATCGTGTTTGCCTACTCGGGCGAACGCGCGCAGAACAGCTGGCTCGGTTCACACGAACAGGGACGGCTTGCCATGCAGGCGGAGCTCGGCGAGAAGGTCGACTCCCGCGTGCTGGATCTGCAGGATCGCGACGATGCCTACGAGCTGCTTTCGGCGGAAGCCGGCGACGCGGGGCTTTTGTTTGTGACCACGCCGTCGCTGATGAACCCCGTGCTTCGCTTTGCGCTGGAGCACCCGAACTGCCTGACGCTCGTGTATTCCCGCATGCAGCACCACTATCGTCTGCACACCTACTTCGGACGCTATTACGAGGCGGTGTTCCTCTGCGGCGTCGCCGCGGGGCAGCACACGAAGACCAATACGGTCGCATACGTGACCCCGAAGCTGAACTATACGCGCTTTACCTCGGATATCAACGCGTTTGCCGTCGGCGTGCGCTCCGTGCGTCCGGACGCGCGGGTGCTGCTGGTCACGCGGGACGTGGATCCCAAGCAGATGGAGACCTGCGAAAACGGCGTCAAGATCGCGGCAGGCCTCGGCGCGGATACGGTGCTGACGCCGCACTACGCCGCGCTTTCGCTCGCGGAGCTGCCCTACGGCGTGTTTACCGCGCTCATCGGCGTGGACGCCGCGGGCAAGCCCACGCGCTATCTCGCCGCGCCGGACTGGAACTGGGAGCGGTTCTATACCGCGATCGTGAAGAGCTATCTCAACGGAAGCCTCAGCGCGCTGTTGAGTATGGATCGCGAGGAATCGCCGATCGCGAGCTTCTGGTGGGGGCTTGGCGGCGGCGTGGTGGATGTCCGCCTCGGCAGCTGGTCGAGCGGTACGCCGAATAATCTGATCCGCTACCTCAAGGGCAGCATGGCGCGGAACCTCTACAACCCGTTCCACGGGCCGGTGACGGACAGCGAAGGCATCGTCCGCATCCCCGCGCATTCGGATGCGGCTCCGGCGGATATTATAAAAATGAGATATTTGGTAGAGGGTGTAGAAGTGATTGACTAATCCATCATTTGCTTTTGCAAATAAAAAAGGCTAAAATATCTTCTATTACTTCCCGTGCCGCGAAGCGGCAACTAAAAGGAGTCCTATGCAGAAGAAAGACCCGCCGATTCTGGTGACGAGGCCGTCGCTGCCTCCGGTGGAAGAATATGAAGTCCTCGTGCGCGAGATCTTCGCCTCGCGCTTTCTGACCAACGGCGGAACGCAGCACCAGAAGCTGGAGCGCGCGCTCGCAGAAAAACTCGGCACGCCCCATATTCGCCTGTTCACCAACGGCCATCTCGCGCTGGAGTGCGCCATCGAGGCGCTCCGGCTCGAACCCGGCGAGATCATCACAACGCCGTTTACCTTCATCTCCACCACGCATGCAATCGTTCGCCGCGGCTTTACCCCCGTGTTTGTGGACGTGGAGAAGGATTATTTCACGATAGACCCCGCGCTGTTAGAGCGTGCGATCACGCCGCAAACCCGCGCAATCCTGCCCGTGCACGTCTACGGCAACCCCTGCGATATGGATGCCATCGACGCGATCGCCAAGCGGCACAACCTGCCCGTACTCTACGACGCGGCGCACGCCTTCGGCGTCTCGCTCAACGGCAGACCCGTTGCGGACTACGGCACGGCGTCCATGTTCAGCTTCCATGCCACCAAGTGCTACAACACCATCGAAGGCGGCGCGGTCGCAACCAGGGACGCGGGCTATGCGGAGCTGCTCAACGGCTATAAAAACTTCGGTTACCATCCCGACGAGGAGATTCGCGAGGTCGGCGGCAACGCCAAGATGAACGAGTTTCAGGCGGCAATGGGGCTTTTAAATCTCAACTACTTCGAGCAGGAGATCGAAAAGCGCGGCAAGGTCGCCGCGCGCTACCGCGAGAACCTCGCGGGCGTGCCCGGTCTCTCCTTCCGCCCTGTCCGGCCGGGCGCGACGCAGAACTACGCCTACCTGCCGGTATCGTTCGATCCCGCGGTGTTCGGCGCAAACCGCGACGAGGTCAGCGACACGCTGAAAACCTACAACATCTTTGCGCGCAAATACTTCTATCCGCTGACGAGCGAATCCGCCTGCTACAAGGGCAGATTCAATCCCGCCGGGACGCCCGTTGCGTACGCTGCCAGCCGGAATGTGCTGACACTGCCGATGTTCGCCGCGCTCGCGCTTGAGGACGTGGACGATATCTGCGAAATCGTGCTGAGCTGCAAGAAATAATCCCGCCTAAACAAACCAACGCAACAAAAAACCCTTTGCCGGCATTCCGTCAGCAAAGGGTTTGTTTTTTATACCGGATGGATGATCTGCTACTCCACTAGCCGGATCGTCTCGGCGGGCAAAAAGCCGGTGTCGTCCGAGGACGAGTTGACCGTGATGCTGCTGCCGTTGAGCTGCACATCCTTGCCGATCACGCGACCATTGATGACGATATTCGATCCGTTGACCTGAATCTGGCCGTTGGGCGCATACAGCACGCCGTCGATGCGGATATTGGAGCCGTTGATCTGGATATCGCCGCTCTTGGAATAGATGCAGACCGACGCCGCATTCGATTGCTCGATGCAGCTGCCGTTGAGCTGGATATTACCGGTTGCAACCAGCATGCCGACGCCCTTGAACGTGCTTCCGGCGACGGTGACCGTGCCGCTGACATAGACCGATTTGTCCACGTCGATGTTGCTGCCGTTGTAGAGCTTGTTGCTGCTGTAATAGGTGCCGTTGGCCTGCGCCTCCGCAAGCGCGTTTGCGGAGAGATCCGGCATGTCGATGACCGATGCCGCGATGCTCTTGAGGCTACCGATGTTGATGCTGCTGCCGTGCGCGACGGCGGAGCTGCCCTGCGCGACTCCGGTGATCGTGATCGACGAGCCGTTGGTGGAGAACGCGCCCGCCGCCTCCACGTTTCCGGTGACGGTCATGCTCGAGCCGTTCATCATGACTTCCTGATTGCCGTGGATGCTGCCGTTGACGATCAGGCTGCTGGAGAACAGGCCGAGCCTGCTTGTCTTATTGCCGGAGAAGATCGCATAGCCGAATGCGCCGCCGTTGGTTCCCGTTTTCTCGGCGACCGCACGGGCGGAGACCTCCTTGGAGCTGAAGCCGAGGATGCGCGCAAACGTGTAGTTGACCGTCGCAGTGACGACGACCTCAACCTTTTTTGCATCGCTCTTATACGGTGTGGTTGCGGTCGTGTGTCCCGCCTCGATACCGTTTTTCATCGCGTAGGTCGCCGCGGTGTTCTTCGCGGTTGTCGCGTTCGGCAGGTCGTGCGCTGCTGCCAGCGCCGCGGCATCCGCCGCCGTCTGCAGTTGGCCTTCCTTGACGTATGCCGTGCCGGTGTCGACCACCAGCGCCGCAACGCCGCACAGCACGACGATCATGAGCGCAACCAGAATGACCGATTGCCCCGTTTCCTTCTTGATGCTCGTCCAAATCGAACGCATAGCCGCCTCCGTGATACCGCTGTAGTTGGTATGCTTCTTTTCGTGATAATTGGACTCGATGACCAACTATCGCAAAAAACCTCATAATTCGCCATCGTTATTCTCAGATAGCTAGTACGAGTATATTCAATTTGACGCATATGTCAAGTAAAATCTATGGTGTTAGATGATATTAATTCAAATTAATATTTTTAATCGTCACATCGTAAAAAATCGATGATTTTCTTTTACGCGCAAAAAAGCCCGTGCGTATTGCACGGGCTTTCGCGATGCTTATTTTCGTTAGTCGAAGAGCACGTCGGCTGCTTCGCGCTGCACGGTGCGCTGATACTTCACCGCGGGGTAACCCAGCACGAGCGTCGTGACCGCCTTTTCGCCGCGGCGGATGCCGAGTTTACTGCGGATCTTGCCGGAGACGCGGGTGATCATCGTAAAAAACCCGCTGTAGAACACACCGAGGCCAAGCGACTGCGCCATGAGCTCCATCGAGGAGGCGGCAAGCGCCGCATCGACCTCGTCCGCGCCCTTGATCACGATGACGGCGTTTGCGTTCTTAAAGAGGAAGTGATCGTCGATCTCGACCGCGCGGAAGCCCGCGTAGACGAGGTCGATCATGCGCTTAAGCCTGCGGAACAGCCGGATGCTCGGTTCTTCGTAGTCCGCAAGGTTCTTTTGCAGCACGGCATAGGAAACGCCCTGCTTGTTGGTGCCCGTGGGCGTGTATCTGCCCGCCTCGATGATCTGCGCGATCAGCTCCGGCGCGATCTCGCGCTGGGTAAACTGCCGCACGGAGCGGCGGGACTTGAGCTGGCCAAGCAGGCTTGCCGCATCTACGCGCATCGCGGGCGTGATGGCCTCCGGTTCGTCTGCAAAGCCGGAGAGCGTGACCGCATACTGCGGGCAGATGGCCTGGCAGTGTCCGCACTTGATGCAGTCCTGCGTGGTGACGACGGCTTTGCCGTTTTTCATCTGCATGGTTGCGGTCGGGCAGTCGGTCACGCAAAGGCTGCAGCCGATGCAGCGGGACTCGTCAACAGAAACGATATGTGTTACGTTCATTCGAATTCCTCTTGGATATCATTTTTACTACAGTATACCATCAAACCCTCTTGGTTGAATGAGCTTTATTTGGTCAGCGCGACGCCGTCGACAAACACGGTGAAGCCGTTGGTGACGATTCCGCTGACGCGGCCCGTAAAGGAGCTAAGGTACGCGTTGCCCGTCAGTGTCCAGCTGGTGCCGTCCTCGAGCGTGACCTTTGCCGCGCGCGCCGTGTTTGCGGCGTTGACGGTGCCGGTAAATGTGCTCGTGCCGCGCAGGGTCAGCGAGACGGACGAAAGCTCGTCCGCGACGATGTCCCCTGTCAGCACCTGATTTTTCGCGATCACCGCGCAGTCCGCGCCGTTTCTGCCTGCTTCGCCCCAGCCGCGCGAGCCGTCGTTTCCGCCGACGCGCAGCAGCACGCCGCCCGCGCCCGGCGTGAGCGAAACATTCTCCAGATAGATGGAGGCACCCGTGTTGGTGACGTAGAAGAGATCCCCGCTGAGCGCGCTGAGCGCGCCGCGCGTCATCGAAAACGAGCTGGTCGTGCCGCCGGGCCCAAGCTGATACATGCCCACGCAATAGGGCGTCAGCAGCGTGCCCGCGACCGCCGAATCCGGCATCCGGCCGGAGACCGCGCAGTCGGTCAAGGTGACGCTGCCACCGGAGACCGTGATGGCTTCCGCGTTGTTTGCGCGGAGGGTTGCGTTCGTCGCGTTGACGCTGCCGGAGACGACCATCACAGGCGAACCCTCGCCGCCGGTCGCCGCCATGCCGCCCTCCAGATAGAGCTGCCCACCAATCCCCGCAATCAGCGCGGGCGAACCCGCACCTTGCGTGGATAGGCTGGATTCCGTGGAGCGGATGCTGCCGCCGCCGGAGGCTGCGAGCGCATAGGCAGAGGCGCCCGTCGCGCGAACCACGCTGTCCTCCAGCTGCACCCTGCCGCCGTGTGCGTTGACGCCGCCCGCGCCGAGCGCGTTTGCTGCGATTTCGCTGTTGCGCAGCAGAAGCTGCGCGTTTGCGTGCGAGAGCACCGCGGCGTTGAGGCCGAACTGGAGTGCGTTTTCAAGGCTCGTGGCATCGCCCGCGCGCTTTTCCACGCGCGCACCGTCCACGCCCGCGATCGCGCTGTTTTCAACGCGGAGGGCGTTTTCGTCCGAAGCCTCGGAATAATAGGTTTTCTTGCTTTCGCTGACATCCGCCGCGATGGTGTAGGCGCCGCTGCCGTTCGCCTCATCCGGCGCATCGCTTGGCTGCGGCTCCTCGCTGGCCTCCGGCGTTGCCTCCGGCGCGGCTGTCGGTGTTTCAGGCACCGCCGTCTCCGCGGGACTTGCGGTGATCTCGATCTGTGGAGAAGGAGAGCCGACGGAGACGACCGGATCAAACAGGCTGCAGCCGGACGCAAACGTAAACGAAAGCAGCGCCAGCAGCACCGCCGTGGTGCGCCGGATCATGCGGATTCGTTGTTTCATGCGTTAGCCTCCTTCAATACAGCCCAAATGGTTCGGGTTGATTCTACAATCGATCAGAATTTTCTTACGAGAGTATATCCTATCGATTTGAACGAACTATAGAGAAAATGTGAACTCTATCGGCAGTTTCGCATTTTTGAAGCGCTGATTTCAATTTGGAGAAATGTGAACTCTATCGGCAGTATCGGAGTTTGGTACAAAAAATCACCAAAACCGTAACAGAATTGGACAAAATCGATTGTACCTGTTTCAGCCTGTATGCGCTGCGCTTGTGCGCGTTTTTGAAACGTGGTATGCTGATATAAGAATATGAAGAAGAAAGAAGCAATCAAAGAGAGGAAATTCATGGATATCTTACGCAGCAAAAAAGGCTTCATCTGCGATATGGACGGTGTCATCTACCACGGCGAACGGCTTCTGCCGGGCGTCAAGGAGTTTGTCGACTGGCTCTATCACGAGGATAAGAAGTTTCTGTTTTTAACCAACGCCAGCGGCAAAACGCCGAAGGAACTGCAGGTCAAGCTCGCCCGCATGGGGCTGGAGGTGGACGAGAGCCACTTCTACACCAGCGCACTTGCGACCGCGAACTTCATCCGCTCGCAATCACCCGGCAGCAGTGCCTATGTCATCGGAGCACCGGGGCTATTTAACGCGCTGTATGAAGCGGGCATCACGACCAACGGCGTCGACCCGGACTATGTGGTCGTCGGCGAAACCAACAACTACAACTACGAGAGCATCCTCAAGGCCGTGCATCTCGTGCAGAACGGCGCAAAGCTCATCGGCACCAACACCGACATGACGGGGCCCTCCGAGAGCGGCATCATCCCCGCCTGCCGCGCGCTGATCGCGCCGATCGAGCTCGCGACGGGAAAATCCGCCTACTTCGTGGGCAAGCCTAACCCGCTGATGATGCGTACCGGCCTTCGCATGCTGGGCGTACACTCCTCGGAAGCCGCGATGATCGGCGACCGGATGGACACGGACATCGTAGCCGGCGTGGAAAGCGGCCTCGATACCGTGCTCGTGCTCTCCGGCGTCACCACCGTCGAGGAGATGAAGCGCTTCCCCTACCGCCCGCGTCTCGTGCTCGACGGCGTGGGAGATATCCCCGGCTGAGGACAACCGAACTTGAAATGCGGCACAGTTTCCTGCGCCGTATTTTTTTATGATCGCACGGAGGATTGATATGAAAAAGATTCTGTATCCGCTGGGCATGTGGCTCGTGTTTGAGACGATCGCGGTCGTGCTCTGGCGCACGACGGGAACGATCTTCTACTTCTTCAACTTCACTTACATCGGCACCTGCCTTGCGCTCGGTATCTTCTTGTATATCAAAAAATTCCGCTATGCGCGGCAGGTTGTTCAGTTTGCGGTCGGGCTGTATATGCTCGTCTACCTCGGCATTCTCTCACGTGAAAACATGCAGCTCGAAGGATTCTGGTACTATCTCTTCCTCGGCGTGTTTCAGGCGGCGGTGATCCACTACGCGGTGGCGAAGCTATTCGGCCCGCTTCTGTTCGGGCGCGGCTGGTGCGGCTATGCGTGCTGGACGGCGATGGTGCTGGATCTGCTGCCGTACAAGGCGCCGAAGGAGCCGAGAAAGCCCATCGGCTGGATTCGCTATCTCATGTTTTCCGCGTCACTCGCGTTCGTCGGCGCACTCTTCCTCTTCGGGGTAAAGAATCTTGAGAACATCATGTTCTGGAGCTTTCTCATCGGCAACGCCGTCTATTACATCGTCGGCATCGCGCTTGCGTTCGCATTTCGCGATAACCGCGCGTTCTGCAAGTACATCTGCCCCATCACGGTGTTCCTCAAGCCCATGAGCTACTTTTCGCTCGCGCGCATCACGGTCGATCCAGACAAGTGCGTCTCCTGCGGCAAGTGCAAAAAAGTTTGTCCGATGAACGTGGACATGACCGACAACGCGCGCACACGCCTCAACGGCACGGAGTGCATCCTCTGCAACGCCTGCGTGGACGCCTGCCCAAAGGAAGCTTTGAAATAGCGAATCCCGCTTGTATACGCCAACAAAGAAACATGCATACATCAAAATGGCTGTCCCGTCGGGACAGCCATTTTTGTTCGTATTTCGTTGGTTACCGGAAGTCTACCTTGACTTCGTTGAAGCTCGGGTCTTTGTCATACCAGTAAGTCCACATGAACTTGCTCGTGGAATAGCCGAAATCCATTGCAAGCTGGAGCGCACTGCTCTTGACGTGCGAGGAGTAGTCCTTGACGTCCTGCGTCGCCTGATCCAGATCGTTATTCTTGCCGTTTGCGTACTTCGAGGCCTCCTTGCGGGCGTTTGCCTGCGCTTCTTCGAGCAGATCCAGCGTCATCAAAAAGTCGTTAAACAAATCGCGCTGTCCCTGCGTATAGCGCTGATATTCCTCTTGCAGCACCGGGTTTCTCGCGCTCAGGCGCACGACGGAGATTCCGGTCGAGCCGGTCGTGCTGGCCGGTGTCGGTGTCTCTTCCGGCGTTGTCGTAGCTTCCGGCGTGATCTCAGGCGTGATCTCCGGCGTGGGTTCCATCGTCGGCAGCAGATCGTCCTCCGCCAGCGCCGCGGAGACAAAGTCCACGAGGTCGCGCGTGGTGTCCAGATACTGCGTGGCGATCATGTCCGCCCAGCGATAGCGTGCGTAGTCTGCGGTATATTCCAGCTCGCGCGGGACTTCGATGCCGTAGACCTCCTTGATAATCTTCACGCGGTTGGTCTGGTCGGTCAGGCAGAAGTTCCAGTTGAAGATGTTGGTGATGGTTCCGGTCATGGAGTGCATGCCGATGTTGTTCTTATCCAGCGAATAGGCAAACTTCGTCAGTGCCGCGGTCTGCCCAAGCGTGCAGTTGGTGAAGAGCTGACCCTGGAACGAACCGATGATATCGGGAATCTTGAGGATCAGGTTCTGCTTCTGCATGGAGTCAAACAGTGCGATGAGCATCTCCTTCTGGCGGTTGATGCGGTTGAGATCGCCGCCTTCGTTGACGTTTTTGCGCACGCGCAGATAGTCCAGCACGCCCTGCCCGTTGAGATGCCGCGGGCCCGCCTCATAGCTGCGTCCCGCCATCTTGAACGAGAGTTCGAGGTTATAGTCCACGCCGCCGACCGCATCGACGAGCTGCTTGACCGCCGGCATGGTGACCGCATAGTAGTAGTTCACGGGGATTCCGCCTAGCATCCAGCTCGCGGCTTCACAGGTTTTCAGGAAACCCGCGCCGTTTGGCGCATCAAACCCGCCGCCGCAGTTGATCGAGGCATTGAGCTTGTAGATGCCGTTGACACCGGGGATGTTGGCATAGGTGTCGCGCGGGAGCGAGATCAGATCCACGCGGTTCTCGTCGAAATTGATGGCCATGACCATCATGACGTCGGAGTGATATTCGTGCTTGCCGTTCCAGGTCTCGCGCTCCTCCGCATAGTCCACGCCGATGAGTAGCACATTGACGATGTTCTGCATCATGCTCGTGTCCGCCTGCGCGCTGACCACGTCGTAGGGGTCGAGCGTTGGCGTCGGCGTCGGCGCACCGGGGCCTTCCGGCGCGGGCGTGCTGCTGCCGTCCACCGTGACAACCTCTGCGTTGTCGGGTTTGACGGAGCCGTTAAACTGCGCGCTGGGGTTTAGCAGCAGCGCATAGGCAAACACGCTGCCGACCGCAAGCAGAATGATTCCGCCCACGAGCATCAGCGCCCAGAGCGCACGTTTCTTTTTCTTGGTTGGGCGGCGCTTGCTGCGCACCTGCGTGGAGGGGAACACATCCGTCGGAACAAACGGCTCCACTTCCATGCCGTGATAGCCGTATTCCGGCAGATTTTCCTGCACGTTCTGCTCGTCATCGCGGGATATTCTCGCAGCGCGCTTTTCTTTATCTCCCTGTTCGGGTGTTTGATCGGGTGTTCGGGCCATTGCTTCGCCGTATCCTTTCCGTCTTTGCATACCGCTTTTATTATAGCAGGAATTGCCAAAAATCCGCGGCGCTTTCCAATTATTACAAATAGTTTACAAAGTGACGGTGTGAAAAAGCCGGAAAACCCGCGGATTTGTGCGGTTTTTCCGGAAAAATGACAATCTTGCGTCAAATGCCGTCTGCGCTTTTCACACGCGCGGAAATAGGATATACTATACACGCGTTTCAATCAGGTACGCTTTGTTTTTGTGTGCGCGAATCGCCGCGGGAAAAGACACCCGATCCGAACAGCAAGCAAAGGAGCAGATTCATGGTCGTCATCATTCCGGCATATCAGCCAGATGAAAAGCTCACACGCCTTGTGCACGATCTGCACGAGAAGACCAGCTATGATCTCATCATCGTCAACGACGGCAGCGACGCAGACCGGCGCGTGCTGTTTGATTCGCTGGAGCCATATGCAAAGATCATCCACCACAAGGTCAACCGCGGAAAAGGCGCTGCCCTCAAGACCGCGCTGACGTATATCTATGACCAGTATCCCGCGGACGAAGGCGTCGTCACCATCGACGCGGACGGCCAGCACCTGCCGGACGATATCGTCCGCGTCAGCAAGGCCTGGGAGGCGTCTCCTGAAAAGCTTGTGCTCGGCAGCCGCCAGTTCACGGGCAACGTGCCCTTCAAGAGCCGCGCGGGCAACGCCATCACCAGAGCGGTGTTTGCCATCTCCACCGGCGTGAAGATATTTGACACGCAGACCGGCCTCCGGGCATTCGGCGTGTTCCGCATTCCCATGATGCTTGAGATGAAGGGCGACCGGTATGAGTACGAGATCAACGTGCTCCTCTACGCCACCCGCCATCGTATTCCGATTGAAGAGGTTACGATCGAAACCGTGTATATTGAAGACAACAAGTCGTCCCATTTCAACGCCGTCCGCGACGGCTGGCGCATCTACAAGATGATCCTCTATTTTGTCGCGTCCTCGCTGGTTGCGATGCTGCTGGACTACGTGCTGCTGCTGCTGCTTTCCTCCGCCACGAAAGGCATGGCGCAGTCGCTGCTCATCAGCGTCGTCGGCGCGCGTATCCTGAGTTCACTTGCAAACTATTTCATGAACTGCAAGCTCGTGTTCGAGAACCGTTCCCGTACGAGCATCATCCGCTACTATCTGCTGGTTGCGGGCATCCTCGCGGTCAACTATGTGCTGATGCTTGGCATCACGCACTTCATGCCGCTGCCCATCGGCAAGATCCTGGTGGAGCTCGTGCTCTACCCCGTCAGCTTCTTTATGCAGCGTAAATTCGTCTTTCCGCCGCAGAGCGAGGAGATCGGGCCCGAAGCCTGAGACCCTTGCCCGGCTGAGACTTGAACCAGAAATCAGGAGGATCGAACGATCTCATGATGAATCCGAAGAACAGGCGCGTCAAACGGCTCGTCACCGCCATCATCGCCGACCTACTCGTGCTCGGCGCACTGCTGGGCGCGTTTACGTATTTCTATTTTCTGCGCGAGCGGGACTATACCCCTAAGACGCTGACCTCGCCCACGCCCGCCGTTGCCGCAACGCCGGAACCGACCCAGGCACCCGAGGCGCAGACGAGCCTTGCTCCCACGCAGGAAGCCGCAACCCCGACGCCCGCCGTGGTCGACACGGGGCTCCTCGGCGGAAAGTATGCCGACAAGTTCACCACCGGCGAAGTCGAGCAGACGGACACCTCCTATAAGAGCGCGAACGTCTCCATCGACGTGCAGCAAATCGTCGCGGGCACCGCGGAGAAACCCATCACGTACTATCTCGCAGATATCTACATCAAGGATATCAGCAGCTTCCGCACCGGCGTCGCGCTGGATTTTAAAGATCAGAATCAGGGCGATCGCAAGAACGTCATGAGTACGCTCCAGCTTTCGCAGCTTACGGGCGCCTTGATCGCCATCTCCGGCGACAACTTCGCCTACCATCAGAGCATCGCCGTGCGCAACGGCGTCGAGTGGGAGAACAAGCTCCCCGTCTTCGGCGATATCTGTGTGCTCTACTATGACGGCACCATGGAGACCTATACGCAGGAGCTCAAGCGCGCGGATGTGGACGCGATCTACGCCAAGGAACCGTACCAGATCTGGACCTTCGGTCCGCAGCTACTGGTTGATGGTCAAGTGCCCGCTCAGTTTGCAAACGGCAAGGCGAACCCGCTCTCCGCAATCGGCTACTATGAGCCGGGGCACTACTGCTTCGTGCTTGTCGACGGTCGCCAGAAGGGTTACTCCTGGGGCATGACGTATACCGAGCTTGCGCAGGTGTTTTACGACCTCGGCTGCAAGGTCGCCTTCAACCTTGACGGCGGCGACACCGCGGTGATGACCTATCTGGGTGAATGGCGCAGCCAGCCGGAGGCCTCCTCCCCGCGCGACACGAGCGACATCCTCTACATCGTCGAACCGACCGCGGCAAACGGACAGTAAGGGAGGAATGCGAATATGAAACGGATCTTATCCCGCGTGCTCCCGCATCTGACGATCATCCTCGGCGTGATGACGCTGGTGTTCTATGTGGTCGACGGGTTCAACGCCGTCATGGCGTTTATGGCAAGCGAGCTTTCCAAGCAGGTGTTTATGGTGCTCGCAGTCTCCTCCATCATCACTTCGGTCATGCTGATCTCCCGCCAGTGGAAGGAAGACGACCGCAAGGCAAAGAAAGCGGCAAAGCGGCTGGAAACAGCCGAGCTGGAAGCCACAGAAGCGATGTTTGAACTGGAAGAGCTCAAGAAATCCCGCGAAACGGGAAAAGACGAATAATCGATAACAGCACAAAGGAGCAGCATGAGCTGCTCCTTTTTATATCATGAATATGCGAATCTAGGGGGTAAGAAAACGGAGCCGGGTTGGCTCCGTTTTCTGAACCGATGATCGTTATGACCCGATATACACTTTCTCGATCAGCTCGTCCCGCTGCGTTTGTTCGTTGAATTGGTAGAGAAACAGCCAACCGCCCGCTGTATCGACCTTGTTTGCGCGGTCGACGATGTTGTGCTCCACTTGGATGGTGCGGAGCAGCACGGCTTTGTCGCCGCTGATGTCGTAGATGGAGATCGTCTTGCCGCCTCCGGTGACGGCGGTATTCACGTCTGTAAAGAGGAAGGAGTTGTTTCGTCCGATGTTGAGCAGACGAACCATGTCGCCTGTCTCCGGATCTAAGCGGTAGAGGTTCTCTTGTAAAGCGCGGTTTTGATGGAAGTATTTTGTCGCAAAGAGATCTTTCCAATACGTGCTTCGCAAATTCTCTGTCAGCAAGAGTATATATTTCCCGTAATCGATCTGCTGATAGATCGTTTCCGGCGGCGAAATCGTAACAAGGGTTGATACTATTTCTTGAGAAATGTCATACGAATCCACGCCCTGACAAGATGCAAGAATCATTTGAGACACTTTGACTCGACAAAACCAGCGCTCGAAAGATGAAGCAATATACGCACTTTCGGTGCTTAATAGTCGATCTACATAGAGCGCAGCACTGTTTCGATCGATATCGTATACACTTAACGAGCCAGCCCCGATGAGCCGTTCTTTGGATGATATATTATCATAGTCGGTGTTCTCCAGCATGAACAACAAGTGCTCCAATTGCGCGATCGTAAGCAGCTCTTGATTGGAGTCTGTCTCTGCTGAGATACTACTTTTCGCCAGCCAATCATACTGTTGAATCGGAACCGCTTTCCCGTCATGAAAACTGACAGCCGATAAACCCAAATTCCCTATACCGTCAAGAACATTGATAAACCGTATGACACTGGTATTCTCATCCGCCATATAAAAATCCCATACGTTCTCGTCCTGCAAATCGTCCGTAAAGGTATAGGTCTTCAACAGGTCAATAGCTTTGTCGTTTTCGGGTTTCCATAGAAAGAACCGAAACTGTCGATATGGACCATTATCGTTGCGACTGATCGTTGCAAACCCCGCGTAATAGATTCCATCGGGCTGTACGCTAATCGCGCGAATATCTTCAACGGGAATTTCCAGCACGATATCTCCGCCTTCCAGATTCATGCTATAGATACCCTGCGTTCCGCCTTCGGAGGAAAGGTAGTAAATTCGGCCGTTGCTGTAAGCGGCCTTTTTCCCATAGTTGGAGTTTTTGTCCTCTTTTAGGTTTGCGGAGAAGGTGATGCTGTCGAGCTTGTTCATGCTCGGGGACCGGAGTGTGCAAGCGGAGAGAGACAAAATGATTATCATTTCGCCAAGCAACATGCAAATCCATCGGGTAAGCCTTTTTCTCGGTATCCGTTTCTGCGCGTTTCCCATATTACTTTTCCTTTATAGTCTATTGACCCTAAAAGCGAGGATGATGAGATGAACTGTCTTTTATTATTATACCGAACAAACGTTCCGACTTCACGTGACAATATTGTAAAGAAAACGGAGCCGGGGTGGCTCCGTTTGGTTTGTCCTGACTTGTTGTGTTATTTCCCGATTGCGGCTTTCAGCGCCTCGACGCGATCCAGCCGCTCCCACGGCAGGTCGAGATCGTGGCGGCCAAAGTGGCCGTAAGCCGCGGTCTGGCGATAGATCGGGCGGCGGAGTTTCAGTGCGTCGATGATCGCAGCCGGTCGGAAATCAAACACCCGCTCTACCGCGCGCTCGATGATGCTGTCATCCACCGTTCCTGTGCCGAAGGTATCCACGCGCACGGAAACCGGGCACGCCACGCCGATGGCATACGCAAGCTGAATTTCACATTGTTTCGCTAGCCCCGCCGCGACGACGTGCTTGGCGGCATAGCGCGCGATGTACGCGCCGCTGCGGTCGACCTTCGTCGGGTCCTTGCCGCTGAACGCGCCGCCGCCGTGCCGTGCGTAGCCGCCGTAGGTATCCACGATGATCTTGCGCCCGGTGAGGCCGGAATCTCCGGTAGGCCCGCCGATGACGAAGCGACCCGTGGGGTTGACGAGGATGCGGGTGCGCGCGTCCACGAGGCCTTCGGGCAGCACGGGACGAATCACCCGCTCGGTGATATCCGCGCGGAGCTTGTCCATATCCACCTCATCATGCTGCGCGGAGACGACGACGGTGTCGACGTGCACGGGCGTATGGCCGTCGTACTCCACCGTGACCTGGCTCTTGCCATCGGGACGAAGATATGCGATTTCGCCGCTCTTGCGGGCTGCGGTGAGCTTGCGCGTCAGCGCATGAGAAAGCGAGATCGGCAGCGGCATGAGCTCCTCCGTCTCGTCGCAGGCGTATCCGAACATCATGCCCTGGTCGCCCGCGCCCGTGGAAAAGAGCGCTTCCTGTTCGCCGCTCTTCTCTTCCAGCGCGTGATCCACGCCCAACGCGATATCGGGCGACTGCTTGTTCAGCGCGGTGATAATCTTGAGCGAGTTTGCGTCAAAGCCGAACTCCGGCTTGTTGTAGCCGATGTCGTCCACGACCGAGCGCACGATCCGCTCGACGTCCACGTGCGCCGTCGTCGTCACCTCGCCCATCACGAGCACGAGATTGGTGCTGGCCGCGCATTCGCAAGCCACACGCGCGTTAGGATCCTGTGCAAAGATTGCGTCCAGCACCGCGTCGGAGATGTTGTCGCACACCTTATCCGGGTGCCCTTCCGTGACGGATTCGGAAGTAAAGAGTCTGGTTGCCATGAAAAATGTTTCCTCCAATGTTTCGGGTACAAAAAAACCTCATCCGCGGATGAGGTTCACAAGATCGATGGTGCAACGCTCATCTTTCAGCTTTCGCTGCCGGAATTGGCACCTTATTTGCTCTTCACAAACAGGTTGCCGGGCTTCACAGGGCCGGTCCCTCTGCCACTCTTGATAAGGCGGTATTCAGTTTTTTGTTCGGTGCTTATTCTAGCACGGGTTTTTGCGCGCGTCAACCGCAAAAACAACGGAATTCGGAATCTTTGCTCTCTTTAGTTGCCGTTATTGCCGTTGTTCCCGTCGTTGATCACGGGATCGTCCACGGAAGGCACCTGCAGACTGTAGCCAAACATCAACCCGTCCGGCACCGCGCGCTGGTAGGAAACGTCGTTCTTGTCCCCCGTGCGCTGGCCGGAGTGTGTATTGATCTGCTCGCCCATGAAGATCATCGCAGCGGATAACCCGCCGTCGAGGTTGTAGGCAATCGAGCAGCCGTAGCTTGCAAACAGATCCGCAAACTCCCAAACCGGCATGCCGACGCTGTAGTCCTTCTGGCGGCCGTCGACCACGATGGCGATATAATGCCCGGGCGAGAGATAGCCGATGCCCGCGCGCGGGTTTGCGCGGCGGACGCGATGGTATTTCGCCTTTTCGTTGATCACGCCGTTGTCGATCAGCGTGGGCCCGAAGGAATAGGCGTTGTCCACGCCGTCCTCAAGCAGCGCGCCAGGCGACATCGCGAGCTTTTTGATGATGCGCATCGACATATCGGGATAGATCGCGAGCGTGTCCTCTTTTTCCGCGGACCAGAACATCCGCCCGTCGCGGATCAGGATGCCTTTGAGCTCGCGCTCGTCGTTGATCAGGTTGTCGCCCGTGAGCCAGAGCACGGCCTTCTCCCTGCGTGCGATGAGCCAGGGATGGATCGCGCCTCTGCCGGTGTGCCCTTCCGCGCCGAAGCCCGGACGGAACTGGCTGATGTCCTTCATATGGATATCCGCGACGAAATACGTCAGCGGCTTGCCGTCTGGGTTGGTGGCTTTCACGCGATCGATCGAGATGCCGAGGTCGTCGCTGCGATATTCCCAGTGACCGTTGGCCACATCTACAACGATGACTTCCGCGGGTTCACCCGGCTGGCGGTAATACTGCGCGTCGGGGTCCGGCTGCGGGGTAGGTTCCGGCGTCGGTTCCTGCGCGGGCGTTTCTCCCGCCTCAGGCGTTTCGCTCGGAGCGGGCGTTGCAAGCGCCATCGTATAGGTCTGCTCCGGCCGGGCAGGTTTTGCTTCCGTTTTGCTACCCGCGAGGATTGCGCCCGCGGCAAGCCCAAGGGCTACAGGGATCAGGCAGAAGCAGACCGCGTCGCCTTTGCCGCGCGCTGTTGCGAATTTCTTGTATAGCAGCACGAACATCACGGCGGAGAGCGCCGCGCCTGCGCCGATGAGGATCAAAGCGGGAATGGAAAGCAGTTCGCCAAATCCCGTTGTTTTGTCCGGGTTGGCAGCGGGCAACGATTCTTCCTGTGTGCCCTGCGCTTCCGGCGCAGTGGTCGCCCCTGCCGCTTGCGGCGCGGGTGTCGCGGTGGGCGCGGGCGTCGCCTGCATGTAGGATTGCAGGGAATCGAGGATCATGTGCTCAAGCAGATCGTTCTTCTGCTCGTCTTCGCCGACGGTGGTATAGGCGAGCGTATATGCGCTGGTGGAGTCGATAGTCAACCCGAAGAGTTTGCGGGAGACGTGCTGCTCATAAGCGGTCTGCGCGATCTCCGCCGCGGTCTCGCCCGCGTAGGCGACGAGCGGCTGGTTCATGTCGATGACAGTTGGTGTGCTGCCCTCCGTCGCACCAAAGCAATAGAGCTTCTGCACGCTCGGACATTCGGAAACCGCGATCTGCACGCATTCCGCAACAAGGCTGTGCGCGCCGGAGGCGTCCGCAACGCCATGGGTCACGATTACTTTGGGAGAGAGCGCGTTGATCTGTTCTTTGAGATATTCAACAAACGCGCGGCGGTCAAACTGCGCGGCGGTGGTTTTATAGTCGTCGTAGCTGTCGCTCTGGTATCCGGCAAACATCGGATAGGTGCTATATCCCGCAGTCTGCAAACCGGAGAGCGCCTCATATGCCCGCGCGCGCTTGCCGTAGTCGGAGATATACAGAACGCCGGTTTTGACATTCTTTTCCTTCGTGTAGGTGGGAATCACCGCGCCGAACTGCATCCATTCCATGCCGGGCTCGGCGGTGATGATCAGTAGATCGCATGTCGCAGGTGCGGGCGAAAACGCGTCGGGAGCCGCCGATGCTTCGGCATAGGCAGCAACGCCGCCCAGCGAACCGTTCTCGTTGAACAGCACGGCAACCGATTTGCAGCCGTCCTCGAGCGCAATCTGCCTGCCGAGCTCGCGATCCGTGATCGTCTCCTCGGTGATGGTGTTCCCTGCCGCGCCGAGCTGGGTGACGATATAGGACGCGGGCGCGTCGTACCAGTTGAGCACGAGCAGCTGTGCCTGCGCTTCCGGCACGATGGTGATGATGTCCTCCTGCTTGAACGATACGCGGGAAGACACGTATGCGTCGGTCAGGCGGTAGGCATACGCCGCCGTCGGCTCCGTCAGGGTAAAGGTCAGCCTCAGCGGTTCGCCGGGCTGATCGGTCGGTTCGGTTGTCTCGGCGAGCGCGGCGGACGGCAGCAACAGCAGCGTCAGCGCGCAGGCAAGCAGGGCAAAGGTTTTCTTCATGCGGTGATTTTTACTCCAGCAAAACTTTGAATTGCGTGTTGGATATTCTCTTATTTGTTCTTCTTTTTGCGCAGCACAACGACGGCGACCGCGGCGGAAAACGCCGCGACAAACGCCGAAATGCCCGCGATCAGGAATAGCGTTGTGTTACTCTGCATGGGTTCCTCCGGTTCTGCCGTTGGGAGCGGCGCGGCTGTGATCATGGGTGTCGCGGTCGGTGCGGGTGTGGGAGCCACATAATTGCTCAGGCGCGCAGGGTTGATGTGCTCGAAGAAGTCGTCCTTCGCCACATCCTGCCCTACCGCGGTAAACGCAAGTCCGAAGCGAAGCGAGCTGTAGTCCCCGTCGGCATAGACATCGCTGTGGTATTCCAGCTGGGAGACGTGCATATGGTACGCGTCGTTCGCGACCTCCAATGCGGTCTTGCCGCCGAATGCCGCGAGCGGCTGGTTCCAGTCCATCGTGATCTGATTCTCTGGATACAGATGTAAGTAAAGCTTCTGCGTCTGCCATGCGCCGTATTGTTCCGCGGAGTCGGGGAACACGGTAGCATCCGCTGCCTGCGGCACGGCGTTGACCATGCAGAACGCCGTCGCCATGTGCGCGCCGTGGCCGTATTCGCCGCCCAGATCGTGGGTGACGATCACCTCCGGCTGAAAACGGCGGATCTGCTCGACAAGCAGGCGCGTGGTCTCGGTCTCGTCCCAATTGAGGAGAGCCAGCCGTAGGGTTTCGGTATAGACGTCCTTGAGCGGCAGGAACACGGGAGCGTTTGTAAGTCCCGCGTGCCGGAGCCCGTTCAGCGCCTCGTCCACACGCGCGCGGTCGCCGTTTGCCATATAGACGACCTGAACCGCGAGGCCGCGTTCGCCCGCGTAATACGGAATCGTGCCGCCGAAGAAGATCAGCTCGTCGTCGCAGTGCGCGGAGACGACCAAGAGATCGGCCTTGTCCAGCGGCGGCTGCCAGTCGTAGACGCCGTCCGGCAACGCGCCTTCGGAATAGAGCGCAACCTCCGCGATCTGCATGCCGCTTTCGCAAAGCAGGGTCAGCCCGCAGGCCTCCGGCAGAATCGCGTAGACGTCGTTGTAGTTCGGGTGATCGATCGTCTCGCGGGAAAGCTCCGCCCCGTTCGCGTCCGACTGCACCAGTATAGCATAATCCGGCTGGGCGTACCACTTGACGTACGCCATGCGAACAGCAGCGTCCGCGTCCCAGACGAGCGAAAACGGCTCGTTTGCGCCGTATTCGGCATAGGTTTCGATCTTGTTGTCCCGCGTGCGCTTGACGGCTCTGCCGTCCTCTTTCGCCGCGGCGTGCGAACGCGCGGTGACGTCCTGCGCAACGCCGGAATCTTCTGCAAGCGAAATCGCCGGCGCGGCTAACACGAGCGCAGCCACGCCGACGAACAGGATCGTCTGAATGTGAAATTTGGTCGGTTTCAACGCGGAAGTATTCCTCCGTTTGGTGTTTGTTCGCCGTTATTATAGCATATCCCGCGCAAAACGCGCAGAACTGCCGAAATCAGCTACTCTTCCGTGAGCATGCGCGCGTTTGCCTCGCGCATCTCTACCTCGGTCTTGGCGAGTTCCTTTCTGCCAAGGATGAGGAGTAGGCCGCCCGCCGCAAACAACAGCAGCAGGCTCAGGATGCCGATCGACGCGCGATCCGTCATGAAATAGAACATCGCATACAGAAGCGGGCCGATGACGGTTGCGAACTTGCCGAACACATCGTAGAATCCGAAGTATTCCGCGCTTCTCTTCTGCGGCACGAGCTTGCCGAAATAGGAGCGGGACAGGGCCTGAATGCCGCCCTGTACGGTGCCGACCAGCACGGCGAGCACCCAGAAGAGCGCGGTGGCCGTGGTCTTGGCGCCGTTGTAGTCGGCTTGCTTCTGCGCGTCCTGCGCATAGGTGTCCAGCTCTTTGCCGACGTTCATGATGGCGTTCGTCGCCGTAGCGCGGGAATCATCGCTTGCAAAAACGTAGCTCACACCGGCGGGGTCTTGCGCCTTATTCGCCAGAACGGCTGTCACTTCATCAAACGCCGCCACGCGATCCTCCGCCGAGAGCGCGGCGCGCATGTCCTCGACATAGTCGCGCGAGAGCGTCTCCCAGGCCTTCTGGTCTTCCTTGCTTGTAAATGTCACACCCTGGTCTTTGATCGTTTGGCGCGTGGTAGTCACCAGATCGAGCTGGTACGGCTCGACCAGTCTGCCCATAAAGAAGCCCACGCCGCAGATGACGAAATACATCGCGATGGCGACGATGATCATCCGTATCGCGCCGAACTTGCCGGAAAGCTTACTAAAGAAGATTGCGCACGGCGCCGCGACGAGCTGTGTCACGAGAAGTGCGAGAATCATGCCAGTGGTGCCAAGTCCCAGCGTCGCGCCGTAGTTGGTCGCAAGCGAGATCACCGCGCCCACGCCGTCGATATAGAGAAAATACGCAATCAGGTAGATGAAGAGGCCTTTGTTGTTCACGCAGCGCTTCATCGTATCCCAGAGATTGCGGAAGGCGTGCTTGGCGAGTTCGCTCGGCGGTGTTTCAACGTAGTGCACCTGCTTGACGTTCTTGAGAATCGGGATCGAGAACACCAGCCACCAGACGGTGACGATCAGGATCGCGAATTTCATCGAGAACGCGTTGTAGTTATTCAGCAGCATAACCGCAATCGAGATCACGAACGGAATCGTGCTGCCGCCGATATAGCCCATGGCGTAGCCCCAGCTGGAGACGCGATCCATGCGCTCCTCGGTGGTTACGTCCGTGAGGAACGAATCGTAGAACACGCAGGAGCCGCTAAAGCCGATATGCGAGATCACGTAGCCGATGAGCATCCATTTCCAGTCGTCAAAGAACGCGAGCGTGGCGGTTGCCAGCGCGCCGATGAGGATGAACGCGAACAGGAGCTTTTTCTTGTTGCCCTTGAAGTCCGCGAGCGCACCCAGCGTGGGCGCGATGATCGCGCCGATCAGCGAGGCGATCGAGACGCCGATGCCCCACCATTTGTTGCCGAGATCGCCCGACATGCTTGCGTAATAGATCGGGAAAATGACCGCCATGATGTTGGTGGCATAGACGGAGTTTGCCCAGTCGTAGAAGATCCAACTCTTCTCCTGCTTGGTGAACCGCTTAGATAGATCGCGCTGCCGCATGAAATGACTCACCCTCTCCCAAATTCAATTTTTGACTGTGAAAAAACAGAACAAGAACTGATTGCAGTATAGCACCGAATCAGGCGTGGAAACAAGGCGGTTTACGGGTTGGGTACTGGCCAATCCGGTAATATCGAAAGGTTTTACCAACCGCTTATCCAGGTTTAATATCGATTTCATCTATGAGCGCTATCACTCCCCCCAATCGATGTTTTATCTGCCGCGCCCAACTGCGCAAACGATTATTCTATGACGTCAAACACAACAAATGTGTCGTCTTGAAACACGATCTCACCCAGATATGGAAATTCCTGTTTGCCATACTGCGCAAATTCATCCATCGTCCACACGACAAATATTTTGCCGCTCGGGCGTTCGGTATCGTGCGATTTATCCTGCAACCACTGGTAGATATCGGGATTGTCTATGGTGTCCTTGTCAAACTCTTTGACGCACCACATATCAATGGCTCCATCGGAAAGCTCGGTTAGATTGTTTGCGGACCAGAACGTGGCGTAGCCGTTTCGGTATCCATTCTTCAATAAGACATCCGTCATTTGGATGTACGCTTCTGAGGTTCTCACCGCATCGCGATTCGTCCACCGCGCAAACGTGAAATATCCAAGGATACCCAGAAAGAGGAAGCACGCGCTCAGACCGACCGCTATTACGCGCCGCAGGACGGGTCTAATTGGCAGCTCACTCAGTACAATTGCAACTCCGGGGATAAAGAGCACTGCAACCGGCACCATATGCCACGCGGTCTGCCCAAAGCTGACGATGCAACTGAACAGGGTATAGCTCGCCCAGGATAGGATGTTCAGCCAGATAAAACGAAGCTTCGGAAGGGATTTTTTACTCTTTCGAAAAATGTACCACACGAATAAAGCGACAATGAAAAGCCAAATCGCGAGCGAGAGAATGTTTGTCCATGTGCTGTTGCCGATCAGATTCAGCTGGTAAAATACCGTTCGTTTGATTGTTCCGAGCGTCATCTGGATCGTCATCCCGCCGTACGGCTCAAACGGATAGATCGAAATGAGGAAGTATCGGTTGATGAAATACCCAACCACCGCAGCAAGGCATGCGAAAAACGACAGCCCGAAGTACGGAAGGAACTTGTCCTGCCGCAGCGCATGCAGGTGCTCCTGCCTCGTATGCCCTCTGCGCAAAAACAGCCGAATAAGCGTCTCCCCGCCGACCAGCGCCGCTAACGGCTTGAACAAAACCACAAGCATCCGCGCGCCTTCAAGCCCCAGCGCAAGAGACAGCAGCACCGCAAGCAGGCCAAGCGCTATAGAACCCGCTCTGCGCTTCGTCTCTCCCGCTATCGGCAGTAGACAGCCGAGGATGATAAACGTGAGGCTCACACGCGGGATATAATAGGCGCCGTACAGGAGAACATAGAAATATGGCGCACTCAGCGGCAGCAGCAGAACAGCCGCGGAAAGCGGAAAATAGCGCGCAATCCCGACCCGTTTGCATAAAAAGAAATAGCTACCCAGCAGTATTAGATATAGTGTGACGTTTCCGAGGATTCGAACCGTCTGCCAGTCGTTCGTCACATGAAAAAAGAAGCTATAGACGAGCTGTGTATTCAGCACTCTGATTTCCGTAGAATAGTACCATTGATGCGAGAGAATCCCGCCGCTCTCTTTGAGCAGCTTTCCTAAGACCAGTTCGCCGGACATATCCGCATCCAGCAAGTCCTCCACGTGAACACTCATGTAGACGACGAGCGCCGCAAAAACGACAATCAGTATAGTCCAGGAGCAAATCAGAAACCAGTCGCGGGATTTGCGCGCAGTATTCATTGAAAAGAAGTCCTCCAAAACCTGAGATGCTTTCGTTCAATCGGGAATCGGTCATTTTTGCCAAGACGCTTTCTTTCGTTTCTCTCAAACTGGCCTTACGCACACCGCGTGCTGTTTGCACAAATATGTTCCGTAATCGAGATTCATTATACAGTCGGGATGTCTCAAAGTCCACTTGTGGTTGTAATAAACTGTTATGTTTGATTTACTGAAAAAGCGCACCTCCTCCCCGCAGAAATAAAAAAAGGTTCCGCGCCTTGGCGCGGAACCTTTTATTTGTTGATTACTCGTTTTCCTGCGGGGCTCCGGCTTCCGGCTCCGCGGCTGCGGTTTCCGCATCCTCCGCCGGTACCTCGGCGGTCTCCGCTTCGTCCGAATGCGGCACGATCTCGACCGACACCACGCGGGTGCCTGCCTCCACGCGCATGAGGCGCACGCCCTGCGTGTTACGCGAGATGACGTTCACCTGATCCAGCGGCAGGCGGATGATGGTGCCGTCGTCACGGATGAGCATGACGTCCTCGCCCTCTGCGGTCATCTTCAGGCACGCGAGATCGCCCGTCTTTTCGGTCAGCTGCGTGGCGAGCACGCCCTTGCCGCCGCGGTGATGCACGGGGTACTGATCCTCCGGTGTGCGCTTGCCCATGCCGAGCTCAGTGACGGTCAGCACGTTTCCGCCCTTGACCACCTTGACCATGTCGACCACGGCGTCGTCCTCCGCGAGGTTGATGCTGCGCACGCCCATCGCGGTTCTGCCCATGGGACGCACATCCTCCTCCACGAAGCGGACGCACTTGCCCTTCTTGCTCGCGATGATGAACTCATCGTCGCCCATGCTGTATTCCACCGCGATCAGTGCATCCCCTTCACGCAGGCTCTGCACGATGAGGCCGCCCTTGCGGATGTTCTGCAGCTCGCTCACCGGCGTCTTTTTGATGATGCCGTCGCGCGTGGCCATCACGAGATAGCCTTCCGTGCCTTCGCCCGCAACGGGGAACATCGCCGTGACCTTTTCGCCTTCTCCCAGCTGGAGGAGGTTTACGATCGGCATACCCTTTGCGTTTCTGCCCGCTTCGGGAATCGCATAGCACTTCTTCTTGAACGCGCGTCCCAAATTGGTAAAGAAGAGGATGTTGCTGTGGGTGCTGGTCACAAACAGGCGCTCCACAAAGTCTTCCTCATGCGTGCCCTGGCCGATGACGCCGCGTCCGCCGCGGTTCTGCGCGCGGTAGGTGTCCGGCGTGAGGCGCTTGATGTACCCAAAGTGGGTCATGGTGACCGCCATGTCCTCTTCCTGAATCACGTCGTCGAGGTCGATGTCGTCGATCATCTGCGTGATCTCGGTGCGGCGCTTGTCGTTGTGCTTTTCCTTGACGGCGAGCGCTTCCTCCTTGATAATCGCAAGCAGTTTGCCTTCGTCGTCGAGAATGCTCTGGAGGTAGCTCACGCGCTCACGCAGCATGCGGTCTTCTTCCATGATCTTGTCGCGCTCGAGTCCCGTCAGACGCTGGAGGCGCATGTCGAGGATCGCCTGCGCCTGTCGCTCGGACAGGCTGAAGCGCTCGATGAGCTTCTGCCGCGCTTCCGCGGGGCTGCCGCTCTTTTTTATGAGGTCGACGATCTCGTCGATGTTGTCCAGCGCGATGATGAGGCCTTCCAGAATGTGGAGGCGCTCCTTCGCGCGGTTGAGGTCGTAGGTCGTTCTGCGGGTGACGACGGTCTTCTGGTGCTCCAGATAATAATACAGCACGTCACGAAGCGGCAGCACCTTGGGTTCGCCGTCAACCAGCATCAGCATGATCACGCCGAAGGTGGTCTGCAAATCCGTGTGCTTATAGAGCTGGTTTAAGATGACATTCGCGTTGACGTCCTTCTTGAGCTCGATGACCACGCGCATGCCCGTGCGGTCGGTCTCGTCTCGTAGGTCGGAGATGCCCTCGACGCGCTTTTCGTGCACGAGCTCCGCGATACGCTCGACTAAGCGCGCTTTGTTGACCTGATACGGAATCTCCGTGATGATGATGCGGCTCTTGCCCGCGCCGTAGGCTTCGATCTCGGCGCGCGCGCGCACGACGATTCTGCCTCTGCCCGTGCGGTAGGCGCTTGCGATGCCGGAAAGTCCCATGATGATGCCGCCCGTGGGGAAATCGGGGCCCGGCAGCACCTGCATCAGCGCGTCGTTATCGATATCGGGATCGTCAATCAGCGCGCAGAGCGCGTCGATGGTCTCGCCGAGATTATGCGGCGGGATGTTCGTCGCCATGCCGACGGCGATGCCGCCGGAGCCGTTGACGAGAATATTCGGGAAACGGCTGGGCAGCACGCTGGGCTGCATCAGCGTTTCGTCGAAGTTCGGCATGAAGTCGACGGTATCCTTTTCGATATCCGCCATCATCTCGCTGGCCATCTTGCTCATGCGCGCTTCGGTATATCGCATGGCCGCGGCGCCGTCGCCGTCCACGCTGCCGAAGTTGCCGTGGCCTTCCACAAGCATATAGCGCGTGGAGAACTCCTGCGCGAGGCGAACCATCGCGTCGTAGACGGAACTATCGCCGTGCGGGTGATATTTACCCAGGCAGTCGCCGACGATACGCGCGCTCTTACGGAAGGGCTTTTCGGGCTGTAAGCCCAGCTCGTCCATCGAATAGAGGATGCGGCGGTGGACGGGCTTCAGGCCGTCCCGCACATCCGGCAGGGCGCGGTTGACGATGACCGACATCGCGTATGCGATAAAGCTCTTCTTCATCTCGGTTTCGAGCTTGATGGGCACGACGCGGTTGGTCGTATGTGTCGGCGTCGGGGTCAGTGTCGTGTCTTTTTCTTCCATACTCACACTCTCAATTCTTCTTGGCTTGCCTTAGACGTCCAGATCGACGACGAGCTTGCTGTTCTGCTCGATGAACTCGCGCCGCGGCTCGACCTTGTCGCCCATGAGCAGGGTAAACAGCTCGTCCGCCTCGATCGCGTCCTCCACCGTCACCTTGAGCATGATGCGCTGCTCCGGGTCCATCGTCGTGTCCCAGAGCTGCTCCGGGTTCATCTCGCCGAGGCCTTTATAGCGCTGGATGGTCGGCTTGGGTTCGCGCCCGATCTCGTTGAGCGTGGCCTCCAGCTCCTCATCCGAATAGACGTACTTGAGATAGCTGCCGCGCTTGATCTGATACAGCGGCGGCTGCGCGATATAAACATAGCCGTTTTCGATCAGCGGGCGCATATGGCGGTAGAAGAACGTCAGCATCAGGATGCGGATGTGGCTTCCGTCCACGTCGGCATCGGTCATGCAGATGATCTTGTGGTAGCGTAGCTTCGTCTCGTCAAAGTCCGCGTCCATGCCCGCGCCGAACGCCGTGATCATCGCCTTGATCTCCGCGTTTGCGAGGATCTTGTCGAGGCGCGTCTTCTCGACGTTGAGGATCTTGCCGCGCAGCGGGAGGATGGCTTGATTCGCGCGGTTTCTGCCCATCTTGGCACTGCCGCCTGCGCTGTCGCCCTCGACGATGAAGATTTCGCACTTGCTCGCGTCCTTCTCCTGGCAGTCGGCCAGTTTGCCGGGCAGCGAGGTGGAATCCAGCGCGCTCTTTCTTCTTGTCAGCTCGCGCGCCTTTCGCGCGGCGTCTCGCGCGCGGGAGGCGGTGATGCATTTTTCGATGATCATCTTGGAGCAGCCGGGGTTCTCCTCTAAGAAGCGGGTCAGACCGTCCGCGACCGCGCCGTCGACGAGCGGGCGGATGTCCGCGTTGCCGAGCTTGGTCTTGGTCTGTCCTTCAAACTGCGGCTCCATGAGCTTGACCGACACGATGGCGGTCAGGCCTTCGCGGATGTCTTCTCCGGAGAGCGTCGCGTCGTTTTCCTTGAGGATTTTATACTTCTTCGCGTAGTCGTTGATCACGCGCGTCAGGGCAGCCTTAAAGCCGACGAGATGCGCGCCGCCTTCGATGGTGTTGATGTTGTTGGCGAACGTGAAGATATTCTCGTTGTAGCCATCGTTGTACTGCATCGCGATTTCGACCGAGCCGGTCTCCGCGCCGTCCTCCATCCGCTTTGCGCAGAAGAAGATGGGATCGGGGTGCAGCACCTCTTTGTTTTTGTTGAGGTATTGCACAAACGAGACGATGCCGCCCTCGTAGCAGAAGGACTTCACATGCGCGGGAGTTTCGCGCTCGTCGGTGATGGTGATGCGTACGCCGGCGTTGAGGAACGCAAGCTCGCGGAAGCGGCTGCTCATCGTGTCGAACACGAAGTTGACTTCGTCGAAGATCGTGTGATCCGGCAGGAAGGTGATGATCGTGCCGGTGTCGTCCGCGGGGATGTCGCGCTCGATGTGCACGTCGTTGATGGGTTCGCCGCGGATAAACTCCTGCACATAAGCGTGCCCGTCGCGGTGGATCTCCGCGCGCAGCTGCTCGCTCAGCGCATTGACGCAGCTCACGCCGACGCCGTGCAGACCGCCGGAGACCTTGTAGCCTCCGCCGCCGAACTTGCCGCCCGCGTGGAGCATCGTCAGCGCCACGGTGAGGGCATCCTTGCCCGTTTTCTCGTGCAGGCCGACGGGAATGCCGCGGCCGTTGTCCACGACCGACACGGAGTTATCCGAATGGATGATGATCTCGATGTGCGTGCAATAGCCCGCCAGCGCTTCGTCGATGGAGTTATCGACCACCTCGGTGACGAGATGATGCAAGCCGCGCGTGTCGGTGGAGCCGATGTACATGCCCGGGCGGCGGCGAACCGCCTCCAGCCCCTCCAGCACCTGAATTTGAGACGCATCATATTGTTCTTTGTTGGGTAGTTCCATGTTGTCTTCCTCTCTGTCTCGCAGCGCAATCGCTTGTTGCGGACTTGCGCATCTATTCGTTCTGTTTGATAAAACCCTGCCGCGAAGCGGCAAAAATCAACTTTATTCCCCTTCGGAGATGGTCAGTACCGCAACTTCATTGAGGTACTCTCTGCCAATCTCGCTCTTCCAGCGCTTCTCCAGCGTGGCACTGGCGATATGGGAGGCAAAGACGCGCTCTCTGCCGCGTTCCTTGAGCACGACGTAGGATTTTGCCTTGCCCGCGCAGGGCGTGAATCTGCGCTCCTTGCGCGCCTTTTCGATGAACGCGCGCGATGGCGGCGTCATGCCCGTTTCGTTGAGCACGAAAAGGATTTTATCCAGCGGAATGCTCACGTCCGCGCCGATGTGCAGTTGCATGTGTTTGCCTTTCCTGTTGACTTACAGCTCTGTCACGCGGCGGTTTGCCACCTGATAGACCTGCATCTGCTGAACGCCCGCCGCCGCGACCTCCTCGAGGTGTGTACACGTCAAAAACGTCTGGCAGTCCTGTGCCGCTATCAGCAGCATCTTCTGCCGGTTGCGGTCGAGCTCGGAGAACACGTCGTCCAGCAGCAGAATCGGCGAATCCTCTTTCTCCGCGCGGAGAATCTCCAGCTGCGCGAGCTTGAGGCTCAGCACCGTCGTGCGCTGCTGCCCCTGCGAGCCGTAGACGCGCACGTCCGTCCCGCTGACGCGAAGGCCGAGATCGTCCCTGTGCGGACCAACCGAGGTGCTGCCGCGGTAGACATCCCGCTCGGCTGTATCCGAGAGCGCGAGGCGAAGGGTTTTCGCAAGATCGCTCGAAGATTGCGGCGAAACGTTCGGCTCATACTCCACCTTGAGGGTTTCCGCGCCGTCGGAGAGCGTCTCGTGCTGCTCCGTTGCGATTTCGCTCAGGCGCTCGGTGAGCTCCATGCGGCTGAGGATGATCGAGGCGCCGAGAACGGCCAATTGTTCGTCCCAGCTTTCCAGCGCGTCGTAGTCCAGCCCGTCCGGGTCTTTGAGCAGGGCGTTTCGCTGCTTGAGCGCGTTGTTGTATTGCTGCAGGGTGTAATAGTACGAAGGCCGCAGCTGCGAGATCGCCATATCTAAGAAACGCCTGCGCTCGCCGGGGCCGTCTTTTACAAGGGATAAATCTTCGGGAGCAAACATGACCACGTTGAGACAGCCGAGCAGTTCGCCGGATCGGGAGAGCGGAGAACCGTCGATAGTGATCTTCTTGCGCTCGTTCGGGAAGAGCTTGCATTCGATTCTGCGCGGGCCGCCGCGGGTATCGACATCGACCGCGACGCTGGCGAACAGTTCGCCCGCGCGGACCATCTCGCCGTCGCGCACCGTGCGGTGGCTGCGGCCGAGAGAGCATAAAAAGAGCGACTCCAGCACGTTGGTCTTTCCCGCCGCGTTTTCACCCGTCAGTACGCAAAGCCCCGCATCCGGACGCAGGGAGAGAGACGGATAATTTCTGAAATTGACGAGGCGTAGGCCGGTGACGCGCATGCTGTCGCTGCTCAAACTTCCCCTAATTTATTACATATCAGTATACCACAAATTTCGACCTCTGTATATATATTATAGAAAAGAACTGACGTTTTTTGGTGGAATTGTATGGTTTTATGCGAATAATTGAGGGCGTTTTTACATGCCTTGCGTTCTTTCGCCGTCTTTGTAGGGGCGGTTCGTTTCGAGCCAAATTTGAACACCACAACCAACGCAAAAGAGGCCGCCGTGCAGGCAGCCTCAATTTGAGCCGTTGAAAAGGTTTTACGAGAGCAGATCTCCCTGATGCGCGACGAGGGTTGCGTCGAAGACGCCCGGCACGCGCAGGAACTTATCGACAAAGTCCGTGTCGCTCTCGCGGATGCGCAGCTCGATGGTGAGCTCGATGCCGTCGTGCTGGACGGTCTTGCTCTTGATGTGCGCCTTCGGGAGCTGACGGATCAGTCCCTTGATCTGCTGGCTTGCGCGGTCGTCAAAGTGCAGGATTAAGAGGTACGGCATGGTGCCGCTACCCTTGACCGAGGTGATGATGACCAGGATCACGCCGATGACCAGCGCGCCGATTAAGCCCACATCCACAAACCCCGCGCCGAGCGCAAGGCCTTCGCCCACCGCCCAGAACATATAGACCGTATCGATCGGGTCCTTGATCGCCGTTCGGAAACGCACGATGGACAGCGCGCCGACCATGCCCAGAGAGAGCGTCAGGTTTGAGCTGATGAGCATGATGACCATCGCGGACACCATTGTGAGCATAATCAGGCTCAGGTTGAACGAGCGCGAGTACACAACCCCCGCGAACGTCTTCTTATAGATGAAATAAAGAAATCCGCCGATGCCCAGCGCAATGACCAAAGTCAGAATCACCTGCAGGGGATTTAAGGTGCTCGAAAAGAGCTCCTTGATGTTGAACGCGGTTGTGAGAGCATCCCCCTCCGCGCGCAGAATGGAATTCATACGTTACCTCCTTAACATCATCCTGATGAAGAAATCTATTGCTGGCGCTATATTGCGCTTCGCTTAAAACTCGTACTGGCGGCAGAAGACGTATTTGCTGGCCGCCGTGCGCTGCGCAGCCCCGAGCGTGAGCAGCTCCTGCACATACTGGGGCATGCTCTCGTTGAACTTAACTTCGAGTATCATGCAGTTTGTTAAATCCCACACGGGATAGGTGATCACATTCGGGTTGAACAGATCTGTGCAGCGCATCGCCGTGCGGACGTTTTTATCAAACGTGATGCGCACATCCTCCGCGGGAAACACATAGGGCTCCCGCGTGTAGTCCACAAGCACCTTCGGGCGCAGATGGTTTGAGAGGAAGATGCCGTAGAACTGCATCGCAAACGGGCTTCCGTTGTGCTTGAGGCACTCAAACTTGCCGCGGAGAATCTCGTCGCAGTCCTGCCTCGAGAGGGACACGCTGTCCTTCTTGATGTACTGTCCTTCCTTATGCTTGCGCTCGAGCTTGATGGCGTCGTCCTGCATGTTGTAGATGCGGATGCGAAACTTATCGCGCGAGCCGGTACCGCTGGTCTTTTCCCACAGTGCGGTATCGAACGGATCGTCAAAATAGAGGCTGCGGATGAAGTATTCGCCGCCGTTTTTTGAGGCGTGATAATCCTGCTTGAGGCACGCCTTGATGCGCGTGCTCAAGAGTTTGTGCTCGCCTTCTGTGATGACGTATTTCAGTTCGTGCCGGTACTGCTTGCCGGGAAGCTCTTGTTTCGCCGCCATTACTCTATCTTTCGTTTTATTCACCGGAGACGGTTACCCGCCTCCGGACGGAATCGTCAGTTCGTCAGGGAAGTCTTGCGCCCGAAGATGGTGGTCATCTCCGAATCGCTGAGGCTGAAATAGTTCTGCACATACTTCAGCGCATAGTCCTGATAATGGTTCGCATACACGCGGATGTGATCGCAGTGTTCCTTCCAGGTGCTGTAAGTGATATTGTCCCAAAGATCGACATCGTACTTCATCTCCTCCATGATGTTTCCCTGCAGGAGATCCACCTTGGCGTTGATCTTCTCCGGCGTGAACACGTCGTTGATCATCAGCGCGACCTTTTCGAGGAACATCTGGCGGAAGGTCGAGTTCTGGAGCAGCGCACGGATGAGCACGGTCGAAGCGGCTTTGCCTGTTCCGTGTCCTTCCGGATCGAAATACCGGCTAAAAAAGTCTCTGCGGTATCCGCTCGAGTAGGCGTCTTCCCGATCGTCGTCGCGGTTCATCGCCCAGCAGAAGTCATAGAAGATCCAGCGCCACTTATTGTCGTATTCCGCGCTTCTCCAGTACTTGATGTTTGCCGAGTCGGTGTTGCCGACGATGATCTCCGCCGCGACATAGGTCGCGTAGTTCTCGGTATCCATCAGGGTGTTGATGTAGTCATAGTTGGAAGGGTCGCTCAGATCGTGGCTGCCCGCCCATTCGACCATATCGGTGTAGTCCTCCCAGCCGTTGCCCGCGAGCACGCAAAACTGGTTGCCGTTTCCGAAGAGCATGTCGACCGATTTCGGGTTGGAGAGGTTGAACCGCTGCGCGATAAAGTGCTCGGTGATCTTCTCCATGAAGTCGTACACGCCCCAGTATTTGCCGTTGAGCAGCACGACGACCTGTTTGTGCGCCTGTACGACAACCGCGCGCTCCGGCGGCAGCCCCGTATTGCCCTCTTCAAAGAGCGAGGTGACGAGGTTATCGCGGATGCGGGAGTAGGCCTGATCCTGTCCGCTCGCACGGAGGATCAAGGACTTATAGCTCGTCGCCGTCCGGTTCTCAAAGAATGGATAGTTGAACACGGAGTCGCCATAGGCACCGCGCGCAATCAGCGCGAGTCCCTTCTGCGCGCCGAAGCGGGAGAACTGTCCCTGAATCTGAATCGCGCCGTCGCCGCTGTAGAGGGTCTTGCCGTCCTTGTCGATGTAGTCAAAGTGCACGTCGCGCTCCCAGGTTCTGCCGAGCGGATCGGGGTGCGACTTGGGCTGCGCCCAGAAGTTTAAGAGGTTCCAGTTTTCGTCGTTGAGCGCGATCTTGGTCTGCAGCGGGTCTGTTCCCTCGCCGGTCGCCGCCGCATAATCCGCGCCGGCGACATAGATGCCGATCTGCGGGTCCCAGAGGTTCTTGGGATCGGTGACGATGCTGACCACGGGCAGCGTATATCGGTGGCTGTCGACCGTGCTTTCGCCGGTATAGATCACATAGGTTTGGCTCGCGGTGTCGCTGCCGCTATATCCGCTCTGAAACGCGCGGACGCGCAGCACCGTGGTCTTGCTGATCGAGATCGGCCCGCTGTAACGCGTGCCGCCTTCGAGCGGAACCGTTCCGTCCGTGGTATAGGTCACGGTGCAGCCTTCCGGCACTTCGACGCTGACGCTCTGCGCGCTGTCAAAGGTGCCGCCGGGGGTCGTGATCTTGGGTTCGGCGGCATAGCCCGCCATGCCGCCGCCGTTGGCCGCGTTCGGCGTGGGCTTGGAATAGAAAAACAGCGTGGCGTCCGTGCGGCCGTAGCTTACGTCCGCGTGGCCTTTGGGCACGAGGAGTTTATCGAGAATCGTGCCGTCGGGCTGAAACAGAAACACGACGTCTCCGTCCGCGGAGAGGCCGAAGTTCGTTTCTAGATTATTTTTTTTTTGCGCGTCGGAAACGTTCTTCCCCGACGCCAGAACCGTTAAATATTCGCCCGCATCGAGCGTTACGTCGGGAAACACCCACTTGGCGGGGTTCTTCGCGTTGTTGCTCAGCGCGTAGCCCGCCAGTGAAATGGGAGTGCCCGTGGTGTTGTGGATCTCGATCCAGTCGTAATACTCGCCGTCGGGCTGCTTGAGGGTGGAGACGTTCGCGTTGAGCACCTCGGAGATGACGATGTCGCCCTTTCCGTAGGAGAGCGTCTTCATGAACGCCTCAAGCCCCGCGTTGTTGTTGGTATAGCCCGGCGTGGGCTGGGACGTGGTCGTCCATTCGCCCGTGCCGTCGGGATTGCGCGCAAAGCTGATATCCGTGTTCGCGCGGGAATAGTCATATTGATCGAGGATCTTGCCCGAAGGCGTCGAGAACACGACGCTCTCGGAATAGGCCGCAAGCCCGAACGGGGCTTCGATCTTATCCGCGCCGTCCGGCGTCTCTCTGCCGGTCAGGTAGATGAGCAGTACGCCGTTGGCCGGAATCTTCGTGCCCTGGGGCAGCGTATACTTCAGCGGCTGCGTCGGGGAATCCGAAACGCCGAATCCGCTGAGATCGACCTCCGTGCCGGTGGTATTATAGAGCTCCATCCAGTCGCAGTACGATCCGTCGGGACCGACCAGCGTGGAGGCATTGCTCGGCATAAACTCGTTGATGTAGACACCGTTGCTCTCCTCGGCGGAGGCGGACAGCGTGGCAAGGTAGGTCGCGGCGCCTTCCTGCGTGTTCGGGTAGCCGGGGCTCGGCAGCATCTCGACCCAGCTGGTGGTGTCGTCCGCGCTGCGCCCGAGGGAATAGCCGCTGGTCACGGGCTTGAGTGCGATGCTGTCCACCACCTTGCCCGAGACGTTGGAGAGGATCACTTCATCGGAAGCCGAGAGCTTAAACGGCGTGTGCAGCTTGCCGCGCGTGGGGTCGCCGCTGCAGAATACGACAAGATACCCGCGGGCCGGAATCACCGAGCCCTCGGGGAACGTCCACTTCGCAGCGGAGATGAGCTCGTCGGTGAGACCGAAGCCGGAGATATCCAGCGGATTGTCGGTGTTGTTGTACACCTCAATCCAGTCGGGAAAATCGCCCGTCTCGTCCGGCACGGAACCCTTGTTGCTGGTCATGACCTCGTTGATTTCGATCTGACCCAGGTTCGAGTCGTCAACCTTTCCGCCGCCCTTTGTTAAATAAAGAATGAGCGCAACCGCGCTGACGGCCACCAGTACAACGACCAGCAGCTTGCGCGCGCCGGATGCTCTCCTTCTTCGTTTCGCCATGAATCAAATGCTCCTTTCGCGAAATTGCGGGTGAGCATTTTCGCAACGTCTAGTGTACCATAAGCCCGGTGCCGTGCCAATGATACCCCATGATTATTCACAAAATGTCCGAAATATCAACGCAATCTGAAAAAGACGGTTTTTCGCCGTTCCGGACGCGATTGATGCCTACAGAACGCCCAGCAGCACCACCGCGACCACCAGCGCGATCACGAGAAACACGCCGCCGAGGATGACAAACACGCGTGTGAAATTCTTCATCAGCCTTGCGTCTTCTTCGATATACACGCGTCCGATGCTCTGCGGGTCGTAGTAGACCCCGACGGTCTGCCCAACGAGCAGATTCGGCGCGCCCGCATAGTTGGAGATATACTGCAGCGGTTTTCCGTCGATGGTGAAGCTGTAGACCGCGCGGAGGCTCGTCGAACCGAACTGCGTCTGCATGGCGCTGACCGTGCCCTCCGTATACGCGGTGCAGCGGCTGCGCTTGCGGTTCACCGCGGTCTGGAACCCCAGCCCCACCGCAAGAAATATCGCGCCCATCAGCCCGAAGGTGCCGGAGAAGATCAGCGTAAACAGCTGCGCGAAGGTGAGGCTGGTCGCGGGAATGATCATATCCATGTTGGGTTTGCTCCAATCGGGCGATCGCTCGCCTATTCGTCGGTCTTGTCCGGCGGCTCGCCGTTTCTGAGTTTGTCGCGCCGCTGGTGGTTTTCGAGAATCTTCGCCTCCTGCCCCTGATCGGAGGGCGCATAATACCGCCTGCCCTTGAGCGCGGTCGGCATATAGTCCTGCTTGACCCAGTGACCGGGGAAATCGTGCGGGTAGAGATAGCCCTTGCCGTGGCCGAGCTTGGCGGCGCCCGCAAACGAGGTGTCCCTTAGATAGATCGGCACCGGCTCGTCAAAGCTCGTCTCCGCGTCCGCGGAGGCCGCCATCAGCGCGGTGACCACGCTGTTGCTCTTGGGAGACTCGCAGATAAAGATAATCGCCTGCGTTAAGGAAAGCCGCGCTTCGGGAAGCCCCACGTGCTCCAGCGCGTCGGCAGCCGCAACCGCCTGCACCATCGCCTGCGGGTTCGCGAGCCCCACATCCTCGCTCGCGTGGGCGATCAGTCGCCGGGCGATGATGCGCGGATCGACGCCCGCGTAAAGTAGCCGCGTGAACCACGCGATCGCGGCATCGGAATCCCCGCCGCGGAGGGATTTGCAGAACGCCGAGAGCATGTCGTAAAACAACTGCTCGTCGAGCTTGATGACCTTCTTCTGGCTGGACTCGGCGGCGATCTCCCGTGTGATGCGGATTTCGCCCGCTTCGTCCTCCGCCGTGGTCAGCACCGCGAGCTCCAGCGCGTTGAGCGCGTTGCGGCAGTCCCCGTTTGCAATTGCGGAGATGGTGTGCAACGCCTCTTCCTCCAGAACGACCGGCAGCTTACCGAATCCGCGCTCCTCGTCCTTGACCGCCGCCAGCACCGCCTGCTCTACGTCCTCGGTGGTCAGGGGGTAAAACTGAAACACGCGGCAGCGGGACACGATTGCGCTCGTCATCGCGATCATCGGGTTCTCCGTCGTGGAGCCGATGAAGCGGATCACGCCCTTTTCCAGCGCAGGCAGGAGCGAATCGCTCTGGGTCTTGCTCCAGCGGTGGCATTCGTCCAGCAATAAATAGGTCGGCTGGCGGTAGAGACGCAGGCGGTTTTCCGCCTCCTCCACGATCGCGCGGAGCTCCTTGACCCCCGCCGTGACGGCGTTGAGTTTGACGAACGCGCCGCCGGTCGCGTTTGCAACGATGGCGGCCAGCGTGGTCTTGCCCGTGCCCGGAGGCCCGAAAAAGATCGACGACTGCAGCCGGTCGGTCAAAATTGCACGGCGAAGGAGCTTGCCCTCGCCCACGATGTGCTTTTGGCCGATGAACTCGTCGAGCGTACGCGGGCGCATCCGGTCTGCAAGCGGCGCATTTTCTTCTATTTGATGTTGAAAGAGATCTTCCATAGTACCCGTTTGTGTGTTGTCGTTCTGGTTCAGCCTTCCGGCAGCTCGCGAATCGCGAGAATGTCGCTGACCGCTCTGCCGTCGCGGAAGGGGTTGTCGATCGCGCCGCTCTGCGAGACCAGCGCGCTGGACTGCCCGCCGTCGAGATTGTAGGCGCTCTTGAACCCGAGGTCTTCGCAGAACTGCGAAAGATCCGCGAGTGTGATGCCCGCGCACGTCTGCGACCGCCCGTCTACAAGCAGAAACGCATAGTGCCCCGGCTCATAATAGCCCAGCACGGAGCGCGGGTTGCGCGGAAGCACCTTGCTGCGGAACTGCGTCTTGGCATGGCCGCTTTCATCCAGCAGCGACGGCCCGAACACCCACGTCTGGTAGGCGTCCATCTCTTTGAGCGCGGCTTTCTTGAGCTTGCCGTAGGGATAGACCGTCAGCACGCCGGAGCCGTCCAGCACCGCAAGATCCCAATAACCCGAGACGCGGTTGACATAGGTTTCCCCGTTTCGCACCACAGGTCCATAGACGTTGATCGAATAATAATCGCCGTTCATGCCGACGATTCCGCGCGGAATCGAAGAAAGAATCTGGCGGACGGACTCCGCATCGCCCATGAACTCGTTATGTCCGAACCCCGTCACAAAACAGGAGATATCCTGAATGTAGATGTCCGCCAGATAATAGTCGCTGTCGCTGATGCGGCCCTGCTCAATCGTCACGGAGACGTTCTCGCTCTTGTAGTTCCCCTTCGCGTCGTCATAGGTTCCGGTATAGGAGAAGTGATCAAAAAGCCACTCGCTGCAAAGCCCCGTGGACACCCGTTCACCAAACGCGGCCCAGTCCGTGAATCCGCCGCAGGCATAGAACAGGATGGCGCGCGCATCCGCACCGGTGACGTTTCCGTTCATCGTAAAATCGAGCGAGGCGTCTGTTGCGTCGTCGAGCTTGCCTGTCGCGAGCGCGCGCAGCATCTGTGCGGCGCTTGCAGCGTTGAGCTCTCCGCCGGAAGCGAGCGCGCGGATATCGAGCGACTGCTTCGCCGCATGCGCGGAGGAAGAGCACAGAACGGCGAACAGCAAAACGGGCAGGCAGGTGCGTACGATTCGTTTCATCCACATAACAACGGAATTCTTTCTGCTGAATTCTTGGTGCACTTGCTTGGGGAACTGCGGGTGAACGCTCCCGTCTGCGCGGCAGATCGGTTAAGATCGTCACAATTGTTTACAACCTGAATTGTAAAACCTTGCCTTTCATCATAACACGTTTTCACGCCTTGTGGTAGAATGAAACTGTTCCCCAATCTGGTCGCGCAACAGGCGCGCGCCGTGAAGACGATTGCTTATCTTCGTGGCAACTATCGCTTAATAAGGCAGGGATTGCAAATGAAGATCGGACAATTCAGCGACACGTTTTTGCCGATTGTAGACGGCGTGGGTCGCGTGGTCTACCACTACGCCATGGCGCTCTCCCGCTGCGGGGAGGAATGCTATGTCGTCGCCCCGATGGCGGACACGGGGTTTCGCGGCGGCTATCCCTATGAACTCGTCGACTTCATCAGCCGGGAGCTGCCGCGGCAGAAGCAATACAACGCGGGTATTCCGCAGCTCGACGCGCACTATGAAGCCCGCATGCGCAACATCCAGCTGGACATCGTCCACGCGCATTCGCCGTTCATCGCGGGGCTGGAGGCACAGCGCCTCGCGCGGAAACGCGGCATACCGATCGTCGGCATGTTCCACTCGCGCTACTATGACGACTTTTACCAGATTATGGGCACGGAGATGCTTGCAAACATCGCCGTGGCGACCATCATCAATTTCTATCAGCGCTGCGACGAGGTTTGGACCGTCAGCCAGAGCTCCAAAGAGACACTGTACGACTATGGCTACGTCGGCGAAGTGATCGTGATGCCGAACGGTACGCCGGATATCGACCCGAGTCCCGCGCGCGCCGCAGCCGCAAAGGCAAAATTCAACCTGCCTGACGAGCCGATTTTATTCTATTGTGGTCAGATGAACTGGAAGAAAAATATCCAGCGCATTCTGGAAAGCTGCGCCTGCTACGCGCAGAACGGAAAACCGTTCACGCTCGTGCTCGCGGGTCAGGGGCCGGACGTCAAATCGATCCAGCAAAAAGTGGACGAACTGGGGTTGACGGATCGGGTGCGCTTCACCGGCCACTTGACGGGCGAGGACGACCTCTACGGTCTCTACGAAGTGGCGGATCTGTTCGTCTTCCCGTCTCTCTACGATACCTCCGGCATGGTGGTGCGTGAGGCCGCCGCGATGGAGACGCCGAGCGTCGTCGTCCGCGGATGCGCAACAGCAGAGCCGATTCTCGACAAGCAAAACGGATTTTTGTGCGAAGACACGACCCAGAGCCTCTGCGACGTGATCACGATGGCGCTCAACGACCCCGCAAAGACCAAAGAGATCGGCAAAACCGCGCGCAGAACGATCTATCTATCCTGGGACGACATCGCGGAGAAAACGATCAAGCGTTATGAGTCTCTGATCGAGCGCAACACGAAAAATCCCCGCATCCTGTAACTTAGGAACCACAACGCAAGCAAAAACGGAGCCAACAGGCTCCGTTTTTTTGTGTTTCTTTCTCACAGCTCCCGCAGGACGAGGTCGGTCGCGTTGTCGCCGACCGCCTCCACACGCAGAACGGTTGGATGCGCGGCAAACTCGCCGCGCACGAGATCCCTTAGCGCGGTGCCGTTGTGGCTGCCGTGCACGACGCGGATGCGATAGACCCCGCGGCTGCGCCGCAGCTGCGCCTCCAGCGTGACCCGCGCCTGATATATCGTTTTTCCGTGGAGATCGAGCGTCACGGTGGATGGCGCCGCTCCCGCCGGTTTCTGCATGGCTGTTTCCTCTGTTGGTTCGTTATGCGTACGTATCCGCCCACGGGAAGTTCTTCCATTCGCCGCCGTGCATGCGGTGCAGCTCCTCGGTCGCGAGGAGCCATTTTGCGATGCACTCCGTCTCGGGATAGAATTCGTAAAACTCGCCTTCGAAGAAGGTATACACGCGGGAGACATCCGTGCACATGCCGTAGGTCGGCAGGAGCTTGGGTTCGAGGTGGAACGTAAACGCTTCGCCGTTTCGCGTGCCGCTGTAGGTAAAGCCCGTGTGGTCGAGACGGATTTCGCCTTCGCCCACAAACTCGCTGGTCGCGAGATTCTGCAGCGGCTTGTATTTCGGCAGCATGCCGAGGCGCACCCGCTCCTTCAGCACAAACGCCGCGTCCTGCAGCGCGCGGTAGACGTGCTTCCGCTCCTCGTCAAACCACTGTTTCGGCGTCTGCGGCAGCACGCAGGTTTCGTCAAACGGCGTCAAGCTATAGTCCGCGTTGACGCGCGCGCCGTTGCCGCAGGCGAGGCATCGGATCGTGTCGCCCTCGCCGCGCATGGTGAATTCCTTGCCGCAGCGCGGGCAGCGGTACAAAAGCGTATGCATCTGGTACGCCATGTTGCCTTTACCGTCGTAGCAAACCTTTGCGGTGCGGTTCCAATCGTAGTCGTCGTTTTGAATCGCGACGTCCAGCGCGCGCTGGATCTCATCCGCGCTCATGGCGCAGAGCTGCTCCGGCGTAAACAGCTGGTCGACCGTGACATGCACCTCGCCCGGGCGCTCATCGAGGCAGTATTTTGTGCTGGTGAGGTAGCCGCCGGAGATCTTGGTGATATAGACCGGCACGCCAAAGTGCTTGAGCAGCTTGCCGCTTCCGATTGCGCAGGGCTGGTTGCCGCCGCCGATGCTGCTCATGCCCTCTGGAAACAGCATCACGCGGCCGCCGGAACGGAGAATCCGCGCAATCTCCTTGATGGTATAGATATCCGGCGTAAAATTCTTCTTGGGGATGATCTGCAGCAGCCGGAAGATCATCGCAAGATGCGAGCGGAAGAACTCGTTGTATCCCGCCACATAGCTCAGCGTGTCCGGCAGCAACGCAGCTCCCGTATAGATATAGTCGAGGCGCGAGGCATGGTTGCTGACCACGATGTACGGACCTTTGTGCTTGCGCGGGTCCGTTTTCCATTCTATCTGTACGCCGAGTTTTTTAAAATACAGCAGCTTCCAAAGATAGCCCAAGATGCAATAGATCACCTTCGGCGGTTTGCGCAATTTTCTGCTGTGGAGCTGTTCTGCGAGCGTTTTCTGTGATTTTGCCATGCAGTCTGTTCCCCCAACTTGATTTTTTCTCATCCCTGATAGGCATTGTAACAGATGCCGCGAATAACGGCAAACCAGAGCGCGCAAAAAACAGCGGCGCTTTTGCGCCGCCGTCGTGAGTGACCAATCTTAGTTAAAGCGATCGAGGCTTGCGTCGTCGCCGAGCAGATAGATCGAATCATCGTTGTGGAACGGATCGTTCGGGTTGATGTTCACGGTGACGTGCCCGTCACGACGGAGCGCGATGATCGACACGCCATAGCGGTTGCGAACGTCGATCTGCGCAAGCGAATGATTGATCCAGTCCTTGGGAACCGCAACTTCGTGGATGCTGTATTCCTCGGAGAGATCCAGCGCGTCCAAAACGCCGTCGGACACCAGAGACCTCGCGAGGCGGATGCCGCCGTCGTGCTCCGGCTGGACGACGCGATCCGCGCCGGTCTTGATCAAAAGCTTCTGGTGCAGGTCGTCCTGCGCCTTGGCGACGATCTTTTTCGCGCCCATCTCGCGGCAGAGAACCGTCGCGAGCACGGAAGCGCGGATATCATCGCCGATGCAGATGACCACGCAGTCGAAATTGCGCACGCCGAGCTGCGCGACCGCGCGCTCATCGGTCGTGTCCGCCTGCACCGCGTGCAGCACGCTGTCCTTGACGGCGCTGACGCGATCCGCGCGCTTATCGACCGCGAGCACTTCGTGGCCGAGGGTGGTCAGCATACGCGCGGTGCTCTGGCCGAATCGACCCAGACCGATGATAACAAAACTCTTACTCATAAACGTTTCTCCGCTCCTTGCAGATGAAATTCCGGTTGAAAACTTGTTCCTTTATATGTGCCCGGCAGATTACCCGATCAGGATGTCTTCCTGCGGATAGTGCAGCACGGGTTCTTTTTTCGCGGTGCTCTCAACGAGCGACACCGCAACGGTGACGAGGCCGACGCGGCCCGCGTACATCAAAAGAATCAAAATCACGCGCGTGACGGGGGAACCTGCCGCCGAAACGCCAGCAGAAACGCCGACGGTGCAGAACGCGCTCGTCGCCTCAAACAGCTGATTCAACAGTCCCAGGCTGCCCGCCGGCATGTCCTGCTCCGAGAACGAGAGCATCGTCGCCATGCCTAAGAGGAACAGCACGCCCAAGAGCGTAATGGTCAGCGCGCGGCGCACCTGTTCGATGGAGATCGTGCGCCCGAAGATTTCCGTTTCAAACGTGCCGCGGATATAGGCACGCGCCGCCAGCAGCAGCGTAAACACCGTCGTGATCTTCAAACCGCCCGCGGTACCGGCGGGGCCGCCGCCGACAAGCATGATCAGGATACTCAAGCCCTTGCTTGCGTCGTGCATGGCCAGCTGGTCGATGGAGTTGAAGCCCGCGGTTCGCAGCGTCACCGACTGGAACATCGAGTTGACGATCTTATCAAACAGGCTCATGCCGCCGATGGTCTTCGGGTTTTCATATTCGATCCAGAGGAACGCGAGCGTTCCCAGCAAAATCATGACCACCGTGCCGGTGAGCACCATCTTGCTGTTGAGGCGCAGGCGGCGGAAATCGTGCGTCTGGCGCATGTTGAGGATCACGGCAAAACCAAGCCCGCCGGAGACGATGAGTCCCATGATGATCAGCAGAACGTACGGATCATGGTCATACGCCGTCATCGAGCGGTAGCCGCCGATGAGGTCAAACCCCGCGTTGCAGAACGCCGAGATGCTGTGGAACACCGAAAACCAGATGCCCCTCGCCACGCCGTACTGCGGAATAAAACGAACCGAAAGCAGGATCGCGCCCGTGAGCTCGATGATGCCCGTGACCAGCAGCGCGCCGCGCGCGAGGCGCACCACGCCCTGCAGGCGGCTCTCGCCGAGGCCTTCCGCCATGCTCATGCGGTCGTGCAGCGAGATCTTTCTGCCCGTAAACGAAAACAGGATCATGGACATCGTCATGATGCCCAGGCCCCCGATTTGAATCAGGAGGATGACGACGGTCTGTCCGAACATCGTAAACTGTGTCGCCGTATCCGCGACCACGAGTCCTGTGACGCAGGTTGCGCTCGTTGCGGTAAACAGTGCGCTTAAGAACGGAAACACATTGCCGTCCCGGTTCGAGATCGGCAGCATCAATAAAAGCGCGCCTGTCAGAATGACCCCGATAAACCCGAGCGGCAGAACGTTGATCGGTTTTATCCCAAACTTTGGTTTTTGCATAAGCGGAATGATGTCCCCCCGTGCGGATTGCTGCCCGCTGATCCAAACAGACCCGATATTTCCCCCGCCTTTTCCTGCGGCGCGTTCCATCCCCGACCGCTTTCCGCAAAAAAAGCATAACATGAAAATTATCCACGATAACCGCGCTTTGGGTAGATATCCTTTTGATATACGCGTATCGTGCGCGCGATATACCCATCGCCCGATGGCTGATTATACCACAAACCGCGCGGTTTCGTCAGAGCGTCGGCTCCCCGCCGCTCTCGATCAACGCTTCCTCGCGCTCGATCAGCTCCGGCATGGCGACAGGCTTGATCCACTTCATCGTGCGGTAGTAGGGAATCGAGATGATGAGCTTGGAGACGTCGTCCACAACCAGCATGATGACATACGTGGTGATGAACGGCAGCTTGAAGACAAGCCCCGCGAGGATGACCGCCGGCGTAATGAACACATAGTGGCACAGAAGGTCGATGATCAGCCCCATCTTCGTGTCCCCGCCCGCGCGGAAGATGCCGACCACCTCGACATAGGGAATATAGCGCACCACGGCGTCGATGGCGAAGATCACCAATAGCACGCGCGCCGTATGCTTCGCGGTTTCCGAAAGATCGAACAACCCGATCAACGGATACCGCAGCGCCACGATCAATAAGCCCGCAAGCACGCCGATGATGGGCGTGAGCACCATGAACCTCCGTGAATAGAGAATGCCCTGCGCGTGGTCGCCCGCGCCGATGGCTTTACCCACGAGGATGTTGCAGGCGTTGCAGAGACCCACGAAGAAGACGAACACAAGCCCCTCGATCGTGCGTTCCACCGTCAGCGCCGCGTAGTTATCCGTACCCATGCGACCGAAGACCATGTTGACCACAAGGATGGAGACGCTCCAGAACAGCTCGTTGAGCAGCACGGAGAGCGCGCGGCTCCAGAACGTCTTGAAAAACCCTTTGATCGCAAAGATCTTCTTGATCGGCGCGATGACGATGTTCTTCTTCATATAGGAGATGACGAACATCAGAATCGGGTTGATCAGCGACGAGATCGCCGTGGCAAGACCCGCGCCGGCAACGCCCATCGCGGGCAGGCCGAACGCGCCGAAGATGAAGATATAGTTGAGCACGGCGTTTAAGCCTGCCGCGATTCCGCTGGTGATCATCGGAATCTTCACCTGCTCCGTGCAACGCAGCATGGTGGAGATGGCGAGGTTGATCGTCAGCGAAACATAGGACACGCACGCGAACTGGAGATACTTTACGCCCTCCGCGATCAACGCGGGATCATCGGTGAACAGCTGCATCACCTGCGCGGGGAAAAGGCCGACGCCGAGCGTGAACACGAGGCCCAGCGGCACCATGAATAAAAGCATCATGCCGTAGGTGCGGAGCATGCCGTCCTTATTGTTTGCGCCGTGATATTGCGCGACGAAGACCGCGGCTCCGCTGGACATGCCGAACGCGAGCAGCTCAACAAAGAACGACGCCCAGCCCGCGAGGCCGACCGCCGCGATGGAAACATCGCCAAGGCGGCCTACCATCAGCGTATCGACGAGGCGGAACGAGGTCATCAATAGATTTTGGAGTGCGATGGGTATGATCAGCGGAAGCGCAACCGACCAGAAGGAGCGGTCGAAGATTTCCGCAACGCGTTTACGAAACATAAATGGTTCTCCCTGCGCTGCGGACAGAATCGTCCGGCGCATCGTCAAAAAGTGAAAAGGGACTCCTGCATCAAATCAGGCGTTCCCTAGCAATCCTGCAATTATATCAGGTGCAATTTTTTACCGCAACCCCCGCAGCCCTTTGGCGCGGATATCCTCCGCCCGCAAAAACACCCGATCACCGCGCGGTTTTCGCAACGCCCACGCCCGCGAGTACGCAGAGCAGCATCGCGTCCGTCCAGACCTCCGGCGCCTGCACAAACGGCAAGAGCCTTGCCGCGGCGCAGCCCGCGAGCGCGAGCACGGCGGGAACCGCCGCGTCCTCCCGCTTGATGAAAAAACGGCCTGCAAGCAGCAGGAGCCCAATCGCCAGCGCACGCAAGAGGTGCACGCGGATGATGCTTGCAAACTCGCCTGCGACCGCCGTGTTCCCCGCGAAGATCGCGCCGCTCTGCGGGAGCAGCAGCCGCGCGCATAGCCAAACCGCAATCGGCAGCGCGGTCATGAGCACCGCGGCGAGCGTCCAGCCACCGCGCTTGCGAATCGGCGAGAGCAGCAGCGCGCCGACGCCCGCGCCAAGCCCCACAAACGCGGCATAAAGCCCGGGGGTACCCGCGACGGCAAACGCGACGGAGGCAAGATAGGCCAATAGCACCGTCTTTTGCCGCACGGCGAGCACCGTCATGAACACGCCCGCCATGATCAGCGCACGGTTGAGCTCGTCGATCAGCCGCGTGTTCGCGGCAAGCAGAATCGGAAGAGTGGCGCAGAGCAAAAGCGCGGTCAACAGCACGCCATCCGGCTTGTTGTCCAGCTGCTGCGCGGTCAATAGCGCAAAGACCGCCGCGGCAGCGAGGCACAGCGCCCGCTCAAATGCCGCCGGAGCTTCCGGCAGCGCCAGCGCGCCGATGAAGGCAATTGCCGCAGGCACGCCGATGATGCAGACCAGCGTCAGCCACTTCGGGAGCTTCAGCACGCAGAGAAACCGGAGCGCGAGCAGCGCGCAGAGCGCGATAATCAGCTCCTCTGCAAACAAGCCCCACCGAAAAGGATCGATCGTCACCGTTCCGTAGACCAGCCAGACGGCGATTCCGATCCCCGCGATTCCCGCGGCAAGCGACGCGGCGTTTGCTTTCGCCGCGCTGCGGGAGGGTGCTTTTCTGTTTGCGGGTTTCTTCTCCAAGTTCGCTCCTGCTTTTTAATTTATAATGGGTTCTTCGCTGGCGTTCCGGCTTTTCTGGGATATTGTTTGGGTGTCGTGCCGTTTTTCGTCAAAATCACCAGTTCCCGTGCGCCGTAGTCCGCGGGGATGATCACCCGCTCCGCCGTGGCTTGCAGAATCTTCAGCGCGTTTCCGCTCGCGGCGAGCTCCTCCGCGGAGTCGCCCTTGTACGCGATGCTCTTGCCGCCGACCTTGACCAACGGCAGCGTGAGTTCGCACAAGACGGGTAAGCCTGAGACTGCACGGGTCAACGCAACATCGAACTTCTCGCGGTACTTCGGGTCCTGTCCCGCGTCCTCGGCACGCGCGTGGACGAGCTCAGCCGATAGCTTGAGTTCCTTCAAAACAGCTTCCAAAAACACCAGCCGTTTTTGCAGGCTGTCGATCAGCGTGACTCGTAAATCCGGTCGCAGAATCAGCAGCGGCAGACCGGGAAAGCCCGCGCCCGTGCCGACATCGGCAACGGCGGCGTTCGGCTTTAGATACGGCGCCGCCACCAGCGAGTCGAGAAAGTGCTTTTTCGCGACGTCCTCCGGCTCTATGATCGCGGTGAGGTTCACGCGCGTGTTCCAGTCCGCGAGCATGGCGTAGTAGGTTTCAAACTGCGCAAGCTGCTGCGCGGTCAGATCCGGCCGCGAGGGAGAAAGAATCTCTGCGATCATGCGCGTTCCTCCGTTTCCGCCTTCGCGACATGAAAGCCGCGCTTGCAGTAGATCAAGAGCACGTTGACGTCCGCGGGCGTGACCCCGGAGATGCGCCCCGCCATGCCGATACTCGCGGGCTTGTGCTTGTTGAGCTTTTGCCGCGCTTCGAGCCGCAGGCCGTCCAGCGTGAGATAGTCGATATCCGCGGGCAGCTCGGTGTTTTCCAGCGCTCGATTGCGCAGCACCTGCTCCTGCTGCTTTTGAATATATCCGTCGTACCGCGCGAGGGTTTCCACGCGCTCTTCCGTCTCCCAATCGAGCGGAGAAAGCGATGCAAAGACCGAAAGCAGGTCGGTATAGCGGATGTTGGTGCGCTTTAACAGGTCAAAGAGCTTTACGCCCGAGATGGGCACGCTCTCGCCGCGATCCGTCAGCAGCTGCCGCAGCGCCTCGCCCGGCGGCACGGTCTTATCGAGCGCGGCCATCGCGGTTTCGATCCGCTCGCGCTTTTGCATCAGCCGCTCGTAGCGTTCGCCCATGATCAGCCCCGTGCGCAGCGCCTTGTGCGTCAGCCGCTCGTCGGCGTTGTCCTGACGCAGCAAGAGGCGGTATTCGCATCTAGAGGTCATCATGCGATACGGTTCCGGCGTGCCCTTGACCGAGAGGTCGTCCACGAGCACGCCGAGGTACGCTTCGTCGCGTCCCAGCGTCAGCGGCTCGTCGCCTTTGACGTACAGCGCGGCGTTGATGCCCGCGAGCAAGCCCTGCGCCGCTGCTTCCTCATATCCGCTCGTGCCGTTGACCTGCCCCGCAAGGTACAGGCCGGGCACGGCGCGCACGCCGAGCGTGCGATCCAACGCGGTTGGGTCGATGCAGTCGTATTCGATCGCGTAACCCAGGCGCATCACTTCGCAGCGGTGCAGGCCGGGCATGGTGCGCAGCATTTGTATCTGCACATCTCCCGGGAGACTCGTGCTCATGCCCTGCACATACATTTCGTTTGTTGTCAGGCCTTCCGGCTCGATGAAGATCTGGTGCCTGTCCTTATCGGCAAAGCGCACGAGCTTGTCCTCGATGCTGGGGCAATAGCGCGTGCCGGTGGCGTTGATCTTTCCGCTGTACATCGCGGAACGGTGCAGGTTTTCGAGGATCACGCGGTGCGTGTCGTCGTTGGTGTAGGTAAGATAACACGGCGTTTGCTCGCGCACGAGCCTGCCGTTGAGAAACGAGAACGCGGGCGTCGGCACGTCGCCGTCCTGCCGCTCCATCTGGTCATAGTCGAGTGTGCGCCCGTTGACGCGCGCGGGGGTTCCCGTCTTGAACCGCTGCAGCGGCACACCGAGCTCCTTCAGTGCATCCGAAAGCGTCTCGGAGCGAAGCAGCCCCGCTGGCCCGCTCTCGCGCGAATAGTCGCCGATGAGAATCCGGCTTTTCATGTAGACGCCCGCGCAGACCACCGCCGCGCGGCAGGCATAGGTGAATCCTTCGGCCGTGACTATGCCGGAGATTCGCCCGCCTTCGGTCAAAAACCGGCTCGCTTCGCCCTGCGCAAGCGTGAGATTCTGCTGCTCCTCCACCGCGCGCTTGACGCGCTCGTGATAGCGGCGCTTGTCCATCTGCGCGCGCAGCGAATGCACCGCGGGGCCTTTGCCCGTGTTGAGCATCCGCATCTGAATCAGCGTGTCGTCCGCGGCAAGACCCATCTCGCCGCCCAGTGCGTCGATCTCGCGCACAAGGTGACCCTTACCCGTGCCGCCAATGGCGGGATTGCAGGGCATCAGCCCCACCGAGTCCAGATTTAACGTCAAAAGGAGAGTTTTTTGCCCCATTCGCGCGCAGGAAAGCGCGGCCTCTACGCCCGCGTGCCCCGCGCCGATGACGACGATATCAAAGTTGTTTAAAGCGCTTGTTTCCATAGTATACGGTTTTCGTTCCATTCCGTGTCAGCGCGCGCTTGTTTTTTCCCCGCGCGAGGCACACGCGCATTTTACCATATGCGGGGCGATACGGCAACGCGCCGCGCGCGTTGAGCGGAAAACCGCGCTTTTTATCGCGCTTTGGCGCGCGGGTTGCCAGAAACACACGTAAATATGCTATACTGTTACAAAGTATCTTGAACCGGTAATCGAACAGGGGGACACGTCCATGAGCCGCATGCGGTTGTTGAATGAAAGCAACGGTCAGTCGTTTGAGGGGTTTTGCCTCGTCAAGAGCGCGAGCGTCAAGACCAACATCAAGGGCACCGAATATCTCGACCTGATCCTCGCGGACTCGGAGGGCGAGTGCGCCGCGAAGCTCTGGGATTATAATAAGGAACTGCACGGCGTCTATGACGCGAACGACGTGGTCAAAGTGCGCGGCTCCATCAACATCTGGAAGGACACCGAGCAGCTCAAGATCGACAAGATCCGCCGTACCACGCCGGAAGACGACGTGGACATGGCGAAGCTCCTCCCGTGCGCGCCGTTTGATCCGGAGTGGCTCTACGACGAGCTGTATTCGCTTGCGGAGAGCTTTGCGGATGTTGACCTGAAGCGGCTCGTGCAGTACATCATGCGCGAGAACAGGGAAAAACTCCTGTTTTATCCCGCGGCGGTAAAGCTGCACCACGCGACGCGCGGCGGCTGGCTGCACCATACATGGACGCTGACGAAGCTCGCCAAAGCCATCATCGACATCTATCCCGCGCTGGACGGCGACCTGATCTACACCGGCGCGATTCTCCACGACATCGGGAAGCTCAAGGAGCTGGAGACGGGAGAGCTCGGCATCGCGAGCGGATATACCGCGCGCGGCATGCTGGTGGGTCACATCTCCATCGGGATTTCGGACGTTTCCGCAACCTGCGAGCTTTTAGGTATCTCCGAAGACACCGCGATGCTGGTCGAGCACATGCTGCTTGCCCACCACGGGCAGGCGGAATTCGGCAGCCCGAAACTGCCGATGTTCCCAGAGGCGGAAGTCCTCGCGGAGATCGACCTTCTCGACAGCAAGATGTATGAGATGTTCGACGCACTCTCCGGCGTCTCCGTCGGCGCGTTTTCCGAGCGGCAGTGGGCGCTGGACAACCGCCAGATCTACTGCCACGGACACGGGCACCTGAAGAAGGGCGAGAGCAAATAAACGATAAAACTGACGAAAGCCCCTCGCGGAGCGGTAGCCAAACGCTCCGCGTCTTGTTTCCCGAAAGAACCCTCGTTTAGCAGAGGCGTCCCGCAGGGACACCCGAAAGGATTCGATTTCCCATGAAGTTCCGCGTTGTTTCCCCGTTTGAGACCATCGTCAAGTATGCGATGGTCGAGGTATTCGCGATCCTGTTTTTTCTGCTGGTGTTGCGAAACCTCACGCCGTATCGGATTTTCTCCGTCATGCAGCTGCTGCAATATGCGCTGCTGGGCGTTGTGATCCTCTTTATTCTGCTGCCCGTGGGCGTGGAGCTCTTCGGCTTCGGCGCGCTGCGATTCCACTTGACCAAGCGCGGAATCGTCTACCAGAACCGCAAGCTCAAATACCGTCTCGCGTGGGACGATGTGCAGCACATCGTGCTCGCACCCGATCTCTACGGCAGAATCTCCAAGCGGAGCTATCTTGTGTTTTACGCGGACGGCGATCCGCAGCCGATCACCGGAAAGTCCGAGTTTTACGAACGCGCCTTCGGCCTGCAGTACCGCAAAGGATTGCCGGAAGTGATCGCGAAGTATTGCGATCTGCCGATTGAGAATATCGAAGCCGTGCAGAAGAGGCAGTAAGACAAATATATACGATGTTGTCGAAAGGAGGCGGGAGCATGCAGCCTACAATCGAGATCCGGCAGGCGACGGATGCGGACATCCCCGCCATCGCACACATCATCAACGAGGCGTGGAAGACTGCCTATTGCGGCATCGTCCCGCAAAGCTATCTCGACAAAATCCGCGCGGAAGACAAGGAGAAACGCCTGCGCGAGGGATTGGTGCGCGTACCGCACATGCGCTATTTCGTGCTCTGCGAAGACGGCGTTCCTGTTGGCGCCGCGAGTTTGCACCGCGCGCGCAACGACGACATGCCGGATGCAGCCGAGTTCAGCTTCTTTTATTTCCTGCCGTCGGTCTGGCGCAAGGGGTACGGCACGATGCTGCTCGATTTTCTCAAGCGCACCTCTGCCAGCGCCGGTTTTCTGCGCATTTGCTGCTGGGTGCTGGAGGAAAATTGCCGCGCGGTCTCGTTCTACGAATCGCAAGGTCTCTTGCGCGACGGCAAGCGGCAGACGGAGACTATCGAAATTCCTCTGGAGGAAGTGCGCTGCGTCGGCTTTCTGCTGAAGGAGCTGGAGCGCGCAGACAAATAACGAACGCTAGCAAAAAATCGGCGGGTTTTCCCCGCCGATTTTATTTCATTCGTTATCTGCGTTTGATCCAAATCGATGTGTATTTAGTACCTTTTCGATTCGTTCGACCGGATAGATTTCCGGAATGTCGACAAGCGTGATCTTGTTGGGATCAATCATTTTTTGCCCTGTGAGCCGCAAGTATTCGTCGACCAAATTTCTGTCCAGTTGAATCTTACCGCCACCCGCCCAATGACGGTTTGTTCCTGTTTTCTTGATGCCCGAAATCCAGTAGAACTCTTTCGTCTCCACATCGTAGAAGTTCCCGATATAGTAACTACTGTGTTGGAACGCTTTGTCCATAAAGTACAGCGTTCTGCCCGAGTTCGAGTACGCAACTTTTCCGATCCAAGCCGGACCGTTGTCGGAATACCCCGTTTTTAACTCAATATACCGAACTTGCGTTTTCATAATCGCAGTTTAAACTCAAAAGTAAAAATGTGTCACGTACTGGTCGACCAGCACGAGGCAGCCGAGCACTGCGGTATAGATCACAAAGCCAAGCAGCTTCTTTTTCTTGATCGCGTTGATCATGATCTTGACCGCGAAATAGCCCGTGATGCCCGCGACCAGCACGCCTGCAGCGATCGTCGTCCAGTGGATATCCCCGATGCCCGCCTTCAATGCCTCCGGCACCTCGATCAGCGCGCCGCCGATGATCGCCGGAATCGACATCAGGAACGAAAAATCGGCAGCGGCCTTGCGGTTGAGTCCCGAGAACAGCGCGCCCGCGATGGTGCCGCCGGAGCGGGAAACGCTCGGCAGAATCGCCACGCCCTGCATGGTGCCGATGAGCAGCGCGTCGGTCACGCGCATTTCCTTCATCTTGCGCCCGGTCTTGCTCTTGCTGCGCAGCAGCTCGCTCGCGAACAGCAGCGCGGAGGTGATCAGGAAACCAAATCCGAGGAACGAACCGTTCTCCGTCGCGGTATAGAACGACGCAAACGGCTCCACCTTCTTAAACAGCACCGCGAAAACCAGCGTAGGCACTGTCGCGAGGATCAGCATGCCGACCGTCTTCTGAAACGGCTTTTTGATCAGCTCCAGCAGCATATCCCAATACACGATCACCACCGCCACCAGCGTGCCGAGATGCAGCATGATCGTGAAGAACATCGCTCCTTCCGTCACACCGAACATCTTCTGCAACAGCAGCAGATGTCCGCTGCTGCTCACGGGCAGAAACTCGGTCAGCCCCTGAACGAGCCCCAGCAGCATCGCAATCCAAATCGTCATAGGTACCTCATAAAAGCGTTATTCTCGTAGAAAGAAAGTTTCCCGTACATCATACACGCGCGGAGCCCGGAGCGCAAGCGCGCCAAACGGATCAGATATCCCCGCGCAGCGCGTAGACGCAGATGCCGACGCACTCGCGCATGAAATTGTTCATCCTGAGGTACCAGACGTCCTCCGCCGGAATGCCGACGGCGTTGACGCCCTGCTCCCGCGCCACCTGTCCCGCGCGGTAGACGTGGAAGTTCGTGGTCACAAACGCGATGCGCGCGTCGTTGCCGATGACCTCGTCGATGATCACCTTGGAATTTTCAAAGTTCTCCTTGGTGTTCTTCGCCTTCTCCTCGGTGTAGATGCGGCTAGGTTCCACCCCGCGCTCGACCATGTATTTCTTCATCGCGGAGGCTTCGGTGACGGATTCGCCCGCGCCCTGTCCGCCGGAGACCACGCAGATGGCGTCCGGATGCGCTTCCATATATTCCATCGCCGTGTTGAGGCGGTTTTCCAGCACCCACGTGACCTTGTCCCCATGCACCGCGGCGCCGAGCACGATCACCGCGTCTGCCTCCACCTTTTCCCCTTGACTGCTCGCACGGATCATCAGAAACCCGCACACGAGGAAGATGCCGATTGCAACGGCATAGCAGCCCGCGATCAGCCACTTGAGAAACAGCAGAAAGCCCTTGTCCATCTTCGGCAGCACGAGCGCGAGAAACACGAGCGGTACGCCGAAGAACGCGGGCAGAATCACGCCGAGGTTATAGTTCGAGAGCGTGGAGATGATCAGCGTCTCGACGATGAGCACCACGCCGAGGATGAGAAACACCTCGCGCAGGGCGCTGAACTGGTGGCCGCGCTTGCGCCAGATCCGGCAGCCGAGCAGCAGCACGCCGATGATTACGACGAACACCGCCAGAATATAGAGTCTCCATCTGGTATACATGAAATCTTCCTTTCGAAAGCCGATGATTGACACCGGAGAATGGATTCGATCGTCTGAATCAAACAAGATAATTGGCACCTGCATTATATAATACGAACGGGGACGCGCAAACACGCATCCCCGTTTCGTCACAGCATTGTTACAAAATCATATTGTATCGTTCAGTATTTGCTTTTTTTACAGCACTTCTGTTTTCTTATAATACATCTTTCAGGAACTGACCCGTATAGCTGCCCTCGACTTTGGCGACCTCCTCCGGCGTGCCGGTGGCGACGATATTGCCGCCCGCGTTGCCGCCTTCGGGACCCAGGTCGATCACATAATCCGCGCACTTGATCACGTCAAGGTTGTGCTCGATGACCAAAACGCTGCTGCCCGTTTCACAGAGGCGCTGGAGAATCTCCAGCAGGCGTTTCACGTCGTCCACATGCAGGCCGGTCGTCGGCTCGTCGAGGATATAGAGCGTTCGGCCCGTATCCCGGCGACTCAGCTCGGTCGCGAGCTTGACGCGCTGTGCCTCGCCGCCGGAAAGCTGGGTGGAGGGCTGCCCGATCTTCACATACCCCAAGCCCACGTCGTAGAGGGTTTCGAGCTTGCGCGCGATCTTCGGTAGCGCCTTGAAGAAGCGAAGCGCCTCCTCCACCGTCATGTTCAGCACGTCGTAGATATTCTTGCCCTTGTAGTGCACCTCCAGCGTTTCGCGGTTGTAGCGCTTGCCGCCGCAAACCTCGCAGGGCACATAGATATCCGGCAAAAAGTGCATCTCGATCTTGATGATGCCATCGCCGTTGCAGGCCTCGCAGCGTCCGCCTTTGACGTTGAAGCTGAAACGACCGTTGTTGTAACCGCGCACGCGGGAGTCCGGCGTGTTCGCGAACACCGCGCGGATGAGGTCAAAGAGGCCGCAATACGTCGCGGGGTTGCTTCTCGGCGTGCGCCCGATGGGGCTCTGGTCGATATCGATGATCTTGTCCAGCGCGTCGATGCCGTCGATGCGGTCGTGATCGCCGGGGCGGGTGTGCGCGCGGTTGAGGTCGCGCAGGAGCGTCTTTTTGATGATCTCGTTGACGAGGCTCGATTTGCCGCTGCCGGAAACGCCCGTCACGCAGACGAACTTGCCCAGCGGAATCTCCACGTCGATGTTTTTGAGGTTGTGCGCCCGCGCGCCGTGAATCACCAGCGATTTGCCGTTTCCGGGTCTGCGCGTCTTGGGAATCTCGATCTTCTTTCTGCCGCTGAGGTAGTCGCCCGTGATGGATTTTTCGTTCGCCGCGATCTCGTCCGGCGTGCCGACGGCAACCACTTCGCCGCCGTGTTCGCCCGCTCCGGGGCCAATATCCACCACATAGTCCGCGGTTCGAATGGTTTCCTCGTCATGTTCCACCACGATGAGTGTATTTCCGAGATCGCGCATGCGCTGCAGCGTCTTTAGTAGCCGCGCGTTATCCCGCTGATGCAGGCCGATGCTCGGCTCGTCGAGAATGTACAGCACGCCCATCAGCCCGCTGCCGATCTGGGTGGCGAGACGGATGCGCTGCGCCTCGCCGCCGGAAAGCGACACGGCGGAGCGCGAGAGCGTCAGATAATCGAGGCCCACGTTGACGAGGAAGCCGAGCCGCGCGTCGATCTCTTTCAAAATCTGTTCCGCGATCATCGCCTGCGTCTTGCCGAGCTCCAGTTCGTGCAGAAAATCCCGCGCGCCGCGCACCGGCAGGTCGGAGAGGTCCGCGATGTTGCAGTCCCCGACCGTGACCGCGAGGCTTTCGCGCTTGAGGCGCTTGCCCTTGCAGTCCGGGCAGGGCGTCTGCGTCATGAAGCGCTCGATCTCCTGCTTGCTATAGTCGGACGTGCTTTCGCGGTAACGCCGCTCCATGTTGACGGCGATGCCTTCAAAGGGAGCGTCAAAGCTGCCGCTGCCGAATTCCTTCTTATAAGCAATATGCAGCTTGTCCTTGCCTGTGCCGTAGAGGATCGCGTTCTGCACTTCCTGCGGCAGCTCCTCGTAGGGCGTCTTCATCGAAACGCCGTAGTGCTTGGTCAGTGCCTCGAAATACATGCTCGCGATGGTGCCCTTTGATCCGCTGTTCCATCCCATGACGTTCACGCAACCCTGCGCGAGCGAGAGCTTTCCATCCGGAATCACGAGGTCGGGGTCGATCTTGAGCAGCGTGCCGAGACCCGAGCACGTCGGGCAGGCGCCGAAGGGATTGTTGAACGAGAACATGCGCGGCGTGAGCTCTTCGATGCTCGTGCCGTCGTCCGGGCAGGCATAGTTCTGCGAAAACAGCATCTCCTCGCCGTCGATGACCGCGACAATGGCAAGCCCGTTGCCGAGGCGGAACGCGGTTTCGAGCGAGTCTGTCAGGCGTCCTTCGATGCCGGACTTGATCACGATGCGGTCGATGACCGCTTCGATGGAGTGCTTGAATTTTTTATCCAGCGCGGGCACATCGGCGATGTCGTAGACCGTGCCGTCCACGCGCACACGCACATAGCCCTCGCGCTTGAGTTCTTCAAATAGCTTCTGGTGCTCGCCCTTTCGCGCGCGGACGCAGGGCGCGATGACCTGCGCCTTGGTGTCCTCCGGCAACGACATCACGCGGTCGACCACCTGATCGATGGTCTGCTTTTCGATGATTTTTCCGCATTCCGGGCAGTGCGGCACGCCGCAGCGCGCGTAGAGCAGGCGCAGATAGTCGTGGATTTCCGTGACCGTGCCGACCGTGCTGCGCGGGTTGTGGCTCGTGCTCTTCTGGTCGATGGAGATCGCGGGAGAAAGCCCGTCGATGCTGTCGATATCGGGTTTTTCCATCTGCCCCAGGAACTGGCGCGCATAGGAGGAGAGGCTCTCGACATAGCGCCGCTGGCCTTCCGCATAGATCGTGTCAAACGCAAGGCTCGACTTTCCGCTGCCGGAAAGCCCGGTGAGTACCACAAGCTTGTCGCGCGGAATCACGAGATCGATGTTCTTGAGGTTGTGTTCCCGCGCGCCTTTGATGATGATGTCCTTCATGAAGGGTCCCTTTCGTATGGCCGTCCGGCGATGATCCGAATGGCTGAATCTGACCGCCATCGGTCTTGGATTTCGAAAATGTCCGATGTTCTAGTATATCACAAATTGTCAACCCCTGCTTGTCAGGAATTGCCTGATTTGCGCCGGCTCAAACACTCGTTCGTTTTGATGACAGTATACACGATTTGATTTACTATCGCAAACACTTGTTCGTTAAATTTTACATCTTGTGTGTTTGATAATCGAGAATAATTCTGATAGAATTATCGTAGTATACTACAGGAGGTGAATCCGTTTGATCATCAAATCATCCACTGCGTTACGAAACGACTACGGTTCGATCTCTGACCTCGCGCACGAGGAGGAGGAACCGATCTACATCACCAAGAACGGCGAAGGCGATCTGGTCGTAATGAGCATCGACGCGTTTGAGCGGCGCGAGGAGACCTTGCGCCTCCGCGCAAAACTGGAAGCCGCCGAACAATCCCGCCTGCACGGCGAACCGACCTATTCCGCTGAGGAATCCCGGCAGCGGTTGGAGGCGATCTATGCCCGCACCGACGTATAGTCTCACAATCCTCACGCCCGCGCAGCGCGAGCTGGATGAGATCGCGCGGGTTTATCTGGAACTCGCAGGCGCAGAATCCGCACGAACGGTCACCGACCAGATTCTCGATTCGCTGGAGCGGCTGAAGACGTATCCTCTTTCCGGCTCGCTGCCGCGCGATCGCTGGCTCAAGGAGGCCGGGTTCCGTCTGGTCATCAGCGGGAAGTTCATCGCGGTCTACCGTTTGATCGATGCGTGCGTGTTTGTCTATCACATCGCGCACGGCGCAACAGATTACCCGACGCTTCTGAAAGAAATCTGATGTTATCCACACCTTTATCCACCATTGTGGATAACTATTGTGGACGGGTTGTGGAAAGCGCATTTTCTCTTGTGTTGGGGCAAAGTTGTACCCCAATATGCTGTGGTTGACATCGATTTTCGGCAATCTCACACACAATAAGTAGTAATTATTATCGCTCCAAATGCAACCGCAAAAGAAAAACCCGCTGGCATCTCTGCCGCGGGTTTTATGGGTTTTGCTTCCGTTGACGGAGGGTTATTTCTTTTCTTCTTCGCCTTCGTCTTCGTCGTCTTCGTCATCTTCTTCGTCTTCCATGGCTTCAAAGCGCTCTTCCACGATCTTGGACAGGGCTTCCATCTTGTCCTCGTCCGCGGGGAGAAACTCTTCATATTCGCCGTTGACGACGATTTTCATGATGTAGACTTCCGAGCCGTGCTCATGCTCATCTCCGCACTCGTCGTCATCGCACTCACAGCCGCAGCCACAGCCGCAACCGCTCTCGGGATCGACCAGTACCGCGTACTCCTGACCTTCATAATCAAAATAGTCTACGATCTCAAGTTCAAACTCATTGCCCTCGTCATCGGAAAAAACCACCAAATCACGCTGTTCTTCCATGCGGTTCACCACCTTTACGTTTCTGCCTGTATTCAGGTCAACTTATTTTACCGTATTTCCCTGATAAGCACAAGAAAGGAAACGTGAGTTTGTTACGCAAAAATCGTGACAAACGCTTGATCTTTCGCCCTTTTTTTCACGTTTTGTCTGCTGCAAACACGAAAACCGCCTGAAAACACGCCGAACGGGCGCGCTGCCACAAAATTTTTTGGCATCTGTTTTTGATTTATGCTACAATAAAATTAATATTTAGAGCACGAGAACAAAAAATATTTGAGGCTCGATAAAATATATTTG
>DATMYE010000006.1:0-55153 GCA_035561095.1 Clostridia bacterium | reverse complement strand
GAACTATGAATCAAATTATTGAAGAAAAACTGAAATTTCTTCGAAAAAAGCAATGATGAACCAGTTAATAGAAGAAAAACTGAAACTGCTCCCCTCCTCACCCGGCGTGTACAAGATGTTCAACGCGGCGGGCGAGGTGATCTATGTCGGAAAAGCGATCTCGCTGAAGAATCGCGTCCGGCAATATTTCCAGTCGTCGAAAAACCACGCGCCGAAGGTAACCGCCATGGTGCGGCAGATTGCGGACTTTGAATACATCCGCGTCGCCAACGAAACCGAGGCGTTTTCGCTGGAATCCAACCTCATCAAAGAGTTCAAGCCGAAATACAACATCCTGCTGAAAGACGACAAGCATTTTCCATATATCCGCGTCGATCTACGGCAGGATTTCCCGCGGCTGGACGTCGTTCGCCGCGTCAAAAAAGACGGCGCGAAGTACCTCGGCCCCTTCCTATCAGGGCTTCTGCTTCGCGATGGTCTCGCACTCGTGCGCGAGCAATACCCCATCCGCCAGTGCAAGAAAGATATTGCGCGCATGATTGCGCGGCGCGAGCGCCCGTGCCTGCTGTACCACATCGGCAAATGCTGCGCGCCGTGCTCCGGCGATGTTTCGCGCGAGGAATATCATAAGCTCGTCGACGAGGTGATCTCGTTTCTAGCCGGCAACACGACGGAGATTCTCCGTTCGCTGAACCAGCAGATGAGCGAGGCAGCCGAGGAGATGGACTTCGAGAAGGCCGCGATCCTCCGCGACCGCATCCGCGCCATCGACAGCCTCAACGAAAAGCAGGCGGTCATCGCGACCACCAATACCATGCTGGACGTGTTCGCGCTTGGCAGGCTCGACACAAACGCGCTGGTATTTGCGCTGTTCGTGCGTAACGGCAAGGTCATCGGCACGGAAAAATTTCGCATGGACGCGGACACCGAGGAGACCGACGCGGACATCCTCTCCGCATTTTTGCAGCAGTATTACGCCGAGGCCGATTCGTTTGTGCCGGAAGTGCTGCTCTATCAGGACGCAACGGACATGGAGACCATCTCCGGCTGGCTGACCGGACTTGCCAAACGCAAGGTCGAGGTGCACCGCCCGCAGCGCGGTGAGAAGCGCAAGCTCACGGAGATGGCCTACCGCAACTGCCTCGATGTACTGGAAAAAGACGCCTCCCTGCAAAAACGTGCGTGGGAACGCGGCGAAGGCGCGCTGACGCAGCTCTCCGCCATCCTTGGGCTTGAGACGGTGCCGATGCGCATCGAATGCTTCGATAACTCGCACATTCAGGGCAGAGATACGGTTTCCTCGATGGTCGTCTTCACCGACGGGCAGCCGGACAAGAGCGCGTACCGCCGCTTCCGCATCCGCGCGGACGCGGGCGGCAACGATCTCATCGCCATGCGGGAAGCGCTGACACGGCGGTTTCAAAAGGCATGCGACAACGACGCGGGCTTTCTTCCGCTGCCGGATCTTCTGGTGATGGACGGCGGCCCCGCGCAGCTGAAGGTCGCGCTGGAGGTGCTCGAGGAGTTCACGCTGGACTTTATCCCGACCGTCGGCCTCGCGGAGCTCAGCGAGACCATCTATATCCCCGGCGAGGAAACGCCGATTCAGCTGCCGCGCAACTCCGCGCCGCAGCACCTGATCGAGCGCCTGCGCGACGAGGCGCACCGCTTCGCGATCAGCTACCACCGAAACGTACACAACCGCAACGCGCTGTACTCGGTGTTGGACAGCATCCCCGGCGTCGGCGACAAGCGCAAGCGCGCGCTGTTTGACGCATTTATGACGATCGAAGCGATCAAATCCGCCTCGCAGGAAGAGCTGAACGCGGTTTCGCTGATCGACTCCCGCACTGCGGAGGCAGTCTACCGCTATTTTCATCCGGAAGATGCGCCCGCAGAACAGGAACAGCAAAGCAGCACAGAAGCATAACAAAAGCGCCCTTACGGGCGCTTTTTGTGTAATTATCTCTTGTCTTCGGAGTAAAAGCTTTTACTGGAATGCTCAACCGGCGACGATCTTGCCGACGACGGGTACATTTGCGAGAACAGAAACACCGTGCGGCGAGACGCTCTTGATCGCGTCGGTCACATCGGTTCCTGCGGAGTAGCCGTTATGCACGCCGCCTGCCCACTGGGGAACGTTTGTCACATCATAGATGACGCCATCCACCGCGACATAGGCGGGGTTGCCGTTCTTGCCGTCGTACTGCTTGAGCTGATCGAGCGTGAGCTCCAGTGTTCCGTTTGCAGCGGCGTCCGTGGTTGCGGTGTCGGTGGTTGTCGCTGCCGCAGCATTGTCGGTTGCGGCTGCTGCCGCTGTATCGCCTGTTGTGCCCGCAGCGCAACCCACTGCAAAGAGTGCGAGTGCCAGTACGGCTAAAAATATGATTGCGATTCGTTTCATATATCAATACTTCCTTTCGTGATTTACAACTGTCTGATGTTCATTTGAATCATCTGACTATAGAATAACAGATCACTCGATTGCATGCAACCAAATAATATGGAACAGGCGTGACTAGGTCACTGTGGGTAAGCTGCCGAAGAAATCTATGTCAAAAGCGCCCGTTGCGGGCGCTTATTTTCACGCGCTGCCGCTTGTTCGACAGCAAACGCGATTTCGTATTCTTTATCCGACGAGCTTGCCGACGACCGGTACCCCTTCAAGAACGCTGGTTCCGTGCGGGGATTTCCCCTTGATGGCGTCGGTCAGGTCTTTTCCGGCGGAGTAGCCTTCATGCGAACCGTTCTTCCAGCGGCTGACGTTGGATACATCGTAGATCACGCCGTCCACCGCGATATACGCGGGATTGCCGTTCTTGCCGTCGTATTGCTTCAGCTGATCAAGCGTCAGCTCCAGCGTGCCGTTGGCGGCGGAGGGTGTTTGAACGGGTGTGGCGGTCGGCGTTGCGGTCGGTGCTGCGGTAGGCGGCGCGATGGTCGGCGTGAGCTGCGGCGTTGCGGTGACGTTCGCTACATCCATCTGAATCACCACGGTCTCGACGGGCGCGGGTGTTTCCGCAGCAGCGGTCTGCGCGGCTCCGCATCCCGTCGCAAAGATTAAGAGTGAAAGAACGCTCACCACAATGGCTGCGATTCGTTTCATATGAATAAACTTCCTTTCGTTCCTGCATTCACTGATTTTCGTTTGAATGATCTAGCAAGAAGATAGCACGAAAGCCGGTTGCATGCAACCGGCTCTGTCTGTTTTCGTGTGATATAGTCACGCTGTGCGGTTATTTCGCTGTCATACGATCAGCAATCGTCTGCACGAGCTCCTTCAGCCCCTCAGGCGAAGGCACCTGATAGACGCGATCCGCCGTCTCGATCTTGAGCGAAAGCGCCGTGTGCTTTTTCGTGATGGCAACGCCGTCAAAGCTGACCGACTGAATCTGCGCATAAGGCACGGAAAACGTCTCCGCGGGCTCCGATGTCGTCGGGTTTTGCAGGGAGACGCCGGAAACGCCCGTCTCATCCAGCGTGACGAATACGCGGCCAAGGCGGCGTCTGGTTGTGAACGCGCCCCAGCTGCCGTAACCAAGATACAGCACCAGCGCAAGGCTCATGATGATCACAAGCCCCGGTGCCGCCGCCGTGACCAGCGCGCCCTGACCGGAGTTTGCGCGCGCCAGATTGATGATGTTGATCGCGATGATGATCAGAATCACGATAACGTTGCTTCCAAGCGAAATATTCAGCAGGCTCGTCGCCTGACGGTCCACCTTCGCAGTTACTTTCTCCATATGATCGCTCCTCTATTTCTCTCTCAATACCGACTGTTCTTCTGATGAAAACAGAGGGCGGGAAATACCCGCCCTCCGCAAGAAAGAACAGCTTACTCTTCCTCTTCTTCTTCCTTCTTCGCCGACTCGATGATCTTCTTGGCGATGTTGCCGGGCACGTCCTCATAGCGGACGAACTCGCTCGTGAAGGAACCGCGGGACTGCGTCATGCTGCGCAGATCCGTCGCGTACTTGAACATTTCGGAGAGAGGCGCTTCTGCGACGACAACGGTGCCGCCATCCACGGGGTTCATGCCCAGCATGCGTCCGCGGCGGGACGAAAGATCGCCGCTGATCGCGCCGACGTAATCGCTCGGCACGAAGATTTCATAGCGGTAGATGGGCTCGATGAGCGTCGGGTTCGCCTTCACGCAGGCCGCTTTGTAGGAAAGACGGGCGGCGGATTTAAACGCGACTTCTTTGGAATCGACGGGGTGATATTTTCCGTCGTAGAGCGTGGCCTTGATGCCGACCATCGGATAGCCCGCGAGCACGCCGCGCACAAGCGCTTCCTTGAGACCCTTTTCAACGGCGGGGATGAATTCCTTCGGAACCACGCCGCCGACGATGGCGTTGACGAACTCGTAGTCGACGCCCTCGGGCGCCGGCTCAAAGCGCATCTGGACGACGCCGTACTGGCCGCTGCCGCCGGACTGCTTTTTGTGCTTGCCTTCGGCTTCCGCCATATTGCGAATGGTTTCACGGTACGGGATGCGCGGATCTGTGAGCAGCGCTTCCACGTTGTTCTTGTTCTTGAGCTTGCCGCAGACGACCTCGATGTGCATTTCGCCGAGACCCTGGATCAGTACGTCGCCGGTTTCGGCGTTCTTCTCGATGCGGATGGTCGGGTCTTCTTCCGTGATGCGGTTGAGACCGGAGATGACCTTATCGTCCTCGCCCTGCTTTTTCGCGGTGACCGCGAGGGAGATTGCGGGTTTCGGGAACTCGATCTCGTCAAACACGATGGGATCGGCTGCGTCGCAGAGCGTGTCTCCCGTTGCGGTATACTGGAGCTTCGGCACCACGCCGATATCGCCCGCGTGCAGTTTTTCCATCGGGTAGGTCTTCTTGCCGCGCATCATGGCAGGCGCCGTGGGCTTTTCTGCCTTCTCGGCATTGGCATTGAAGAGCGCAACGCCGACGTCCAGCGTGCCGCGATACACCTTGACGATCGAGTACTTGCCAAACTGGTCGAACGTGGTCTTGACGACCTGCGCCGCGAATTTGCCGTCCTGCTTAACGACGACATCCGCGCCGGTCTTGGCGCTCTTCGCGTTCGGCGCTTTGCCGAGATCTGCGGAGGGCAGATAGTTCACGATCATATCGAGCAGGGTTGCGACGCCGATGTTCTGCGCCGCGGAGACGCAAGTCACGGGCGTGACCACACCGTTCTGCACGCCGACGGAAAGGCCCTTGAGCATCTCTTCGCGGCTGAGTTCGAACGTTTCGAGGTATTTTTCCATCAGCTCTTCGTCTGCTTCCGCAGCGGCTTCGGTGAGCTTCTCATAGTAGGACTGTGCCTGCTTCTCCATGGAGGCGGGCATTGCGACATCCTTTTCGCCTTTGCCGTCAAAGAGCTTCGCAGTCATGTGAACGACGTCCACATAGCCCTTGAACACGCCGCCTTCGATGATCGGCAGCTGAATCGGGACCACGCTGGGCCCGAATTTCGCATTGATATCGCCCATGACCTTCTCGAAGTTCGCGTTTTCGCGGTCGAGCTGGTTGATGACGATCATGCGCGCCTTGTGCGCTTTTTCGCACATGGACATTGCCTTCTCCGCGCCGACGACCGGGCCGGAGACCGCGCCGATGACGATCAGCGCGCTGTCAGCAAGCGCCATCGCGGCGGTTACTTCGCCGTAAAAGTCGAAGAAGCCGGGTGCGTCGATGACGTTGATCTTCGTGTTCTTCCACTCCAGCGGTGCCAGAGCTACGTTGATGGAAATGCCGCGGGCGATCTCCTCGGGATCATAGTCGGTGGTGGTTGTGCCGTTTTCAACCTTGCCAAGGCGGTCAATCAGCCCGGCATTGAACAGCATAGCCTCGCTCAGCGTGGTTTTACCCTCGCCGCCATGCCCGAAAACGCCGATATTACGAATGTCTTTCGCGGTGAATTCCTTCATTTCGGTTCCCCCTGTAGATGATTTGAGCGTATGTTACGCTTATTTCGAATCCGCTTCGTACGGATAAGTTCCATAGATCAGGAGAATGGTATGAATTGCGACGCACGGGAAAATATCGCGCCACATATTATTTTAACAGCTTCAAAACGCCTTGTAAACCACGAATTTGGCTGATTCCAGGTCGGAAATCAGACGTTCCAGCTAGCGAGATACGCTTCCTGTTCGCCCGTGAGCGTGTCAATTTTGACACCGAGCGCTGCGAGCTTTCTTGTTGCAACCTCGCGGTCGATCTCGTGCGGAACCGCGTACAGTTTCGGCTCGAGCTGGCCTCTGTGATCCGCAACATAGCGCGCGCAGAGCGCCTGAATGCCGAAGCTCATGTCCATGATCTCGGCAGGATGCCCGTCACCCGCGGCGAGATTCACGAGACGCCCTTCGCCGATGACATTGAGCCAGCGACCGTTGGGCAGTTCAAATCCCACGATGTTCTTGCGCATCTCCTGCTTGTCCACCGCGATCTCCGCGAGGCGGTGCACGTTGACTTCCACGTCAAAATGTCCCGCGTTGGTCAAAATCGCGCCGTCCTTCATCACCATGAACTCCGGCTCGTCGATGACCTTGATGTCGCCCGTGACGGTGACAAACACATCGCCGAGTTTCGCGGCCTCGATCATCGGCATCACGGCAAAGCCGTCCATGACCGCCTCGATCGCCTTGATGGGATCGACTTCGGTGACGATCACCGCGGCACCAAGCCCTTTTGCGCGCATGGCGACGCCCTTGCCGCACCATCCGTAGCCCGCGACGACGACGGTTTTGCCCGCGATGACGAGGTTTGTGGTGTGGTCGATGCTGTCAAACACGCTCTGTCCCGTGCCGTAACGGTTGTCGAAGAGGTGCTTGCAGTCCGCGTTGTTGACCGCGAACATCGGGAACTTCAGTTCCTTGGATTTATCCATCGCAACGAGGCGCACGATGCCCGTCGTGGTCTCCTCGCATCCGCCGAGGATCTTGCCGATCAGGTGCGGAAATTTGGTATGGATCGCGTGCACAAGATCGCCGCCGTCGTCGATGATGATATCGGGTTCGGACATCAGCACGGTGTCGATGCACTCGTGATACTCCTCTTTGGTCGCGCCGTGCAGCGCGAAGACGTTGATGCCGCCCGCAGCCAGCGCTGCGACGATGTCGTCCTGTGTGGAGAGCGGGTTGCTGCCGGTGACGTACATCTCCGCGCCGCCCGCGGCGAGCACGCGCGAAAGATATGCGGTCTTCGCCTCAAGATGGATCGACAGCGCGATACGCAGGCCCGCGAACGGTTGATCCCGCTCAAAGGACTCGCGGATGCCGTTCAAGATCGGCATATTGCGGCGCACCCACTCGATTTTTTGTTCGCCCTGCGGCGCAAGGGAAATATCTCTGACACGATACATGTTGGTTCGCTCCTAACAAAATAAAATGATATGGATTACCGGTTTGCAGACTCCGGCAGCATCGCCTGCTGACCGAAGACCTGTATTGCCGCCTGCAGCTGCGTGTCCTGCGCGGGATCAAGGAAATCGATGGAGGTATCCTTGAGCTCCTCCGGCAGCTCCACCACGATATCCGGCGTGATGCCGATGCCCTGGATACAGACACCGTTTGGCGTATAGTACGCGTCCGTGGTCATCTTCGCCCAGCCGTTTTCGCCGCTGAGATGGAAATAGCTCTGCACAATGCCCTTGCCGAACGTCTGTGTGCCGACGATGGTCGCAAGGCCATAATCCTTGAGCGCGCCGGTGAGCAGTTCGCTTGCGGAGGCCGAGTTGCCGTTGACCAGCACCACGAGGCGCATGGAGATCTTGTCTCCGCCTTCCGCGCGGTAGACGTCCTCATCCCCGTTCTTGGAGCGGATGCTTACGATGACCTTGTCTTCGGGAATGATCTGGTAGGCAACGTTGAGCACCTCGGTCAGCCCACCGCCGGGATTGTCCCGCAGATCGATGATCAGGTTCTTGACGCCCTGCTTCTGCAGCTCAGCAACCGCGTTTTTAAAATCGCTCGCGACGCTGCCGTTGAACTCCGTGATGCGAAGATACCCTATGTTGTTCTCCAGTACCGAAGACGACACGCGTATGATATGGATCTCCGTGCGCAGCACGCTGACTGTGGTGGTCACGCCGTCACGCAGATAGGTGATCTCATCCGGCACGGCGGAATCGTTGGAGAAATACGAGATGACCTCGTCGAGCGTTTTGTCCGCGGTCGTTTTGCCGTTGACCACGGTGAGGATGTCGCCCTTCTGGATGCCCGCTTTTTCGGCGGGCGCGCCGGAATAGACGCTCAGCACCTTTGTTCCAACGTCGTCCGGCGTTTCGATGCTGATGCCGATGCCGACATAGTCTCCGGCGTTGCTGCTCAGAAGATCCTGATACTCCTGCTCGGTGAAATACTGGGCATATGGATCGTCGAGCTTGCTGATCATGCCGCGCAACGCAGCCTCCTTCAGCTTATCGTTGTCCAGCTGCTTGTCATCGTAGAAATAGTACTGCGAGTGGATCGTGTCGGCGAGTTCCTGCACGGCATTCAGATCCAGCTTTTCCGTCTGATTCCGCTGTCCGGTCGTAAAGACCATAAACAGCGAAAGCGCCACCACGATTGCAAAGCAAAGTATGATGGTGATGGTGGAAATGTCAGGCCGCTTGTGATTCGTAATGCATCGCTTCTTTCTGTCTTCCGCAGATGCGGTCTTAGGGATCGCGGGCGCCCGAACGGCGCAGGTTTATCTTATATTACTTCAGTATTGGTGCGAGTGCACGCTTTGGCATGTCCGAAAGCGCGCAGACGTCGTGATGCCGCTCCGGTTTACCCAGAAGCTCGCTCATTCCTTTCGGAATCGGCGCGCCGGTGAGCTCTTTGAGGCGATCTGCGTTCACAAAATCGTCCTCGCCCGCGGGTTCGAATGCGCCGAGCACGTCACTCGCGAACTTATACGGATTTGCAGTTGAGAGCAGCACGGTTTTCGTCGTGTCCCCCGTCTTCTCCGCGTAGCGCTCGTAGACACACTGCGCGACGGCTGTGTGCGGGTCCATGAGATAGCCTGTGCTGTCGAAGATGCGCTTGATCGTCTCAAGCGTGTCCTCTTCCGTGCACCAGCCCGCGGAGAATGTCTGTTTCAGCTCATCCAGCGCATGCTGCGGGAGCGCGTACATGCCCTTTTCCTTCAACCCTTGCATCCAGTCTCGCACGAGCGCATCGTCGCGCCCGGCCAGCTCAAAGAGCAGGCGCTCGAGGTTGGAGGAGATCAGGATATCGATCGAGCAGCTCATGCTCTGGTAGAACGGACGGTTGTCGTCGTAGACGCCGCTGTCGAAGAAGTCCGTCAGCACATTATTGCGGTTGGATGCGCAGATCAGCCGGTGGACGGGAAGCCCCATCCTCCGCGCATATTCGCCCGCGAGAATATCGCCGAAGTTTCCGGTCGGCACGCAGAAGTTGATCTTCTCACCCGGCTGAATTTCCCCGCCTGATACAAGCTGCTGATAGCTCGTGAAATAGTACACGATCTGCGGGAGCAACCTTCCGAAATTGATCGAGTTCGCGCTGGAAAGACGCCACCCCTTCTCTTCGAGCTGCTGGGCGATCTCGCGGTCAGCAAAGATCTGTTTAACGCCCGTCTGCGCGTCATCAAAGTTTCCATGGACGGCGCAGACATCGACATTCTCGCCTTCCTGTGTGACCATCTGAAGACGCTGCGCCTCGCTGACGCCACCAAAGGGATAGAACACCAGCACACGGGTGCCTTCGACATCGCGGAAACCCTCCAGCGCGGCCTTGCCCGTGTCGCCGGATGTGGCGACGAGGATATAGACCTGCTTGGTTTCGCCGGTTTGCTGGAGCGAGCTGCGCATCAGATGCGGGAGCATCTGGAGCGCGACATCCTTAAACGCCATCGTCGGCCCGTGCCAGAGTTCGAGGATGTGCTCGCGATCAGAAAGCTTGACAACAGGCGTGACGTCCGCGTGATCAAAGCTTTTGTAGGCTGCGGTGATCATGCGCCGCAGTTCTTCAGCCTCGGTTTCCGGCAGATACGCCTGCATGACGCGGTGCGCGGTTGCCAAATAGCCGCCGCGCACTTCGTTGCTCCATTCAATTGTGGGATACGATTCGGGTACATACAGACCGCCGGAGGGGCTGATGCCGCGCACAATCGCTTCCGCAGCGGATGCGGGTTCGCCGCCTCGCGTGCTCAGGTAACGCATAGGTGTTTCCGGTTCCTTTTCTAAAGAGGTATCGTACTTCTATTTCATATCGCAGTTGTGGTTTTGCTGCCCGTAAAAGGCCGACTGTAAGAAACGGTCTTAGCCGTTTGAACCAATGACGGTTCAATCTCTTACAGCAGGTATTCCTTCATGAACGCGGGCACGGTTTCCTTGCTGCCGGTTATGCTCATAATCACGCTGAGGCTATTCTTTTCGGCGAACTTCTTCAGATCGTCGAACAACCCCTCAAGGTTGTCGATTTCGTGGCCGATGATGTTCAGAAGTCCGTCGATATAGACGGTCTCTAAATCAAAATCGCTCGCCGCAAGACCGCAAAGGAAACCATAAAGCATTTTCGGGGAAGCAATGCCATATTCCGTTGCGTTGATGAAGCGAGCTTTTCTGGAGAGGTCATAGATATAACTTGTGTCGTTGTCAATGAAGATCGTGTTGCCTTTTGCCGTCAGGACAGACTTGTTTGCCATTTCGAGAATCTGCTTTGTCTTTCCTGTGCCCTTTTCGCCGAAGATGACTCCAATCAAAGCCGTGGCCCTCCTTGTGCTTTTTTTCATTATAAGCCATTTTTGATCTCCGGCGCAAGCGATTTGAACCGATTTCACCTACATCTAGCATTCTGTCAACGCGATACCACAATTATGCCAAATCCGGCTAAGAAAAACGCCCGCGCATCGCTGCACGGGCGTTGAAAACGTATGCTTCTTAAAATACGGAAGACACGATCTTGTCGACCAGTTTGGTGAATTTTTCGGAGGCAATCGCCGCCGTCTCCTGCACTTCTTCGTGGCTCAGCGGCTGATTCAGAATGCCTGCCGCCATGTTGGTGATCAACGAGATGCCGACTGTCTTGATGCCGCAGTGCGCGGCCGTGATCGCTTCGGGAACGGTGGACATGCCAACCGCGGACGCGCCGACGGTGCGGGAGAACACGATCTCCGCGGGAGACTCAAACGTAGGCCCGGAGAACATCATGTACACGCCCTCCTCCAGCTTGACGCCCGCATCCTTTGCGGCGGTGCGAACGCGCGCGCGGAGATCGCGGTCGTAGACGTTGGTCTGATCCGGGAAGCGCGGGCCGAAGTCCGCGTCGTTTTCCCCGATCAGCGGGTTTGAGCCGGAGAAATTGATGTGATCGGAGATCAGCATCAGGTCTCCCGGCGAGAAGTCAAGATTCACGCCGCCCGCCGCGTTGGTTAAGAGCAGCTTCTCCACGCCGAGCTTCTTCATCACGCGGATGGCAACCGCAATCTGGGACTGCGGATAGCCTTCGTAATAATGAAACCTGCCCTGCATGCAGATCACGGTTTTGCCGAACAGCTCGCCGATGACGAACCTGCCCTTGTGCCCTTCCACGTGCGACTGCGGAAAGCCGGGAAGCTCGCTATAGCTCACGAAGCGCTTGTTCTCAATCTTCTCTGCGTAGCCGCCGAGGCCGGAGCCGAGAATCAGGCCGATTTTGCAGCTGTCGCCGCAGAGCGGAGCGAGGATTTTGACAACGTTAGTGATCACATCATTCATGCGTTATGCCTCGTAGATGTCGCTAAGGAAGCTGGTTCCGACGTTCCATTGTTCGCCGACAAGATAATCCAGCACCGTAGCGCCGATATCGGCAAACGTTTTGCGCGTGCCGAGGTTGACGTTCGCTTTTACGTGCTTGCCGATGACCACAAGCGGGATATATTCGCGGGAATGATCCGTGCTTGCGGTGGTGGGATCGCAGCCGTGATCCGCCGTGATCATCAGAATATCGTCCTCGGCCATCGCGTTCATGATGCGCGGGAGAGATGCGTCAAAATACTCCAGCGCGGAGGCATAGCCTTCCACGTCGTTGCGGTGGCCGTAGAGCATGTCGAAATCGACGAGGTTCGTGAAGATGAAGTCGCCCTTGCCTTCCTCGAGGAAGCGGACGGTGGCTTCGATGCCCGTGTGGTTGTTCTTCGTGTGGTCGACGGTGGTCACGCCGCGGTGGCAGAAGATATCCTCGATCTTGCCGACGCCGACGACGTCCTTGCCGCGCTTGACCAGCGCGTCGAGCACCGTATCCGTAAACGGCTCTACCGCATAGTCCTTGCGGTTTTCGGTGCGCTTATATGCGCCGCTCACGCCCTCAAACGGGCGCGCGATGACGCGGCCGACGAGGAAATTATCGTCGTTGAGCAGCTCTCGCGCAATTTCACAGATACGGTAAAGCTCCGGCAGAGGAATCACGCCCTCATGCGCCGCGATCTGGAACACGCTGTCCGCAGAGGTATAGACGATGGGTTTGCCGGTCTTCACATGCTCGTCGCCGAGGCGGGAGATGATCTCCGTGCCGCTTGCGACCTCATTGCCGATGGTGCCGCGGCCGATCTTCGCTTCGAATTCACGCAGGAACGATTCCGGGAACCCGTTGGGATAGGTCTTGAACGCCTGCTTGAGCGGCAGCCCCGCCATCTCCCAGTGTCCGCAGGTGGTGTCCTTCGCCTTTGTCAGCTCTGCGAGTTTGCCGTATGCGCCCTTCGGCGTGAGTCCCAGCGAATCCAGCCTGCTGTTTTCGATCGCGGCAAGACCCTGCGCGGTCATGTTCGGCATGTCGAGTCTGCCCCGGACTTTGCGGATGTTGCCCAGCGTATGGGAACCGACATCGCCGAATTCGGCGGCGTCCGGCTGTTCGCCGATGCCGACGCTGTCAAGCACGATGACGATCGCGCGTTTATGATTGAGCTTTTTGGTATCCATGTTGTTCTCCTCATCGATACAAAATTGGAATAGATGCTGATTGTATTACACAAGATGAAATCATTTCACCCTGATCTTAGTTTAGTCCGATTCCGTTCCCGCGTCAATCGATCAGGGTGACTGCATCACACGAAACCGTTGCGCGATACGGAATTTTTGTCGAATCGCAAAGTAAGAAAAAACCGCGCTCCTGCGCGGCGGATTGATTCTGCAATTATCGTCTCAAATAGGTCAGCGCGCGCTGCGCCATCATCGCAACAAACTCGAGGTTGCTGGGTTTTCCCTTGTAATCATTGATCGTGTAGCCGAAATATTCGCGGATGGTGTCCGTGTTTCCGCGCGTCCATGCGATCTCGATTGCGTTTCGCACCGCGTGCTCGACGAGTGGCGGGCGTGTGTTGTAGATCTTCGCAACGGTCGGATAGATGTCGTTGGTGATGCTCAGATCGACGGGAGACTCGCTCATGGCATAGATGCGGATTGCATCCCGCAGGTAATAGTATCCCTTCAGGTGTGCGGGTACGCCGATGGCGCGGATGCCCGCCGCGATCTGGCTTTCGAGAATATCGACCATGTCGTCGGCCTTCTCCGTCTCGCGCTCGTAGAGCCGCATGAACTCCAGCACGCGCAGCCGAACCAGATCGTACTTGAGCGGCTTCGTGAAGCAATAGATCACGCGGTCTTTGATGATTTGGAGCAGGCGGTCATCCGCCAACGCCGTGGTCACGAACACGAGAGGGCGCCTGTCCTCGCCGAGTTTGCCGATGAAGTCCAGCACGCTGATGCCGTCGAGGTCGTGTAAAAACAGATCGAGAATCAGCAGGTCGACGTCGCGCGCAAAGATCGTGTCGATCGCTTCTCTGCCCGTGAACACGCTCGAAAGCAGACGAATGTCTTCCAGATTCTGGAATGCCGCCTCGATGCCTTTCGCATCCGCGAGGTTATTGCTTGCGATCAGCAGGTTCTTCTTCATGCACTCTCCCGCGGCGATTTTCCATTGACGATCATCAGCCAATCATCGACATAATTCGCAATGATTCGACCGATTCCGCTATTCATAGAGCCGCTATTCCAGAATCTCCCTGTATTCTGCGGGGATTCTGAATTATCTGACAAGTTGTTCGGTATATCGGTGACAGATTCGACAAAATCTACCGTATTTCTGCTAAAATACGCGCTTCATGGCGAGCTCCGCCGCGTCGATGAGCTGCTGCGCGTGTTCGAGCGCGACCGCGTCCGCACCGCCGCTGCCCATGATGCGCGCGATCTCCCGCGCGCGCTGATCGTCGCTGAGTTTGACGGCGTTGGAGCGCGTGTGCTCCCCCGTCTCCTCTTTGTAGACGAGGTACTGGTGGTTTGCATAGGCCGCGATCTGCGGCAAATGCGTGATGCACAGAACCTGATGATTTTTCGCGATCTGACGCATCTTGACCGCGACCGCCGTGCCGATCTGCCCGCTGATACCGCTGTCGATCTCGTCAAATACCATGGTGGGGATACCGTCGAGATCCGCCAGCACGCTCTTAAATGAGAGCATGATGCGCGAGAGCTCGCCGCCGGACGCGACCTTGCTCAGCGGCTTGACCGGTTCCCCGCGGTTGGTGGAGAGCAGGAATTCGACGTCGTCCGTTCCGTTTGCGGAGGGGATTTCGCCCGTGAGCGTTTCAAATTTTGCGGAAAACGACGCATGCGGCATACCGAGATCGCTGAGCTCCGGCAGCAACCGCGCGCTCATACGCTCCGCGGCTTCTTTTCGCAGCGCGGAAAGCGCCGCGCTCAACTCGTCATAGTCCGTCTTTGCTGCGGCATACTCTTGCGCAAGCTGTTCCCTGCGCTCTTCCGCATTGTCGATCAGGTCGAGCTCTTCCGCGCTTTTTTCACGGTAGGTCAAAATCTCCTCGATATTCGCGCCGTACTTGCGCTTGAGCGTGGAGATCAGCTCCAGCCGCAGCTCGATTTCGTCCAGCATGCCGGGTTCAAACGAAAAATCCGCCCGGTAGTCGCGGAGCGTATAGCTCGCATCCTCCAGGTCGTAATAAAGTTGATGCAGTTTCTCGGAGAGCTGCTGATAGTCCGCCCTGAGCCGTGCGATGCCGTCGAGCATGTGCATCGCCTGGCTGAAGGAAGCCAGCGCGCCGCCGCTTCCCGCCTCGTCGCCGCTGAGCGCCGCGTTTGCGCCTTCAAGCCCTTCCATGACGGCCTGCGCGTTTTGCAGAAGTCCCCGCTGCTCTTCGAGCTGCTCCTCTTCGCCGATGGTGAGCTGCGCCGCGTCGATCTCCTTGATCTGGTAGGTCAACAGATCGATGCGTCTTGTACGCTCCTGTTCGTTGAACTGCGCCGCGTGCAGAAGCCGCCGTGCTTCGGTCGCTTTTGCATAAGTTTCTTGCAGACGGAGCTTGACGTCCAGCGCGTCTTTTCCGGCGAAGCGATCCAGCAGATTGATGTGTCGTTTTTCGTCCAGCAAAGACTGGTGCGCGTGCTGGCCATGGATATCCACGAGCACGTCGCCGATGAGCTTGAGTACGCTCGCGTTGATCAGCGTGCCGTTTGCGCGGCAGACATTTTTCCCGCTGAGCGAAAACTCGCGGTAGAGCGTGAGTTCGTTTTCCTCGCAATCAATGCCCTGCTCCGCGAGCACTTCAAACACGGGTTCGCCCGCATTTAATACAAACGTCGCCTCGACGCTCGCCTTCTCTTCGCCGGATTTGACGAGCTCGCGGCTCGCGCGTTCGCCGAGGACAAAATTGAGCGCCTCAATAATAATGGATTTTCCTGCGCCGGTTTCACCCGTCAGCACGGAAAACCCACCAAAGAACGTGATCGACTGCTGATCGATCAGCGCGATGTTATGGATGGATAACTCTTTGAGCAAATTCGACGCCCTCCCGTTTTTATGAGCATCTTCATTTTATCATATAAATGCGGCAATGCGCGCTCGTCTTGAGAGCCACCCGTTCGGAGGCTGTCAGGCCGGCGCGCCACAATCCGCAGGATGCGCTGAATTACTTCAGCATCTTCTGGAATTTTTTGATGATGTCGCCGACGCTCTTCGCGTCCCGAACGGCGATGAAGATCGTGTTGTCGCCCGCAATCGAGCCCAGGATATCGGGCCACTTGAGGGTGTCCACCGCTTCGGCTGCCGCGTTTGCGCTGCCCGCGATGGTCTTGATCACGATCATGTTGCCCGCGCTGGTCACGGAAAGGACGCAGTTGCTGAACATCCGGATAAAGCGCTCCTGCAGATCTGCCTCCGCCTTCTCCACTGTCGCATAGCGATAGCGTCCTTCGGGCGTGAGCACCTTGATCAGGCGCAGCTCCTTGATGTCGCGCGAGACGGTCGCCTGCGTGACGGAAAAGCCATGGTCGCGCAGTTTTCCGGCGAGTTCCTCCTGCGTTTCGATGTTCTCCGAAGCGATGAGTTTGGAAATCATATCATGCCGTTTTGCTTTCATGTTTCAAATCCCCAATACAAAAATTATGATGAGTGCGAGAAAAGACGCGGAAATGCCGAAAATCTTCGGCAAGGTCGGGACTTGTAGTGTTATTTGGATGCCGGAGCGTCTGCCCGGCACAGAGTCCGAAGAGAAGCAAGGATCAGGTGAGCTTCTGGCGAATCAGATCGAATACGTTCTGCTCCTGAAAGCGGATAAACTGCACCCGGAGATTGGACCGCGTCACGCTGATGCGATCATCAGGATTGACGTTGCGCAGCTTGATCCCGTCGCCCGCGACGAAGCCTTCGCCGTTGACACGGAATGTCCAGACGGCATCCGGCGCGCTGACGATCGGGCGGATATGCAGCGTGTGTGAGCAGACGGCGGTGACGATGATGCTGTCGAGCGACTGCGTCACCACGGGTCCGCCCGCGGAGAGGTTATAGGCTGTGCTGCCGGTGGGCGTGCTCGCGACGATGCCGTCGGAAAACACAGAGCCGACAGGCTGTCCGTCGCAGAACATGTCGATATGGATCGTGCCGGAAAAGGACTGTTTTGAAATCAGGATATCGTTGAGGCAGCTTGCAAACGGCGCCTCGTTGATGCTGCACAGAAGCGTCATGCGCTCCTCGACGCGATAATCTCTGCGCTGGATGCGCTCGATTGCAGACGAAAACCCGTCCATCGCGATTTCACTTAAAAAGCCGATGCGACCGAGGTTCACGCCGAGCAGCGGGATATCCCGCTTGGCAGCCTCCGAGGCAAAGCGAAGCAATGTCCCGTCCCCGCCGATCACGACAAGAAGCTGTGGCGTGGGCTGCTCCTGCCGCAGCGCATCCACGCTGTCGAGGGAGACCGCCTCTTCGCCAAGAACTGCTGCCTGCTGCATCAAGCGGACACGAAATTCGGCAATGCCTTCCTTTTCGAGATTGCCAGCAAAGCCGATTTTCATCGTTTTCGCTCCAAAAAAGATAATATGACCATATTATACGGCGTCATTTATAAAAATACAAGAGAAAATATGAATATGTATGCTTTATATGCACGTCTCGTGTGCATCGCGCACAACAGAAACGGCTGTGTTATGGTCGATTTCTGTTGCGGCGTGACTATTTTGTATGCATTTTTCCAGGAATACCAGAAATTCGATATTGCCTTTCGGCCCGCGAATGGGTGAATATGACAGCCCGCTTACGCAAAATCCCGCCTCCCGCGCAAAGCCGAGCACACGGTCGATGACCTCGACATGGGTCGCAGCTTCCGAGACGACGCCGTGCTTGCCGACTTTGTTCTTCCCCGCCTCAAACTGCGGCTTGATGAGAGCAACAACCTGCCCGCAATCCCGCAGGCACGGGAACAGCGGCGGCAGTATTTTATCCAGTGAAATAAAGGAGACGTCGATGGACGCAAAGTCCAAGCCGCCTTCAAACCACGCGGGTTCCATGAACCGCGCGTTGGTGCGCTCCAGCGTGACCACGCGCTCGTCGCTTCTGAGTTTCCAGTCCAGCTGGCCGTAGCCAACGTCGATGGCATAGACTTTTTTTGCGCCGTGCTGGAGCATGCAGTCGGTAAAGCCGCCTGTCGAGGCGCCGATATCCGCGCAGACCTTGCCTTCCAGCGTGATCGGAAAACTCTCCATCGCCTTCTGCAGCTTGTATCCGCCGCGGCTGACAAACGGGCACGTGTCGCCCCGGACGATGATGTTCGCGTCCTCAGTGACAAACTGCCCTGCCTTCTCCGCCTTGACTTCGCCAAGGTACACCTGCCCCGCAAGAACGAGCGCATGCGCCTCCTCACGGCTCTTGGCAAGCCCGCGTTCAAACAGCGCGACATCCAGACGCGTCTTCATGCCGGTTCCTCCAGCAGGATTTCTTCCAACGCATCTGCGGTCAGGCCGCAGAACTGGCGCTGATGATTGACACAGGCCTGCGAAACGGGATCGTTCGGCACGCACATGCGCGCGACCGGAACCGGAGAAAGCCCAGCGCTGACATGGAGACCGAGGCAGTCCACGCCCTCCTCCATGACGACGACATGCCTTGCGTTGGATTTCACGCGCGCGAGCATCTCCTCATCCATCGGCTGAACCGTGCGCGCATTCACTAAGCCTGCGCCGAGTTTTTTGCAAACGGGAATCGCAACGGAGACCATTGCGCCCGTTGCAATGACGGTTTTCTCCGCGATGGGCAGCAGCTCTTCCCAAACGCCCTTTTCGACCGGCTGCGCGGAGACGGCCTGCATGAGGCTGCCGCGCGGATAGCGCACCGCGGCGGGTTCGCCGCGCGAAACTGCGAGCTTGAGCATGTGTACAAGCTCCTGCTGGGTGGAGGGCGAATAGATCGTCATATTCGGCATGGTGGACAGAAACGCCATATCGTAGACGCCCTGATGTGTCTCACCATCATCACCGACGAGCCCCGCGCGGTCAACCGCCAGCACGACAGGCAGCTTCTGCAGGCAGATGTCGTGCAGAATCTGGTCATATCCGCGCTGGAGGAAGGTTGAATAGATCGCAACCACGGGTTTCATGCCGCCCGCGGCCATGCCGGCCGCCATGGTCAGCGCGTGCTCTTCCGCAATGCCGACGTCGAAGAAACGCTCCGGGAACCGCCCTGCAAACTCGGTCAAACCCGTGCCGATGGGCATCGCGGCGGAAACCGCGACGATCAGCGGGTCTTTTTGCGCAAGCTCGATCATGGTTTCGCCGAACACGCTGCTGTTGCTCTTCTTCAGCGCGGCTTCGATGTCTCCCGTATCGATGGAAAACGGCGCGACGCCGTGAAACTTCTCCGGGTTGCGTTCGGAAAAGGCATATCCTTTGCCCTTCTGCGTAACGCAGTGGACGATCACAGGAACGTGCAGTTCCTTCGCTCTGCGCAGCATGCGCGTGAGTTCGTCGATATCGTGACCGTCAATCGGGCCAAGATAGAGAAATCCCATGTCCTCAAACATACGAACCGGCATCAAAAAGCTCTTGATGCGGTTTTTTAGATTCTCCATATGCCTCGACAGCCATCTGCCGAAGATTCCCGTGTCGAGGGAACGGACGAGCCTGCGCTTAAAACGGACATACCACGCGCTGGAGCGCATGTTTACAAGCATGCGGTGCATTGCGCCGACGTTCGGCGAGATCGACATCTCGTTGTCGTTGATGATTACGATCAGCGGCACGTCTGCCTGTCCCGCGTCGTTGAGGCCTTCAAACGCGAGACCGCCCGTGAGCGCGCCGTCGCCGACGAGCGCGATGGCAAAGCCATCCTCGCCGCGGAGCTTCATTGCGCGCGCCATGCCGAGCGCCGCAGAGATCGCGGTGGACGCGTGTCCGGTGTTGAAATGATCGTGTATGCTCTCCTCACGCTTGGGAAAGCCGGAGAGCCCGTCCTCCTGCCGCAGGGTGCAGAACGCCTCTCTGCGTCCGGTGATGATCTTATGCGCATATGCCTGATGCCCCACGTCGAAGATGATCTTGTCGGTCGGGCTTGAAAACGCGCGGTGCATGGCGATGGTCAACTCCACCACGCCGAGGCTGGAGGCAAGGTGGCCTCCGCAGCGCGCGATGTTTTCGATCATATACTGGCGCATCTGCGACGCAAATGCGGGCAGATCGCCTTCCTTGAGTTTTTTAAAGTCCTCTAGAGAGTTGACTTTGTCGAGTATCGGGTAACGGTCCATCGTGAATTCTGTTCTTTCTGCCTGATTTCGTTCAGGACTACTGTTCTGCATCAGCATGCTGCTGTTTCTCTTGCTCTCGGTTCGATGTTCAGGATTTTCTCGTCAGCGTGTAGCTGATCAGCTCCGTGAAGAACGCGGCGTCGCCGCCCGCTTCCAGCACGGCTTCGCGTGCTTCGTGCGCATAGGTTTTTGCGTACTCTTTTGCGCGCTCCAGCCCGTAGATCGTGACGAAGGTCGTCTTGCCCTCCTCCGCATCCTTGCCGACGGACTTGCCGAGCACGGCTGCTTCACCTTCCAAGTCGAGGATGTCGTCCGTGATCTGAAACAGCATGCCGTATGCATCCGCAAAGCGAACGAGCGCCTCGCGCTGCTCGCGAGTAGCCCCCGCGCAGGCCGCGCCAGAGGAGACAGCCGCACGAAACAGCGCGCCGGTCTTATAATCCTGCAACTGGCGCAGCAGGGTTTCGTCCCCGCCGCTGTTTACGTCGAGACTCTGCCCCATAACCATCTCAAACGCGCCCTTCGAGATTGGCTCAAGCGCACCACGATGCGGGCAGAGCGAGAGCGCATGAAACGCGAGAGACAGTAGTCCATCTCCCGCGAGAATCGCGTTTGCTTCGCCGAACGCCTTGTGATTGCTGGGCTTGCCGCGACGCATATCGTCGTTGTCCATCGCGGGCAGATCGTCGTGAATCAGCGAATAGGTGTGGATCATCTCCAGCGCGCAGGCAGCAAGAAGCGCGTCTTCCGGCGTACCTCCGCAGAGCTCGCAGGCCGCCATGCACAGCGCGGGACGGATGCGTTTGCCGCCGGAGAACACGCTGTATGCCATGCTCTCCTGCAAAATCGGCGCACGTTCGCTCACGGTGAGCAGCTCGCCGAGCTTTTCTTCGGTTAAAACGGAATACTGCGTCAGCCGTTCACTCAGCATCGCTCTTCGCCTCCGCCGCGTCATTGATACGCGTGATGGTCGCCTCGTAAGAGTCCAGTTGCCGCTCGCACGATTGCACGAGCGTCATGCCCTCCTCATAGAGGCGGATCATCTCGTCCAGCGAGCCTTCCGCGCCTTCGAGTTTATTCACGATATCGGAAAGCTTCTGCATGGCTTCTTCAAACCGCACCGATTGCTCCATCGTCTGTTCTCCTTCGAATTCAGTCCTTGTTTGCTGTCTGCACAGATTCGATCCGCGCGCCCGCCTGACCATCACGCATGCGGATATGGACCGCATCGCCCGGCTGCATCGCGGAGACACCGCCGAGTGCGCGACCGCTTGTGTCGGTCAGAATCGCATAGCCGCGTTCCAGTACGGCAGATGGATCCAGCGCCGTCAGCTGTGCGCGGATGCGGGAAAGCTCCGACCGCGCACTGACGAGCTGTTCGCGTGCGCCGCGGTAAGCGCGCTCGCGCACGCCGTCGAGCGACTGCCGCTCGCTCATGAGCCTGTTTTCCATTAATCGAAATGCTTTCGCAGAGGCAAAGAGGCGCACTGTCGCGCGCATACGCTCCAGTTTTGCGTTCAGCGCGCGCTTCATGCGTTCGCTCTGCAAATGCACGCCTTCGTACACCGCGTCCATCTCCGGCACACAGAGCTCCGCCGCGGCGGAGGGCGTCGGCGCGCGAAGATCCGCCACGAAGTCCGCGATGGTGAAATCGGTCTCGTGCCCCACCGCGCTGACAACGGGAATTTCGCTGTTATAGATCGCAGCCGCGACAACCGGCTCGTTGAACGCCCAGAGGTCTTCCATGCTGCCGCCGCCGCGGCCGACGATCAGCACATTCGCGGCGTGTTTTGCATTGAGTTCGTCGATCGCCCCGGCGATCTCCTCCGCGGCGCCCGCGCCCTGCACGCGAACACTCGCGATCACGACGGGCATGCGCGGAAACCGCCTGCGGATGATGTTGAGGATATCCTGCACGGCGGCGCCGGTACCGCTGGTGACCACGCCGACACGGCGCGGCAGAAACGGAATCTGCTTCTTGTGCGCTTCGTCAAACCAGCCGCGCTCTTCGAGCTCTTTCTTGAGCGCGAGGAACTTGAGATAGAGCTCGCCTTCGCCGCTCTTTTTGAGATAGTTTGCGTAGAGCTGGAACGAGCCGTCTTTTTCGTAGAGCGAAGCTCTGCCGTAGAGCAAAACCTGCATGCCGTCCTTCGGCTCGAAGTTGAGGCGCATCGCCTGCTGGCGAAACATCACGCAGCGCACGAGCGCGCTTTCATCCTTGAGTGAGAAATACAGGTGACCGGACGAGTGCCGCTTGAAGCCGCTGATCTCGCCGCTAACCCGAAGGTCGCAGAGGTTCGGGTCGGTGGAGAGCACGAGAGAGACGTATTCGTTGAGTTCGCTGACGCGAAACACAGGCGTCAATGCCTGCTCCATGACCGCTCACCTCCCGTACCCGTCGTAATGTTGCGCGGAGTTATCCGCGCAAATGGAGTTCGTATAAATCCCGCGCTAGAAGCGCGGTTCCCACGGCGTTGTCCGAGGAAAGCCCGTTCTGCGCGTAGCGTAGTTCCTTCTTGAGCCGATCCTGCAGCAGTTCCCGCAGCAAGAGACTTCCGGAAACGCCGCCGGAGAGCAGCGCGGTTGTAGCTCCTGTTTCGACGAACGCGTTGGTCAGAAGCTTTGCAAACGTCCGCGCCATGCAGTCATAGACAGCAAACGCCACCGCTTCCCGCGCCGCGCCACCGTCGATCCGCCGCTGGCACTGCGACTCCTGACCGGAGAACGAGCAGTTGAGTCCGCGCACGCTTGCGGGCAGCTTGATGGAACGATCCTGCGCGGCATTCGCAAGCGATTCAAGCGCGACGCCGCTCGGAAACCCGAGACCCAACCGAACACCGACGCGATCCACAAACTGTCCCGCGTGGAGATCATCGCAGCCGCCGATCCGCGTGATATCGCCGAGCAAACCATCGTTCCGATTCACGAGCAGCAGGTCTGTCGTGCCGCCGGAGAGGTGCATCGCGAGAAACGGGGATTCGGTGAACCGTTCCTCCTGACCTAACATCGCGGCGCGGACATGCCCCGCCTGATGTGTGGTTTCATAGAGAGTAACACCCAGCGAGGCTGCAATCGAAATCGCGGCGAGCTTGCCCGCGAGAAACACGGGCATATACGATTCCTTCGCAGCCGTAGGCTTCGCGCTCACCGCGACAGCGCGGATGTCCGCGCGGTCGACCGAGGCAAGCATGGCCTCGACCAGCTGCGGCAGATTCCGCACATGCTGAAAGACCGCGTCGCTCTGCCGCAGTCCCCGTTCGCCCAACGGCACAGAAAGCATCGTTCTCCGCTCGAAAACGATGCCTTCGTTAGAAACACAGGATACGGACGTCGTATAGTTGCTGGTATCGACGCCGAGAAACAACCCGCTCACGGGGAACCGAGCTCCTTTGCCACGCTGCCCAGGATGCCGTTGACAAACGCATAGGAGCGCTCGCCGCCATAGCGTTTTGCGAGCTCGACCGCCTCGTTGATCGCAGCGCCGGTCGGCACGTCCTCCTTGCGGTAGAGCATCTCATAGATTGCCATACGCAGGATGCTCAAATCGACCCGCGCGATGCGGTCGATCATCCAGTCCTTGGAATAGCGGCTGACGAATTCGTCAATCTCCTCCGTATGCGCCTGTACGCCTTCAAGCATCTGGCTGACGTAGAGGAGATCCTCCTCGTCCAGCGTGCCGAGAAGCTCGGCTTTTTCGCAGACGTGTTCGGGGGTATCCTCTCCGCCCAACAGATTGGAAAAGTGCATCATCATTGCGACTTCGCGCGCGGTGGTTCTGCTCATGGTTGATCGAATTCCAGTCTATACATAATTTTCAAAGTAGTCGTTGCGGGTATATTTACCCGAATATTTTTTTCCGAACAATTTAATGTCGTAGATGCGGGAAAATATCCCGATTACTTTTTCCCGAACAGTTTGTGAAAGAACTCGCGGATGCCCTCCGGGCCGCTCTGGTCGAGCAGATAGCCGATGAAGAAGCAGATCGCGAGGATCACAAACAGCAGGATCGTGCGCCAGAAGCCAATGGTGAAGAACAAGATCGACAGCACCAGGCCGATGAGCACGAGGATCACAGTAAACTTATGGGTCTTTACAAACTCCAGAAACGCGTTCATCGATCTTCCCTCACTCTTTGCCGGATACCGCGGTCGTCGCGGCGACAGGCGCCGCACTCTCCACCAGTACGCCGATCTCGTTGACATGGATGCCGGTCAGCGTCTCAACATTCTCCTTGAGCGACTTCTGCAAGTCGCTGGAGAGCGTGACGACGTCCGTATCCGCAAGCACACACAGGCGGATGCCGATGGTGATTCCGGTCTCGGTCGACTGCAGCGTGGTATGTACGTCCTTGACGCGCGGCACCGCTCTGCAATGCTTCTGCACCATGCTGTCGATGGCTTCCAGTGCGATATAGGTGCCGCCGAACTCCGTCTGCTTCATCAGCGCGGATGCGGGGCGAACCTCTGCCTTTTTGCTCTTGCCCGCAAAGAGGAGCTTGATGCAGATGAGCAGCAGCACAAGCCCGCTGCCTGCGAGGATCAGCGCGTTTTCGCGGAACATATAGAACAGGGAGACAAATTGATTCACCATGTCTTCCTTGATCAGGTTTGCCGCGATGCCGAAGAGCACAAAGGAGAAGAGAATGGCTGCAATCAGCAGGATTCCCAACAAAAGACGGTCGAAAAACTTGAGTTTCATAAACTGTTCAAACCCCTTTTCGTCTGCCGCACAGTCTTGCGCGGCGTTATCGCTCGGTTGCCAAATCGAATATTACTCCGTAAAACGGGCGGAACCAAATCCGCCCGTCCACGGGTGTTTCATTCGTTTATTTCACGCGCGGCGGTTCGGGTTCTACGATCTCCGCGGTGACGGGCTGAACTTCTTTTTCCTTGATTTTTTCCTTCTTCTGAACGCGGTTGCTGCCCTCGCCCGCCTCAAAGACAACGCTCTGGACGAAGATATTGACCTCCACGACGCGAAGACCGGTCATGGTCTCGACAGCGCTCTTAACCGCAGCCTGAATCTTTTCACAGACCTCTTTGATCTTGTATCCATAACGGATGCTGACGGAAACGTCGAGAGCGGCTTCTTCCTGCCCGACCTCAACCTTAACGCCCTTGGTCATGCTCTTCTTACCCAACATTTCAGAAATGCCTTCGACCATTCCGCCGGTTAAGGAGGAAACGCCTTCCACATCGGAAACCGCAAGAGAGGCAATCGTCGCTACGACTTCGTCCGCAAATATGATGCGGCCACCATCTGCTTCCACTTTGGAAACTTCGGCTTTGGAAACTTCGGTGCCGGCCTTTTTCTCTTCAGACATATGCACACCTCCATTCTTATTACCAAAAATTATATCTCATGCAGGGGGTTCTGTAAATATGCAAAGCACCCGCCATGTTACCCGCGCGTGAACGCTTTGCGTCGTATTGATGGCAATTGCGTCCTGCTGTGCGGTTTTCACTCTGTTTGCCTGCGAGCGTGTGCGGATTTGTACGCACGCGCGCTTTGCAAGTATACGCAGGAATGTGCATAAAAGCAACCTTTTTCTGAGGGATTCCGCGATTTTTTCCGGCTGTTGTCCATCCAATCATGTAAACACAAAATTCTGATATTGTTCTATTGTATGTTTGTATACAAACGCTTGTATTTTGAATCTGGAAACGATACACTGTCATCAGGAATTGAGAGCGACAATTCCTCTTTTCCATCGATGTGCGGCAGCGATTCTGCGCCGCGAAAGAGAGAAACATGAACGGATTTTATGAGAATAAAGACTACGGCTCGCTTTCCGAAAAAGTGTACCGTTTTTTACGGGACGGCATTGCCGAAGGGCGCTATCAGACGGGCGACTGCCTCGTCGAAATGAAGATTGCAGAGGAACTCGGCGTGAGCCGCACGCCCGTGCGGGAGGCGCTCAAGCAGCTTGAGCTTGAGGACCTTGTCTCCTCTCACCCGAACCGCGGCGTCGTGGTCAAGAGCTTTTCGAGCGAAGATTTGCAGGACGTCTCCACCATCCGGCACTTGCTGGAAGGACAGGCCGCGTACTGGGCGGCGCAGCGCGTTTCCGACGAGCAGCTCAAGGAGCTGCGCGAGGTTGTGGAGCTCATGGAGTTCTATACCGCGAAAAACGACATCGCGCATCTGGTCGCGCTGGACACGCGTTTCCACGAGCTGATCTACGAGGCAAGCGGCAGCCGGACGATCCGGCACATCCTTGCTTCCCTGCACCACAACATCCGCAAAGCCAGGCAGAGCTCTTTAACCCTGCCCGACCGCGCGCCGAACTCGCTTGCCGAACACCTGAGTATCTATCATGCCATCGAGCAGCGGGATGCGCAGGCCGCAAAAGAATTTATGGAAGCACACGTCGCCATCGCGGCGGGAAACCGGATGAGCGAATAGCCATCCCGCCTCCCGCTTTTTTCTTGCACTGACATCAATCAGCACGCGTGAGGAATCAGTATGCGCATTTTCTGCACAAGCGAACGACACGCAAACGGCGGGCCCGGCGAATTCAAACTATCGCGCGCAGAGGACGCGTTGGATTCCCTGCTCTCGCTATACCGCGGGCGCGTGCAGGTGGTCTACCTCGACCCGCCGTTCGGCACGGGCGATATCTTCCACAGCAAACTCAGCGCGGGGCACGGCAAGATCACCTTGCCGACCTATGCCGACGACATGGAGGAAGGCGCGTATCTTGTCTGGATGCGACAGATTCTCACCGGCGCGCGGGAGCTGCTCTCCCGGACAGGATCGCTGTATCTGCACATCGACTACCGGATGAGCGCGAAGCTCCGGCTCATGCTCGACGAGATCTTCGGCGAGGCGAATTTCATGAACGAGATCGCCTGGTGCTATAAGTCCGGCGGCAGAGCCACGCGGTACTATCCGCGCAAGCACGACACGATCCTCTTCTACCGCAAGAGCGCAAAGGTGTTTTTCGATATCAACGCCGTCGGCCGCCCGCGCGGTCCGGAGAAGCGCAACCACATGAAGCGATTCATCGACGAGGACGGGCGCATCTGCTTTACCATCCGCTCCGCGGGCAAGCTCTACACCTATTATGAAGACACGCCGGTCTACCCGAGCGATGTTTGGGACGACATCGAGCACCTCCAGCAAAAGGACACCGAGCGGCTGGGTTACGCCACGCAAAAACCGGAGGCGCTGCTCAACCGCGTGATCCTCGCCTCCAGCAAGTCGGGCGATCTCGTCTGCGACCTGTTCTCCGGCAGCGGCACAACCGCGGCAGCCGCGATGAAACTCGGCAGACGGTTCCTCGCACTGGACGTCTCTCCCCTCGCGCTCTACACGCTCCGCGCGCGGCTCCTCAAGGTCGCGAGCACACATTCGTTTCTGGAAGGCGACAGCGAGCTCGTGCTGCGCTATCCTGCGAACGAAACAGCCGCTGCTTTCACGGCGCAGATCGTGACCACGCGCGGACGCAGGATGCTCCAGCTGGAGGAAGCCGCCTTCTCTCCTGTTTATCCGCTGGTCTATGCCGCAGTCGGCACCGCGGAGAACGGCGAATTCCGCCCTGTCGCGACCGACTGCCGCCCGAAGCTGCCGCTCTCGCTTCCGATCGGGACGCTCGAACGCCCCGTGGTGCAGTTCACGGACGCGCAGGGACACACGGCATTCTTCGAAATCGGAAATTGACAACGACCTCAGCAAAGCGCCCGCGAGGGCGTTTTTCTTTTGGAGTTCAGACTCCGCTCCCAACATATCGTGATATTTTCTGCAACACACCCGAACAGTTAAGCAAAATTCAATTGGGATTCATCATAAGTTCACGATTTCTCGCGCGTTAACAATGGCAAAATTGCGGCGTTTTTAGTATGATGGTTATAATGAATGAGAATTTGAACAACTCTGCGCCGCAGAACGCGTCGCCCGAACACGAAAACACCCCCAAGAACAACAAGCGCCTCCGCCTGATCAGCACGCTGTTCATGCTCGCGCTGATTGCGGTTACCCTTTATGTGATCTTCCGCGACACATCACTCGGCGAATTCTGGACAGCCGTCCAGTCGTCCGATCCGCTGTGGCTGCTGGCAGCACTTGGCGCTGCGCTCCTTGCCTCGCTGATGTTCGGCGTGGCGCTGCATCTGGCGCTTCGCGTGCTCTACGGCAGGCGGATTCCTTTTTTGCGCAACCTCGGATTTGGCTTCATCGGTCAGTACTACACCGCAATCACGCCCGCGGGCGTGGCGGGTCAGCCGATGCAGCTATATTACATGATCGCATACGGCGTCGAGGTTTCGTTTGCATCGCTTTCGCTACTGCTGGTGAACGCGTCCCATCAGCTCGTGGTGCTGCTGATCCCGACCGTGCTGTTTCCGTTCCGTTCGGGGCTGATTCTCAATAACCTCGGGGCGTTTCTTTGGCTCTTTATCCTCGGATCGCTGATCAACATCGGGCTGATCCTGTTTTTGCTGTTTGCAATGTTCTCGAAGAATTTCGCGGGCAAAATCGTACACAAAGCAATCGCGCTGCTAACCAAGCTTCGCATCGTAAAGCATCCGGAGCGCATCGAGAAGCGCGTGAACGACCAGATCATGCTGTATCAGAAGGGTGCGGAGGTGTTCCGCGCACACAAGTGGCTGCTCGCCGCTGAGCTTTTTACCTATATGCTTCTGCTCGGTTCGCAGTTTGTGATTCCGTACTTTGTCTACCGCGCGTTCCACCTCACCGCGTTTGGCATGATCGATTTCATCGCGCTGCAGTCGGTGCTGTATCTTGCGGTGTGCTTCCTCCCGATTCCCGGATCGGCGGGCGCGAGTGAAAGCGGGTTTGTTCAGATATTCCGTGTGCTGTTCCAGAGCGCGCTGATCGTCCCCGCGATGCTGCTCTCGCGCGTAGCGAGCTTCTACTTCATCCTGATTCTAAGCGGTGCGGTATCGCTCGCGATGCAACTTGTGCTCTCCGCGCGGCAAAAGAAAAAGCGGCTGGAACAAACCCCAACCGCTGAATAAGTGCTATTGCAACACAACAGCCTCCCGAACTAACGGGAGGCTGTTTTTTGCTTACCTATTTCTTTGATCCGTTCGCGCGTCCGTTTTTCTTGCCGCGGCCTTCCGCGCCTTCGCCAAGCGTTCCGGCAAACTGCTCCAGAATCCGCTTCTGCTCGTCCGTCAGATGTTTTGGCACCTCGACGGTCACAGTGACCAACAGGTCGCCTTTGCCGCTCGCGTTCAGCCGCTGGATGCCCTGCTCGCGCAGGCGATAGGTCGAGCCTGTCTGTGTTCCTGCGGGGATCTGGTACTTGACGCTCTCTTTCAGCGTCGGCACCGTCAGGCTGCCGCCGAGCGCCGCCATCGTGTAGGAAATCGGCATCTCAAGATAGAGATCGAATCCCTTCCGTGTGAACTGCCTGTGCGGGCGCACATTGATCGTCACATACAGGTCGCCGTTCGGGCCGCCGCGATGACCCGCGTTACCCATGCCACGGAGGCAGAGGCTCTGGCCGTTGTCGATGCCCGCGGGAATCTTGACGGTCTTTTTGAGGTTCCTGCGGACGCGGCCGGAACCGCGGCAATCCGCGCAGGGATCGGAGATCACCTTGCCGGTGCCTTTGCAGTTGGTGCAGGGTCGCGTGGAGGTAAAGGAACCCAAAATCGTGCTCTGCTGCGTGCGCACCTGACCCGTGCCGTTGCAGGTTTTGCAGGTGACCGGCTCGGTGCCCGGTTTTGCGCCGGAACCGTGGCATGTATCGCAAACCTCCTCACGCGGGATCGTAATCTCTTTTTCGACGCCGAAGGCCGCTTCTTCAAACGCGATCGTCAGGTTGTAACGAAGGTCGTCGCCGGGGATCGGGCCGTTGCGGGTTTGTCCCCCGCCGAAGCCGCCGAAACCGCCGCCGAACATCTGGCCTAAGATATCGCCAAAGTCGCCGAATCCGCCGAAGCCGCCGCCCGCGAACGGGTCCTGTCCGCCCATGCTGGGATCGAACGCCGCGTGGCCGAACTGGTCGTACTTCGCGCGCTTGTCCGCGTCGGAGAGAATCTCCGCCGCTTCATTGAGCTCTTTAAACTGCGCTTCCTTGGCCTTGTCGCCGGGATGCAGGTCGGGGTGGCACTCCTTCGCTTTCTTGCGGAACGCGCTTTTGATCTCGCTCTCCGTCGCGGTTTTACTCACACCCAATATTTCGTAATAATCGCGTTTATCTGCCAACGCCCGTCACCTCTCTGTCAGAAAGCACAGATCGCTCTCCGCTTTCCCGTTTCCAATCCATTTTACGATAAGATTCCGACAAGGAGGCGCAGCCTTTGTTGCGCCTCCCTGTGATGATTTTATTTTGCGAATGCGGGGCTCTTATTTGTCGTCCACGACTTCGTAGTCCGCGTCGACAACGTTGTCTTTGCCCGCGTTCGGATCGGTGTAGCCGCCCTGTGTGCCTGCATCATAGCCCGCGCCGCCCGCCTGCTGCTGCGCCTGTTCGTACACTTTGCCGAACACGCTGTAGCTGACTTCGGTGAGCTTTTCGGTCGCGGTCTTGATCATATCCACGTCGCCGCTTTCGAGGGTCTTCTTGAGATCGGCAATCGCTTTTTCGACCTGTTCCTTGCCGGAAGCGTCGATCTTGTCGCCCATCTCTTTGAGGCTGCGCTCGGTGGTGTAGATCAGCTGATCCGCGTGGTTCTTGGTCTCGACCTCTTCCTTGCGCTTCTTGTCCTCGTCCGCGAACTTCTCGGAATCCGCAACCGCGCGCTTGATCTCGTCCTCGTTGAGGTTGGTCGAGGCGGTGATGGTCACGTTCTGCTGGTTGCCCGTGCCGAGGTCCTTTGCGGTGACGTGTACGATGCCGTTTGCGTCGATGTCAAAGGAGACCTCGATCTGCGGCACGCCGCGGGGCGCCGGCGCAATGCCGGTGAGCTGGAAACGGCCGAGGGTCTTGTTGCCCTGTACCATGCCGCGTTCGCCCTGGAGCACGTGGACTTCTACGCTGGTCTGTCCGTCCGCCGCGGTGGAGAAGATTTGGCTCTTCTTCGTGGGGATGGTGGTGTTGCGCTCGATGAGCTTCGTGAACACGCCGCCGACGGTCTCGATACCGAGAGAGAGCGGAGTGACGTCCAGAAGCAGGATGTCCTTGACTTCGCCGCCGAGCACGCCGCCCTGAATGGAGGCACCGATGGCGACGCATTCGTCCGGGTTGATGCCCTTGAACGGTTCTTTGCCGGTAACCTTCTTGACCACATCCTGCACGAGCGGGATACGGGAGGAACCGCCGACGAGGATAACCTTGTCCACCTGAGAGGCGGAGAGGCCCGCGTCGCTCAGACACTTCTGCATGAGGGTTCTGGTCTGTTCAACGAGATCATTGATGAGCTCATTGAACTTCGCGCGGGTGATGGTGATATCAAGGTGTTTCGGGCCCGACTTGTCCATCGTGATGAACGGCAGGTTGATCGTGGTCTGCGCGACGCCAGAGAGGTCGATCTTCGCCTTTTCCGCGGCTTCCTTCAAACGCTGAAGCGCCATCTTGTCCTGTCTAAGGTCGATGCCGTTGTTCTTCTTGAAGTCGTCGGCAATGTAGTCCATGATCAGCTGGTCAAAGTCGTCGCCGCCGAGGCGGTTGTTGCCTGCGGTTGCGAGAACCTGGAACACACCGTCGCCGATTTCAAGGATCGAAACGTCGAACGTGCCGCCGCCGAGATCGTACACCAGAATCTTCTGATTGTTTTCTTTGTCCATGCCGTAGGCAAGCGCTGCCGCCGTCGGCTCGTTGATGATGCGGAGCACTTCAAGACCCGCGATGCGACCGGCATCCTTGGTTGCCTGACGCTGGCTGTCCGTGAAGTAAGCCGGAACGGTGATGACCGCCTGCGTGACGGTTTCGCCGAGGTACGCTTCCGCGTCGGTCTTGAGCTTCTGCAGGATCATCGCGGAGATTTCCTGCGGGGTGTAGTCCTTGCCCTCGATGTGCACCTTGCGGGAAGAGCCCATGTCGCGCTTGATGGACGCGATGGTGCGATCCGGGTTGGTGATGGCCTGGCGCTTGGCGATGTTGCCGACCATGCGCTCGCCGTCTTTAAACGCGACCACGGAAGGCGTGGTGCGCATGCCTTCGGAATTGGGGATGACGACAGGCTCGCCGCCTTCGAGGAAAGCGACGCAGGAGTTCGTCGTGCCGAGGTCGATGCCGATAATTTTGCCCATAAGTAATATCCTCCAAGTATTCTATCAATCGTTTATTTCAAATCTTACGGGAGCTTTCGCTCCTTCCGTTCTGATGCCTAAAATAATCTTTTTAATTCTTACGGGAGCTTGCGCTCCTTCCGTTCTGATGCCTATTTAAAAAAAGTAATTCTTATTCCGCAACCTTCACCATGCAGTGACGGATGATGCGGCCGCCCATACGGTAGCCCTTTTGGAAGACAACAACGATCTCGCCGCTCTCCTTGCCCTCCACTTTTTCGCGCATGACCGCTTCGTGCTTGGTCGGGTCAAAGACGCAGTCGCTCTCGACCTCTTCCAAACCGAGTTTCTTGAGCGAATCGAGCATCTGGCGCTGCACCATCGCGATGCCTTCACGAAGGCTTGTGTTTTCTGCGGGGATCGCATCCAGCGCACGCTCGAGATTATCCAGCGCGGGCAGGAGCTCTTTTACCGTGTCGCGCTTGCCCTCTTCGTAGCTGTCCAGCCGGATGCTGGCGTTTCTGCGGCGGAAGTTGTCGAAGTCCGCCTGAATGCGCTGCAGGAGGTTGACGGTCTCGTCCTTCTCCTTGGTGATGGCTTCGATGTGTGCCTTTGCCTGCGCGAATTCCTCGGCAGTCAGCGTATAGGATTCCTGCTCGGATGCAGCCTGTTCCACAACGGTCGAGTCGATTTCGGATGCTTCCGGGCGGATGGTTTCTTCCACGGTTTCGTGTTTGTCATTCTTCTTGGTCAATGTTCCAGTCTCCTTGTCCGTTCCGCCCTGTAACATGGCCGGGCGGTGTAATAATCGTTATTCGTCGTCCTGATCCGCGCTTAGAACCTCGCTAAGGCTCCTCCGCATATATTCCAGAACGGAGATGACCTTGCCGTAGTTCATGCGCGTGGGTCCGATGATCCCGAAGGAACCCAGCGGCTCGTCTCCGACCTGATAGGTCGCGGTGACGATGCTGCAGTCCTTGAACATCTCGTCCTCGTTCTCATTTCCGATCGTGATCGAAAACTCGAGCTTGCTCGCACGCTTGAGCATATCGTAAAGAAGGTTTCTGCCCTCTACCGCGGCGAGGAAGGTCTTTGCCTTGTTCACGTCGCTGTATTCGGGATAGTGCAGCATGTTGTTCGTGCCCGAAAGCTGCACGTTCGGCGAATCCGGCGCAATCTTACGCTCGACGGCTTCCATCACGGAGCAGAGAAACGCGCGCCGCTCGTAGAGTTCGCCGCTCATCTCATGCGCGATGAGATCGCCGATCTGATCCATCCGGCAGTCATAGAACCGCTCGGTTAGTATCCGCGAAATGCGCTCCAGTTCTCCGACGCGGATATCTTCCGGTACGCGGATGATCGCGTCTCTGGCAAATCCCGTCGTTGTCACGATGACCACGAGCGCGCGTCCTTCGCGCAGGGGTACGAGCTGTATGTGCCGGAGGCGATTTGCCGCCAGCATCGGCGGCATCACCATCGCGGTATAGTTTGTCACCGCGGAGAGCGCCTGCGCCGTCTGCTTCATCACGGACTCGACTTCGTCGATCTTCGAGCTCATGTGTGCGCGGATGATCTTGATCTCGTCGTCGGTCAACGCTGCTCTCTGCATCATCTGATCGACGTAGAGCCGATATGCCTTATCCGAAGGAACGCGTCCAGCGGAGGTGTGCGGCTGCTCTAAGTATCCAAGCTCTTCCAGATCCGCCATCTCGTTGCGGATGGTTGCGCTGGAAAGATTGAACTCCTCGTGCTTGCTGATCGCACGGGAACCGACCGGAGACGCGGACATGATGTATTCGTCGATGATCGCCTTCAGGATGCCGAGTTTTCTCGCGTCCAAATCCATGATTCCGCCGCCTCCTTTCGTAAAAAGTGCTGCCCGCAGAGCGGTGCAGTCCTGTTTTTTGCCTGTATTTCTGTTGTTAGCACTCTATTTTGAGGAGTGCTAACCCATGAGAAAAATTTAGCACTTACACGATTTGATGTCAAGTAAGTGCTGTATCAAAAATGTGACATTCCAGTGAAAACACCCCAAAGGGGAAAACTGTAACAGTAATCGGGGTTTTCGCGCTGATAATCGAATCATTGCGCGAAACTACATGAAAAACCCCAGCGCTTCGTTCTGGAGATCCAGCCCCTTGCGGTTCAACGAAATATACCCCTCCATCTCATCCAGCCAGCCGCGCTTTTGCAGCTGATCGACCGCGTAGCCGTATGCCTCGACGATGTCCAGCCCGAACCGCGCCGCAAATTCCGCGCGATCGATCCCGCGCACAAGCCGAAGCCCCAGCATCACGCACTCAAACATCTCGTCCCGCGGCGCAAGCCGGATCGTCTCCGCGAGCGGGCGTTTGTTTCGCCGGAGCAAGCTGTAATATTCATCCAGAGCGTTTACGTTTGCATACCGCGTCCACTTCTTCTCCCGCACGACGCCGTGCGCCGCGATGCCGAAGCCGAGGTATTCGCCGTTGTGCCAGTAGTTCAGGTTGTGGCGGCACGCAAAGCCATCTTTGGCGAAATTGCTGATCTCGTAGCGGTGGTATCCGCGCGTTTCCAGCAGATCGATACCCGCGTCCTGCATGTCCGCGACGAGGTCTTCGTCCGGAAGAAAAATCTCTTTGCGCTCCACGCGGTTGAACAGCGGCGTCTTCTCCTCCAGGATCAGCGAATACGCGGAGATGTGCTCCGCGCCGAGATCGCAGACCGTGTTGATCGAGGAACAATATTGTTCTACCGTCTGGTTCGGCAGACCGTGCATCAGATCGACGTTGATATTATCAAACCCCGCCGCGCGCGCCTGCTTGAATGTTTCTTCAAACTGTGCAAACGTGTGGATGCGCCCGATGGACTTTAGCAGCGCGTCATGCGTGCTCTGCAGTCCGATCGAAAGGCGGTTGATACCGGCTTCGCGATAGGCAGCGAGCTTCTCCGGCGTAACCGTGCCGGGGTTGCACTCCATTGAAATCTCCGCGTTCGCGCGGATGTCGAAATGCGTGCTCAGTGACGAGAGGATTCTCCGCATCTGTTCGCCCGACAGCAGAGACGGCGTGCCGCCGCCGAAAAACACGGTGTCAAACGCGGCGGGATAGCTCCCGCCGCGCGCAACAAGCTCCAGTTCGGTGAGCAGCGCTTCCACATATACTTCGGGAACACCCCGTTCCGGGAAGCTCACGAAGTCGCAGTAGGCACACTTTCTCACGCAAAACGGAATATGTAAGTAGATACCCGCCATTGTCAGTTGATGCGGAGCACGCTCATGAAAGCGTCGCTCGGCAAGGACACGGTGCCAACCTGGCGCATGCGCTTCTTGCCTTCCTTCTGCTTTTCGAGCAGCTTCTTTTTACGGGTGATGTCGCCGCCGTAGCACTTGGCAAGAACATCCTTGCGCACCGCGCGGACGGTTTCGCGCGCGATGATCTTGCCGCCGATGGCCGCCTGCACGGGGATTTCGAACTGCTGGCGCGGGATGACTTCGCAGAGCTTCTCCGCAACGGCGCGTCCTTTTGCATAGGCGCGGTCGCGGTGGACGATGGTGCTCAGCGCATCGCACACGTCTCCGTTGAGCAGGAAATCGAGCTTCACAAGATCGCTCTTCTCGTAGCCCTTGAGTTCGTAGTCAAAGGATGCGTATCCCCTGCTGCGGCTCTTGAGCTGGTCAAAGAAGTCGTAGATGATTTCGTTGAGCGGCAGCACATAGTGAATCCGCACGCGGGCTTCCTCGATGTAGTTCATGTCCATAAATACGCCGCGCCGCTCCTGAGAGAGTTCCATGAGTGCGCCGACATATTCCGAAGGCGTCATGATCGTTGCATTCACGACAGGCTCTTCCAACTGTTCGATCTCCGTGACCGGCGGCAGATTGGACGGGTTGTCGATCAACTCTTCTTCGCCTGAGGTGAGCCTGATCTTGTAGATAACGCTGGGCGCTGTGGTGACCAGGTCGAGGTCGAATTCGCGCTCCAAACGTTCCTGAACGATCTCCATGTGCAGAAGCCCAAGGAACCCGCAGCGGAAGCCGTAACCCAGCGCGTTGCTCGACTCCTGTTCATAGGAGAGCGAGGCATCGTTGAGGCGGAGCTTGTCGAGCGCGTCTCGTAGGTCGCCGTACTGCGCGCCGTCCGCGGGATAGATGCCGCAGAACACCATCGGGTTTGCCTGCTTATAGCCGGGCAACGGTTTACTTGCAGGGTGGTCTGCGGAGGTGATCGTATCGCCGACCTTGGTTTCGGCAACGCTCTTGATCGAGGCCGCGATGTAGCCGACCTCTCCCGCGGTGAGTTCGTCCACCGCCATAGGCGCGGGCGTAAACACACCGACCTCGGTGACGTCAAACTCGTGCCCGGTCGCCATCGAGCGGATGCGGTTTCCCGGACGAACGGTACCGTCAAATACGCGTACATACGAGAGCGCGCCTTTGTAGTTGTCGTAGAAGCAATCGAACACCAGCGCGGTCAACGGTGCGTCCGGATCGCCCACGGGTGGCGGAACCGTCTTGACCACGGCGGCAAGCACCTGATCGACGTTGAGGCCGTTCTTTGCGGAGATCTTCGGCGCGCTATGCGCTTCGATGCCGATGACGTCCTCGATCTCCTGCGCGGTGCGATCCGGCTCCGCGCTCGGCAAATCGATCTTATTGATGACCGGCACGACTTCAAGGCCGTTGTCCACGGCGAGATAGACGTTCGCGAGCGTCTGCGCCTCAATGCCCTGCGTTGCGTCCACGACCAGCACCGCACCTTCGCACGCGGCCAGCGCGCGGCTGACCTCGTAGTTGAAGTCCACATGCCCCGGCGTGTCAATGAGGTTGAACATATAGCGCTTTCCGTCGGAATGCGTATAGAACATCCGCACCGCCGAGGATTTGATCGTGATGCCGCGCTCGCGCTCGATATCCATCGAGTCCAGCAGCTGCTCCGACATATCTCTCGCGGCGACGGTGTCCGTCAGCTCCATCATGCGGTCGGCCAGCGTCGATTTGCCGTGGTCGATGTGCGCGATGATGGAAAAATTTCGAATCAGTTCATTGGGGTATGCCATGTGGTTCCCTCCCGTATTTCGGGTTTCATCATACTGTATCTTGGGTCGGATTGCAAGAATGAACCTTTTGCGCGTGAAAACGGCGGCGCTTGGTGCGCCGCCGTTTGCGTGCTTTGGTGATTACTCAATCGGGCGTCTGGCGACGACGAATGTCTTGCGCCAGTAGCTGGTCTTCGCGCCGCGGCGGACGACCTTGCCGTTTGCGGAGGAAGCGTCGATCATCTCTCCGCCGCCGATGTAGATGCCGACGTGGCCGATGGTGCTGCCGTCTTCCGATTTGAAGAACAATAGATCGCCGCGCTGGACATTATCCAGGCTGGAAACCTTTGTCCAGCTTGTGGTCTTGCTCAACCCTGCCGCGTTGAGGCGGCGGGTGTAGACGTTTGCCTGCCTGAGGCAATAGACGACGAGACCCGAGCAGTCGAATGAATCCGGGCCGCTCTTGCCGAGGATGTACGGATCGCCGAGCTGTTTCTTTGCGGCGTTGATGAGCTTGTCGATACGTCCTTCGGCGGAGGAAGCGCGCGCAAGAGCCGCCTGCTTCTTTTTCTCCTTGATGATCTCCTGCTCTTTGGTGTAGGAGACGCGCGCATCCGGCGAGTTGATCGCTTCGAGTGTTTTTTCGCCCGCTTTGCCGTCCTTGGTCAAATAGTTGCGGTGCTGAAAATTCATGACCGCGTCGACGGTGTCTGTGCCGTAATAGCTGGTCACCTGATCACTGTCCAGATAGCCGAGTTCGACAAGCTGCTCCTGGAAGGACTGAATGTCGTCTCCCTCCGCGCCTTCGTACATCACATAGGGTTTTGCTTCCTCGGAATACAGCAGATCAATCGTTTCCGTGCCGCAAATACCATCCTGCTGCAACTCATGCTGCCGCTGGAAGAGCTTTACCGCTTCCTTGGTCGCGTTGCCGAAATAGCTTGTCGGTTCGTCGATGGCCAGATAGTTGAGCTCCATCAGACGCTTTTGCAGCGCCATGACGTCCTCACCCTCGGCGCCTTTCTCGATGCGGATCTCCGGCGTTGGGCTCGGTGTGGGTTCGAGGGTCGAGGTCGGCGCAATGGTCGGCACAGGTGTCGCAATCGCAAGCTCGGCCTGAATCGCCTCCTCGCGCTGATGGCGCGAGCCGGAGACGGCGAAGATCACGATCAGGCTGATCACCACAAAACCCGCGGAGCCCGCAAGGAAGATGCGTAGGTGTTTTTCGAGCTTGTTGAACTTCTGGAACGTCTTGCCAAACCAGACGGAGACGGATTTCCCGAACAAATAGACGGAACGGAGAAATTTCTTGAGTCCCGCTGTAAACCGCGCTTTGAAGCTCTTTTTCTTCGTCGGTTTCTTACCGTTTCCGTTTCCGCCGTTGCCGTTTCCGCCGTTACCGCCGCCGTTTGCGCCGTTACCGGAGCCGCCGGGCTTGACGCCGCTGCCGTTTCCGTTGGAGGCGGGCTTCGTTGCACCCGCGGGCTGCGCGGTCGGGTTGTGATTGATGCGGTGGCTGTGTCCGCCCTGCGCATACGCGCGGGTGTCCTGTGTCGGTTGCTTTATCCGCGGCTGCGCCCCGCCCGATACAGGCGCAGATGCGTTCTGCCGCGGCGTGCCGTAGGATGCGGCGTCATAGGCGGGTCTCGCCTGCGCGGATGCGCGGTAAGAATCCGCCTGCGGATTCCGCTGCGGATAGCTGCCCGCGCCATATGCGCTGCCGCCCGCCGCCGGAACCGTGCGATAAGCGGATCCGTTGCCGTATAGCCCCGAATCCGCCGATGATTTCTTGTTTTGGAGGTTGCCGTAGTCGTTTGTGTTCATAGCGTCTCCTAAGATGAAATTCTAGGGAAAGCGCGTGCAATTTGCAATAGCAAACTAAATATTGTAATACATTGTTCAATATTTGCTCTCGTCATACAACATATGGTGTTAATCCGTTGCGCGAACAACATATGCGCCACACGAATTATGAACGGAGAAAGGCTTTTTGTAGAAAAAAGCACGCGTGGTTTCCCTCGCGTGCGTTTGTACAAATTTATTTATGTTTTTGTTTCTTTGGTATACGCCGCATAAGCAACAGCGGCATGTATAACTCAGCCTTTCGCTCTTGCCTCGACCGCCGCCTGCATGATCGCTTTGGGCGTCGTCTCCGGGTCGTCCACCCGAACAAAGGGTTTGCCTTCCGGCAGGAACTGCTCGCGCTGCGCCAGGCTCATCCGCTCGAACGCCGCGAAATCGTCCACCGCGACGACGCGCGCCATAATCCCCTGCACAGAGAGCATGTCCCCCGCCTTCTTGATCAGCTCCGCCTGCGCGCGCAAGGCGATCAGCACCACGTCCGCGCCGTGCTTCGGCTCGCGGAGGATCTCCGCGACAACAGGCGTCGAAACGGTCTCCGTCGTAAAGAGCTTCGTTTTGAGGAGCATGAGCCCAAGAACGGTCGCGATCACCGCGCCGACCATGCACTGGAGTGTGTTGAACAGAATGTTCGGAATGGCGCTAGCCGCGCCATAGAGCAGCACTTCATAGAGGAAATAACCTGCGGGCACGATCAGCGCGGCAGGATAGAGCGCAATGAAGCGAATCTTTTTCTGCGTTCTCGCAAAGAGCAGCCCCGCGACAAGAGCTACGAGCCCTTTGATGACGAACGTTGCGGGCGCATAGACCGTATAACCAAGCAGCACATCCGAAAGCGCAGAAGCTGCGCCCGCGCAGAGCGCGCCCCAGCCGCCGCCGAGCAGCATGCCCGCGAGCAGCACGCCCACATCGCCGAGGTTGATATACCCAAAGCCGCCCGGCATCGGAATCGAGACGAGCGTGGTTAAGAGCACGATTGCTGCCGCGAGAACACCGGCTGTCGTCAGCCTGCGGATCGACTGCGCTTGTTTTGTCTGCATGGTATCCCTCCGAAACAGAAACCCGGCATGGATAGGTAGTTGCTTTGACAATACCGGATTTCAAATTTGGCTTCAGCATTTCAACTTACCAAACTGAAATTCTGAAAACTTCTTTCTATTATATACAGAACGCCTAAAAAATCAACTTTACGCACACAGGTGTTTTACCATTGCGCAGTATCATTCCTGCGCGGCACTTTCCGGCAGGGGTTCTGCGATGGATTCGCCTGCGCGTTCTGCCAAGTCCGATTTGCTCTTACGTACGCTGAGCATAACGCCGAGGATCACGATTGTGCCGCCGATGATCTTTCGAAGCGTCACCTGCTCGCCTAAAAGAATCCAAGAGAAGAACACGCCGATGATCGGCATCAGGTTGAGCATGGAGGTGATCGTGCTCGGCGCCATCGTCTTCAATCCGCGGTTATACAGAAGATACGCGATGACGGAACAGAACACGCCGAGGAACAGCATCATCGAAAATGAGAGCAGCGTCGGCGCCTGCCACGCGGTGCGTTCAAACAGCGCAAGGGGCAGCAGGAAGATCGTGCCAAAGAGCGTGATATAGAACAGCAGCGTGATCGGCGGATATTGATTGACCACTCGCTTCATCATGAAGTTATAGACCGCCCAGAACACACCCGCAGCCATCAGCAACAGGATTCCGAGCAGCTCTCCCGAAACGCGCGACTCCGTTTTTACATAGGATAGGATGACGACGCCGCAGATCGCAATCAGGATTGCGACGATCTTCATCCAGCTGAGCTTGGTTTTGTAGATCAGGCTCTCCATCAGGAGCGTGATGATCGGATATGACGCGATGATCAGCGTGGCGCTCGAGGCACTCGTCCACTGCATCGCAATATTCTGCAGCACAGCATAGAGCATAATGCCGGTCAGGCCGCAGACCGCAACGGTCAGGATATCCTTCTTTTCAAGCTTCACGCGGTTCTTCGGCAGCAGCGTCAGCGCGCCGAGGATCAGCGTTGCAATGGCAAACCGGGCCGCGGCCAGCGTCAGCGGCGGGTATGTGGTATAGGCAAATTTGATTGCGACAAACGACGAGCCCCAGATGACGAGCGCGCCCAGAACCGAAAGAATGGATGCCGCGTTGGAATGTTTTTGCTCTGGCACAGTGGTGTTTCCCCTTGCATTGATTTCCCGAAGGAAAGGCTCCGCTTGAACAGCGGGGTCAAGTTACCTTATTCCTTTTCCGCCGGATTGTCAAGAATTGTATATGATATATATAGATGAATCTTGTACAATATTGCCATGTTTCAGCAGAATGACCTCGAACTGGAACAATGAATTTTGAATCTGTATAATAGAATCGTAATGAAATCTTAATATTGATAGGTTCGGAGTTATACATGCAAAAGTTGCGAAAAACATTCGGGAATTTCGATTGCCCGACGATCCTCTCCCTTGCGCAGCTGGCCGAAACGCAGAGTAAACGCACGCTGTGCCTCTGGAACATCGCCTATGCTGAAACGTATCTGCTGCCCGTGTTTGAACGCGAGTTTCTAGGCGACCCCCGCCCGCGGGAGGCGCTAACAAACGCGCGCGGCTGGCTGGAAGACCGAGTCAGGTTTGCAGACGCAAAGGACACCAATAACGGCGCGCACAACGCCGCGACCGCCGCGGAGGGACACCCCGCGGCGCAGGCCGCAGCCCGCGCCATCGCACACGCTTCGCTGACGATCCACGTCTCCGCGCACTGTATGGGCGTCGCGTTCTATGGCGCGGCGGCGCTCGCGTATGATCAGTTAGGAACAGATGCAACTGAGCAGGAGTATCTTCTCATCGCGGAGCAGGCCTGGCGCGAGATGGAATCCGAATTGCAGAAGATTGCAGTAGCAGATGAGCAAAATCCCGCAAAACTCAACTGGGATTTCTGGAGCAGCAGAATTCGGTAACAATCATCTTAAGCAAATCACACAAAAAAAGCTCTCCTTGCGGAGAGCCTTTTATTTGAGTTGCTTATTTCGCCTGTGCGATGGCAACCGCGACGGCGACCGTTGCGCCGACCATCGGGTTGTTGCCCATGCCGATGAGACCCATCATCTCGACGTGCGCCGGAACGGACGAGGAGCCCGCAAACTGCGCGTCGGAGTGCATGCGGCCCATCGTATCGGTCATGCCGTAGGAAGCGGGGCCCGCCGCCATGTTGTCCGGATGCAGGGTGCGGCCCGTGCCGCCGCCGCTCGCCACGGAGAAATACTTCTTGCCGTGCTCGTTGCACCACTTTTTGTAGGTGCCCGCGACCGGATGCTGGAAGCGCGTGGGGTTCGTGGAGTTGCCGGTGATGGAAACATCCACGTTCTCGTGACGCATGATGGCGACACCTTCGTTCACGTCGTCCGCGCCGTAGCAGCGAACCTTCGCGCGGTCGCCGTCGGAGAAGGACTTCGTCTTGGTGATCTCCAGTTTGCCGGTGTAGTAGTCATATTCCGTCTCAAGGTAGGTGAAACCGTTGATGCGGGAGATGACGTACGCCGCGTCCTTGCCTAGGCCGTTCAGGATAACCTGCAGGGGCTTGGTGCGGACTTTGTTGGCGGTCTTCGCGATGCCGATTGCGCCTTCCGCCGCGGCAAAGCTCTCGTGGCCCGCGAGGAAGCAGAAGCAGTTGGTCTCTTCGCGCAGGAGCATGGCGGCAAGATTGCCGTGGCCGAGACCCACTTCACGCTGATCCGCAACCGAACCCGGGATGCAGAATGCCTGGAGACCCACGCCGATGGCTTCCGCAGCTTTGTCCGCCGTGGTCGCGCCGGACTTGATCGCGATCGCAGCGCCGACGGCATATGCCCAGCAGGCGTTCTCAAACGCGATCATCTGGATGCCGCGGACGATACCGAACACGTCGATGCCCTTCGCGTCGCAGATGGCTTTCGCTTCTTCGATGCCGTCGATGCCGTACTTCTTCAGCTCGGCATTGATCTTCTTAATTCTTCTTTCGTAACCTTCAAAAATAGCCATAGCTGCCTCCTTACGCTTTCCGCGGGTCGATAACCTTGGCGGCCTGGTCGAAACGCCCGTAGGTTCCGATGTTCTTTTCGTACGCTTCCTTCGGATCGACGCCCTTCTTGATCGCGTCCATCATCTTGCCGAGGCTGACGAATTTGTAGCCGATGATCTCGCCGCCCTTGTCGAGCGCGATTTCAAGGACATAACCTTCCGCCATCTCCAGATAGCGCGGGCCCTTGGCCTGCGTGCCATACATGGTGCCGATCTGCGAACGCAGACCCTTACCGAGGTCTTCGAGGCCGGCGCCGATGGGCAGGCCGTCATCGGAGAACGCGCTCTGCGTGCGGCCGTAGACGATCTGCAGGAACAGCTCGCGCATGGCGGTGTTGATCGCGTCGCAGACGAGGTCGCTGTTGAGCGCTTCGAGGATGGTTTTGCCCGGCAGGATTTCCGCTGCCATCGCCGCGGAATGCGTCATGCCGCTGCAGCCAATGGTTTCGACGAGCGCTTCTTCAATCACGCCTTTTTTCACGTTGAGCGTGAGTTTGCAGGCACCCTGCTGCGGTGCGCACCAGCCGACGCCGTGCGTTAGTCCGCTGATATCGGTGATCTGCTTTGCTTTGACCCACTTGCCCTCTTCGGGGATCGGAGCGGGATCATGCTTTGCGCCCTTGAGGACGCAGGTCATTTCTTCCACTTCACTGGAATAATGCATGTGTGAAGTTCCTCCTTGTCATGCTAAAGAATACCCAGATTCATTCAGGGTACAGTATAACAAATGCATTCCGATGTTTCAATACGGCAAGATCGAATAAACATACAGTTTCCGCAGGAGATTTGGCTTTTCTCTCGCGGTTTGCGCATGTGTCCGTCTGGCGGGCAGACTATTTCTCTTTCGGGTGCTCACCCGACTATGGTATACTGGTTTCAGCCGTTTGAATTTGGGGGAACTTTAGATTGCGTTTTGTTTTTGCCGGTCTGCTTGCGCTGGACGCAGGTGTACATATTTTTGCATGTATCAATAAAAGCATGCTGATGCTGCGCCGCGTGAGTAAGTGCCTCCTCATGCCGCTGCTCGCCGCGTGCTATCTGCTCTTTGCGCATGCACCGTCCAACCTCGTCATCACGGCGATCCTGTTTGGGTTTGCGGGCGATCTCGTGCTGCTGTTCCGCCCGCGCAAATGGGCGTTTCCCGCGGGGATTCTCGCGTTCGCAACCGGGCATGTATTTTACATCCTCAGTTTTGCCCGGCGCATCGTCGCCACCCCGCCGTGGTATATGTTCACGGTCTGTGCCGTCGCTACCGTCGCCTGCGCCGCAACGCTGACGCGCTATCTCTGGAAATGCATGCCGAAGAAGCTGAAGCCGCCGAGCTTCCTTTATATGGTTGTCATCGGCTCGATGGTCTCCTCCGCGATTCTGTTCACGCTCTACGGCGACTCCGCGCATCGCTGGCTCGCGGCAATTGGCGGCCTCCTGTTTGCGATCTCCGATACCACGCTCTCCATCGACGCGTTCCATCATCCCGTGCGCTACCGCAGCGTCATCGTGATGAGCACCTATATCGCGGCGCAGACGCTGATCGTCTCCGCGCTCGCGTTTTCCTGATCTACCCCATCGAGGAGGAAATTTATGACCATAGAATTGATTTTATTGATCGTCTCCGTCGCGGTGTTCGCCGCGATGATCCTGCTGATGCTCTACAGCAACCGTCGCCAGCGCGAGCTGCACGACGAGATGCAGGACGACCTAAGACGCGCGCTCTCCGAGCTGCGGCGCGAGCTGACGGAGGGCGTGCAGTCCTCTGTGACGAACCTCGGCCGCATGATCATGGAGCAGCAGCGCACCTCCGACGCGCAGGGCGAGACGCGCTTTAAAACATTTGAGCAGGGCAACGAACAGCGGCTCAAGTCGTTTGAGTTCAACAACGAGCAGAAGCTCGAAGCCATCCGCCAGACGATTGAGCGGCGGCTCCTCGCGCTCCAGACCGAGAATGCGCAGAAGCTCGAAGAGATGCGCAAAACCGTCGACGACAAGCTCCAGCAGACGCTGGAATCGAAGATCGCGCAGTCGTTCAAGCTCGTCAACGAACGCCTTGAGCAGGTCTACAAAGGCCTCGGCGAGATGCAAACGCTTGCCAACGGCGTGGGCGACCTGAAAAAAGTGCTCAGTAACGTCAAGACGCGCGGTATGCTAGGTGAAATCCAGCTCGGCGCGATTCTGGAAGAGATTCTCGCGCCGGAGCAGTATGTCACCAACGCCGTGACCAAGCTCGGCAGTTCGGAGCGCGTAGAATATGCAGTCAAGCTGCCCACGGACGACGGCGCGCCGGTCTATCTGCCGATCGACTCGAAGTTCCCCGCCGACCTGTATTCCAATTTGCAGGATGCTTACGAGTCCGGTACTCCGGAGGCGATTGCGGCGTCGCTCGCCTTACTCACGCAGCGTATCCGTCAAGAGGCCGCGAAGATTCGCGATAAATACATCGATCCGCCGAACACGACCGATTTCGCGATCATGTTCCTTCCGTTTGAAGGGCTCTATGCCGAGGTGGTCAACCGCGGCTTGGTGGAGGATCTCCAGCGCAGCTATCGTGTGAACATCGCAGGGCCTTCGACCATGGCGGCGCTGCTCAACAGCCTCCAGATGGGATTCCGTTCGTTCGCAATTCAGAAGCGCAGCAGCGAAGTCTGGCGCGTGCTCGGCGCGGTCAAGACGGAGTTTCAGAAGTTCGCGACCGTGCTCGCGAGCTCCCGAAAGCGCCTCCAGCAGGTAGATGACGACCTTGAGCAGCTCATCGGCACACGCACGCGCGCCATCACGAAGAACCTCCGCTCGGTCGAGCAGCTCGACGAACGCAGCACAACGCTGGTCATCGGCGCGCCGGGCGAAGGCGATTCGGATGAAAGCGATCCTTCGGAAGAATAATCTTTGTTTATAAGATTGCATAGCGTGAGAAGCAAAAACAGAGCCGTCTAAAGACGGCTCTGTTTTTTTATAAAAAAAATATAAATAAGGGAATTATTGATCTTTCTTGTTCAAATCATAAAACGCCTTCATCTCTCGCTTCGTCTGCTCGTCGAGATGATGCCAGCGCACGCCTTGAATCGCGCCTTCCAGCGCGCAAAGACGCATGTAGCAGGCGGACGGATCGATCGCGGCGATTCGGAGCCACGCTTCCCGGCTGCCCGTCTGTTTCAGCGCGTCGATGGTCGGAATGCCGACTTCCGTGAGCTGCGCTTCCAGCTTTTCCGCGATGTTCGGCAGTTTTCTCAGTTCTCCCATATTGCGCTCCTTTCAGCGGTCGAGTGAAATCCAGTACCGTTCGAGGTTAACGTTGTCCCGCTCGCAGAAGACGGCCTTTTCGTAGACCCCGCCGCAGGCGAGGATCGTCTTTCTGCTTGCCTCGTTTTCAACCCGACAGGTAATCAGCACATGCTTCAGGCCAAACGCGCGGCAGCGCTCCAGACATTCCGTGAGCATGCGCTTGGCATAGCCTTTCCCCCGCTCGTCGGGATGCACCGAGTAACCGATGTTTCCGCCGTACTCCCGCGTGAAGTCGTTGAATTCGTGGCGGAACGTGATCATGCCGACAATCTTATGATCCGTTGAACGGAACAGCACGAATTGTTCGGAGGGCACGCGTCCCGCCGGAACCGTTTCGCGATGCTCCGAGATGCGGTTGTGATGCAGCCAGTCCATCGGGTCTTCAAATTCGGGCAGCAATCCCGCGCCGTAAATCTTTTCGCCCGCGCTTAGGAACGCGCTGCGATAGGACGAGATCTGCTCCAGCATCGTCTCGTCGGGCTTGATGAAGATGCAATTGTCGGTTTCGTCAGCCATGATTGTGCTCCAGATAGACCGAACCGAGGAACATCGGCGTTTCTTCCGCCATCAGCCGCGGAAACGCCGCGCGCAGCTCTTTGGGCAGCAGGTTGATGCTTGGCACATCCTCTACGGGAATCCAGTCGATCGAAATCTGAAGATCGTCCGTCTCGGTGGGTTCCACGCGCTCCAGCGTAGTCAGTCGGCAGAGGAAGATATGCAGCATCTTGTGCGCATATTGCAGGTAGTGTTCGCGAATAAACGGATCAAGGCAGATTTCCTCCATCAGCGCGGCAAAACGAACGGGTTCGACGGAATAGCCCGTCTCCTCCAGGCATTCCCGGTGAATCGCTTCCGTTATGGTTTCAAACTGCTCCTGTCCGCCGCCGGGCAGCGAGAAGTACTCGCCGTTATTCGCGTCGCGGCAACGGTTCAACAGAACCTTGCCTTCGTGCAGTATGATTGCCTTGACTGTGCTGCGTACATGCATAGTGGTTCCCTATTCGTCCGGTACCTTCAAATTCGCGTATCTCGTACATAGGAGATATATCGCGTCCCCTGAAACGTCAGGCTGCCTTTGTCGCCCTCGGTCAGCAATCCATATTCCGTATCCGGTACGTTGAACTCCATGCGATCCCCGCTCTGCACCTCAAACGTAACGAAATATCTGGTAGACGAGTATGCCATATTCATGTTGTCGTTTACCACATTTTCATGGTGACGAAAGCTCACGTCAGAGCGCTTGGTAACGACCTTTGCGTCCACTGTCAACACAGGAGAATCATTGTTTCGTTTCCATCGTTTTGCGCCCTTTACAACGTTGACGATAATGATGACAAATATAAAGGTGAAAACAATGAAAAACAGAACGGGCATGATCGTAAACATCATCCCAAAACTGCCGAATGAATCAGAAAACATCATACAACCTCTACTGTCAATTTATTACAGCACAAAGCCGGAGATGATGCGGCAGATGCCGGAGACATCCGCGCGGCTGACAAACTCAAAGCGCACATGCCCCATGCCGGCAAACCACAAATCCAGCTCGCTGTCGAGGTCTAAAACGCCTGCGGTCTCCACCGAGAATGCTTGAATCTTGCTGTAAGGCAATGACGTAAAATCCTTCTTCTTGCCGGTGATGCCCTGCACATTGATCGCAAAGATGCGCTTGTTGGTGAACACCACGCCGTCGCGCACGGTCTGAAACGAGCAGAGGATCTGTTCGCCGGAGATGAACATCGGCTCGATCATGGAAGAAAACGTGCTGTCCGGCACGGGCTTGAGCTTGAGAAACGTTGCGTTCTGAAAGTCGATCATGCAATACTCCTATTCAATCGTTCTACCATATCATACCCGACACCGCGTCAAAAAAGAACCCGTAATTTACGGATTCTTTTTGATTTGGATTGTTTTTCTACAGCGAACGGTATCGTTTCAGCACCTGAATGTTGAGGAAGAAGAACAGCAGCGTAAAACCCAGCATGATCAATAGATCGCTCAGCACGTCCCGGAATCCCGCTCCGCGGAGCATGACATCCCGCAGCGCATCCGCGCCGTAGGTCAGCGGGAAAATCTTCGCCAGATACTGAACCCACTGCGGCGTTTCGCGGAGACTGATGATTCCGCAGAACATCATCTGGGGTATGATCACGATCGGGATAAACTGGAACAGCTGGAATTCGTTCCGCGCAAACGCCGAGAAGAGCGTGCCCATCGCGAGTGACGTTCCCGCGATCGTCAGATTGATCAGCATCACGAGCGGCACGTTGGTGCCGGTATGCACCTTCAGCACATAGGTAAGGAACATCTGAATCACGATGGTCTGCAGCGCTGCGAACACGCCGAAGCCGAGGAAATACCCGCCGACCAGATGGCTGCGACGGAGCGAGGACACGAGGATGCGATCCAGTGTGCCGCTGATGCGCTCGCGCAAAAACGCGATGCCCGCAAGCAGGAACACGAGGAAGAAGATGATGAAGCCCATCATGCTCGCCGCGAGGAAATCAAACTGTTCGTAGTCCGCAGAACCGTGGAAATATTCCACATCCGGCATCTGCATCATCTCCTCCGCCTGCGCGGCGAGCTGCGGCGGCATCTCCGCAAACTTCTGCTCCTGCGCGTACTGCATGAACGCGCGCTTGGAGAGCGCGGTCAAAGAAGCGTCGGAGCCCTCGACGACATAACGGTCGCCGTCGATATAGCCGTCGCTCTTACCGCTCTCAAGGCGGTCGATGGCTTCCTGTTCGGTCGAAACCAGCGTGACATCCGCGACGTCCTGCATCGCGTCGGACGCAATATAATCCTTGGAAACGATATCGATCTTCGCAGTGGTTACGCCGTTGCCGAGCAGGAAATACAGCAGCGACATGATCAGCATGGGAGCAACCAGCATCACGACCAGCGTGCGCTTGTCGCCCGCGATCTGGCGGATCAGGCGGCCAGCCAATACAAACATCTTCATTTTGCGCCTCTTTCCGCGCCGGTGCGCTTTGCGGACTCGATATAGGTTGCTTCCAGCGTTCCCGCTGCGGTTTTTGCTTTCAGCTCGCCGGGTGTGCCGTTTTCAATGATGGAGCCGGAGCGGATCAGGATCAGTCGGTCGCACTTCTCCGCCTCATCCATGACGTGCGTGGTGACGATGATCGAGCGGCCGAGCGATTTCAGCCGCCGAAACTCCTCCCAGAAGAGCTCTCGCAGCACGGGATCGATACCGACCGTCGGCTCGTCAAGCACGATGACGTCCGGGTCTCCGATCAGCGCCGCGGTCAGGGAAAGCCTGCGCTTCATGCCGCCGGAGTAGTTGACGACCTTCTTGTTCTCGTCGCGGTCGAGCTCCACGAGCTTGAGGAGCACGTGCGCCTGTTCTGTTGCCGCGCGCTTCTTCATTCCCTTGAGCTGCGCGTAGAACACGAGGTTCTGAAGGCCGGTGAGGTCTTCATACAGCGCATCCTGCTGCGCCATATAGCCGATGCGATCCATGATCGCAAGATTCGGCATGCGTGTGCCCTGAATCTTCACTTCGCCGCCGTCGAGTTTCAGCGTGCCTAAAAGGCACTTGACGAGCGTCGTCTTGCCCGCGCCGGAAGGCCCGAGCACGCCGAGGATTTCGCCATTGTCCAGCGAAACATCCACGTTCTTGAGCACCTCTTCCGTACCGAAGCGTTTGCTGATCTTTGCCGCCGTTATGGTTTGCACTTGCTGTTCCATCCCTTCACTGTATTGTTCACAAAGGCCCGGAGTTCCCGATCCTGTTTTTTGAGGTCGTCTCCGCCGAACATGGCATAACTCATGATGAACCCGAGCAGCTGAATCATGACCAGATGCGAATCCAAGTCGCGATCCAACTCGCCGCGCTCCTTGCCGTACTCGACGACTTTTCCGACGAACTGCTCGACCACGGGCAGCACGTTTGCCTCCATCTGCTGCATCAGCGGCGCGCGGTGGATCAGCTCCGGCACGACGGACTTGATGAACTTTCCGTTCTCGCGGATCATGCGGAGGCGATCCGTGATGATCTCGAAAAAAATATTCTCCACGCTGTCCGTTGCGTGATTCTTGATGATGCGCTCGATGGGGCCGGTAAACCGCGGCAGCATCACGCGGATCAGCAGCGGCACCATGCGCTCTAAGATCGCATCCTTGGTCGGAAAATAACGGAAGATCGTGCCTTCCGCGATTCCTGCGCGGTCGGCAATCTCCCGCGTTCGGGTTGCTTCAAACCCCTTTTCGGAGAAGATGTTGATCGCGGCGTTGATGATGCGAATCTCCTTGTCGGGCGACGACTCGGTATAATCCTGCAGATACTCTTGAATGTCGTAATTCTCTTCGCTCAAGCTGTGCACCTCCGAAACCAGAAAATGAGTGATCACTCACTCATTATAGCGCGCAGAAAAAGCATGTCAATCAAGACATGCCTTTTTGATCATTGTAGATTGATATGGCTCCTATATCAGTTTGCGGGCGCAATATCGAGGAACTTGACGTCCTTATTCTTGTCCTCCATGCGGCTGAGTGACCACTCGTTTTTGAAGAGCACGACCGGGCGCTGATACTGGTCCTCCAGCAGGAGCGTGTCCGTGTACGCGAGCATATCCTTATTGAAATGGTCGGTGACGATCCAGCGCGCGAGATTATACGGCAGATTCCGGATTTTGATCTCGACGTTGTATTCGTTCCTGAGGCGGTATTCCAGCACCTCAAACTGCAGCGCGCCCGCAACGCCGATGGTGAAGCGCTCGACGCCGAGATCGGGCTGCTTGAACACCTGAATCGCACCCTCCTCGGAGATCTGCTTGATTCCCTTTAAGAACTGCTTGCGCTTGCCGGAATCGACGGCGTTCACCTCGGCAAAATGCTCGGAGGGAAACATCGGGATGCCTTCAAACTGGAACGCGTGCTTGCCGTTGCAGAGGGTGTCCCCGATCAAAAAACAACCGGGATCGAACACGCCGATAATATCCCCCGCGTACGCTTCCTCCACGCTGACGCGCTCCTGCGCCATGAACTGCTGGGACTGCGCGAGGCGAAGGGTCTTGTTCGTGCGCTGGTGGTTGACCTCCATGCCCTTTTCAAACTTGCCGGAGCAGATGCGCATAAACGCGATCCGGTCGCGATGGGCGGGGTCCATATTCGCCTGAATCTTGAAGATAAAGCCGGAGAAATCCTCGCTGTCCGGTTCCACGGTGCCGTTGCTGTGCCGCTTGGCGTAGGGCGAAGGCGCCATCTCGATGAACGCCTCTAAAAACGGGCGCACGCCGAAATTGGTCATCGCGCTGCCGAAAAACATCGGCGTGAGTTCCCCCGCGCGAACTTTGTCCATATCCAGCTCGTCGCCCGCGATTTCCAGAAGCTCGATCTCTTCCATCAGGTGGTCGTAGAGATAGTCGTCGAGGATTTCGCGGAAGCGCGGGTCGCTTGCGTCGCCCGCGTCGGACACCGTCTCCTCCTGCCCGTGGCTGCCGCCGCGGAAGAGCTCGATCTGGTGCGTTCTGCGGTCGTACACGCCGCGGAAATCGCCGTCCACGCCGATCGGCCAGTTCATCGGATACGCGCGGATGCCGAGCGTCGATTCGATCTCCTCCATCAGCGCGAGCGGGTTCTTGCACTGGCGGTCAAGCTTGTTGACGAACGTAAAGATCGGGATGCCGAACATGCGGCAGACATGGAACAGCTTCTTGGTTTGTTCCTCTACGCCCTTCGCGCCGTCGATGAGCATCACCGCGCTGTCCGCAGCGGTCAGCGTGCGATAGGTGTCCTCGCTGAAATCCTGGTGTCCGGGGGTATCGAGGATATTGATGCGATAGCCGTCGTAGTCGAAGTTGAGTACGCTGGAGGTGACCGAAATACCTCTCTGTTTTTCGATCTCCATCCAGTCGGAAACGGCATATTTGCTCGCTTTTCTGCCCTTGACCGTGCCCGCGAGGCGAATCGCGCCGCCGAAGAGCAGAAGCTTTTCGGTGAGCGTTGTTTTGCCCGCGTCAGGATGCGATATGATCGCAAACGTCTTTCTGCGATTGACTTCGTTTGTTAAGCTTTCCATGGTTTATAATCCCTGTCTGGCGAGTGATCGCCCGTTCACAGATACTATGTCTGTTATCGTTCTGTTTGAAAGTGATGATCCATCCGGGTCAAAATTCTACATATTTCTAAATAGGCCCTTCGTCAAAAAAAGAGCCCCGCCTTTTTCAGGCGGGGTTCCGATGCTTGGTGGAGCATGGGGGATTCGAACCCCCGACCTCAACATTGCGAACGTTGCGCGCTACCAACTGTGCTAATGCCCCAAGCCGCTTGATTATGATACAACAGACCCTATCAAAATGCAAGAGCTTTTCGCCAAATTTTTTACTTCATTTTTGGTTTTCTAGCGCGCGTAAATTCTCGCTCGCGGGATAGATTTTCCAGCGGAATGGACGTCCTTCGTTACTCCGGTTTCGACTCATTGGTCTGCGGTTTGCTCTCCATGGGAGCGGTAGATGGCGCTGCGTACGCGGCGCTCACGGCGGGCGCTGTCTGCGCAATCGGCTCCGGTTTCTTCTCACTGCGCTTGATCAACGCCGCCAGAAGATAGAGAAGCGGCAGGATCAGCACCGCGATATTCTTCCAGTAGGTCTGGAACGTCAGCCCCGCTAGCAGGTTGATCGCGAGCGGAACCGCCGCGATGCCGAGCAGGACGAGACCCATGATCCGGCAGCGCTTGAGCTGCTTGCTCACAAGGCCGAAGATGCCCGCGAGGAAGCCCAACGCGCCGCCGATGATCAAAAACACCGCGTCGGTGACGCCCGCGAACGTCAGCTGGACATCCGCGCGAGTCAGGTTATAGAGCGCAAGTCCGATCATCCCCAGCGCGAGGATTAAATAAATCCAACTCATCACATACAGAAACGATGCCGCGCGTGTTTTTTGCTGCATAGCGATTCTCCTTTCGGTGGTTCAGCCGCGCATGCGGAACAGGTTCGTCAGCCGACGTTATGAATGTCGACGACCGTGTGATTTTTGCGCGATTCCTCCGCCGCGAGGCAGATCAGATGGCTCTGGATCGCGTCGCGGATCGAGCTCTTGACTGCGCCCTCTTCCCCGCGCTCCATCCGCACAAACGACGCGATGAGACCCAGGTCGCCGCCGCCGTGTCCGTCTCCCATGCCGCCGGGCAAGGGATTCTCCGTCGCGCGGACGGAGCCGTCGCGGAAGTTTGTGACCTCGATCGTCTCGTCGGACATCTTGGCGCGGATTTCCCCGTGGGAACCCATGATGTGGATCGTGCGCCCGTGGCGGAAGTCCGTGAACGCGGAGACGGTCATCGTCGCCGTCACGCCGCCTTCAAACTCCAGCACGGTGGACTGATGATCGACCACGTCGTTGTCGCAATGGTAGACGCACCTGCCATAAGGCCCTTCACGCAGGGCCTTGAGCCTACCCGCGGGGCTGAGATCGTCCGTAATGACCGAGACCGGCCAGCCCGTGAGAAACGGAATCATGTAGAGCCGTGTCGCGCTGTACGGACAGGTGTCCGCGACCTTGCAGTCGAGGCAGCGTTCCGCGCTGCCCTCCGGCGCGCTGGCGGAGGTGAAATGCTTGAGACTGCCGAAGGACGCGACGCGCGTGCAGTCCCTGCCGACGAGATAGAGCAGGATATCCGCATCGTGGCAGCTCTTTGCGAGGATCATAGGACTTGTCTCGTCCTCCCTGCGCCAGTTGCCGCGCACGAAGCTATGCGCCATGTGCCAATATCCGATGTTTTCGCTATGGGTGATGTTGACCAGTTCGCCGATCTCGCCGCTGTCGATGATCGCCTTGAGCGTGTTGAAAAAGCGCGTGTACCGGAGCACATGGCAGACCGCGGCGCGCTTGCCCGTGCGCACGGAGACATCGTAGATGCGCCGGAGTTCGTCCTCGTGCTTGGCGATGGGCTTTTCGAGCAGCACGTCGTAACCGCGTTCCATCGCGACACACGCGGGCTCCACATGCTGGTTGTCCTGCGTCGCGACGAGCACCGCATCCGCCTCGATACCGGCAGTGAGCGCCTCCCGCCAGTCTGCAAAGACAGCCTGTTCGGGGACACCGTATCGCGCGGCAAACGCGTTCCTTCGCGCCTCGCGCGGTTCCGCGACGGCGACGATCTGGAGCTGGTCAGGAGCAAGCAGCGCGTACGGCGCGTACGCGTCCATGCCGCGCGCGCCCGCACCGAGAACGATCATGCGAACGGGATTCATCGATATAGATTCCTTTCACTTCAGCAAAATAAAAACTGAACGCAATTCGACTTGTCTTATACAAGTCTGCTACGTTCAGTTTAGCACGATGCCTGGGAAATGCAAGGTTGGGTAAGATCAAATCAAGCTCTGGCTTCCATATCGTCAGCGGGCAAAGCAAAGTTGAACATTTCGAGCTGTTGATGATAATATTGAGCAAGCGTTAGATACTTGATCGATTCCCACTTAATAATATCTTGATTATATAATACTCCGTCAAAACAACATTCTTGTTTATATATCACTTTATGTATTTGATTCTGATAGCGATCTCCGATATTCCAAGTAATAGTAAAATTGCTTGCATCACCTGATACTGAACTAATCGTGGTGCCGCCACCCAAATTTTCACCTGTAGCAGTAGACACACTAAAAGGCCGAGAGTTAATAGATTTACTATCATAGATCATCATCAACTTAGATCTGAGTTTACTTTCCAAATCAAATCCTAAATGTTTTTTAAAATATGCTCCTCCCTCTTCGACAATATTTTTCCCAACAAACAATCCTTTGAACAGTTCCAAATATTTGTATTTAATTAGCAGAATTAAAAAATATAGCTTAATAC
>DATMYE010000005.1:0-13294 GCA_035561095.1 Clostridia bacterium | reverse complement strand
AAATATATTATCATCGAGCGCAAAAAAGCGCCACTTCAGTGGCGCTTTTTGAGAACGAGTTTGCTTAGATCAGCTGATCTTGAGGCAGACGATCTTCGGGCCCTGCCCGCTGCCGCCCTTGCCGCGGGTGCCGACGACGAGGAGATTGTTGAACACCGCGGGTGTGGAGTCGATACGGCTGCCGATGTCGATGCTGTTGAGCATAATGCCGCTGGACGCGTCATACATGGTGACATACCCGCCGCGGTCGCACATGATCAGGTATCCCTTGCCCTGCGCGTCATAGACCAAAACCGGGCTTGCCCAATAGTCGTTTGTCTGCTCGATCGACCAGATGATGTTGCCCGTAGCTTTGTCATAGGCAACGATTCTGCCGCCGATGGAGTAGGTGCCGCTCGCGTTGAGCTGCGGGAGCACTTCGCCCTGCGTGGCGGCCTCGGTTGCGGTGCCTTCGTCTGTTGCCGCGGGATCGGGCGTCTCCGTCGTCTCCGTGGCTACGGCTCCGTTGGACTGAGCCGCGAGGCTGAAGGCATAGATCACGAGGTTACTGATCTGTCCTTTGCCGACGCAGGGCGTCGCGACGATGCCGCCGCTCGCGCTCGCGTCTCCGGTGGAGCAGATCCAGCGTTTTTCCCAGATGATCGCGCCGGTGAGGCCGTTGATCTTTCGCTGGTAGCTGTAGCCGAATCCATCCGGTAGATCGCTGCCCGTAGAGCGCGTCTGCGAGCCGGTGTAAAGGTAGATCGTGTTGTCGTCATAGCTTTCCTCAACGACCACGGAGGAGTCGCTCTCGTCCGTGACATCCACGACGTACTTGATCGCCATCGTGTTGAGGTCGACGCACTGGAGCCTGCCGCCGTTATCGGTGAAGAACGCATAGTTGCGGAACGCCGCAACCGAGCTCTCGATGCCGAACCAGCGGGCACCCGCCGCATCGTCCCGCGAATAGCCGGAGCCTTCGTAACGGGATTTGATCAGCCCGTCGGGATCGATGGAAACCGTGCCTGCCGCTGCGTCAAACTGCGCATTGAGCTTAACGGTATAGAAGATGCCGTTTTCGCCGCCGTAGACCAGCGTATCGTTCGCGATCATCGGGCTGCCGTCATAGGCCTGCCACTTGCGCCGCGCGAACCAGTCAAACCCGCCAAACTGCTCGATCTGTTCGCCGGAGATCAGCGAATAAACGTGCACATAGGAAGCGGGGTTGCCTTCGTCGTTGTCGGTCGGAATGCTCTGGCCGACAAAGAGCAGCGGATAGCCGCGCGGATCGAGACAGGCGGTTCCCTTTTGAATGAATCCGGTGTTGATCGGGTCGCGCGTCGCGTTCCCCGTCTCCAGATCGTAGAAGTAGATGTTGCCGTCCATCGCGGGATAGATCACTTCGGTGAGCGGTGCCGCCGCATCTTTGAAGCTCTGCTTGACGTTCATGACTGCAACGGTCTCCACCGGCCACTGTACGATCAGCGGCTGACCCGTCCAGCCCGTTCCGCTCCAGTTGCCGAGCGCGCCGATGGTCTTTGTCCAGGCTTCGCGCAGGCGTTTGTCCGTGAGCGTCACGGTGCCGTAGGAAAAGGTATTGCGGTAGTTGTTGCCGCCGAAGGTCAGAATACCCGGCAGCGCGGAATACTCGTTGTCCCGCCCGAAGCTCAGACTTTCGCTGCGGGTGAAGCTGTCGACATCCTTGCCGTTGACCTTGATCGCGCCGGAAAAGCCGAACTGCGAGGGATTTGCGCTGTCCGAGCGGGTGATGGTGATGTCGTCCGGTAAGGCTGGCTTCGGCGTCGCGGTCGGTGCCGCGGTCGCGGTCGGCACCGGCGTCGTCGCCAGCACCTCCTGCTTGTCGTTTTGTACTTTTTTCACCAACAGCAGTACGATGATAACCGTCGCAAGCGCCACGAACAGAATCAGAAAGAACCGCGGCTGCATGCGGACACGTCTTTTTCTTCTCTTGGCCATGGGTTCGCTCCTTTTTATGAATCCTTCACGTCTGTCAGCTGATCTTTACGCCCCAGATCTTCATGCCGCGGGTGCCGAATACGATCATGTCGCCATAGACTGCGGCGCTTGCTTCAATATTCTTCTCCGCGTCAAACGTGCTGAGCAGTGTTCCGGTCTTGCCGTCCAGCAGGAAGACCTTGCCGCCCGTGTCGCTGCCTTCGCAGAGCACGATATAGGCGTTGCCGCTTGCATCATAGACCGCGACAGGAGAACTCCATGTGTACTTCTCCATCGGGTACGACCAGCGCACGGAACCATCCGCCTTGCTCAGCGCGAGCAGTACGCCGTCGTTCTCGTTCGGGGTGCGGGAGAAGGGCACGATCACAAGATCCGAGATGCTCTTTTGCCCGAGCAGCGCCGTCGCCTGCACCCCGCCGGAGACGTGATCCTTCGTGTTGACGTTCTCCATATGCTTCCAGATGATCTCGCCCGTGATGGCGTTCACCTTCATGAACGGCACGGAGCCCTTCATATCGGCATCCGCCGTAAAGTGCAGCGAGGAGCCGATATAGATATAGGCGGTTCTGTTTGCAAAGTCCGTTTCCAGAACCGGAGAACCGTTTGTGTCGTCCTGCGTGTCCTGCGCCCAGACGATGGACATCGTGTTGAGGTTGATGCACTGCAGGAAGCCGTCGTTCGTGCCCAGATAGCCAAACTCGCCGAGGGTCGCGATGCTGGTCTCGTAGCCGAGCCAGTACTTGTTGCTCGCCGTGTTCGTGCTGTCGGGATAGGTCGAGCGGGTGCCGACATACCGCATCTTGACGATATCGGTGGGGTTCATGCTCAGTTGCCCCGTGGTCTCGTCAAACACGGTGTTGAGCTTGATGGTATATAGAATACCGTTCTCGCCGGGATAGATCAGCGTGTCGGTATCCGCGTCCACGAGCGGCGAACTATCATAGGCGTGCCAGTCGCGCAGGGCGAACTCGTCGTTCTGCTTGCCGAACTCGTACAGCCGCGTAAAATCGATCAGCGAATACGCCATCGCGCGGGATTTCATGTTGTCGGACGTATACATATCGCCCGAACCGAGATACAGAATCGGATATCCGCGCGGGTCAAGCGAGCCTGCTCCCTTGAAGGGCATGCCGATATTGAGCTTGTCGCGCGTCGGTTCGCCGGTTGCAAGGTCGAGGAAGTAGACGTTGCCGTCCATCGTCGCGAGAATCACCTCCACGAGGCCTTCCTTCTGCTTGGCCCAGTCGTACATGTTCATCAGCTGCTTGATGTTGTCCGGCCACTGCACGATCAGAGGTTGTCCGACCCAGCCGCTTCCGGTCCACATCAGTTCCGTCGGCCCGCCGATGTCGCTGCGCGGCAGCTCGCCGGTCTCAACGCTCCAAACGCCCGTCAGCTTCTTCTGGGTCACGTTCGCGATGCCGTATGCCGCGCTGTCGCGATAATTGCTGCCGCGGAAGGTGACAAGCCCTGTGGCATTCGTATACGGCACATCCGGAAGGAATTCAATCTTGTCCAGCCGCTGATAGGAGTCGACCTTTGTTCCGTCGACCTCAACCGCGGTTGTCAGTCCGTAGACGCTCGGCTGCGTGCTGTCCACCGCGTGCGGAATGTCATACGGCGGGGTCGGCGTGGGCGTCGGCGTCGGCGAAGGCGTGGGCGTCGGCGAAGGCGTCGGAGTCTTGAAGAGCTCCGCGAAGAGTCCGGGGTTCTTACTTGCTTCGGCCGCTTGCGGCTGCTGCGACTTGCCGAAGGCTTTGATGCCGACGATGATCATCAGGATCACGACGACTGCAATCGAGAAGATGAAAAAGGCTCTCGGCTGGATGCGGAGGCGGCGCTTTTTCTTTTTCTTCTTGCGCGGGCCGCCGGAGGAGCCGCCGGAGGAGCCGGAGGAACCGTATCCCCTGCTGCCGCCCGCGCCGGAGGGCGAAGCGGAGCGGGAGCTGCCGTAGCTGCTGCCGGAAGGCGCGCTCGATCTGGGTTGGGTCGATCCGCTGCGCTCGTAGCTGCCGTATTGGCTGGAGGAAGCGCTGCTTCTGCCCGCGGGTGCGCTGCGATCGTAGCCGCCTTGTCCTGCGGAAGCGCTCCTGCTTTGCTGCGGGCGCTCATAGGATTCATACGGGTCGCGCGGCGCGGCAGGGCGTCGCGTCTGCGCGCTGTCCTGATAGGATCGGTTGGAAGAGGAGCCGCTTCGTCCCGCGCCGGAGGACGAGCCATAGGAACCCGACCCGCTGCCGGGTTGGTTCGTGCGGCTCCGTTCTCTTTCGGGATATTCGGGATAGCGATCGTTGTCCATGCTGGTTCCTCCTCTGCGTAACAGAGCGCGATGTGCCCTCTGGGAGATCATAGTCTCCATCATTATAGCATCCATGCGGGTGCATTTTGTTGTTATATTGTAAACAGTTCACCCTTTTGCCACAAAATATGGTGATATTGCGGCGTATGAAAACCACTTTCAATCTGCCTGAACCGATGTTCCAGCCGCGAAAAGTCACGATTTCTGCGAAAAAAAGGACACCGCGGGCAACGGCATCCTTTCGCTTTTGCGCGGCAGACCGCGCATGATTTTATTCCGTCTTCGTACCGAACACGCCGGAGAAGAAGCTGCCGACGGCGGAGAAGAAGCCCTTCACGTCGTCAAACACACGGCTTGTGACCTCGCCGACCTTGTTCGCGGTCTGTGCGGCTTTGGCGATGCCGACGAGCTGCTCCTGCAGCTGATCCGCGTCGAGGCCTTCGAGCTTGCGCACGAGAGAGAGCACCTGCTCGATCTGCGCGCTGGTCAGGGAGACGTTGTACATCGTCGCGAGATTCTGAATCTCGGTGCGCACTTCGTCGTCCGTCATGCCCTGCGTTTTGTCGAGCATGCTCTTGAGTTCATTCATCATCTGCGTGGCGTCGTCGCTACCGATATACTCGGCGAGTTCGCCGGTGACAACGAGCTCTTCCGCGCCCGCAGCCTTCGCAAGGCTCGAGAGCGAGTTGCCGGTGATGTCTTCATACGCCTTGTATGCGCCCGTCAGCGCGCCGGTGCCGGAGACCGGGAAGGGAGCGCTCACGATGACCTGCGCGTCGGAGATGCCGGCGGTGGTCAAGGCGTTGATATACATATCTTCTGTGCAGTAGTTGATGTTGTGGATCTCCACACTCATGCCGGAGCCTGCCGGAAGTGTCTTGATATAGATGCAGGAAAGCGCGACGCTGCCAATCTTGCCGTCGGGCACGAGGCCTTCCAGATAGCTGCGTTCTTCCTTGTTGGTGACGGAAAGTTCCGTGACCGAGCCTTCCTCGATGCCAAAGTCCGCGTAAACCGCTTCGCGCTGACGGTCGGTGAGGTCCGCGCCCATCGTGACGCGCTCCTGTCCGTCTTCGTCGGCCAGTGCCGCAGGCATAAAGAGCGTGAAGCCCACCGCAAGGGCCAGCACCGCTGCTACAATTTTTTTCATGGATATCCCTCCTTCAAGTAACGCCGAAAGTATAGCACACCCCCAACCTCGCGTCGATGCAGTTGGTGCAATCTTTTCTGTATTGTCATGTTTAGTTTGTATTCTTCACAAAGTAACAATCGTTTGTTTTTGTCGTACCGTTAATTATTGTTCGCAACAAAAAAAGTTGATTATTCATCTGAACAATAAAGATTCGTCTTGTGAAAACTAAAAACACACCCTGAATCAGGGTGCGTATATATATTGAAAGTGTATGCTATTTATGCGTTGATTCCTGTACTTCGATCGCCTTCACCGCCGGCCTTCTCATATACCGCTTCTCATCCACAACCACGAAACCGTGGCGTTCGTATAGTGTGTGCGCGTCGCGCGTGGCGAGGATGCCGTTCAGATGCTTGATGCTCTCGTGCGCGTGGACAAAGGCGACCAGTGCCTTGCCTACGCCCTGGCCGCGATACCGCTCGTCGACGATCACATCGCCGAGCCAGTAGATCGTCGCATAGTCGGTGACGCAGCGCGCAAAGGCGATCTGCTCTCCCGCGTGATATACGCCGAAGCAGAGCGAGTTCTCGATCGACTTTTTGATCGTCTCAAGGTCACGATCCGCCGCCCAATAGGATTTGGAGAGCATCTCCAATACTCTCTCGGGTTGAATCAGCGATTTGTCGTCGCTGATCAAAAATTCGTCCATGAGTCGTTCCATCTTGTATCGTCCTAAGTCATATGATTCGATGTTGGGCGCAATACCCGTTTAGTGGACGAGGTTTGCAATATTGTCGATGATCTGCTGGTTCCGGACAGTGTCTTCCTCATCCTTGAGGTTGTGGTTCACGCCCTCGACGAGGTGACAGACAATACCGCGCGGCTCGCAGAAGCTCATCAGCGCCCGTCCGGTCAGGAAGCGATCCTCCGTGCCGAGCACCATCGCGATCACGCGCGACTGCGGCTGCACCAGCATCAGGGTCTTGTTCAGCGGCGTCAGGTAGAGGTGCCGCGGGAGAATGCCATTTTCCCGCTCATACTGCGCCGCGAGAATTGTACCGAGGCTCTTGGAAACAAACACGATATCTTCATAGTCATCAAAGCAGATGTGCGCGAGCTGCCGCTTGACCGCGCGCTGCGCGACGGCAACCGCCTCCTCCAGCGATTCGATCTCCCGAAATGGAATGTGTGAAAAGTCGAGCCGAATAACATCATACCCAAGCCCGGAAAAATCGCACGCGAGACGCTCAAACAGCGCCTCTTTGCAGGTATACCCCGTGCCGGGAAAGCAGACGGCAATCCCAGGTTTCATGTTTCTCTCCCCTTCTCAAATACCCCTGGTTCAGTTCCCCTATCCTTAGTTGTTGTGCTTTGAGTGTAACACGTAAAAAAAACCTGCGCAAGAGCGCGGAAACCGCGTAAAAAACCGAAGTTGTAAACAAGTTGTAACAATGCCGGAAAAGCGCGTCGTTCGGCGCTTTTTTCGCACCCGCATCCGCCTGTTTTTTCGCGCTTTTTCCGGCACAAAAAAGTACCCCTGTCTGCGTGAAAAAATCACGAAAAATCATTGACATTTTCAGTGTGATTTGGTTTAATTCCGTTTAGTGACTGTAAACAATAAGTTTAGAGGTGGTAGACTGAAATGGAGATCGGCGTCAAGATCAAGCAGCTGCGGCTGCAGCGCGGTTTGACGCAGGAGGAGCTCGCCGCCCGCACGGAGCTGACCAAGGGATTCATCTCCCAGCTCGAGCGGGATCTGACCTCCCCCTCTATCGCCACGCTGATGGACATCCTCGCGGCGCTCGGCACCGACGTCGCGGGCTTCTTCCGCGAGACACAGGACGAGCAGGTTGCCTACAGCACGGAAGATATGTTCGTCAAGGAGGAAGCGGATGGCTCCACGATCCAGTGGCTCGTCACCAATGCACAGAAGAACGCGCTGGAGCCCATCCTCGTGACTTTGCCCGCGGGACTCAGCGGCACGGAGGACGACCCGCACGAAGGCGAGGAGTTTGGATACGTGCTCTCCGGCAGCGTCACCCTCGTGCTCGGCAACAAGCGATACCGCGTCAAAAAAGGCGGCAGCTTCTATTTCCGCCCGACGCAGGTACACTATCTGATCAACAGCGGCAAGACCGAAGCGCGCGTGCTCTGGGTCAGCACACCGCCGAGTTTCTAACATCAGCATTCGTTCCGGCGCGCAAAACAGGCGCACCGTATTGTTTTGAAGGAGTAGGCACATGAAGGACAAACATCTGATCGAGCTCATCGATGTTTCGAAAGCATACGGCGGAGACGTCGCGCTTTCGCACATTGACTTGTATATCAAGGACGGCGAGTTTTTAACCCTGCTTGGCCCTTCCGGCTGCGGCAAGACCACCATGCTCCGCCTCATCGCGGGCTTTATCATGCCGGATGAAGGCAGAATCGAGATGGACGGCGTGGACATCGCCAATACCCCGCCGTATCTGCGTCAGGTCAACACCGTGTTCCAGAAGTATGCGCTGTTTCCGCACCTGAACGTTGCAGACAACATCGCCTTCGGCCTGAAGCTGCGCAACGTCGACAAGGAGACGATCAAGCAAAAGGTCGACAATATGCTGGAGCTCGTCAACCTCAAGGGCTACGGCTCGCGCTATGTCGAGCAGCTCTCCGGCGGACAGCAGCAGCGCGTCGCCATCGCACGCGCGCTGGTCAACGAGCCAAAGGTGCTCCTCCTTGACGAACCGCTGGGAGCTCTCGACCTCAAGCTCCGCAAGGAGATGCAGGTGGAGCTGAAAAACATGCAGCAGCGGCTCGGCATTACGTTTATCTACGTCACCCACGATCAGGAAGAGGCGCTGACCATGAGCGACACCATCGTCGTGCTCAAGGACGGCGTGATCCAGCAAATCGGCACCCCGACGGACATCTACAACGAGCCGAAGAACCCGTTTGTCGCGGACTTCATCGGCGAAAGCAACATCATCCCCGGGATCATGCTGCAGGACTACAAGGTGCGCATGAACGGCGTGGTCTACGACTGCGTGGACAAAGGGTTTGGCAAGAACACCGAGGTGGACGTCGTCGTCCGCCCGGAGGACATCGACATCGTGCCCGCGGAAGGCGCGCGCGTGGTCGGCAAGGCCGTCTCCGTCGTATTCATGGGCGTGCACTATGAGGTCGACGTGGACTGCGGCGGCTACGAATGGATCATACAAACCACGGACTACGTCGAGCGCGGTCAGGTGGTCGGCATCTCGATCCCGCCGGACGCAATTCATATTATGAAGAAAACGCAGCAGACCAACTTCTTTGACGCCGTGGCATACCCAGACGATAACGAGGTGGAGTTCCTCGGCACGCGCTTTGCCTGCGCGGGGCTCGAGGGCTTTGAGACCAGGGACGACGTGCTGGTGGCGATTGCCCCGGCGGATGTCCGACTCGTGCCGCCGGAACAGAGCGAACTGACGGGCGTTGTGCGCGCATGCATGTTCTTAGGTACGCATTATGAAGTCACAATCGGCTGCGGCGAGGAAGACTGGATCGCCTATTCGGCGGAATACATGGAGTCCGGCGAGGAGATCGGCGTCTCCGTTGCCGCGGACAAGATCGCGGTGAGCGCAAATGAAGCAAACTAAGACCATCAAAGAAAAGCTCGCCAAGGGAATGCGCATCCGCAGGAGCGTGTTTGCGTACCCCTATGTCCTCTGGATGGCGGTGTTTATCCTCTCTCCCATGCTCCTGATCCTCTACTATGCGTTTACGAGCGACGGCGGCGTGACGATTGAAAACATCGTGCAGGCAGCGAGCTGGGACAATCTGCGCGTGCTGATCGACTCGGTTCGCTTCGCGGTGTATACGACGCTTCTGTGCCTGCTGCTGGGATATCCGGTTGCTTACCTGCTCTCGCAGATGAAGAAACCCGCGGCGGCGCTGTTATCCGTGTTTTTCATCGTGCCGATGTGGATGAACTTCCTGCTGCGTACCTACGCCTGGAAGGTGCTTTTGAGCGCGTTTACGAAGATTCTTTATACCGAGAGCGCGGTGCTCCTCGGTATGGTGTATAACTTCCTGCCGTTTATGATCCTGCCGATCTACACCACGCTGATCAAGCTCGACAAGAGCTATATCGAAGCCGCGGCGGACCTCGGCGCAAACCCCGCGAAGACATTCCTCAAGGTGGTGTTCCCGCTCTCCATGCCGGGCATCATCTCGGGCGTGACCATGGTGTTTATCCCCAGCACGACGACGTTTGCGATCTCGCAGCTGCTCGGCGGCGGCAAGACGATGCTCTACGGCGACCTGATCTACATGAAGTTCATCACGGAGCAGTCCTGGAGCACGGGCAGCGCGCTGTCAATCATTTTGTTGGCCTTTGTGCTCGTTTCGATGACGTTTATGAAGAAGGCCGAGCGCAAAACCAGCGATGAAGGAGGCGGCAGACTATGGTAAACCGCCTGAAGAAGTTCTTCTCCGGCACGTACCTGGGACTCATGCTCGTGTTCCTCTACGCGCCGATCCTGATTTTGATCGTCTACTCCTTCAACCAGAGCAAGACGCTCGGCAACTGGACGGGATTTACGTTTGACTGGTATGCGCAGCTGTTCCGCACGCCGGAAATCACGGACGCGCTGGGTGTGACGCTCTCCGTCGCCGCGATCTCGTCAATCGTCGCAACCGTGCTCGGCACACTTGCCGCGATCGGTCTGCACGCGATGAAGCGGCGCGACCGGCTGCTGCTGGAAAATATCAGCCAGCTGCCGATGGTCAACCCCGATCTCGTCACCGGTATCTCGCTGATGCTGCTGTTCCTCTTCGTGGGCTTAAGAGACGGCTATACGCGCCTCTTGATCGCGCATATCACCTTCAACCTGCCGTACGTGATCTTCTCCGTGCTGCCGAAGCTCCGGCAGAGCTCGGACATGCTCTACGAGGCGGCACTCGATCTTGGCTGCACGCCCATGCAGGCGATCCAAAAGGTGGTCATCCCGGACATCATGCCGGGCATTGTGTCCGGACTCATCATGGCGTTCACGCTCTCGTTGGACGATTTCGTGATCAGCTTCTTTGCGGGAAACGGCGTGGACAACCTCTCGATGTACATCTACGCCTCCGCGCGTCGCGGCGTCAACCCCGCGCTCTCGACCATCATCTTCGTGCCGGTCGTGACCTTGCTTCTCATCGTCAACCTCAAGAGCATCCGCGAGGAACGAAACGCCGAGCTGCAGGATAAGAAAGTCGGCATGAAGCGATAATAACATTCCCCCGCCGTTCTGCGGCGATACAGGATTCAACAAACACAGGAGGAAATCAAACATGAAAATCTGGAAAAAGATCATCTGCATGGCGCTTGCCCTCGCGCTGTCGCTCTCGCTTTTCGCGTGCGGCGGTGGTGGCAGCAAGGTCACGCTCAACGTGCTCAACTGGGGTGACTACATCGACCCCGAGCTGCTCCGTCAGTTTGAAGACGAAACCGGCATCGCGGTGAAATATACCACCATGACCAGCAACGAGGAGATGCTCGTCAAGCTCGCCTCCGCGGACAATATCTACGACGTGTGCTTCCCGTCGGATTATCTCATCGAGAAACTCGCGGCGGACGATCTTCTCTACCCCATCAACAAGGCGAACATCCCGAACCTGAAAAACATCGATCCGCGGTTTCTGGATCTCTCGTTCGATCCGGGCAACACCTACAGCGTGCCGTATATGTGGGGCACCGTCGGCATCCTCTATAACAAGACCATGGTCACCGATCCCGTCGACAGCTGGAACATCCTTTGGGACGAGAAGTACGCGGGACAGATTCTGATGTACGACAGCATGCGCGATACCATCGGCATCACGCTCAAGAAGCTCGGCCTCGACATCAACACCCGCAGCGAAGCGGATGTGCTCGCCGCGCAGGAAGCGCTGATCGCGCAGAAGCCGCTCGTGCGCGCATACCTCACGGATGATATCAAGATGGAGCTCATCAACGGCAGCGCAGCGATGGGCGTGGTCTACTCCGGCGACGCTGTCTACTGCATCTCCGAAAACCCCGACCTCGCCTATGTCGTGCCGAAAGAAGGCAGCAACGTCTGGTTTGACAACATCATCATCCCGAAATCCTCCCAGCACACGGCGGAAGCGGAGCAGTTCATCAACTTCCTGTGTGACGCGAAGGTCGCAGCTCAAAACTCGGACTACATCGGCTTCTCCACCCCGAACGCGGAAGCGCTCAAGCTGATGGACCCGGCCTATGCCGCAGACCCGACCTATAATCCCCCGCAGGACGTGCTCGACCGCTGCCAGATCTTCCAGGATCTCGGCGATTTCGTCAAGGTGTTCTCGGACGCCTGGACAAAGGTCAAGGCCGCGTAACCACGCAAGCAACAACAAAGAGCGGATCATTCGATCCGCTCTTTTGTATTGCGTATGTATCTAGATTACTTGGACGCTTTCGCGAGCTCGTCCGCCACGATGGCTTCCAACTCCTCGTTGCTCATCACGGTCGTGCGGCAGGCTTCATACAGCGTGTCGATATGCTCCTTGATGGCGGTGACGACGGGGTTTCTCTTGTCGATGTCGATGCCCATGTGCGTGTTCATCCAGTACGCGATGCCCGCCGTGCCGCTGTGCGCGTCCACCATAACTTCCGCCGGGCGCTTGAGGATCTTGCCCGTGTTGAAGATGCTGTAGATGCGCTCGTCCTTGAGCAGGCCGTCCGCGTGGATGCCCGCGCGGGTGCTGTTGAAGTTCGCGCCGACAAACGGCGTCATCGGCGGGATTTCGTAGCCGATGTCCTTCTGGAAATAGTCGGCAATCTCCGTGATGACTTCGAGGTTCATGCCGTCCGTGTCGCCGCGGAGCGAGCAGTATTCCATGACCATGCCCTCGAGCGGGCAGTTGCCCGTGCGCTCGCCGATGCCGAGGAGCGAGCAGTTCGCGGCGGATGCGCCGTAGAGCCATGCCGCGGCTGCGTTGCTGACCGCTTTGTAGAAGTCGTTGTGGCCGTGCCATTCTAAGAGCGAGCTCGGCACGTTGCCGTAGTGCCGCAGGCCGTAGATGATGCCCGGCACGCTGCGCGGGAGGCTCGCGCCGGGATACGCAACGCCGAGGCCGAGCGTATCGCAGCAGCGGATCTTGATCGGGATGCCCGCCTCTTCGGAAAGGCCCGCAAGCGCGTGCGCAAACGGCACGACGAAGCCGTAGAAGTCCGCACGGGTGATGTCCTCAAAGTGGCAGCGCGGGACAATGCCGCGATCCAGTGCCATCTTGACGACGCCGAGATACTTGTCCATCGCCTGCCGGCGGGTCAGGTTCATCTTGTGGAAAATATGGTAGTCCGAGCAGGAGACGAGGATGCCCGTCTCGCGCACGCCGAGTTCTTTGACGAGGTTGAAGTCGCCTTCCGTCGCGCGGATCCACGTCGTGATCTCCGGGAAACGGTATCCGCGGTCGCGGCAAAGCTCCAGCGCTTCGCGGTCCTGCTGGCTGTAGACGAAAAACTCGCTCTGGCGGATGAGGCCGTTCGGGCCGCCGAGCTCGTGCAGCATATCAAACAGGCGCACGATCTGCTCCGGCGTGAACGGCGCGCGGGACTGTTGCCCGTCGCGGAAGGTTGTGTCGGTGATCCAAACATCCTTCGGCATGTGCATGGGCACGAGGCGCTGGTTGAACGCGATCTTCGGGATTTCGTCGAAATTGAAGATCTCCGTGAACAGGTTCGCTTCCGGAACATCCTGCACATCATACTCATAGTAGTTCTCGCGCAGTAAGTTCGTGTGGTCATCAAAAACGATCTTGCTCATTGTTCCCCTCCTCATAGCATGCTTGCATGCTTGTATACAATAATTTATCGATTATTATATCAGCGGGCTGGATTCGCGTCAAGGCAAAAAACCTCTGTTTTTCGCGTTTTATGCGGATAAATTGTATATACT
>DATMYE010000004.1:0-77675 GCA_035561095.1 Clostridia bacterium | reverse complement strand
TGTCGAGCTCGTGGACTAAGTCTTACGCCAAGCAAAAGAACCTCGTGAATTCACGAGGTTCTTTTGCTTGGCGTAAGACTTAGTCCACGAGCTCGACAACGACCATTTCGGCTGCGTCGCCGCGACGGGGCCCGAGCTTGTACATGCGCGTGTAGCCGCCCTTGCTGCCGGCTGCGGCACGCTTGGCATACTTCGGCGCAAGATCGCGGAAGAGCTTCTCAACGACCGGGTGCGTACGTTCCTTCGTGCGCTCGGTGTATTCGCTCTTGCTCTCTTTGTCCTTCTTGGCTTCGGGAATGTCATAGACATAAGCCATGATCGCGCGGCGCGCGGCGAGCTTGCTCGCCTTGTCGTTGATGACTTCGCGTTTCACGATCTGGGACTTCTCGTTGCGGGATTCCTTCTCTACGGTCTGGCTGTTATCGTATTCCTTGACTGCCAGCGTGATGATCTTTTCGGCAATCGAGCGGATCTCCTTGGCGCGCGCTTCGGTCGTGACGACCTTACCGTTCCAAAGAAGCGCCGTGGTCTGATTCCTCAAAAGAGCGACTCGCTGATCAGAGGGCTTACCCAGTTTGCGGTTCGCCATTGTGCTTCCTCCTCTTATTCATCGTGTGCGCGAAGTGACAGACCCAGCGCACTCAGTTTTGCCTGAACTTCTTCGAGCGATTTCCGGCCGAGATTCCGAACCTTCATCATCTCTTCCTCATCGCGCTGCACGAGCTCTTCAACCGTGTTGATGCCCGCGCGCTTGAGGCAGTTGTACGAGCGGACGGAGAGATCGAGATCCTCGATGTTCATCTCCAGAATCCGTTCCTTCTTGCTCTCTTCCTTCTCCACGAGGATTTCCACGCCGACCACATGATCGGTGAGGTTGATGAAGAGCGCCAGATGCTCGGTGAGAATCTTCGCCGCGAGGCTTGCTGCCTCATCCGGCTTAATGCTGCCATTCGTCCAGATTTCAAGCGTGAGCTTGTCAAAGTCCGTAATCTGGCCAACACGCGTATTCTCAACGGTGAAGTTGACCTTCTCAATCGGAGTGAAAATCGAGTCCACCGCGATCTCGCCGATCGGCATGTCGTGGCGCTTGTTGCGCTCGACCGGGACATAGCCCCTGCCGTTTTCGAGCATGATCTCCATGTGGAGCTTCGCGCCCTTGTCCAGCGTCGCAATGTGCAGCTCGGGATTGATGATCAGCACGTCGGAATCCGGAAGGATGTCTTTCGCTTTGACCTCGCCCTCGCCGGACTGGTCGATAATCACCTTCTTGGGGCCGTCGCTGTAAAGTTTGCAGCACAGCTCCTTGAGGTTGAGAATGATTTCGGTAACGTCTTCCTTCACGCCCTCGATGATCGAGAACTCATGGAGCACGCCGTCGATGCGCACACTCGTCACCGCCACACCGGGCAGGCTCGAGAGCAGCACGCGACGCATGGAATTGCCAAGCGTAGTGCCGAATCCGCGCTCTAACGGTTCCACGACAAATTTGCCGTAATGATCCGTCAGTTCAACACATTCGAGTTTGGGCTTTTCGATCTCCAGCATTGCTTACCCTCCTTCGGTTTGTTTGTTGCGGTCCGCCAAATCAGCTTGGCTTACCTCGAGTAGTACTCAACGATGAGGTGCTCTTCGATCGTCAAGTCGATATCGTCGCGGGACGGGAGGGCGACGACCTTGCCAGAGAGCTTATCCGCTTCCAGCTCGAGCCATTTCGGCACGGGTCTGGCAGCGCCCTGCTCCTTGAGGGTTTTGAAGAAATCGACATCGGTGCTCTTCTCGCGGATGGAGACCACATCTCCGGCCTTGACGAGGTAGGACGCGATATCAACCTTCTTGCCGTTGACCAGCAGGTGGCCGTGGTTCACCATCTGGCGCGCCATCGGGCGGGAATCGCCAAAGTTGAGACGGTAGGCCACGTTGTCCAGACGGCGCTCGAGCAGCGAAAGCATGTTTTCGCCGGTGATGCCGCGCATGTTGGACGCGAGGTCGTAATATTTGCGGAACTGGGATTCAAGAACGCCGTATGCACGACGGACTTTCTGCTTCTCACGAAGCTGAATGCCGTACTCGCTCTGCTTCTTTCTGCCCTGTCCGTGCATTCCCGGAGGGGTGTGGCGCTTGCTTACCGCGCATTTCTCGGAAAAGCAGCGATCGCCTTTGAGGAAAAGCTTGACGCCTTCTCTGCGGCACTGCCTGCAGACGGAACCGGTATATCTTGCCATATGCTCTTCCCTCCTTAAACTCTTCTACGCTTGGGCGGGCGGCATCCGTTGTGGGGGATGGGCGTCACGTCCTTGATCATGTTGACATCCAGGCCTGCGGTCTGCAGGGCGCGGATTGCCGACTCACGGCCGGAGCCGGGGCCTTTGACATAGACCTCAACGGTCTTGAGGCCGTGCTCCATCGCGCCGCGCGCGGCGGTTTCCGCCGCCATCTGCGCTGCAAACGGCGTGGATTTCTTCGAACCACGGAACCCGAGGGAACCTGCGCTCGACCAGCTCAGGGCGTTGCCCTGCAGGTCGGTGATGGTCACCAGGGTGTTGTTGAAGGAAGAGCGGATGTGCGCTGCCCCGCGTTCAATGTTCTTGCGCTCGCGACGCTTACGCGTGGTGGCGGTCTTCTTGACTTGCTTTGCTGCTGCCATGTTCGCTTTTCCTCCTTACTTCTTCTTGCCGCTCTGCGAGCGCTTGGGTCCCTTGCGCGTGCGAGCGTTCTGCTTGGTGCTCTGGCCGCGAACCGGGAGGCCCTTACGGTGCCGCACGCCGCGGTAGCAGCCGATCTCGATCAGCCGCTTGATGTTCATCGAGGTTTCGCGGCGAAGATCGCCTTCCACCTTGAGATTGTGGTCAATGTAGTCTCTGAGCTTAGAGACGTCGCTTTCAGCCAGATCGCGTACGCGAATGTCACCGCTGACACCGGTCGCGGACAATATCTCCAAAGCGGTCTTGTGGCCGATCCCATAGATATAGGTCAAACCGTATTCGATCCGTTTGTCTCTGGGAAGGTCAACGCCAGAAATACGTGCCATATCGTTCCTTTACCTCCGTAATAATTCGTGAATAGTTTTGTATATCAGCATCCGCCGGAAACGCAAGCAACGGTTTCCCATCCCTCACGCAGCCGCTCCGGCGGTAGTGTTCGGGAATCAGCCCTGCTTCTGCTTGTGCTTCGGGTTCTCGCAGATAACCATGATGCGGCCCTTGCGCTTGATGATCTTGCACTTCTCGCAAATGGGTTTCACACTCGGTCTTACTTTCATGGTGGTTCTCCTTTCGCTTCCTATCGTCAAAAAATCATATTTTTAAAAAGAATCGCTTCTTTTCAAAATCAGTTCTTGCCGCGCCAGGTGATGCGCCCGCGTGACAAATCATACGGAGAGAGCTCCACGGTGACCTTGTCACCCGGCAGGATCCGAATGAAATTCATTCGAAGCTTCCCCGAAATCGTTGCGAGTATCTTGTGACCGTTCTGGAGCTTTACCTCGAACATAGCGTTCGGGAAGGAATCCGAAACGACACCTTCTACTTCAATAACGTCCTGTTTAGACAAGCTATCCCTCCTAATTTGTCTGTTTCAACGCAAGGGTCAAAGCCCTTTGCAGCAATTAAGCCACAGCGGAATTCAACCGTTGTTGTAACCGAATAATTTTAACGCATTTCGCACATCCGCGTCCAGTACTTCTTTACTTTCTGCGAATTTTTTTGCAATTTCGTCCGTTTTTTGGGGCTCAATGTGCAAATGCGAGAGCTTTTTCTTCTTCGGCCGCGAGAGTTTGCGCGTTTCTCCGTCGCTCAGCAGTACATGATTGTCGTCAAACACACCGACGATGAGAAAAGCGCGGCCTTTGTCGTGCCCGGCACGGGATGTGCACACGCGTCCGATCACCGGTTCGTTCATGCGCCTTCTTCCTCCTCGTGCAGGGTCAGAAGCCTGGGCTCGCCCTCGGTAATCAACACGGTGTTCTCGTAGTGCGCGGAAGGTTTTCCGTCCGCCGTGACGACCGTCCAGCCGTCGCTCAGCTGCAGCACGCGCGCCGTGCCTGCGTTGATCATCGGCTCGATGGCGATGGTCATGCCGGCTTCCAGCCTTGCGCCGCGTCCGAAGTGCGCCGCGTCCCAGAAGTTTGGCACTTCCGGATCCTCGTGCATGTTCCGGCCGATGCCGTGACCGACCAGATCCCGCACGACGCCGTAGCCGTGGCTCTCCGCATGCGCCTGAATCGCTCGCGCGATGTCAGAGATGCGAAATCCCGGCTTTGCGAAGCGGATACCTTCGAAAAAGCATTCCCGCGTCACGCGGACGAGCTTCTGCGTCTCTTCCGGCACGGAACCGATGAGCACCGTCCTTGCCGCGTCTCCGTGGAACCCGTTCTTGTAGGCACCCACGTCCAGAGACAGGATGTCTCCGTCCTTGAGGCGGTACTTACCGGGGATTCCGTGAACCACTTGATCGTTTACCGAGGTGCAGATGCTCCTGGGGTAACCATTGTAGTTCAGAAACGAGGCCTCTGCGCCGCGGCTCTTGATGTAAGATACCGCGATGTCGTCGAGCTCCTGGGTCGTCATACCGATTTCGGCGGACTTTGCGAGGAGATTCAGCGTCTCCTCTACAATGCGTCCCGCTTCGTCCATCTTTTCGATGTCCGCTGCGGATTTAATCGTGATCCCGCTCATTTCGAGAGCACCGAGCGGATTGCAGCGTCTACTTCGTCGATATCCGCATTGCCGTTTACGGTGTGGAGCAGGCCCTTGTTCGTATAATACTCGATCAGGGGCTTCGTCGAGCGCTCGTAGACCACCAGACGATTGCGAACCGTCTCCTCTTTGTCGTCTTCGCGCTGATACAGCGCCGCGCCGCACTTGCCGCAATTCGCGTCCGCATACGTGGACACATGATAGCCAGCGCCGCACTCCGAGCACATTCTCCGTCCGCTGATGCGCTTGATGAGCGTCTCTGCGGGAACTTCGAGGTTTATCACATAGTCGATCGCGCTGATTTTCTCGAGCGCTTCGGCCTGCGCAATCGTGCGCGGGAATCCGTCAAAAAGAAATCCGTTCTTGCAGTCCTCTTTCTGGATGCGGTTCTGCACCATTCCGAGGATCACGTCGTCCGGCACCAGCTCGCCGCGTTCGATGAGGCTCTTGGCCTCCATACCCAATTTGGTTCCTTCCCGCATCTCGGCGCGGAGCATATCGCCCGTGGAGATGTGTGCAATCTGGAACGACTGGGCAATCTTGACCGCCTGCGTGCCTTTGCCCGCGCCCGGCGGGCCTAAAAAGATGAGTTTCATGCTGTTTCCTCCGGTCAAAGCGCGTTCGTGCAGCTGCCCGATGTTTGCTTGTTCCGCTGTGCCTCTGCGATGGATTTTCGCTGCTTCGCGGTTTTGGCGCGCCGGCACCGGGCCGGCACGCCAAAGTCCGCTGATGAAGTTCTGCGTCAAGCCGTCGCCGGCCGGGCGTTTGTTAGTTGAGGAAGCCCTTGTAGTGGCGCATGAGCATGTGGCTTTCGAGCTGGTTCGTCGTCTCAAGGGCAACGTTGACCATGATCAGCACGCTGGTTGCACCAAACGCGCTGCTCTCGGAAAGTCCGTGCAGCCAGAGCTGCGGCGCAATCGCAACCACCGCGAGGAAGAGCGATCCGAACAGCGTGAGGCGTCCGGAGATCTTCGCGAGGTAATCGCTCGTCGGCTTGCCGGGGCGGATGCCCGTGATGAAGCCGCCGTTCTGCTGCAGGTTCTTCGACATTTCGATCGGATTGAACGTCACGCTCGAATAGAAGAAACCGAAGCCGATGATCAGAACCGCGTAGACGATGTAGTAGATCGCGCTGCTGGTGCCCATGTACGTCTTATAGAACGTGTAGAACGGGCTGTTGGGAACGAACTGTGCGATCATACCCGGGAACTGCAGGAAGGTCAGCGCGAAGATCAGCGGCAGAACGCCGTTGGAGTTCGCTTTGATCGGCAGGTACGTGCTCTGACCGCCATACATCTTGCGGCCCACCACGCGCTTTGCGTACTGGACAGGGATGCGGCGCTGCGCCTGATCGACGTGGGTGACCAGCGTAATCAGAGCAACGACCATGACCGCGAGCAGGAAGAGCTCCCAAGCGGGAAGCGTGCCGACCCAGACTTGCTGGCCGAGGTTGATGAACGTCTTGGGCACGCGCGAAACGATGGATGCAAAGATCAGCATCGAAACGCCGTTGCCGACGCCGTCCTCGGTGATGCGCTCGCCTAGCCACATCAGGAATGCGGTACCCGCGGTCGAGCAAATGCCGATTGTGGCATAGGTCAGCCAGCTGGTGTCCACGAGATACTTTGTGCCGAGGCCGATAAAGATACCGATGGACTGAACCATCGCGAGCACGATACCGGTGTAGCGGGTGATCTTCTCGATCTTTACTTTTCCGTCTTCTTCCTTGCTCAGACGCTCCAGCGAGGGGATTGCAATCGTGAGCAGCTGGATGATAATCGACGCGTTGATATAGGGCGAAATGCCCATCGCAAAGATCGTAAACTGACTAAACGAACTACCCGTGAGCAGGTCGAGGAAGCCGAGAATGTCGTATTGCGACACGGCGCTCCGGAGGAGCTCCGTATTGACGCCGGGAATCGGAATGAAACTTCCGAGCCGGTAGACCACGATCAGCAAGAGCGTGATGAGCATTTTCTTGCGGATCTCTTTGATCTTAAACGCGTTGATATATGTCTGGAACATTAGCCGATCACCTCAACACTTCCGCCAGCAGCCTTAATTGCAGTCTGTGCGGATTGGGAGAACTTCGCGGCTTTCACGTCCAGTTTCTGCGTTAGCTCGCCGCCACCCAAAACCTTCAGGCCGTCCTTTTCGATCTTGCTGATCATGCCGGATTTCTTCAGCATTTCAGCCGTCACGACGGTGCCGTTCTCCAACCCGTTGAGGTCGGAAACGTTGATAATCGTGTACTCTTTACCAAAGATATTGGTGAAGCCGCGCTTCGGCAGACGGCGCGTCAGCGGCATCTGGCCGCCTTCAAAACCGTTCTTTTTGCTTCCGCTGCGTGCCTTCTGGCCCTTATGACCCTTCGTGGAGGTCTTGCCCATGCCGCTACCGGTACCACGACCGATGCGCTTAGAGGCTTTGACCGAACCGGGGGCGGGCGATAATTCATGGAGTTTCATGATGCACGTCCTCCTGCGTTAAACTTCTTCGACCGTGATCAGGTGCTTGACCTTAAAGATCATGCCGCGCGTGCAGGCGTTATCCGGTTGGGTAACGGTGCTGTGGAGCTTCTTCAGGCCCAGCGCGACGACCGTAGCCTGCTGATCTTTCAGGCAGCCGATCGGGCTCTTGACGAGCGTTATCTTGAGTTTATTGGCCTCCGCCGCTTTTGCTTTCGCCATTGTAGCGTCCTCCTTAACCCAGGATTTCTTCCACGGACTTGCCGCGGGCCTTGGCGATCTGCTCCGCAGTGCGAAGCTGGCTCAGGCCTTCGATCGTGGCTTTCACGCAGTTGCTGGGATTATTGGAACCGTAGGATTTCGTGCGGATATCGCGAATGCCGACCATTTCGAGCACTGCACGCGCGGGTCCGCCCGCGATAACGCCGGTACCTTCTTCAGCGGGGAGCATGCGGACATGGCCCTTGCCGAACTTGCCTTCCACGGCGTGGGGAATCGTCGTGCCCACGATCGGGACATCGACCATATGACGCTTCGCGTCTTCAACGCCCTTGCGAACCGCTTCGGGAATTTCGGCGGCTTTGCCGAGGCCGACGCCGACCTTACCCTTTTCGTTGCCGACGACCATCAGTGCGGTGAACCGGAAGTTCTTACCGCCCTTAACGACCTTCGCAACACGGTTGATCGAAACGAGACGTTCTTTGAATTCGCTGGGCTCTTTATCGAATCTCCTGTTATTTTGCATGTTCGTTCCTCCTTAGAAGTCCAGCCCGGATTTACGAGCGCCGTCTGCGAGAGCGGCAACGCGTCCGGTATAGAGGTAACCACCACGGTCGAACACGACCTTGGTCACGCCCTTCGCCTTTGCGCGCGTGCCGACGAGTTCGCCGACGAGAGCTGCCTGTTCGGCTTTGCTCTTGCCCTCAAGCTTGCCCTTGATTTCGGCATCCAGCGTGGAAGCTGCGACCAAGGTGTTTCCAACGGTGTCATCGATCACCTGCGCGTAGATGTGCGTGGTGCTGCGGTAAACGTTCAAACGGGGACGTTCCGCGGTGCCCACGATGTTCTTGCGCATGCGGTAATGACGATCCACGCGAATCGCGTTTTTATCGATTTTGCTAAACATCTTTCGTCACTCCTTCCTGCTTTACTTACCGGTCTTGCCTTCCTTGCGGCGAACGACCTCGTTCTCATAGCGAATGCCTTTGCCCTTGTAGGGTTCGGGCGGACGCACCGCGCGGATGTCGGCGGCCACCTGGCCAACCTTCTGCTTATTGATGCCCTTCACGGTGATCTTCGTGGGCGCCGGAACATCAAAGCTGATGCCCTCGGGTGCCGGGAAGTTCACGGGATGGGAGTAACCGACGTTGATCACAAGGCCTGTTCCCTGTGCCTGCGCCTTGTAGCCGACGCCGACGATCTCCAGCTTCTTTTCGTAGCCGGCGGTCGTGCCCACAACCATGTTGTTGATGAGCGTGCGGGTCAGGCCGTGCAGCGCGCGATGACGCTTGTCGTCACTGGGGCGTTTGACGTAGAGTACGCCGGCATCCTGCTCAATGGCCATCTCCGAAGAGACTTTCTCGCTGAGCGTGCCTTTCGGACCCTTTACGGTGACGACGTTGCCGTCTCCGACCGTAATTGTCACTCCGGCAGGGATGCTGACCGGAAGTTTTCCGATACGAGACATAAGTTTTCTCCTTTTTTCGTATTACTGAAGCGCAAACGGCAACTTGAACCGTACGCCCGTTTTTTGTAATATCATGCAGGCGCGGACGTCCGCTTTTCAGCCCGATTGCCTTTCGGAATCCTGCTGAAAAACGAGGCATCCGCCCTTTTTACATTACCAAACGTAGGCCAGCACTTCGCCGCCGACGCCCTGTTTGCGCGCTTCCCGGTCGGTCATAACGCCGCGGGAGGTGGAAACAATCGCGATGCCGAGGCCGCCGAGGACCTTGGGCATTTCGTCCTTACGCGCATAAACGCGAAGGCCGGGGCGGGAGATGCGCTTGATGCCGACGATGACGCGCTGCTTGTTTGCGCCGTACTTGAGCTGAATCCGAATCGTCTTCTTCTCGCCGTCCGCAATGACTTCGAAGTTCTTGATGTAACCTTCGTCCACAAGAATCTGGGCAATCGCCTTTTTCATCGTGGAAGCGGGGATTTCAACAGAATCATGCTTCGCGATCAGTGCGTTGCGGATACGGGTGAGCATATCGGCAATGGTATCTGTCATGTTCGTTTCCTCCTTTACCAGCTGGCCTTGCGTACGCCGGGGATTTCGCCCTTATACGCCAGTTCGCGGAAGCAAATGCGGCAGACGCCATACTTGCGCAGAACCGAGTGGGGACGGCCGCAGATGCGGCAGCGGGTGTAGCCGCGGGTACTGAACTTCGGCTCGCGCGCCTGCTTTAACTTCATGCTTGTCTTTGCCATTTTTGCTTTCCTCCCTTATCAGCCCTGCACAAACGGGATGCCGAGCTGGGTGAGCAGCTCTTTGCACTCTTCGTCGGTGTTGGCGCTCGTGACGAACACGATGTTCATGCCGCGCACCTTATCGACGTCGTCGTAGTTGATCTCCGGGAAGATCAGCTGTTCCTTGAGGCCGAGGGCGTAGTTGCCGCGCCCGTCAAATGCCTTGTCGGAAACGCCGCGGAAGTCGCGAACGCGGGGCAGGACGATGTTGAAGAGCTTGTCGACAAAATAGTACATCCGGTCGCCGCGGAGGGTCACCTTCGCGCCGATGGTCATGCCTTCACGAACTTTGAAGTTCGCGACGCTCTTCTTGGCGCGGGTTGCGACTGCCTTCTGGCCGGCGATGGTGCTGAGTTCCTTGATGGCGGCTTCGATGCCCTTGGGGTTGTCCTTGTCGGTGCCGAGGCCCATGTTGATCACGACCTTCTCCAGGTACGGAATCTGCATGACGTTCTCGTAGCCGAACTTGGTCTTCATAGCGGGCGCGATCTCTTCTTGATAGCGCTTCTTCAGACGCGGCATACCCTCGAGCTTTTTCATGTCAGCCTGTGCGCCCTTCGCCTTCTTGGCTGCGGGCTTGGCTGCGGCTTCCGCCTTCTTCTCGACCTTGGCTGCGGCTTCCTTGACGGCGCCGGCTGCCTTGGCAACCGTTTCTGCAGCCGCTTCGGTGACTGCTTCTGCCGCTTTTTCAGCGGTTTCGGCGGCGGCCTTTGCGGTCTTCTTCACGGCCTTTTCGACGGCTTCTGCGGCTTCGGCGGCCTTGGGAGCTGCCTTTTTCGCAACTTTCTTTACTTCTTCAACGACCGTTTCGGCTGCTGCTTCGACGGCTTCGGTTACGGTTTCAATGTCTTTCTTTGTTGCCACTTGTCAGTTCCTCCTTCCGCCTTAGTCAATTACTTTACCGCACTTTTTGCAAACGCGGACGCTCTTTTGTTTCTTCTCGCCGGAGATCTCAACTTCCTTGAGCTTGTGGGCGATGCGGGTGGGCTTGTCGCACTTCGGGCAGACCAGCATGACGTTGGACGCATGGATCGGTCCTTCCTTCTCGATGCGGCCGCCGGGCTTGCCCTGCTTGCGGGGCTTGACATGGCGGGTCACCAGGGCTGCGCCCTGCACGATCACGCGCTCGTCATCGGGCTGCGCGACCATGATCTTGCCCTTCTTGCCCTTGTCTTTGCCGGAGATGACAACGACGGTATCGCCTTTTTTGACGTTTAAGCTGTTCATGTCATGCTCCTCCTTTACAGTACTTCCGGTGCGAGGGACACAATTTTCATGTAGTCCTTCTCACGGAGTTCACGCGCCACGGGCCCAAAGATACGGGTGCCGCGGGGCTGTTTCTGGTCGTTGATAATGACGGCTGCATTGTCGTCGAAACGGATATAGCTTCCGTCCGGACGCTGAATGCCGGACACCGTACGCACGACAACCGCGCGAACAACATCCTTCTTCTTGACCGCGCCGCCCGGCGATGCGGACTTGACGCTGGCCACGATGACGTCGCCAATATTGGCGGACTTACGGTAGGAACCGCCCAGCACGCGAATGCACATGATCTCTTTCGCGCCGCTGTTGTCCGCGACCTTTAATCTGGTTTGCGGTTGAATCATATTCCCAGTTCCTCCAGTCCTTACTTCGCCTTCTCGACGATCTCGACGAGGCGCCACCGCTTGTCTTTGCTGATGGGGCGCGTTTCCATAATCTTAACGGTATCGCCGACGCCGCACTGGTTCTCTTCATCGTGAACCTTGAACTTCCGCGTGCGGTTGACCATCTTGCCATATAACGGGTGGCGAACCTTGGTCTTGATGGCGACAACGGCGGTCTTGTCCATTTTATCGCTGACGACCACGCCGATACGGGTCTTTCTGTAGCCTCTTTCTTCCATTGCTCTGTCCTCCTTCCCGTTACTCGGCTGCCTTCGCGAGCTCGCGCTCACGAATGATCGTTTTTACTCTGGCGATGTCTTTCTTGCACTCGCTGATGCGGTTGGGGTTCGAAAGACCGCCGGTAGCCGACTGAAAGCGAAGGTTGAACAGCTCGCTCTTGAGCTCTTTTTCCTGAGCAGCAAGCGCGTCGTTATTCATATCGCGAAACTTATTTGCTTTCATCGGTTTCACCACCCTTTTCGGTTTCCTTCTTGATCACTTTGCACTTGAGCGGGAGCTTGTGCATTGCAAGACGAAGCGCTTCATATGCGTCTTCCTGCTCGACTCCAGCAATCTCAAAGAGGATGCGACCCGGCTTCACGACGGCAACCCAGTATTCCGGGGAGCCTTTGCCGCTACCCATGCGGGTTTCAGCGGGTTTCTCAGTAACAGGCTTGTCGGGGAAGATCTTGATCCAGACCTGACCGCCACGTTTGATGTAACGCGTAAGCGCGACACGGGCAGCTTCGATCTGCTGGCTGGTGACCCAGCAGGGTTCCAGCGCGACGAGGCCGTATTCGCCCTGCGTGATCGTGTTGCCACGGGTGGCTTTACCCTTCATGCGGCCGCGGAAGACTCTGCGCCGCTTAACTCTTTTCGGCATCAACATGGTTTATTTGCCCCCTTCCTCACGCCTGTCGGAAGCACCGCGCTTGCCGAGCAGTTCGCCCTTGTAAATCCAGACCTTGCAGCCGATGCGGCCGTAGGTGGTCTTCGCTTCCGCGAAGCCGTACTGGATATCCGCGCGCATGGTCTGCAGCGGGATGGAACCGTCATGGTATCCTTCGCTTCTCGCGATTTCCGCGCCGCCGAGACGGCCGGAGACCATCAGCTTGATACCTTTTACGCTGTTTTTCTGCATCGCGCGGCCCATGCTCTGTTTCATGGCGCGGCGGAAGCTGATGCGCTTCTCGAGCTGCGACGCGATGTTTTCCGCAACCAGCTGTGCGTCTGCGTCGGGATCACGGATCTCCATGATGTTGACGCTCACGTCTTTGCCGATCGTCTTCTTGATGTCCTCTTTGATGACATCGATGCCCGTGCCGCCCTTGCCGATGAGAAGGCCGGGACGCGCGGTGAAGATGCTAACGGTGACCTTGCCTGCCGCGCGATCGATCTCGATGCGCGAAATGCTGGCCTGATAGTACTTCTTCTTCACGAAGTCGCGGATCTTGCGGTCCTCGACGAGGAAATCGGCGAAATCCTTCTTGGAGGCGTACCAGCGGGTGTTCCAGTCCTTGATGACGCCAACGCGGAACCCGTTCGGATTAACTTTTTGACCCATTGTTCATTTCCTCCTTACTTCGCCTGATCCAACACGACCGTGATGTGGCTCGTGCGCTTGCGGATTGCGCTCGCACGTCCATGCGCTCTCGGCCGGAAACGCTTCAGGGTCGGTCCCTGGTTGGCGTAAATCTCGGCGACGATCAGCTCTTCGCGGTTGAGGTCAAGGTTGTTTTCCGCATTCGCAATCGCGCTCTTGAGCAGCTTTGCAACCGGCTCGGTCGCCGCTTTCGGCGTGTAGAGCAGGATTGCTTCGGCTTCTCTGACGCTCTTGCCGCGGATCAGGTCGATGACGGCCTTCACCTTGCGCGAAGAGATTCGAATGTATTTTGCGGTGGCGTGCGGACGCTTATCGGCGTTGGCCGCGCGCTTGGCCGACTTTTCTCTCATTCTGGTTGCCATTTGCTTCGTTCCTCCTTACCTTGCAGAAGAGGACTTCTCGGAGCCTCTGTGTCCTCTGAACGTGCGCGTCGGTGCGAATTCGCCGAGCTTATGGCCGACCATTTCTTCGGTCACATACACGGGCACGTGCTTTTTGCCGTCATGCACCGCGATGGTATGACCAACCATCTGCGGGTAGATGGTAGAGGCGCGAGACCACGTCTTGACGACCGTCTTTTTTCCGCTCGCATTCATCGCCTCGATACGCCCGAGAAGGCGTTCGCTAATGAATGGGCCTTTTTTAATCGATCTGCTCATTGTATATCTCCTTCCTCTCCCGTTACTTGCTGCTGCCGTTGCTGCGGCGCACGATGTACTTGTTGGTCGGGTTCTTATGCTTGCGCGTCTTGTAACCGAGAGCGGGCTTGCCCCACGGGGTAACCGGGCCGGGCTTGCCGATCGGGCTCTTGCCTTCGCCGCCGCCGTGCGGGTGGTCGCAGGGGTTCATGACGCTGCCGCGGACCGTCGGGCGGACGCCCATGTGGCGCTTGCGGCCTGCTTTACCGATCTGGATGTTGGCATGGTCGATGTTGCCGACCTGGCCGATGGTTGCTTTCGCGTTCATCGGGATCAGGCGGACTTCACCGCTGGGCAGACGGACCTGCGCATACGCGCCTTCCTTTGCCATCAGCTGCGCCGCGTTGCCCGCGGAGCGGACCAGCTGCGCGCCCTTGCCGGGCTTGAGCTCGATGCAGTGGATCATCGTGCCGACCGGGATGTTCGCGATCGGGAGAGCGTTACCGACTTTGATATCGGCGGTCTCACCGGAGACGATCATGTCGCCGACCTTGAGGCCGAGCGGAGCGATGATGTAGCGCTTCTCGCCGTCGAGGTAGTGGAGCAGCGCGATGTTCGCCGAGCGGTTCGGGTCGTACTCAACCGAGAAGACCTTCGCGGGGACGTTGTCCTTGTTGCGCTTGAAGTCGATGATACGGTACTTCTGGCGCGCGCCGCCGCCCTGGTGGCGGACGGTGATCTTGCCGGTGACGTTGCGGCCGGCGTTCTTTTTCTTATCTTCGAGCAACGAACGTTCCGGCGTTTTTCTGGTGATTTCTTCAAAAGAAGAAACCGTCATGAAGCGCTGGCCCGGCGTGATCGGATTGATCTTACGGATACCCATGGTTCGTCCTCCCCTTACTGCGAGATGCTGTCGAAGAACTCGATGCCTTTGGAGTCCTTCTTGAGCTTCACGTAGGCCTTTTTGCTGCTCGGCGTGCGGCCGGAAGAATTGCCCTGGCGGCGCATTTTGCCGTCGCGGTTGACGGTGTGCACGCTTTCCACTTCCACATCGAAGATCTCTTCGACTGCCTTCTTGATCTCGATCTTGTTGGCGGTCTTGTCGACTTCGAAGGTATAGGTCTTGCTCGCGAACTGATCGTAGGTTTTCTCGGTCAGAACCGGCTTTTTGATGATGTCATAGGCGCTCTTCATTACGCGTACACCTCCTCGATCTTCTTGGCCGACTCCTCGGTGAGGATCAGCACTTTGTACTTGAGAATCTCGTACGCGCTCAGGGTGCCGACCAGTGTGGTCTTGACGCCGGGGATGTTGCGCGCAGCGCGCTCCACTGTGGCGTTGGGTTCCGGCAGGACGATGAGGGCCTGCTCTACCTTGATGGCTTCGAGAACCTTGACCATCTCTTTGGTCTTGGCGACCTTGAGGTTCAGCTCGTTGAAGAGAACGAGTTCGTTATCGAGAACCTTACCGGACAGCGCGGACTTCATTGCGACGCGCTTGACCTTTTTGTTGACGCGGATCGTGTAGTCGCGGGGTTTCGGTGCGAACACCACGCCGCCGTGACGCCACTGGGGCGAACGGGTGGAACCCTGACGGGCACGGCCGGTGCCCTTCTGACGCCAGGGTTTGATGCCGCCGCCGGAGACTTCCGCGCGGGTGAGGGCGCTCTGCGTGCCCTGACGGCAGTTGGCGAGGTGTGCGCGGACGACCTCGTGGAGAACGTATTGGTTGACAGGCTGTCCAAAAGTGTTTTCGGAGAGCTCGTATTCGCCGACCTTCTTGCCGGTGATATCGACAATTGCTACTTTAGGCATTCTCTTGCTCCTCCTTACTTCACGGTGCTCGTTACGGAAACGAGGCCGCCCTTCGGGCCGGGAACCGCGCCCTTGACGAGCAGCAGGTTACGCTCTGCGTCCACGCGCACGACTTCGAGGTTCTGCACGGTGACGGTTTCGTTGCCCATGTGGCCGGGAAGGTTCTTGTGCTTGAATACGCGCGACGGGCTCGAGTTTGCGCTCATGGAACCCGGGCTGCGGTGGAAGTGCGAGCCGTGCGTCATTTTGCCGCGCGCCTGGTTCCAACGCTTGATGACGCCCTGGAAGCCCTTGCCCTTGCTCACGCCGCGAACGTCGATCTTGTCGCCCTCGGCGAACATGTCCGCTTTGATGACCTGGCCGACTTCGTAGTTCTTCGCGTCGTCGAGCTTGAACTCTCTCATATAACGGAGGGGTTTCACGCCCGCTTTGGCAAAATGCCCCGTTCTCGGCTTGTTGGAGAGCTTTGCACGCAACTCGCTGAAGCCTACCTGAACAGCTTCGTATCCGTCCGTACCGACGGTCTTCTTCTGGATGATGGGGCACGGACCGGCTTCGATGACTGTCACGGGGATCATGGTACCGTCAGCTCGAAACATCTGCGTCATACCGATCTTTTTGCCCAAAATGGCTTTCTTCATGTTTACCTCCGGTTGGTTACAGTTTGATCTCGATGTCAACACCTGCGGGGAGATCAAGCTTCATCAGCGCGTCAACAGTCTTGGAAGACGGCTGGAGAATGTCGATCAGGCGCTTGTGTGTGCGCATCTCGAATTGTTCGCGGGAATCCTTATACTTGTGGGTTGCGCGCAGGATGGTAACGATTTCCGTTTCCGTGGGCAGGGGGATCGGACCACTGACCTGTGCGCCGGTTCTCTTGGCGGTTTCGACGATCTTCTCTGCACTCTGATCGATCAGAGAGCTTTCATACGCCTTGAGCTTGATGCGAATTCTGTTTGCCATGTTATTGATATCCTCCTTCGTAATAGGGGCGGTACACAAAGCCGTGTGTTTCCTTCTTCATAAGGCAGGCCCAGCCTTTCGGCTGTGCGCTATACTCGTTCGGGACTTACACGAATTGCTCCGTAAACTCACCCTCGTCCTGGTTTGGACGTTGGGTCTGAGCGGAAATTACCCGGATGGCAGAACCGGCAACCTCCCGATCATCCCTTTCACGCACAAAAACATAGCCTTTGCGGCGCGAACAGTCTTATTTTACACAGATATCCAAGGGATTGCAAGAAGAATTTTCAGAATTCGGGCAAGATTTTTGAGGTTTTTTGCCCTGCGCAATTTGCCCGCAATCGGCGGATTTGGAGAGAGAATGTTTGCATTCGGCGTTTAGCGCAAGATTACGCCCGATTCCCGCGAAATCCAACGTTTTTTGCGATCTTTCGCCGCCTGAGCAGTATAACACACTTTTTTTGTCCGCACAACAGTGCACGTCGCGATTTGCACGGCAGCCATGACAGAGATTACGTGGTTCCGGCGAGCAAATATCCCTTCTGTGGAATCGCTTCCTTATATATAACGTATTTTGAGTTCTCGGAATACAACAGATCGTTCCGCGTAAAAAAGCAGGTTCCCGGAGGAGCCTGCTTTAACGGATTCGAAGTTTTACTTCATCTTCAACATTTACTTCATTGAGGTCGGGATGAACTGCTTGGCGTTGAGGATGTGGTCGCGCAGCAGGTTGCATGCGCTCTCGAAATCTCCCTCGCGGCAGGTCTGGATGATCGCTTCATGCTCGTTGATCGAGATTTCGCGCGTCTGTGCCGAGCCGTAGAAGTTCGAGCGCAGATAGCGGTCGATGTTCGCGTGCACGAGCTCGAGCAGGAAGTTTGCCATCGAGTTCTTCGCGTGGGAGGTCAGAATCTCGTGAAACTTGTAGTTGAGCTCTTCGGAGCGGACGATGTCCTCTCCCGTGGTTTCGCGCTGCTGGCGGACAATCTCCTCCAGCGCGTCGAAGTCGGATCTGGTCAGCATGGGCGCGCTGTTTCGCAGCATCATGACCGAGAGCGTCGCGCGGACTTCCATCATGTCCAGCAGCTCGCTGCGGGTAAGCTCCGTCACCGCGGCTCCGCGGTTTGCGTGGATGCGGACGAGACCCTGCGCCTCCAGCCTTCTGAGCGCCTCGCGCACGGGAATGTGGCTGACGTTCAGCGCCGCGGAGATTTCATCCTGCTTGAGCTGCATGCCGCCGGGAAGTTTCCCGCTGATGATGCCCTCGCGCAGAACGTGAAAGATCCACTCCTGCGTGGCGCCGACGCGCGGCCCCACCTGTTCCGCTATGGCTTTGTAATCCATAATTCACCTCATATAGATTGAGAGTTGAACACAAGAAACGGTCTACGTGCATTATATATGATGAAGCCGCGCGTTGCAACCCTTTTGCATACTGTATGTTTGTATGCAATCCGTTCATTACGGCGTAAGCGCAGGAAGTATGCGTGCGCAATCATTCTAAAAACAAACAGGAAACAAACCGGATGCAACACCCGTCTTCGGGTGCGGTGCTGGTTTGTTTCCTATTAATGCGATGGGCCTTGTGGTATCCCTCCCGGGGCCGATGGAGGGTTACTTGTATGAAACGGTCAGAATAGACACGATTGGTTCGAAATGTTCATATCCTCCCGGGGCCGGTGGAAGATATGCACGCTTTAGCGGCCGTATTTGACGCGCTCGAGGCGGATCAGTGCCAGCACGCCTTCACGGATCTCGTTCGGCAGGCGGTCGGCCAGTGCCACGTCGTTACGGTACGACTGCATGCCCTCCGTGTCGAACAGATAGCTCGGCTCCTCGGTGAGACCAAGAATGCTGTCGGTCGAGGTGTTGTAGTGGGTCGCGATCGCCACGAGGGACGCGATGTCCGGCATACAACGGTTGGATTCCCATGCAGCAACGGATTGCTGCACAACGCCTACTGCTTCGCCAAGCTGCTGCTGCGTTTCGCCATGCGACTTGCGAAGTCTCTTGATGCTTGCTCCAATGTCCATTTTGTTCTCTCTCCTCTAACTGATAAAAACAGTGGGCGCTTCCTTTGGAATTAAAGCGCTCCATACAGGTGACGCAGGCTGTTCGCCTGGCGTGCGCGGCTCTGTCCTCACTGGTACTCGGAAGAACCGTACAACTTATTTTACTATAGTCTTGGCCAGATGAAAAGAGCCAGAATGAAGATTATTGAAAACTTTTTTTCGTGAATTTACAAGATTCTGACATATTGAAGTATCTTATTATACACTTATCTGCACTTTTGTATATTTTTGACCGTGCGCGCGAAACAAAAATATTTTGTGACGCGAATCGTGTCCGCAACGCAAGGCAAGCGTTTTTCGTTTGCTTGCGCAAACTTCCGCTCGTAAAAAAACAAATCATATTTGATAAGGATACGCCCGGTACTTTGTGCTTTTTCACGTCATATATACAAGTATCATGAACTTTTTTACGCGCAGAGACCTTAAACGTTTATTTAACGAAGCGGATATGTACTGTTTCCGCGATTAAATCCGGAAACCGGTACGCGTCCGCATGCAATCCGTATTCGATTATGCGTTCGCTTCTTTGCGGTGCCTGTGTACCATTGGGTCGTTCGGTTCTGTTGCATGCTGACAATCGATGCCCTTCCTTGCGCGTGCGCGCGACTTTCCTCGCAGTATCATCCATTTTACTCTTTTACACGTAAAGATCAGCAGAATCGCGGACTTAGGCGCATTCCGGAAGGTTTATACTTTCTTACTTCTTCGACATTTTATACCGTGTTACATTGTGAATATACTAATATTCCGAATTTATATAGTTGCAATGCAATATTTTTTCCTGAAAGTGATTCGATTTTACAAGATTATGATGGAAACGAGAAATCGAACTGTGATATACTTAGCATCGCGTTGATGTATAAATCGATGTTGCTTATGCGTTTTTTACAAGCCTATCGTTGTTTGCTTATCGTTCTTCAGGAGGCGCCATATGGGAATCAAGCTGGCAATTGTCGGTGCGGGCAGCACCTATTGCCCGGAGCTGATGCATGGATTGATTCGCCGAAAGGACATCCTCCCGCTTGAAGAACTGCGCCTGAGCGATATCGACGAATCCCGCCTGAACATCGTCGGCGAATTCTGCGAGCGCGTGCTGCTGGAAAACGGCATGGAGCCGCGCATCACCCGCACAAAAGATCTCCCGCGCGCGCTGGACGGCGCAGACTTTGTCGTGGCGCAGATCCGCGCAGGCAAGCTGGAAGCCCGCATCCGCGACGAGAAGATTCCCCTGCGCTTCGGCCTCATCGGGCAGGAGACGACCGGCATCGGCGGCTTTACCAACGCGCTGCGGACGATTCCGCAGATGGCAGAGATCGCAGCCGCCATCGAGCGCTATGCGCCGCAGGCCTGGCTCATCAACTTCTCCAACCCGTCCGGCATCGTCACAGAGTTTCTGCTCAATCACACGCCGATCAAAGCGGTCGGCTTATGCAATCTCCCCATCGGCGCGCAGGAGCGCATCGCAAAGCTGATGCAGCTCCCAATGGATCAGGTGCGGCTTGAGACCGCGTCGTTAAACCACTGCGGCGCGATTACGGCGGTGCATGCCGGCGGAAAGAACGTGCTTCCGCAGCTGCTGGAGGCCGCTTCGCTCGCGCAGGCAGCCGGGCACGAACCCTGGATTCAAACCTATCGTCCGATCATTGAGTTGCTGGGTGCCATTCCCAACGACTATCTGCAATATTTCTTCTACCGTGAACGCAAACTGAACGAGCAGCTTTCTGCCGCGCAAACGCGCGGAGAGGCATGTGTGGAGATCGAAACGCGCCTCTTATCCTATTATGCAGACGAGCGGAACCGCACGATCCCGTCGATGCTCGCGGAGCGCGGAGGCCATCTCTACTCCGAGGCCGCCATCGCGCTGATCGCGTCGCTCTCCGGCGCCGCGCCCGGCTATCACGTTGTGGATGTGCAAAACCAGGGTGTGCTGGACTTTTTGCCGGACAACAGCGTCATCGAAACCAGTTGCTTTGTGGAAAAAGACACCATCCAGCGCGTTCCGGCGACCGTTGCGCCGGGCGACGTGCTGCGCTCGCTGCTCATCAGCGTCAAGGCGTATGAAACCCTCGCGGTGCAGGCCGCGATCACGGGAGACCGCAAAACCGCATTGCAGGCGCTCGCATGCAATCCCATCACGGCCGATCTGGACAAAGCCGCGCCGTGTCTAAGTGAAATGCTCCTGCAAAACCGTTCCCTTCTACCTCATTTCTTCGATTGAATTTGCATATTCCGCCAAATCGCGTGAAATATACCGTTGCAAGGAACTGCTGCCATGGACGAGAAACGCTGCTATCTGGCCGTTGACGGAGGCAACTCGAAAACCGAATACCGCTTGCTCAATGCGTCCGGCATGGTCATTGCCGCGCAACGCGGCGGCCCAAGCAACCACGAGACGCTGCCCGGCGGATTTGACGGCGCGGCGGATTTGCTGATTGGATCGATTGAGGAGCTGCTCGAATCGCAGAACTACACGCTGGACGATGTTGGAGATGCCGTTCTGGGTCTCGCCGGGGCAGACTATGAGGAGCAAGCCCTCGCGCTGCAGCAGGCGCTGCGCGTACGCGGGCTCAAGCAGAGCTTCGTCTGCAACGATGGTTACTTGGGTGTGATGGCCGGCATCGAAACCGGCGTCGGCATCTGTTATTCGGCGGGCAGCGGCGTCACTTGTGCGGGCATGAACGCGGAAGGCAAGCGCGCGCAGTTCGGCGGCATCGGCGTGCTCTGCGGCGATACGGGCGGCGGGTTTGATATCGCGGCGTTCGTCTACCGCAGCGTCTATCAGCATCTCTTTTTCGGAAAAGCCTATACCGCGCTCAAGGACGCGTATTTTACCCTCTTTGACGTGCGCACGCCGGAAGCGTTCCTCGCCTCCGCGGCACGCATGCAAAACGAGGAAGCCGCGCGCCAGCTGATCGGGCTGTTTTTCACCGCGGTTGAGACGGGCGACGAGCTTGCCCTGCGCTATGCCGCGCTTTCGGCGAGCCATGCTGCGGACTGTATCGTCGCGGTTTCGGACGCGCTTGGATTCAAGGCGCTGGTGCCTGTCGCGCTATCCGGCTCAATCATGTCGGCCGTCGCGCCGCCTGCTTACCGACGGATGATCGAATATGAACTGTTCCGCCGCAAAGGCAAGTACTTTACCCTGCGTGTCAACGACCGTCTCCCCGTCGACGGCGCGGTTCGCTGGGTTCGCCAGCGGAACCATCTTGCATTTGGAATCTGACTCGCATCGCTTCCATCCGCCTGCGGAATCCGCGGGCGGTTTTGTTTTAGGTGCTGAGGAAATCGCATGTGATTGCAACTGCATCCGACAATTGTGCTATAATATTTGGGTGTGCTCATCTGCACATCGACAAAAGATAAGGGGTATTCATGCCGGAAAAACAGCAGTCCGTCTTCTCTGGAGAAGCAGATCGGGAGATTCAAACACGCATCGCACAGCTGATGCAATCGCGGGAGCGCGTGCTCGTCGCCATCGACGGCATGTGCTGCGCGGGCAAAACCACAATGTCGGAGCGTTTGAGCAAGCTGCTCGACGCAAACGTGTTCCATCTGGACGACTATTTTCTCCAGCCACATACGCGCACGCCAAACCGCCTGAGTAAGCCCGGCGGAAACGTGGACGCGGAGCGGTTCCTCGCGGAGGCGCTGCTGCCCGCGCTGCGTGGCGAGACGGCGCAGGTGCGCAGATATGATTGTCACGAAAACCTGCTGCTGCCGCCGGTTGCGGTATCGCCGAGGAAGATCGTGCTCGTCGAGGGCGCATACAGCCTCCATCCGCTGCTCGCGCCGTACTATGATCTCAACGTGTTCTGCCGGATCGATCCCGCGCTGCAGCTCAGCCGCATCCTCAAGCGCAACGGCAAAGCGGCGCTGAAGGTGTTCGAAAGCCGCTGGATTCCGCTTGAGAACAAATACTTCGAGGCGCTGAACATCCTGCCGCAATGCGACATCGTCATCGACTCCGTTCAGGATAACAACATATAATAAAAAAACAGCGCTTTCGCGCTGTTTTTTTTGTAAGTGAGGCTTTTTTCAGAATTGCAGAGCCCGCAGGGCTCTGTTGATGCGCGTTAGCAGCAGTCTCCGCCGCAGCAGCAGTTGAGGCACATCAGCGCACTGCAAACGTCGCAGCAGGGCGAGGCGTCCATGTTTCCGTTGGTGCCGCGCTGATAGACTCTGCCGGAATTGTTGAGCGAAGAATATGCGTTGCGATACTCCGCATTGTCCGGCTCCGCGTCATAGGCACGCCCGAAGCACTCCGTTGCGCGTTGATAGGAACCCTGCCGGAGGAAAATTACGCCGGAAAGATAGTTCCACTCCGCGTTGTGCACGGAGATGCCGTTGAGGATCGCCTGTGCTGCGTCGAGATTGTTCTGGTTGATAAAGGAGCGCGCGCGCGCAAACTCCGCCGCAAACGGTCCGCTGTAGGCCGTGCCGCCGGGGCGCGAATAGTTGCCGCCAGCGTTGTAGGAACCGTATGTGCCGGAGGTCGAGCCGTAGCCGCCGTTGCCCGACGACTGCTTTTTGGTGAGCATCTCGTAGGCCTGATTGATCTCCTTGAGCTTCTCACCCGCCAGCTCCTTGAGGGGATTGTCCGCGTATTTATCCGGGTGATATTTCTTCACCAGTTCCAAATATGCCGCACGGATCTCCTCTTGCGAGGCGTTTTCGCTCACGCCGAGCACTTTGTAGGGGTTCATTCCTTGTCTCCTTTATCCTTCTGCGCGGCAGTTCCCGTCGCGCAGCCTCTCTCTCCCGAAAGCACGCGCTCCTGCGCATGCACAAGTCCCAGTGTCATGATGTTATCCAATAGCCCGCTTGGCGCGGTGAGGTTGAGCAGATCGTAGCCCTTCTTGGCTTCGTTGAGCGTGATATTGAGCAGAAACTCGCCCTGCTCCCGCTCCATCTTCGTCAAAAGAAACGGATTATAGCTGCCGCTCTTTTCGTCCTTCTCGCGGTCGTCCCAGGCGTCGATCAAATAGATCCATTTGCCGAGGTTATAGTACATCCATTGCGCGGCGGTGCGCTCTTGCTCCGGCAACATCGGCGCGTGCAGGATCACACTGGCAAGCAGGCTGCCGAAGGCGTTACTGGGTTCGTCCGTCGAGGCGGTCTTCTGCGCCTCCAGCGCATGCAGTTTATCCATGCTCTCGCGAATCGCGGCGTCGAGCTGCGGATTCGCTTTCGCAGCTTTTTTGTAGGCGCGCACCAGCGCGAGCCTTGCCGCGGCTGCCTTTGCGCTCTTTTCGTCGGCTGCGTCGTCCGCGGCTTTATACCACGCGAGCAGCACGTTTACGTCCGCTGCATAGTCGAGAACGGGAGAAGGATCGGCGATCGGCCGCTTGCCGCGATAAACGCGCGGGCCGCAGTTGCCGGGGGTAAAGGAGGCGCCTCCGGTGAGGGCGGACAGCGTCAGCGCGAGAAACGCGCAGTCATAGCTCAGCGTCAGGCGCTCGATCTGCCCGTATCGCCTGCCGATGCTCTTGCAAAGCCCGCAGTAAACGCCGCGGTACTCCGCCTGCTCCCGCACCTTGAGTTCGCATTCCAGCGGCCGGATATAGCCAAACATAGCCCCTGTCCTTTCTGCATCCGAAAGACATTGTATCATGCAACGAGTTCTGTGAGAATGCCTTTTTTCCGTCCAGGATGTGAACGAATGTGAAACAACCCGCATCTTTGCCGGAAAAAGCGCGCAAAAAAGCCGCGTGCTTCGACGCGGCCGGTTTGCACGCTGTAGCGTCGCTCGCGTTACTTGCCCGCGAGGTACGCGTTGATCTCGCCGATGAGTGCATCGGAATTGATTCCGTGCACCGCACAAGCCTGCTCAATGCTCTCGCCGTGCGCCATCGCGCAGCCGAGGCAGTGCATGCCCGCGTTCATGAGAATATCGGCGGTGCCTTCGTCCAGCTCGATGACCTGCTGGATCAGCATATCTTTCGTTGCCTGCATGGTTTGTTCCTCCAACCTAATAGTCAGCCGTTGAATCACTAGCTATTTAGTAGTATATCATCATTTTCGAGAAAATAAAGTGTTTTTTGCAACACAAACGCCCGAAAAATGTGGAGATTCGGCAAACTCTACGGTTTAGCTGCGTGTTTCAAACACGTTGCCGCAGTTGGTGCAGGTCACGCGGATTCTGCCCTTGCCGCGCGGCACGCGGAGGCGCTGGGCGCACTGCGGGCAGATCAGGTACTTATACTGCTTGAGCTCCGACCAGGTCGGGTTCTTGCCCGCGCGCTTCGCTTTGGGCGCGCTGTAGCCGCTGCCTGCGCCCTTGGTGCGGAACGTGCGCTGAAACCACTGCTTGACCGCGGTCTCATACGTCAGGTATTTCATGTTCTCCTGATAGCGCTTGTTGTAGTCCTTGCTGAACATGCGCAGCACGATCAGCACAAGCAGCGCGCCGCTGAGCAGGCTGGTGACGATTCTAAGCCAGCCGACTGATTTTGAGACGATCATGCCGATGACGGAGAGCACGAGCGCTGTAATCAGCATTGTGCGTCCCAGTTCGTCGATTCCTCTTCTCTGCTGTTGAAACATCCGGTATCCCTCGCTTTGGTTGATCTCAATCGGCAATTTGCCGTTGTATTCGTCGTATTCTTTTGCTACTTGCTTAAATAAAGCCGCGCGCTCATCGGCAGCATGCGCGTTTCCACCTCGCCGTGCTGCGGCTCGATCTCGTCTCCCGTGAGCACGTCCACAAGCGTGCGGTTGAGCGCAACCGGGCTTTCGCCGTCCGCGCCCTGCGGAATGTCATCCGGGTGCAGCGTCACCAGCTGATCCCGCTCTCCGCGGTTGACGAGCAGAAGCGCCTGCTCCCCGCTCTCCGGCAGCCAGCGCAGGATCGCGTAGACCTCCGGCGAGAGCGCGCCCATCCGGCAGAGCCCGCGCTTCAGCGCCGGGCTATCCTTGCGCGCGCGCATCAGGGTTGTGTATCCCGCAAACACCTGCCCGTTCTCCGAGCCCCAGGGGTAGGTCCCGCGGTTGAAGGGGTCGCTCATGCCCGTCATGCCCGCCTCGTCACCATAGTAGACGGAGGGCACGCCCGGCAGCGCCATCTGGAGCGCCGCGGCGAGGATCAGACGCAGGTAACCCTTTTGCTGGTCGGCTTCGTTTGGCTGATACGCCGCCTGGAGCTTTCGCGAGACCGAGTTGCGGTCGGGCGCGCCCGAGAGCGCGGTCGCCGCGCGGATGATGTCGTGCGAGCTGATCAGGTTCAGGCAAGCCTCGAAGAACGGCCTCGGGTAGCGTTCCCGCAGGGTTTGCAGCACGTGGTCGAGCGCGTAGGCGTCCGTGCGTCCGGTCAGAAACGAAATCGCGGCTTCCATGAAGGGATAGTTCATCGCGCTGTCCAGCTCGTCGCCGTTGACATAGCCGCGTCTGCCCTCCGGGCCGTATTTGTTGGAGCAGTCCTCCCAGACTTCGCCGAGGAGCACGCCCTCCGGATCGTTCTGTTTGAGGCGCTTTCTAAGGATGCGGATGAATTCGTCCGGCAGTTCGTCCGCAACGTCCAGCCGCCAGCTGGTCGCGCCATCATTTGCCCAGTGCGAGAGCACGCCCTGTTCTCCCGCGATAAAATCGGTATAGCTCGGCTCCAGCTCGTTGACGTTCGGCAACGTGGGAAAACCCCACCAGCTGTCGTACTGTTTGCTGTCGCCCACGAAGCGGTACCAGCTGCGGTACTTCGAATCGGCGGATTCATATGCGCCGAGTTCTTCATAGCGTGAATATTTGTCGAAATAGCGGCTGTCTGCGCCAGTGTGCGAAAACACGCCGTCGAGCATGATGCGGATGCCCTGCTCCTTCGCCTCCGCGCAGAGCGCGCGGAAATCGTCCTCGCTGCCGAAGATCGGGTCAATGCGGTGATAGTCCGCCGTGTCATAGCGGTGGTTGCTTGCGGACTCGAACACCGGGTTAAGATAGATCGTCGTCACGCCCAGAGACGCAAGATAGCCGAGCTTTTCGCGGACGCCGTTGATGTCTCCGCCGAAAAAGTCGTTGGGTTCATAGTCCTCTGCGCCGGGTGCCGCTGTAAAGCAAACGTCCTCGCTCCAGCGGTCGTGGATGCGCAGGAACCTGCCAAGGTTTGCATGATACTTCGCGCGCTCGCGGAAATCCTCCCAGCTGCTCCTGCGGAACCGGTCGGGGAAGATCTGGTAGACGATGCCTTCGCGCCAGTGTGCGGGCGTCTGGAACGCGCCGTCATAGACCGTGATCTGATATGAGCGCGGCGCGTGGGACTCCAGCCGGCCTTCGCCGCTGTCCGCGCCGTAGTACTGCGTGCGCCCGTCCGGCGTACGGATGATGAAATAATACCAAACAAGGCACGGCACGCCCGGCATGGGAATCTCCCCGCGCGCGCGGCCGCCCTCGATCGTCATGTCGAAAAATGACTCGACACCGAGCTGGTTATACAGGCGCAACTGTACGCGTGCGGCGGGGTCCCCGCCGATCTCGGCCTCGATTTGTACGCTCGTATTACAGGAAACCGCACCCTGCGGCCTGCGAAACGAGAGAAATCTGGAATGGTGTCGAAACGTGATCATATGCATAGTATAGCCGATTCTGCACGGCCGGGCAGTGGGTTATCAGGAAAGTTGCGAGCTGTTCACAATTTTCCCGACTGTCATCACGCTCTGCTACGATTGACACAGTGTTGCAACGTAACGGCGGATTTCAGGCAGCAAAAAAGCCGCGTTTCACCCGGGCATCCTTGTCCGGTTGACGCGGCCTCTGCGTCGTTATTTGCGAGGAACGATCTCGTCCTGGCTCTTGAAGATGTGCCCCGCCTTGACCACGCCGCGCACGCGCGAGAGCGGATAGACGGAAGCGTTGGACTCCAGCACCGTGCCGGGATTGAGCACACTGTTGCAGCCGACCTCGACATGGTCGCCGAGGATCGCGCCGAACTTTTTGAGCCCCGTCTCGATGACTTTCTCGCCCGCGCGCACCTTGACCAGCGACTTGTCGCTCTTGACGTTGGAGCAGATCGAGCCCGCGCCCATATGCGAATAATGACCCAGGATGCTATCGCCGATGTAGTTGTAGTGCGGCACCTGTACCTTGTCAAAGAGGATGCAGTTTTTAAGCTCCGTGGAGTTGCCGACCACGCAGCCGCGGCCGACGAGTACGCTGCCGCGGATAAATGCGCCGGGGCGTACCTCTGTGCCTTCTCCGATGATGGTCGGGCCTGCGATGTAGATATTCGGGAACAGAACCGCGCTCTTATGAATCCAGACTTCCTCGCTGGGATGGTTGTATTCCGCGGGCGAGAGCGTTGGCCCCAGCGCGCGCACAAACGCCTTGATCTGCGGGAGAACTTCCCATGGATACGTCGTCTCCGTAAAGAGCTTCCACGCCTGCGTGGCGGAAAGATCGGAGAACATGTCCGCGTTCTTCATCTATCATCAGATCCTTTTATTCAAATTTTGCAGGTTTGCCGCCGCGCTGCGTTTACTGGTTCTCCTGCGCAATCGAGCGGAAGCGCGTGTATTCGCCCTGCCAGAGCAGCTTGACCACGCCGGTCGAGCCGTGGCGGTGCTTGGCGATGATGATCTGGCTTGTGTTGTCGCCCATCTCGTATTCCTGCGTGTCCATATAGGCCGCAGGTCGATACAGGAGGATGACCATGTCGGCGTCCTGTTCGATAGAACCGCTCTCGCGAAGGTCGGAGATGACCGGCCGGTGATCGGTACGGGTGTCCGGGCCGCGGTTGAGCTGGCACAGCAGAATGATCGGTACGTTGAGTTCGCGCGCGAGCAGCTTGAGCTGGCGCGTCATGTCGGAGACTTCCTGCATGCGGTTACCGTCCTTGCGGCTGCCGCTCGCCTGCATCAGCTGCAGGTAGTCGATGACGATCATATCCAGTCCCGCGCGCGCGGAGAGCCTCCTGCATTTGCTGCGGATCATAGGCACGCTCGCGCCGCTGGAATCGTCGATGTAGATCTTTGCCCTGCTCATGGGGTCCATGACCTCCATGAGGTTGTTCATCTCGTTGTTGCCGATGAGGCCTTCCTTGATGCGCTGGGAATCGACCGTCGCTTCCGTGCAGAGCATGCGCATGACCAGCTGTTCCGCGCTCATCTCAAGGCTGAACACGACGACGGTCTTTGCGTTGTGGACGGAGGCATACTGCGCGATGTTCATCGCGAAGCTCGATTTACCCATTGCGGGACGGGATGCAACGATGATCAGATCGCTTTTCTGGAATCCGTTTGTCATGCGGTCGAGTTCGATGAATCCGCTGGGAATTCCCGTGATCTTGCCGCGCCGCTGTGCCAGTTCGCCGATGAGATTGTAAGCCTGCGGTACGATCTGCTCCATGGGAACCAGAGTCCCCTGCACCTTGCGCATGGAGATTTCGTAGATGCGCTTCTCCGCCTGATTGAGCGTGTCTTCCAGCTCTTTTTCGTCGTCCATGCCGTCGCGCACGATCTCGCCGCCCGCGCGGATGAGCGCGCGCTGCGTGCTCTTGGTCTCCACGAGCGAGATATAGTGCGAAACGTTGGCGGCGGTCGGCACAAACGTCACAAGGTCGGTGAGATATGTCATCCCGCCCGCCATATCGAGCTTGTTGTGCCGCTCCAACTCCGCGGTGAGCGTGACGAGGTCGACCGCGTTGCCGCCCGCGCGGACATCCCGCATCGCGGCGAAGATCGTCGCGTTTGCGGGCACGTAAAAGTCCTCCTCGCGCAGCTGCTCGAGGCTGACCTCCAGCGCGCCGGCGTCGATGAGCATACTGCCGAGCACGGAGCGCTCTGCGTCGCTCACGTGCGGCAGCGTGGTCATGCTGTTCGCGGGTTGGGTGAATTCATACTCTTCCATCGGGTGCTCCGATCCGGTTACTTGCAAACTGGGTGTTTCCTGCGCCGTCGCGGATGATTGGCCGGAAAAGAGCTGTTAGCACTTTTCGACGATGACCTTGACCAGCGCGAATGTGTTTTCGTAGAGACTCACGCGGATGCTGTATTCGCCCAGCGCGCGGATGGGGTCCGTCAGGGCGACCTTCTTTTTGTCGATCTCGACGTGCTTCTGCTCGGAGATCGCCTGCGCGATTTCCTTTCCGGTGATCGAGCCGAAAAGATGGCCGTTTTCGCCGACCTTAGCCTTGACCGTTACGACAGCGCCTTCGAGCTGCTTGGCAAGCTCACGCGCGGCAACGCCCGCCTGAAACTTCTTGTGCGCGGCTGCGCTCTTTTGAATGCTTGCGGCGTTGACCGCCTGTGCGTCCGCGGGGGTAGCCAGTTTGCGCGGCAGGAGAAAATTACGCGCGTAGCCATCCGACACGTCCACGATCTCGCCCTTTTTGCCCGTTCCCTTGACGTCCTGTTCCAGTAAAAGTTTCATAGTGCTTTCTGTACCTCCTGCATATAGTGTTCAATCGCGGTGCGCACCTGCGCCTCCGCTTCTTCCAGATCGATATTCGCAATCTGCGCGCCCGCCATGGTGAGGTGTCCCCCGCCGCCGAGTCGCTCGCAGATGACCTGCACATTGACGTTGCCGAGCGATCTGCCGCTGACGCTCACCAGATCGCCATCTCTGCCGAGCACGAACGCAGCCTCGATGCCTTTTATGCCGATGAGCTCGTCGGCGGACTTTGCCGCGATGAGCGCCGCATTTTTGATCTCCTCGCCGACGCTGCCGAGCGCGATGCCGCCGGGCAGCACCTCCGCGCTGCGCACGGTGGTCGCCACGTCGCCAAAGCTCGCCATGTCGTCCTGAAACATCTGTTTGACCATGCTCGTGTCCGCGCCGTTCTTGCGCAGATATCCCGCAGCCTCAAACGTGCGGGAACCGACGTTGAACGCAAAGTGCTTGGTGTCGATCGTGATGCCCGCAAGCAGCGTCCCGCAGACCAGCGCCGGCGGGCGGAGGTTCGCGTCAAAGTACTGCAGCAGCTCTGTGACGAGCTCGCTTGTGGACGAAGCCCGCGCCTCTAAAAAATGCAGCGTCGGGTTATCGATGTGATCCGCGCCGCGGCGATGGTGGTCGATGATGACCACGCGGCCTGCGAGCTCCAGTAGCTTCGGCTCCACGAGGGAACCGACCCGCTGGGTATCCACGACCACGAGCACGCTCGTCGGGCGCATAATGCGCTCCGCGTGCTCCGGCGTGATCAGCATGCCGGAAAACGCGCGGTTGTCGCGAATGAGCTCCAGCGCATGCTCGATCATGTTGTTTTGCTCGCCGAGCACGATATAGGCGCGCGAGCCCGCAAACTTCGCGCAGGTCGCAACGCCGAGCGCAGAGCCGATACAGTCCATGTCAGGCCGCTTGTGACCGACGATGAACACGTCTCCCGTGTTCTCAAACAGCTGCCGCAGGGCTTTGCTGAAAAGTCGCATCTTCACGCGGCTCTGCATTGCCTCCGGCTGCCGTCTGCCGCCGTAAAATACGTATCCGCCGCCTTTTTTGATGACGGCCTGATCGCCGCCGCGGCCAAGCGCAAGCTCCATCGCCTGCCGCGCGCTCTCGTCCGCGCGCGCAACGCGATCCGACGCCCCGACGGCAATCGAGAGAGAGACAAGCATGCTTGTGCCGGTGTCGATGTTGTGCGCCTGCTCCAAGAGCGGGAAGCGCGCGCGCTCCATCTGCGGCAGGTGCTGCGCCTCAAACACGACGAAGAAGCGGCCGTTCTCATAGCGGCGGTAGACGCCGTCGATCTCCTTGACGAGATCCGCAACGATACGCTCCACCTCGGAGAATACGCTGGTCTTGTGGAACTGTACGTCCGCAGAGAGCTCCTCGTAGTTGTCGATGTAGATCAGCGCGACATACGGCATCTGCTCTTCAAAGAGGCGCTGATAGTGCGCGGCCTCCGTGCGGTCGAGCCAGTATTGAAACAGCATCGCCCGCTCGTCCGATTCGCGGTAAACGGGCACACTCATGATCTGGTAGACATTGCCCGCGTGCTCCATCGGCACGGCGACGAGCGGCGCGGAAAAATCAAAATGCGGCTGCGCGCGGCAGACGTCGGGCTCGGCGAAGATCTTCTGCATCGCCTCGTTACGCCAGGCGATCTTGCCGTCCTGCTCAACCAGCGCGCAGGGAATCGAAACCTGGTTGACCAGCCGCGCCGCAACCTCCGAGTTCTCGGAAAACACGTCGTCCATGCGTTTCTGGTTGGCTTTCTTCTGTGCGCGTTCCCCCACAAGGCTGATGAAGAATACGATCAGCGCAAGCCCGAACGCGACACAGAATGCGATCAGCCGGTACGCCTGAAACAGATCGGAGAGATAGATCGCCGCGCAAAGCACGCAAAGCAGCACGCCAAGCGGCAAAAGAACCGACGTCGTCTTCTTCATAGCGTCTCTCCTCTTGTTGCGTCCGGCGTGGCCAAACGCGTTTTCTTAAGCGGCTGCTTTCGGGGGAATGCCGCGCATGCGGTCGCGCACATGAAAAATCTGATCAAACACGCCCACGAGCACCAGCGGAAACAGGAACCACTGATACAGTACACCAAGTCCGATATACGTCAGCGTGCGCGCGACGGTGATGTTTTTCGGCGCACGGGAGAGCATAAAATCCACCACGCTGATGCCCTGCAGGAACAGCGGAATGCACAGGAGGATGTTCGCTGTCACGGAGAAGCTTTCGGCAAACGCCCAACCCGTAAACTCCAGCACGATCGATCCGATCAGGATCGCGAAAAGCCCGAGCGTCATGCTGCGCGGCAGCGTCCAGTCGCGGAATGCGCGCATGGGTGAAAGCTTGATCTGCGTCTGCTTGCGGCAGAACGCGCGGAAAAACAGGAGATTGCCCAAACCCAAGACGCTTGCAAAGATGCAAAGCACAGCGACAAACGTCGTCGGCACCGCGTCATACATCGTGTCCAGCATCTGCTGCACGGTTTTCACGGCCTCCGGCGAGATCTGCGCATAAAACGCGGCGCCGTTTGCATAGATGGCACGGACATCGCCCACGCGTGCCTGAATATCCGCATACGCCTGACGGCCTTCCAATAGTCCCGGCAGGCAGACCACTGCGTACATCATCACGAGAAACACGCCGCAGAGGATCAGCACCGTGTCGGAGTTGGAGAACCCGTGCGTCAGCAGCACGAGCAGAATCACCGCGGCCAGCAGCGCGCCCGCTGTATATGCCGCGGCGGCGACCGTGGGTTCAAAGGTAAACATGGCATAGGCAAACACCGCCGCGGGAACGATCATCCAGTACGGGCGGGTTCGCGCGCCGGCATACGCCCAGAGTGCGGGCGCAATGATCAGAAAAAGCGGCACATACGCCGCAAGTACGGCGGCGACGACAGCGAGCAGAAGCACCAGCAAGCCCGTTCGGGCTTCGCGTGGTGATTGTTGGTTAGAAGTTTCCATGTCATCATTTTATCGTTCACAGTGCAAGAATGCAAGCAAGCGAAGCTCCGTTCATCAGGTTTTATCAGACGAAAAATTTGTCGTGGGTCAAAAAGAGCCGGAGGCAGGCGCTTCCGGCTCAAAGCTTACGCATTTCGTTCGCGCGTTACGGTGCGGGCGTCGTCCGCGCGGCGAGCGCAGCCTGAATATCCCATGTGCCGAGCGCGAGCTTTTGCAGCAGCACGCGCCGGACGCTTTCGTCGATACGCGCTTGCGTCAGCCGCCCGTCAGCCGCCGCGGAGTTCAGCGCGTCTACGATTGCCTGCTGCTTTTCACTCACCGCGCCGCAAAGGATGATGTCCCCGCCCGCGAGCAGGAAGCGCACCGCGGCGTCGCCGACCTCATAGCGGGTGGTCAGTCCATCCATGCGGAAGTCGTCGCTGATGATAATGCCGTCAAAGCCCATCTCTCCGCGGAGCAGATCCGTCAGGATCGGCTTGCTCATGGAGGCGATATCCGTGCTGTCCAGCGCGGGATAGAGCACATGCGACGTCATGATGGCGTCCACGCCGCTCTCGATCGCGCTCGCAAACGGCACAAGGTCGTAGCTTTTCAGTTCTTCCAGCGTCTTTTCCACAACCGGAGTGACTTCGTGGGAGTCCTCGTTTGTTCCGCCGTGCCCCGGGAAGTGTTTCGCGCAGGAGAGGCACCCGCCCGCTTGCAGGCCTTCGATGATCGAGCTGCCGATGGCGGCTGCGATGCTCGCGTCCTCGGAGATGATGCGCGTTTCGAGGAAGGTATCCATGGGGTTTTCGGAGACGTCCAGCACAGGCGCTAGATCGATATTGATGCCGACGCTGACGAGCTTGCTGCCGATGGTTTCAAACTGCTGTCTTGCGTAGTCCGCGTCCCTGCGCCGCCCGAGCGAGCGCGCGGAGACCGGCTGCGGATTCCAGCGGAAGCGCACGACGCTGCCGCCTTCGACATCGATGCCGATCAGCGGCGGGATGTCGCTGTTGACGCGACTGGCGATCTGCTCTGTCAGCTTCTTTGCCTGCGCAAATCCGCCGTCGCTGTTGCTGCTCTTGATATTCGGCCCGTAGAGAATCGCGTTTCCGACAGAATAACTGCCCCAGATATCACGGAACGGGTTCTGCACCTCGCTCGTGCCGGAGAAACCGAACATCACGAGCTGGCCGAGTTTTTCCTGCGTGGTCATGGTCTTCATGTACGCCGTAACCCATTCCTCCGCCGTGACGGGCGAGGGCTCCTGCGTGGGTGTTGGCTCCGCGGTAGGCGTCGCTTCCGGCGAGGCTGTGGTTAAGGATACGTCCGGAGATGCGATCTGCTCATCCGGCTCCGCGCGCCAGACATCATAGTGCAGCGCGGGAATGACGCCGAACAGCACGCCAGCGCCTAGACCTAGCAGCAGCGCAAGCACCATCAGCGAAACCAGAATTCTCTTAAACGCGTTACCGAACAAGCTCCTACCCCGTTTCCCGTTTGAAGATCGACATCGTTTCTATGACCGCCCGCGCGCAGAAAGCGCCCGCAGGAGAAGGGCAAACAAAAACAATCGCGCTGTGCGTGATTTTGGTTCATTATACCTCGATTGCATAGGGAAAGTAAACCACGCACCTAAAAACGCAACACAATCCAATTGCGTGTTGCGCTTTTCACGCCGCGGCAGAGTAACCTTGCTCGTGCCGCGCAATTTTGGCGCTTTTGATACAAGCTCTCCCGCTTTTACCTTGCAAACGACGGTGCCGGAGTACTACAATAACCTTGTATCCGGCGGATTTTCCCGCCCGGAAATCTAGAGAAAACGGGAGCGAAACAGCGAACGATGGATGATATGACGAAGGTTTTGACGATGGACAACTTTTCCAAGATTGAATACAAGCGTCCGGATATGGGCGCGCTCAAAAAGAAGCTCAAGGCCCTGCTCACTTTGCTGAAGAAAGCGAAGAGCTATGAGGAAGCGCGGGCGGCCTATCTCGCCTCGCAGGAGGAGACGGGACATCTCGAAACAAGCTATGTCGTGGCGAGCATCCGCAATACCCTCGACACCACCGACAAGTTCTACGACGGCGAGATGCAGTTCTTCAACCGCGCGGTGGCACAGCTCATGGCGCTGAGCAAGGATTTCACCGAAACGCTGCTCCGCTCGCCCTACCGTCCGCAGTTTGAAACGGAATTCGGCAAACAGCTCTTCACCCTCGCCGAGATCGACCACAAGACGCAGAGCACCAAGATCATCCCCGATCTGATCCTGCAGGGCAATCTGGAGAATGTCTACAAAAAGACTACTGCCGCGTGCAAGACCACCTTCCGCGGCAAAGAAGTCAACTTCTACGGCCTGCTAAAGCATATGGAAAGCCCCGATCGCGAAGAACGCAAGGAGGCGTTCCTCGCCTGGGCGAAGCTCTACGAGGGCATCTCCGAAAAGCTCGATGCGCAATACGACAAGCTCATCAAGGTTCGTATCCGCATGGCGAAAAAGCTGGGACTGCCGGACTACACCGCACTTGGGTATCTCAACATGCACCGCGCGGACTACGGCCCCGCGGAGGTTGCGCGCTTCCGTGAGCAGGTGCGAACTGTCATCGTGCCTGCGGTTGCAAAGCTCCGCGAGGAGCAGGCAAAGCGCCTCGGTGTTGAGAAGCTCAAGTACTATGACGAGACCTGCATCTTCCCGGACGGCAACGCGGACCCCGTCGGCGGCGAGAGCGTGCTCGTTCCCATCGCGCAGAAGATGTATCGCGAAATTTCGCCGGAGACCGGTGAGTTCTTCGATTTTCTCTCCGGCCACGGCCTGTTTGATCTGGAAACGCGCCCCGGCAAACACATCGGCGGTTACTGCACGTATCTGCCGGACTACAAAGCGCCGTTCATCTTCTCGAATTTCAACGGCACCGCGGCGGACGTCAACGTGCTCACGCATGAAGCGGGCCACGCGTTCGCGGGCTATACCGCGATGCGCAGCCAGCCGATCTCGGCGTACCTCAGCTCCACGAGCGAGGTCAATGAGATTCACTCTATGACCATGGAACACTTTGCCTATCCCTACCTCAAGGACTTCTTCGGCGCGGACAAGGTCGACAAAGCGAAGTATGCGCACCTTGCACTGTCTCTTGCGACGATTCCGTATCTTGTGAGCGTGGACGAGTTCCAGCACCGCGTCTACGAAAAACCCTCGATGAGCGCAAAGGAGCGCAGAGCGGTCTGGCACGAGATCGAGCAGAAATATCTCCCATGGCGCGATTATGACGGCGTGCCGTTCTTTGAAGAGGGCGGTTTCTGGATGCAGAAGCAGCATATCTTCCTCTATCCGTTCTATTATGTGGACTATGCGCTCGCACAGGTTTGCGCCTTCCAGCTCTACGGGCGGATGAAGCAGGATCACAAGCTCGCCTGGGAATCGTATCTCGCGCTCTGCCGCGCAGGCGGTAGCAAAGGCTATTTTGACCTGCTCAAGGTCGCCTCGCTCGATATTCCCTTTGAGGAAGGCAGCGTGGAAAAAGCCGTCCGCCATGTCATCGACGAACTGAAGCTTTAAGCACCAGGAAAACACCCGCGACAGCCTACGCTGCGCGGGTGTTTCTCTTTTTGCGCGGATGTAAAAAAAGCGCCGCAACAGGCGAAAAAAAACGCAGAATATATGTAAACAAGTTGTGAGTTTTGCCGTTTTGATTGAATCCGGGCTGTTTGTTGTGATATCATGGTTGCGTTTTACAGAGTAATGAACATTGTAATAGATGAGGAGTAACACCATGTCAAAAGTCATGAAGATCGTGCTGATCGTTCTGTTGGTGATCGTGCTGGCAGTGGTTGGCCTCGGCGTATACGTGCTCACCAGCATGCGCTCGGATGCCGTAGAAACCGTCGACAAGCCCGTTGACCTGAACGTTTCCGCAACCGAAGAGCCGGTAACCGAAGCCGTTGAAACCGGCGACCCGACCCCGACTCCGACGGCGATGCCGATCTACTCGGAAGACACCAAGCAGGCAGGCATCGTCAACATCCTGCTCGTGGGCACCGACTCGCGCTCCGTCGCGGAAGTGCAGGACGCAAGCGGCCGTTCCGACACCATGATGCTTGCCTCGATCGATACGAACAAAGGCACCATCACGCTGGTTTCGTTCATGCGCGACTCGCGCGTACACCGCATCGGCAAGAGCGGCCGATTCACCTTCTACAATCGCCTCAACGGCGCCTATAACGGCGGCTACGGCGGCGGCGGCCCCGGCGAACTGATCAACACTCTCAATGAGAACTTCAAGCTCGATATTCAGGAATACATCAGCATCGGCTTTGACGGGTTTGCGGCGTTGATCGACAAGATCGGCGGTCTGGATGTCGATTGCGATCAGGCCGAAATCAACTTCATCAACAACCGCATCACTGGCGGATTCGTCAATGAGCCGGATATCGTGCTCCATGCAAAGACCATCAAGGCAGATCCGGGCGTGCTGCATCTCGACGGCGCGCAGTGCCTGATCTATGCTCGTAACCGCCACACCGGCGTGGACGGCGGCCAGGGCAACGACTATGACCGTGTCAACCGCCAGCAGGAGATCATCCAGCTCGTGTTCGACAAGGTGACCAAAGAGATGAACGAGCAGAGCGTGCTCGCGCTGATCTCGTTTGCAACCGGCTATGTCTCGACCAATATGTCGATCGACACCATGAGCGATCTTGCAAAGATCCTGCTCACCAAGGGCATGACCTTCAGCAAGACCTCAATCCCCGCACCGGGCACCTACCACAACTTCGTGGATGAGAACGGCGTGGAGACCAGCATGCTGGAGTTTGACCTCGACGATGCCGCGGCGGCGCTCAATACGCTGCTCTATGGCGAGGGCTTTGTCCCGACACCGACGCCCGCGCAATAACTGCTCCGCTTCACCAAAACCGCCGCGCCAATTGCGCGGCGGTTTTTTCGCGCGTTCCACTACTCTTGCGTGTCGAAAGCATGCTATACTAGGCGCATGAAACGTCTGCTGTCTATCGCAATCATCCTGCTGTTGCTGCCGCTCTGCGCCTGTTCAGAGGGCTTTTCTGCCAGTCCCGCGCAATCGCTTGCGCCGGGACAAACCGCGTCTCCTGCGCCCGTTCTCGTGCCCGCGAAGCCGCAGTACATCGCGCTCTTCGGCGCGGAAAGCGCGCCCGCGTTCGTCTCCGGCCTGACGAAGGCCGCGGAGGCATCCGGCGCAACCGTCGAGCAGATCAAAGGCGGTATCGGCGCGATGAGCACCTATGCGCCGCAGGGAGACACCGTCGGAATCGTCTATCTCTCCGGCAAGGAGCAGTCGCTGCCCGCGGTTGCGTTCCCCGTCTACGTCTTTGCCGCAAACGGGCAGAGCGTCTCCGGCGGAACGCCATATCTCGGCTACGACGGCACGGGCGCCGCAAAGCTCGCGCTCGATGAGGCAATCGCCTATCCCCCGCACCTGACGCCTGTGCGCATGATCGGCCTCTTTACGAGCCAGACAAGCGCCGTCTACGCGCTCTGGTCGGAACAAAAGACCGCGGCCAGGGTGTTCGCGAAAGAGGAATTCTTTGCGGATGCTTCGGAAACAGCGCCTGCCGACTGGCTCAACGAAGCGCTGACGCGCTATTATCCCGGCATGCTGGACGCTGTCTACACCGAGACGGGCGAACTCGCGATTGCCGCGGCGGACGTGCTCGCGAGCCTCGGACGAAGCGATCTCGAGGTATTTTCGGCCGGCTCGGATGCAAATGCGCTCAGCAAGCTCTCCCCCGTCCTCGTCTATGCCGCGGGCGCGAATCTTGCTGACGCAGGCGCAAAATGCTTTGCCGAGGCGAACAAACTGTTTTCCGGCGAAGCGGCGCAAAGCAGCATCCTGCTGCCGGAATCGTTCTGGTACACAGAGAAGAAGTAACGAATCTCACAGCACAGCAAAGGCGCGGTCACCCGCGCCTTTTTGATTGCTTGTCTGTTCCTTTATGGTTCTACGGGCAGAGGCTCGTATCCGTCGATGATCACGCCCCAGTCCTTCACGATGCGGTTGGGTTTGACGTATCCCGTCTCGTTCTGGTAGACGATCTTGTACCATCCGTCCTCGGTCTTCTCCAGAACCTTCACCGCAACGCGCGCGGGCGCTTTGACGATCTGTTCCGCGTCCAGATTCGGCTCGGCATAGAGCCACTCCGTGGTCTTGAGCACGTCCGCGTCCGGCCTCGTATCCTGCACACCCTGCTGATAGCTGATATAGCCGCGCAGGACATACCCTTCCTTCTTGCCAAAGCGAACCTTGACCCAGACCTCGCTTTGAATCAGCACCTCCAGCTCGTCGCCGACGGCGAGCTTGGCCACGCTGTCAAACATGCTGCCGCTGCCCTTGCGGAGGCGCGCGCCATCAACCGTGACCCATGCGTGAGGGTTCGGAAGCTCTGCGTTTTCGTCGGTCATCGACATCTGGAAAGCATTGTACTCCGAGAACGGCAGCTTGCTTTTCAGTGCGCGCTTGAGATCCCGCTGGCTGGGCTGCGTCGCGCTGATCTCGACGGTCGTGCCGGGGCAGGCGTAATAGTAGAGCCAGCGCGCATCCTCCACATAGAGCCGCACGCACCCGTGGGACACCTTGTTGCCCATGTCGCTGTAGGCGCCGCGATCCATCGCGTCCACGGAGCGTTTGTCAAACAGGATCGAGTGAAAATAGATGCTGCCGACGATCTGCACCCAGTAGCGCGCATATGCGCTGCTGAAATTTGCAAACTTTCCAAAACGTTCCCGCCCGCCGATCTTCCAGATGCCGCGCGGCGTCGGCGTCGCAACGTCCTCCGGGTCCGCTTCGTCGACATCCGTGCGCCCGCTGGAGCAGAGAAACCGACGCACGATTTTCGTGTATTCGCCGTTCTCGTCGCGCTCAAACACGGTGACGATCTGGTTTTTTAAATCCAGCAGAATGTAATATTTATCGGGATCGTTGTTCAGCAGTTCGTCCTGCGCGTATGCGCGGGATGGAACAAGCAGCACGGAAAAAAGCGCCACCGTTGCCAATAAGATACTCGCGATTCTCCGCATGCCGTCGTTCCCTTTCATAGGATATGCAGATGCGCGGGAGGGCAATCGTCCTTCCCGCGCATGATTCTGTAGTGCTGTCCGCGCCTTAGAACACGTGGTAAGCGCAGATGAAGTGGTTCTCCCAGTATCCGCCGGACTTGAGCACGGAGGAAGACTGGCGAACCTGTCCTTCGGACGAGCTCGCGTCGACCATCTTGCCGCCGCCGATGTAGATGCCGACGTGGCCCGCGCCCTCCGAATCGCCGGAGAAGACGAGGATGTCTCCGCGCTGAATCGAACCCATATCCGTAAAGCGCGAGAATCGGGATGTCGAGCGCCACATGCCGGATGTCATATAGCTTGTGCTGATACCCGAATTCTTCAGGCACCAGTAGACAAATCCAGAGCAGTCAAACGAGTTCGGGCCCTTTGCGCCGCGCACATACTTGCTGCCGATCTTGCTTTCAGCCAGCGCAACGAGCTTCTCGACACCGTACTTGTCGGAGACGCTGCTGGAGCTGCCGGAAGAGCTGCCGGAGCTGCCGGAACTGCCGGAGCTGGAAGTGCCGGAGGTTGTCTTGGTCTCCTTCTTCGTCGAAGGCGCGGATGCAGCCTTTTTCGCGCTGGAGGAGTTCATCATGGTCAGTGTCACGCCGCCGACCTTGCCGTCCGACGTGAGGCCTGCGCGCTTCTGGAAGGCTTTGACCGCGTCTTCAGTGATCTCACCGAAATAGCCGGTCGCGTTCGCGCTGGACAGGTAGTTGAGCTTTGCGAGGCGCGTCTGCATGTTTTTCACGTCCGTACCGTAGTCGCCCAGCTGCATGACCATCTCCTGCGCATCGCCGGAGAGAATCATATCGCGGGTAACAGGTCCGAGCGCGCCGTCGCGCGTCAAGCCGTTTGCCTGCTGGAAGTTCTTAATCGCGGTCACGGTCGCTTTGCCCATCACGCCGTCGGGCTTGAAGGTGATGTAGCCGAGCCGTTTGAGCGCGGTCTGGCAATCTTTGATGACCTGGTTTTCATCGCCGAGGGTGAACGCATTGCCGACGACGTCTTCGCCATAGAGCATCTCAAGCGTCTTGGAGCCGACCTTGCCGTCCGCTTTGAGGTCGTTCTTTTTCTGGAATTCCTTCGCTGCGGCTTCAGTCTTTTCGCCGAAGACGCCCTGAATATTCGCTTTGTTGTCGAGGTATCCGAGCTCGTAGAGACGCTGCTGCACACCCTCAACATCCGGGCCGGTATCGCCCAGCTGCATGACGTAGACCTTCGCCTCCGGATTCATGAGCATGTCGTAGGTCGACTGTCCTAAGATACCGTCATCGCCCAGTCCGTTGTGGCGCTGAAAGCTTTTCAGCGCGCTCTGCGTCAGCGGGCCAAAGTGCTGCGTCGGTTCGTCGGAGTCCATATAACCCAATTCCATCAGTTTGGATTGGATGGTCGCGATGATCTCACCGTTGTCGCCCTCCGCCACCTCTCCGGTGAACACGGGGCCTGTCGTCGTTGTGTCCGCGACGGTGGTATCCGTCTGCGCGTTGACCTGCTGGTCCACCGCGCTTTCGCTGTCGGCAGGCAGCGTGCCGTCCGCTGTCGTATCTCCGGTCTGCGTGCCGTCGAGCGTTCCGCTCTCGAGCGCGGTTTGCTCGGTTTCGAGTGCGTTGAACGCCGCGAGCTGCTCGCCCTGCTGCGCCTGCGCGGCCTTGCCCGGCAGCGCGAAGGCAAGCACGACAAGCGTGATGAGCACGAGCCCGAACGCACTGCTGCCGATGAGCAGCGTCCGCTGCGGCAGCTTCATCAAAAACGCATAGAACTTGCGGATGCCGATATAGATGCCGCGCGCAACCGCACGAACGCCGGTCAGCAGCGCTTTTTTGATCTGGTTAAGTACGCCCTGTGCAGAAGCGGGTTTCTTCGTCTGTGCCCTGCCCTGCCCTGCCGCGCCGGAATAGTTCTGCTGGCTCTGGGAGAATCCCAGATCGTTGACAGCCGCGGGTTGGCCATAGGCTTCGGGTTCGTGCTCCTCGACCTCGACGAGCTTTGCGCCGAAGGCTGCAATCTCCTTGCCGAGCTTTTTGAAGAACCGCTTGAACTTAAACTTCTTTTTCTTCTTTTTCGGGATGCTTGCCTGCGCATAGCGCGGGTCATAGGCATTTTGCGCGGGCTTTGCCGCAGCGCGCAGATCGCCCGCAGGACGCGTCTTGCGGGTTTCGCGCTCGTCCGCGTAGGCATATCGTTCCGACTTCGCTGTTTTCAGCGGCTTGTCGCCGCGGCGTTCGTCGGGACGTGCGGCTGCCTTAGCGTGCTTTACGCTCTTTCCGTCGTGGTGTTTCTCACCGTGTGCGCGCGAAGAGACCGCGGCGCTCTTCTGCGACGCGGCGGAATTTTTGACCGAGCTATGATGCGAGGCGGATGCCTTCGGGTGTTTCCGATCATTCCGGGAATCAGTTGGCACGTTTAGACTCCTTTCGGCTTGCGGAAACTGACGCCGCAGCCTATCCATCCAAATCCTGTGTCATGCTGAAATTAGCAATCAACGTTGTTCGCCCCGTGGCGGAAGGTGCATCTTTCCGCAAATGCGGAGAATTGAACCATGATGAGTATAGCAAGCAATCGTGTCATTGCGTTGAACTATTTTTTAAGAATCGATAAATCCGGCAGCTCTGAGTTTCGCTCTGATCAAGCGCAAACATGAGCTTTTCGCGGGATCAGCCGTCGTAATATTCGCCGCGGCGGTAGTCATAGATCGCGGCATTGTACTTTTTGAGATCGTCCAGCACGCGACCCGTTCCGAGCGCCACGCAGGAGATCGGGTCCTCCGCGATGCGGCAGGGCACGCTCGTGCGCTCCGTGACATAGCGGTCGAATCCCGCTATCAGCGCGCCGCCGCCCGTGACCACGATGCCCGTGCTCGCGATGTCCTTGACGAGCTCCGGCGGTGTCCGCTCCAGAAGCCCCCGCACGCGTTCCATGATCGCTCCCAGCGGCTCGCTGAGCGCTTCGACCATCTCGTTGGTGCCGATCGGGATCGCCTCCGGAAGCCCCGTCACCACACTTCTGCCGCGGACTTCGATCACGCGCTGTTCCTTCTCGGTGTGCGCGCGCCCGTAGGCGATCTTGATGTCCTCGGCGTTGCGTTCGCCGATATAGAGACTGTGCTTGCGCTTCATATAGCGGCGCACCGCGTCGTCAAACTTATCGCCCGCCATCTTGATCGAGTCGGAGATCACGGTAGCCCCGTGCGAAATCACCGCGATGTCCGTGGTTCCGCCGCCGATATCGAGCACCATGTGCCCCTGCGGCTCGTTGATGTCGATGCCCGCGCCGATGGCGGCCGCAATCGGCTCCTCGATGAGATAGGAATAGCGCGCGCCCGCCTCGTCCGAGGCTTCGATGACGCAGCGCTTCTCCGCCTCCGTCACGCCGGAGGGGATGCAGACCACAGCGCGCGGACGATAGAGAAGCCGCGTTCCGACCACTTTCTGGAAGAAATACCGCAGCATCCGCGCCGTCACGTCAAAGTTGCTGATCACTCCGTCGCGCAGCGGACGGATGACGACGACGTTCGCGGGTTCGCGGCCCATCATCTTGCGCGCGTCCTCGCCGATGGCGACGATGCGTCCCGTGACGCGTTCCACCGCGACAACGGAAGGCTCCTTGAGCACAATCCCTTTGCCTTTGACAAACACCAGCGTCGTGGAGGTGCCGAGGTCGATTCCAATGTCGGACGTATCAAACAAACCCATTTAAAGTTACCCTGCTTTCGCGCGATCCATCCGGACACATATGTCCTATGTTATCGATCAATTTTATCATGCGAGGAATGCACGTTCAATCAAACAAAGTGTGAACGGAGTATGAAGCAAGCTGTGAAAAAGGCTCCGCTTTTTTCGCGGAGCCTCATGGAACACGAACATTTCTGCTCAGGCGAGCTTTGCCAGGGGACGATCCAGCACCACTTTTTTCATCACCTCGCCGATGGGCGCGGAGATCGTCAGCGTCGCGCTGCCGGTGCGGCTCGTCCTGCCGAGGTTGATGACGACAAGATTTCTCCCGCGGAAATAGTCGACCAAACCCGCCGCCGGGTAGACCGCGAGCGATGTGCCGCCGATGATCAGCGTATCGGCCTTGTTCATATAGTACACAGCCTGCTGCAGCAGTTTCTCGTCCAGCGGCTCTTCGTAGAGCACAACGTCCGGCTTGATGATTCCGCCGCAGCCGCAGGTCGGGATTCCGGTCTTTTCCATCACGCTGCGCATGGTGAACGATCTGCCGCATTTCATGCAGTGGTTCTCGTGCGCGGTGCCGTGCAGCTCCAGCACGTTCTTGCTGCCCGCTTTCTGGTGCAGTCCGTCGATGTTCTGCGTGATGATGGCGGAGAGATGCCCTTCCCGCTCCATCTTCGCCAGCGCCCGGTGGCAATCGTTTGGCTGTGCGTCGGGATAGAGCAGAAACTTTCGATAGTAGTCAAAGAACGTCTCCGTGTGCTTGAGAAAAAAAGAGCGGCTCAACAGGGTTTCCGGCGGAAAGCCGTAGTCCCGTGTGGCCGCAAAAACCCCATCACTGGATCGAAAGTCCGGAATGCCGCTCTCCGTGGACGTGCCTGCCCCGCCGAGGAAGGTCGTCCTTCCGGAGTGTGCAAGAATACTGCGCAGTTCCTCTATCTTGGGTAACTCGCTTGCATTGATCATCTTTTCACGCTTTCCGTTCGTTGTAAGGAGATCAGGTTGTGCCTGAACAAAGTTGAAACCAGCCGATCGGCAACGAAGTGTTTACTATCTTTTATCTATTTTACCATAGATTCAAAGTAGTGAACGTTCTTTTTTGTAACAATTGGATGACTTGTTCTGAAAACGAGTGTGAACAAGGCGGAAACAGACGCCCCTTCGCACGTAAACAATCAAAAAGAACCAGCCCTTCGCGCGATCCTCCGGTGGATTTCCCGCCACAGCCTATGGTAGAATACAGGCATGAAAACAAGATTTTATAATGCAAGAATTCTTCCGCTGGACGGCAGCACACCGCTGTTTTCCGGCGAGCTCGCCGTCTCCGGCGGGCGCATCGTCTCTCTCGGCAAAGAAGGCAAGTCCGTTGGCCCGTTTGACCGCGAGATCGACTGCCGCGGCAATCTGCTGATGCCGGGCTTTAAGAACGCGCATACGCACAGCGGCATGACCTTCCTGCGCTCGCTAGCGGACGATCTGCCGCTGCAGCGCTGGCTCATGGAGCAGGTGTTCCCCAAGGAAGCGCAGCTCACGCCGGACGATGTGTACACGCTGACCAAGCTCGCGATCATGGAATATCTCACGAGCGGCATTACGATGATGTTCGACATGTATTTCGCGCGCGACAGCATCGTCGCAGCCGCGCTCGACACGGGATTTCGCACCGCGCTGGTCGGGTGCGCGAACGATTACGGCGGAAGCGCGCAGGAGACCGCGGACGAATACGCGAAGTACTCCAAACTCGACCCGCTGATCTCCTATCGCCTCGGCTTCCACGCGGAATACACGAGCAGTGAGCCGCTGATGCGCGATCTTTCGGAGCTTGTGCAGCATCTCAAGCAGCCGTTTTATACCCACCTGAACGAAACAAGTGCGGAGGTCGAAAGCTGCATCGCCCACAGCGGCATGCGCACGATCGAATACCTCGACTCGCTCGGTTTGTTCAACTACGGCGGCGGCGGTTACCACTGCGTACACGTTTCCGAGCGCGAGATGGAGATCATGCAGGCGCGCAACATGAGCGTCGTCACCTGCCCCGGCTCCAACACAAAGCTTGCAAGCGGGGTGGCTCCTGTCTATGAATACCTCAAGCGCGGCATCCCGGTCGCCATCGGCACCGACGGGCCCGCGAGCAACAACTGCCTCGACTTCTTCCGAGAGATGTTCCTCACGACAGGTCTTCAAAAGCTTGCGCACGGCGCAGAGGCGGTGGATGCTCTTGAGGTCCTGAACATGGCCTGCCGCAACGGCGCGTACGCCTGCGGGTTTGACGATTGCGACTGTCTTGCCAGCGGCAAACAGGCGGATCTGATCATGATCGACCTGCAGCAGCCGAATATGCAGCCGCTGAACAACATCGAAAAGAACATCGTCTACAGCGGCACCAAGCAGAATGTTTCGCTCGTGATGATCGCGGGCAAGGTGCTCTACGAAAAGGGCGAATTCTTCATTGGCGACGATCCCGCGCGGATCTACGCCGAGGCAAACCGCATCATCCGCGGCATGAAATAGCAAATTCGATCATTTAGGACTTTGATATGACGTTACTGGAGAGAATCGCGCCGTTGTTCGACGGCTGGAATGAAACGCTCATCTGGTCCGTGCTGCAGGGACACATGGGGTCTTATTGGGCGGATGATGAAGCGGCACCAACCGCAGCACAAATTGCGCTCGGCGATTTCTGCTTCTTCGCGGGCAAACCCAGCGCGGCGTTTGCGGCAACAGCCGCCAGACGCGAGATCATCCCGCGCGACGCAAGTTGGGATCCCGCGATCGAGCAGGCTTGGGGCGACCGCGCGGAAAAGCGCCTCCGCTACGCGATCAAGAAGGAACCGGATGTCTTCTCCCGCGAAACGCTGCAAGGCTATCTCGGCAGTCTTCCGTCGGAGTTTGAGCTGCGTCTGTTTGACGAGGCACTCTATCATGAGGCTGCACTAGAGGAGTGGTCGGCAGACTTTCAGGGCTGTTTTTCGGATGCCGCCGACTTTCTCGCGCGCGGCGTCGCCGTTGCCGCGCTCCACGACGGCAAGCTCGTCGCCGGAGCGGGCAGCTACAGCGTTTACAACGGCGGGTTTGAGATCGAGATCGATACGCACCCCGACTATCGCAGACGCGGGCTTGCGACCGCTTGCGGGGCGAAGCTGATCCTCTATGCGCTGGAACGAGGCCTCTACCCCAGCTGGGATGCGTTCGATCTGCGAAGCGTCGCGCTCGCGGAAAAGCTCGGCTACCATCTCGACCATCCGTATGTGATGTACATGATCCATTGACAAATGCAGAAAAAAAGAACCCCGGCGCACAGAACGCGTCGGGGTTTTCTGGTTGGTTGGATCGATCAGCCCATCGCCGGCACGGGCTTGTGCCCGCCGCGCTTGTGCAGGACGTTCTTGCGCTCCTTGTTGAGGAACGCGACCGTGTCCCGAATCGTCGCGCTGATGTCGCGCGGCTTGTAGCCGAGGTCGCGGCGCGCCTTCTCGTTGGTGAAGCGCGCGTTGCTGGTCAGCGTGTACAGCGTGTAGCGCGTAAAGAGCGGGGATTCATGGCGGATCTTGTAGTAAAGCTCCGCAAGCGGTGCGGTCATCTTTGCAAACCACAGCGGAAGCACGGTCTTAATCGTCTTGCCGCCGGTCACGCGGGAGAGCGTGTTGAGTAGCTCCCGCACGGGAATATAGCGGTTGGAGAGGATATAGCACTCGCCCTTTTTGCCCTTCTCCGTCGCCGCGATGACGCCATCTGCGACATCCCGCACATCCACGAAGTCATATCCGCCCTCGACGCACGCCGTTAGCGAGCCGTTGAGGTAGCTGATGACCATCTGCGTCAGGTGTCCGTGACCGTAATCGTTGGGGCCGATGATGCCGGAGGGATGGATGATCGTGGCGTCGAGGCCAGCTCTTGCCGCGTCCAGCACAATCTGCGTCGCGGCGGCCTTCGTCTTGGCGTAGAGACCGATGACGGCCTCCGCCTGAAAGCCTTCAACCTCGTGGATGGTGTTGCCGTGCGGAAGCTCCGGCAACGCATGCACTGAGCTGATGTAGACGAGCTTTTTGACGTTGTGCTCCTTGCAGAGGCTCACGACGTTGTCCGTGCCGTGGACGTTGACGTCGACGACCCGCTGGTCATACTTGGACGCGACGGAGACGATGCCCGCGCAGTGGATGAAGTAGACCTCATCCTCAGGTTTGAGCCCGTAGAACAGCGGCTCCATCGAAGATTTGTCCCGCACGTCGCCGCGCACGATGGACACCGCGTCGCCGTAGAGCATCGTAACGTCCTCGTTGGGCTGCGCAAAGCCGCGCACGGTTTCGCCCGCGGCGAGAAGCTCCCGCGCGACGGTGTTGCCCAGATGTCCGCCGATGCCGGTGATCATATATACTCGTTTCATCAGAAATTGCCTCGCTTTCATGGTCCTGCGGCGCTTGCCGCGTGTCTGTTCAAATTCTTATGCTACTATCATACCGGCATATTGTTACGCGGGTTTTACGGAAAACCAACGATTTGCCGACAACTTTACGTCTTTTCTATGAAGCTGCGCTTCTTTGCCATCGTTTGCGGAAAATGCGCCTATTTTGGCACTTTTTCATGCTACGATTCGGATTGTAGCAGGCATTTCTCAAGAAATATTCAAACGAAGATCAACACAGTGTCAAGTGATGCGATTTCTTCGCCACCCGCAGTTGAAGCAGCGCGCTAACTCAACTATAATCAAATCAACGAAACATCTAGTCTTCCGTGATCGGAACATCCTTTCTTTTTCGACGGGAGGGCATCGCATGAACGAACAGGTTTTACGGGAACACTACAAGAAACGTGGCTTCTCTGCTGAGCTGACGGACGAAGCGGTCGCAGCCGTGCGCGCACTGGAGGAGCGGCTGCACGAGCAGGAAGAAACGCTGGAATCCGCAGGTATTCCGCCGATTCGAGCGCACATTCGCTCCATGATCGAATCCGGCGGCGTCACGCTGGAGGCGCTGCTTGCACTGGGACGATACTTCTACCTCACCGGGCGCAACGACATCTATGTTTACTTTACGTCGCTGCTCGGAGCCGTCGGTGTAGTTGAAAGCATCGCAGACCGCCTCACGCTGCTGGAAGGCGCGGAAGTTGCACAAGAACTCGTCGGTACGCTCCCCAAACCCCCGCTCGGCTCTGAACCTGCCGACTATCCCGCCTTCACCCGCGCGCTCATGGAGCGGCTGGAACAGCAACTGCCGGAGTCGACCGTTTGTCGCGCGCTCGCGGGAAACCATCACCGGATCCCCGCGGAGGAGTTTGAGGACGAGCGCAAGCTCTATCTGCTCTCCGGCTCGATGGAGGAATATCTGCGCGCCGCGCATAAAAACCAGGTAGAGGCGCTGAAGAGCCACGCGGACGCGGGTACCGTCTGGTTTGAACAAGTCATCACGCAGGATGTCGTGGATTTCATCGCTGCAAATCAGGAGATTCAGTCCGCAGTAAAGGTCGGCGACACGCTCTATACCACCAAGATTCCCTACGATCCCGCGCGATACCTCGCGGAGACGGATGATACCATGCGCCGCTACTACGCCTGCCACTGCCCGTTTGTGCGGGAGGCGATTCTGCGCGGCGAGCCGGAAATCTCCGGTAATTGGTGCTATTGCAGCGGCGGGTTTGTCAAATACCCATACGAGGTGATCTTAGGGCGTGAACTACGCGTGGAGTTACTGCAATCTGTGCTCAAGGGCGATCCTGTCTGTCGGTTTGCGATTCATCTGGACAGCGCTGAAGCGGAATAATTCGGAATACAAAAAAACGGGGAGCCTCTGCTCCCCGTTTTTGTTGTGTTGTGCTGCGCGCTTAGCGCTCGATCATGATCTTGCGGCGGAACGACTCGTCAAAGTCCTCCGGAAGTGTCTCGCGCAGCACTTCCTCGCCGCGGAAGGTCACAATGATCGTGTTGCCGCGCATCTTCTTGCTCAGTGCCTTTGCGACCTTGAAGTCCGCGAATTCGCCGCCAATCAAATACTTGTTGTCGAGCTTGACGAGAAGCTCCTTCTTGCGGAACTTCATGCGCCGCAATGTACGCAGCTTCTGCTCGGATACGCCGCGCTTACCGACCACGACCACGGTGATGTTGTAGCTGTAGAACAGCAGCGCAAACGCGATTGCCGCGAGGGCTACAATCGCGAGGATCGCCGCCAGCGTGACGTTGTCGCCTGCCGAGCGGAGCGACCGCGCGAAGATATCGCGCATGGTCACGCGCACTTCAACCGTGCGGACATTGCCGTCCGCGTCCATCGCCTCGATCAGGTACGTGCCGGGGCCAACGTCCTCAAGCGTGAGCGTTTCGCTCCACTCCTTGCCGGGCAGACGGATCTTGACCGTGTCGCCCGGAATCTCCTCAACGTCCTCCTTGGTGACCACGACATCGCCGGTCTCCGGCGCGGGCGTGGGCGAGGCTGCGGGCGCTTCGACTGCTTCGATGATGAACGGGCCGAATGTCTCGTAGGTCGTGAGCCCGAACGCATTCTTAGCGTAGGCGTGGATGTAGTAGGTTCCGGCATCCGTGAGCTTCAGCGCACCGTCATAGGTGCGGTAGGAGCCGCTGGGCGTTGCACTCTGCGAGAGCTGATAGCCGCGGTTGACGATGTCGCTCTCCGCGTCCGAGAAGGTCAGCATCGCCGAGATCGTGTCCTGCGTGATGGTTCCGGTGCGGTACGCGCCGGAAGCGAGCGTGATCAGGGGTTTGCTGACGTCGACCGTGCCGACAGTGTGTGTAAACGCCCTGCGGTTGCCCGCGATGTCGGTCAGGGTGAAGTTCACCGTGCCGTTCTTGGCCACGGAGAAGGTCGGGCTGCCCGAAGCCTTGGCCGTTGTGCCGTCCGGCAGGATGAGGGTGTTGTTTCCGCTGCCGCCGGGGTCTGCGCTCAGCGTGAGCGTCAGCACTACGGCGCCGCCGGACACGCTCTCGCGGATCTCCGGCACGGCGGGCTGCTGCTTGTCTACGCGCGCGAGGTATGCGCCCACGACGGTGCTGTTGCCGTATTCATCCACCGCGCGGATGTTCACGGTGTGCACGCCCTGCGTCACGTCCATGCCCGCGGCTGCCGCGCTGGCACCGCCGTCCATGTCGTAGTAATAGGTGACCTTCGAGGCGTCAACTGCGCTGGCTGCGACCACCGTCACGGTCTGATTCGTCCATGTGCCTGCGGTATAGGTCTTGCCATCCGCCGTCTGCATGGTCACGACCGTACCCTTCGGCGCATCCTTGTCGACCTTCATCGCGCCGGAGTAGCCGTATTCGCTCGTGAACTCGCTGTCGCGCACGTTCACGCGGAACTTGAGCCCGTCGGTGCTGCCGAGCGTATCCGGAATCGCGAACTCATACTTCGTTCCGGTCAGGTTCTTGTCGATGAGCTGCCAGGTCTTGCCGTCGTAGTACTCGAGGGTATAGGTCAGCGCGTCACCGTCGATGTCAAATCCGGTCCATTCGACCGTGATCTTCGATCCGGTGCCTGCGCGGTCTCCGTCCTTCGGACTCGAAACAACCTTGATCACCGGCGGATCGTTCACGCTGATGACCGTAACCGTCACGTTTGCAACCGAAGTCGTGCCGTGTCCGTCCGAAGCGGTATAGGTGAAGGTATCGTCGCCCGCAAAGCGGTCTTCCGGCGTGTACTCGATCTTGCCGGAGACGATCTGCGCCGTGCCGTGTTCCGGTGTGCCGACCTCGGTGATGCGGAAGCTGCTGACAAGGTGCAGCTCGTCTTCGTTGAGCGCCTTGTCGGTGTCCACATCCGTGTCGTTGCCGAGCGCGTCCACCGTGACCGTCTCTTCGTCGTTGGTCGCAGCAAGATCGTCCCTGGCCACGATGCTGTCGTTGACCTGTGTGATTGAAAGATCGATCGTCGCATCTGCGGTCTTCAGCCCGTCGCTCAGCACATAGGTGATCGCATCGGTGCCGTTGTAGTCCGCATCCGGCGTGTAGGTGATCTTCGTTCCGTCCGTGGTCGCCGTGCCGTGCGCGCCGTCTGTCACGGAGAGGATGTACGGCGCTTCCGCAGGTTCGGCGTTGAGCATATCGTCGGTGTCGACGTCGTAGTCGTTGACGAGCGCGAAGATGCTGTTGGTGCTGTCTTCAAGCACGGTCTTTTCGTCGTCCACCGCGACAGGCGCATCGTTGATTGCGCTTACCGTGATGTTCAGCCTGCCGATGTCATTCAGACCCTTCGCGTCGGTCACCGTGTAGGTGATCATGTCGGTGCCGTTGTAGTCCGCTTCCGGCGTATAGGTGAGCACCGTGCCGGAGACGCTGACGGTTCCGTGTGCGGGCTTACCCGTGTCGGTAACGCTGACGGTGATCACGTCGTCATTGGTTTCAACGTCCACATCGCCGATGATGCCGGAGACATCGATCGTCTTTTGCGTGTCCTCGACGGCGGAGACGTTCTGATCGTCCGCAACCGGCGCGTCGTTGACTGGATGGATGGTCACGGTGAGCTTCGCGGAGCTGATCAGTCCGGCAGTGTCCTTCATCTGATAGGTCAGCTCGAAGCTTCCGTTGTAGTTTGCATCCGGCGTGAAGGTGAGTTCCCCGTTTTCGTCGGTCGTGAACGTGCCGGGGAGTCCGCTCGTCGGCTCGATGAAGCCGAGGAACGTCTTGGTGTCGCCCGTGTCAACGTCCGTATCGTTTGTCAGCACATTGACGGATGCCACATGGTCTTCATCCGCGCTCATCTCATCCGCGTTTGCAACCGGCGCGTCGTTCTTAGTGCCAACCAGCACGGTCAGTGTGCCGGTGCTGGAGCCGCCGTTGCCGTCCTTGAGCACGTATTTGATGATCTGCGTGCCGTAGAAGTCAGAAGCGGGCGTGTAGACGATGTTCGCGCCGTCGATTGCGAGCGTCCCGTTCGTGCCGCCGTAGAAATAGCAGCTGTCGACCGTAAACGAGCTCTTCAGGTGCAGCGCGTTCTCGTTCAGCGCGGAGACGGTGTCCACGTCGCTGTCGTTCGCGAGCACGTTGTAGCTTACAGCAGTGTCTTCATCCGTGGAGGTGCTGTCCGCGTTCGCGACCGGGTTGTCGTTCACCTGCTTGATGGTGACGGTGACGGTCGCCTTGACCTGCACATGCTCGTCGAAGCAGTAGTAATCAAACGTGTCCGTGCCGTTGTAGTTCGCGGCGGGTGTATAAGTGATCTTCGTTCCGTCGGTCGCGATCGTTCCGTGGCTAGGTGCCGTAAGACCCGCGCCCGTGATGACGACGGTGATGCTCGCTTCCTCCGGATTCGCGTTTAGAGATGCATCCATATCCACGTCGCTGTCGTTGTCGAGCACGTAGATGTCAACCGCGGTGTCTTCATCCGTCATCGCCGCATCGTTTTGGACAACCGGCGCGTCGTTCACCTGCGGGAGATTGATCGTGAAGGTGCCGCTATCGCTTGCGCCCGCTTTGTCCGTCGCGGTGTATTCAAACGAGTCCACGCCATTGAAGTCCTTGTTGGGCACATATGTCACGTCTCCGTTTGCATCGATCGCGGCGGTGCCGTGCAGAGCAGACTTCGAGATCGTGAGCGTGACCACATCCCCGTTGGTGATGGTGTCCACATCGCTTGCTAGTGCGAACTTCGCGACCGATATCTTGCCGATGTCTTCATTCAGATCCAGTGTCTTGTCCTGCGCAACGGGCGCATCGTTGACGGAGGAAACATGCACCTCCATCGTCACTTCCGACTTGCCGCCGTCCGCATCCTCGAGCACCAGCGTGATCAGCGCGTCGCCGAACCGGTTGTCCGCCGGATTGACCGTGATCAGCCGGCCTTCGCCGCCTTTGTGCTCCAAGGTGATAGCCGAAAGCGGGATCAGCGTCGTGTTGCTGCAGCTCTTGAGCGTCACACTCACGAGCGAGGCCGCCGTTTCCACGTCGTTCACGTAGAACAGGCTTGCGCCGTCCTCACCGTCCTCCGTAAGATTCTGCGTTGCCGGAGGCAGCGTGCTGTACGGCAAATCGTTGACCGGCGTAACGGTCACCCGCAGCGCGGTTGAACAGGACATCCCGTAGCCGTCCTGCAGCGTGTAATAGACCAGCGCAACACCGTTCCAGTTTGCGGTCGGGGTGAACTTGATCTTGTTATCCACGAGTTCGACCGTTCCGTATGCGCTGATGTTCACGGAAGCCGCGCTGATATAGAACTTGCTGCGCAGCAGCATGTCGTCCTGGTTCAGGGCAGAATCCAGATCGACGTCCGTATCGTTCGCCAGAACGTCGATGAAGTCCGTCGCAGAGTCTTCCGATATCGTTGCTTCCTCGGGATTTGCAACGGGAATATCGTTCACCTGCTTGATGGTGACGGTGACGGTTCCCTTGGTCTTCACATCGCCGTCCGAGCAGTAGTAGTCAAACGTATCCGTGCCGTTGTAGTTTGCCGCGGGCGTATACGTGATCTTGGTGCCGTCGGTTGCAATGGTGCCGTGAGCTGGCGCGGTGAGTCCGGTGCCTGTGAGCACGACGCTGATGCTCTCGCTCTCGGGATTCGCGTTGAGAGCAGCATCCATATCCACGTCGCTGTCATTACTCAGCACATTGATATCGACCGCCGTGTCTTCGTTGGTGGTCTTGCTGTCGTTGGCGGTCACAGGAGCGTCGTTCAGCGGGGCAACATGAATAGTGAAGATCCCCGTGTCGACGCCGCCGAACTTGTCCGTCGCGGTGTACTCAAACGAGTCCGTGCCGTTGAAGTTCGAGGTCGGGATATAGGTGACGTTGCCGTTTGCATCGATGCCCGCCGTGCCGTGCGAAGCGGGCGACGAGATCGTGAGCGTCAGTGCGTCCGCGTCGGTCGCGATGTCGACGTCCGTCGTCAGGCTCGCCTTTGTGACGGTCTGGAGCGCGGCGTCTTCATCGATATCCAGCGTCTTATCGATCGCAACCGGTGCGTCGTTGACCGACGCCACCGTGACATCAAACGTCACCGTGCGCTTTCCACTCGTGAGATCGTCAACCTGCAATGTGATCGTCGCCGTGCCGTTCTGGTTGAGCTTCGGGTTGACGGTGATCGTGCGCGTGCCGCCCGTGCCCGCCGTGACCGTCACGTCGGAGGTCGCAATCAGGCTGGTGTTGGTGCTGCTGATGACCGTGACGGCAAGCGATGCCGCGGCAGTCTCGATGTCGCTGACCACAACGGTGGTCACGCCGTCCGCGCCGTCCTCCGAGAGGTTCATGTCTTCCGGCTCGGTGTCATACACCGGCAGGTCGTTGATCGGGTTGACGGTGATCGTCAGAAGGCCGACGCAGGATGCGCCGTAGCCGTCCTGCAGCGTGTAGTAGACCTTCGCCGTCCCGAACCAGTTCGCCGCAGGCGTGAACTTGACCTGGTTGTTCTCGCGCGTCACCGTTCCGGACGCGGCGTCCGAGACCCAAGCGGCGGAGATGTAGAAGTTGCTCCTGAGCAGCAGGTTGTCCTGGTTCAGCGCAGGATCAAGGTCGACGTCCGTATCGTTTGCCATGACATCGATGAATCCCGTCGCCGTGTCTTCATCAATGGTGGCAAAGTCGGGCCCGTAAGCGGGGCTGTCGTCCACCTGCTTGATGGTGACGGTGACGGTTCCCTTGGTCTTCACATCGCCGTCGAAGCAATAGTAGTCAAACGTATCCGTACCGTTGTAGTTCGCGGCGGGCGTATACGTGATCTTGGTGCCGTCGGTCGCGATGGAGCCGTGGCTCGGCGCGGTAAGGCCCGTGCCCGTGAGCACGACGCTGATGCTCTCGCTCTCGGGATGCGCATTGAGAGCGGCGTCCATATCCACATCGGAGTCGTTGGTCAGCACGCCGATATCGACCGCGGTGTCCTCGTTGGTCGTCGCGGTGTCCGCGGTGGTGACCGGCGCATCGTTGACCTGCGCGATGTTAATCGTGAACGTGCCCGTATCGGTGGCTTCTTCCTTGTCCGTCGCGGTGTACGTAAACGAATCCGTGCCGTTGAAGTTCGCGGTCGGGATGTAGGTGACGTTGCCGCTGGCATCGATCGAGGCCGTACCATGCGAAGCGGGCGAACTAATTGTGAGCGTCAGTGCGTCCGCGTTGGTCACGATGTCGACGTCGCTCGTGAGGATCGTCTTCAAGACGGTCTGCAGCGCCGCATCTTCATTGATGTTCAGCTGATGGTCGTCTGCAACCGGTGCGTCATTGACCGCAGCAACCGTGACATCGAATGTCACCGTGCGGGTTCCGCCCGTAAGATCGTCGACCTTCAGCGTGATCGTCGCCGTGCCGTTCTGGTTGAGCTTCGGGTTGACGGTGATCGTGCGCGTGCCGCCCGTGCCCGCCGTGACCGTCACGTCGGAGGTCGCGATCAGGCTGGTGTTGGTGCTGCTGATGACCGTGACGGCAAGCGATGCAGCGGCAGTTTCGATGTCGCTGACCACAACGGTGGTCACGCCGTCCGCGCTGTCCTCCGAGAGGTTCATGTCTTCCGGCTCGGTGTCATACACCGGCAGGTCGTTGATCGGGTTGACCGTCATGGTCAGCGTGCCGTTCGCGGTTCCGCCGTGTCCGTCGCTGACGGTGTAGTTGACCACCTCCGTGCCGAACCAGTTCAGCGCGGGGGTAAAGTTCAGCTTGTTGCCAACGATCTCAACGCTGCCGTGCGCGCTGTTGGTAAGCGTTGCCGCAGTGATGGTGAAATCGCTCTTGCTGTGCAGCTCGTTCAGGTTCAGCGTGGAGCCCGTGTCAACATCCGTATCGTTTGCGAGCACGTCGATTCCGCTCTTAGCGGTGTCTTCATTCGTGCTGCTTGTGTCCGCGACGGCAACCGGGTTGTCGTTGACCTGATAGATCGTAACGGTGACAGTGCCCTTCACCTGTGTGTCGCCGTCGGAGCAATAGTAGTCAAACACGTCCGTGCCGTTGTAGTTCGCGGCGGGCGTATACGTAATCTTGGTTCCGTCGGTCGCGATAGTGCCGTGGCTCGGCGCGGTGAGCCCTGCGCCCGTAATCACGGCGGAGATGCTCTCCGCGGCCGGGTTTGCGTTCAGGCCGGACTGCATGTCGATGTCGCTGTCGTTGCTCAGCACCATGATATCGACCGCAGTGTCCTCGTTGGTCGTCGCGGTGTCCGCGGTGGTCGTCGGCGCGTCGTTGACCTGCGAGATGTTGACCGTGAACGTGCCCGTGTCGAACGCGCCCGTGAGATCGGTCGCCGTGTAGACAAACGTATCCACGCCGTTGAAGTTCGCGTTCGGGATATACGTCACGTTGCCGCTGGCGTTGATGCTTGCCGTACCATGGGAAGCAGCCGTCGTAATCGTGAGCGTGAGCACATCCGAGTTGGTCGCGATGTCGGCGTCTGTCGTCAGGCTGGTCTTGGTGACGGTCTGCAGTGTCGCGTCTTCGGGGATGTTCAGCGTCTTGTCGCCGGCAGCCGGCGTGTCATTGACCGCGGCGACCGTCACGACAAAGGTGATGGTTTGCACGGCGTTGTTTCCGTCCTTGACCTGCAGGGTGATCGTCGCCGACCCGTTCTGATCGTTCTTCGGGTTGACAGTGATTGTGCGCGTGCCGCCCGCGCCTGCTGTGACCGTGACGTCCGTGGTCGCGATCAAGGAGGTCTTAGAACTGGCCGTCACCGTGACCGCAAGCGATGCCGCCGCGGTCTCGATGTCGCTGACCACAACGGTTGTGACGCCGTTTACCCCGTCTTCCGTCAGGCTCATGTTCTCGGGAGCCGTGTCAAACACCGGCAGATCGTTGACGGAGATGACCGTCACGGTCAGCGTGCTGCTTGCGGTGCCGCCGTGTCCGTCGCTCATGGTGTAGTTGACGACTTCCACGCCAAACCAGTTCAGCGCAGGCGTGAACTTGAGCTTGTTGTTGACGATCTGTACACTGCCGTGGGAGGCATTCGTCACCGTTGCATCGGTGATCGTAAAGTCCGTCGTCAGGTGCTTGACGTCCAGGTTCAGCGCGGCTCCGGTGTCGACGTCCGTGTCGTTTGCCAGCACGTCAACCTCGACCGTCGCCGTATCCTCGTTTGTGGAGACGGTGTCGGTGTTGGCAACCGGGTTATCGTTGACCTGTTTAACGGTGACCGTGACGGTGCCTTTGGTTTTCACGTCTCCGTCGGAGCAGTAGTAATCAAACGTATCCGTGCCGTTGTAGTTTGCGGCGGGCGTATACGTAATCTTGGTGCCGTCGGTCGCGATTGATCCGTGGCCGGGCGCGGTGAGTCCGGTGCCAGTGATCACGGCGCTGATCGACTCCGCGGACGGGTTCGCGTTCAGGCCGGACTGCATATCGATGTCACTGTCGTTGCTCAGCACGCTGATATCGACCGCGGTGTCCTCGTTGGTCGTCGCGGTGTCGGCGGCCGTCACCGGCGCGTCGTTGACCTGCGTGACCGTGATGCCGACCGTCGCGGCGTTGCTCTCCGCACCGAGAGCGTCTTCCACCGTATAGGTGAAGCTCAGAGGTCCGTTGTAGTTTGCGCTCGGCACAACCGTGACGCTGAGTCCGTCGGCAGCCTTCGTGATGACCGCGTTGGGATCATTGTCCGTGACGGTCTTGACCTTGATGTACTCCGTCGCGGGGTTTGTCGTGAGGTCGTCGTCCGTGTCGTTTCCTAGCACGTTGACGGAAGAGGTCTGATCCTCCGGAATCGTGAACGAGTCGTTGACCGCAACCGGTGTATCGTTGACGTTGTTGACCACGAGCTGGAAGCTCGCCGTCGCCTTCAACCCGCCGGGGTCGGTCGCGGTGATGGTCACGGTCGTATTGCCGTTCCATTTGAGATACGGCTTGAGGTCGATATCGCGGTTGTTGCCCGCCAGCGTGTCGATGTGGATGCCGTTGACCAGCAGGATCGAGTTGCTGCTCTTGGCGGAAAGCGTAACCTCCACAGGCGCCGTGCCGCTCGCGTCGGTGACGTTGTCCACGTCGGTGACGTTGAACGGAATGTCGTTCTGCTGCGTACCTTCATAGATCGTATACGTTGCGTTGCCGAGATACGTGATCACCGGCGCGTCGTTGACCGGGGTCACCGTGATGGTCACGGTGAAGGTATAGTCCGCGTTGCCGTATGCGTCGTGGATCGTATACTGGAACGAATCCGGTTCATTGCTGTCCTGCGCGGTCTTGTAGTAGAGGGATTTTCCGTCGCTCGCGATGCGCACCGTGCCGTGGCTCGGCTGGGTCGCAATGGCTGTGATGGTGATGTCGGCCGGAACCGTAGCATAGTCGGGGTCGATGCCGGTCAGTACGTCGAGCTGCTTTTCCACATCCTCGACGACCGTGAACGAACGATCTCCGTTATACGGCACGTCGTTGACGGACTCGACCGTGACGTCAAACGATGTCGTCGCGGTCTTTCCCTGCGCGTCGCGCACGGTGAGCGTAATGGTCGCCGTGCCGTACTGGTTCGCGGCGGGGATGACTTTCACCGTGCGGAGCGAGCCTGTCGGGTCGTCCGTCGGGTTCGTGATGGAGATATTGCTCACCGGGAAGAGCGTGGTATCGCTGCTCGCCGTCGAAACCGCGAGCGTATTGTCGTCGTCCTCTTCATCGGCAACATTGAAGCTGATGTCCCCTGTGCCGTCTGGCGCATCTTCGAGAATGCCTGTCACGTCCGCAATCGCGGAGATCGTCGGCGCGTCGTTGACCGGCGTGACCGTTACGGTGACCGTCGGGGTACATTCGTTGCCCGATGCATCCTTCATCGTATAGGTGAAGATATCATAGTAGTTCGCCGTGGTGTCACGGTCGGCCTTGGGTACGTAATAGAGCTTGTTGTTGACGATGGTCGCGGTGCCGTACTGCGGCGTTGCGATCGAGAGCAGCGTCAGCGTGTCCCCGCCGTTGTTCGAGAGCGTGTCTACGTCGTCGTTGGCAAGCACATCCGCCGTATACGTTCCGGTTTCCGCAACCGTGAACGCGTCGTTGCCGGGGCGCGGTACATCGTTAACCGGCGTCACCGTGAGGGTGAACGTGTCGCTGACCTGTCCGCCGTCGGCATCGGTGACCTTGACGGTAATCAGAGCGGAACCTACCTTGTTTGCGTTCGGCAGCACGGTGAAGCTACAGGTGCCGTCCGCGTTGGGTGTGACCGAAATTGCGGGCAGCAGCACGCCGTTGAGATGCGTCGCGGTAACCGTCAGCGAGCCTGCCGCGGTTTCGATGTCGCTCACTGTGAACGTAATCGCATCGGTCTGCGTGTCTTCCGCCGTGGTGACGTTGGGCAGATCACTCGGTGTGATCACAGGCAGATCGTTGACGGAGGTAACCGTAACGGTTACTGCAAAGCGTCCCGTCTGGTCGGAGGAATCCTTGGCGGTATAGTAAAAGACTTCCGGAGCGCCTTCGGGGGTGAACCAGTTTGCATCCGGCGTATAGGTGATGGTTTTCTTGTCGGTGCTGATGCTCGCCGTGCCGTGCGCGGGCGTATCGACTGAGAGAATGGTAACGTCTTCGAGCGTCGGGTTCGTCGTCTCATCCACGTCGTCATTTTCCGTCACGCTGATATCCACGGAATGGTCTTCAAGCACGCTTGCGGTGTCGTCGCCGCCCTTCGGCGCGTCGTTGACCGGGCGGATGGTGACAGAAACCGTCGCCGTGTCGGTCTTGCCGTCGCGGTCAGTGATGGTATAGGTGAACGAATCGGTGCCGTTGTAGTTCTCAGCGGGTGTATAAAGGATCGCGTCGCCGCTGATGACAGCCGTGCCGTGCGCGGGTGCCGTCACGGAAAGCAGCGAGATCTTGTCGCCGTAGGGAACGTCTTGGTCCGTATCGTTTGCCATGACGGTAACCGTAGTCGGCGTGTCTTCATCGATGGTGATGCTGTCGTCCTGCGCCGTGGGCGGGTCGTTGTCGGGCTTGACGGTGATATAGACCGTCGCGTAGCCCGCGTGGTTTTCCGCCTTCCCGTCGTCCGCGAGGATGATGAACGAGTCTTCTCCGTTGTAGTCCTTGGCGGGCATGTAGTCATACGATCCGTCCGCAGAGACCGTCACGGTGCCGTGCGCGGGATCGGTGTACTTGGCGAAGGTCACGCTGTCGCCTTCCGCATCGGTAGCGTAGGCGCTCGCGTGCAGCTGCGTGTCTTCCTTGGTCGTCTGGACGGGCGCGGTAACAACCGGCGCGTCGTTGACGCTCACAATCATGAGCGGATAGATCGCTTCGGTGCTCAGTAGCCCGTCGCTGACCGTGATCTTGAGATCTACCACGCCGTATGCATTGAGCACCGGCGTCACCGTGAGCACCTTATAGCCCGCGGCGTTGGTGGTCAGCTGGATCTGCGTGGTCTTGATTAGTGTTTCATCCAGCGAGGTGATCTTGATGATGAGGTTGTTGACCGCGCTCTCGGCGTCTGCAACCACGAAGTTGAAGGATTGCGTGGTGTCCTCGAGCATCTGCCAGTCGCCCGCGGTCGAGCTGTGCTTGTTGACCGTCGGCGCGTCGTTGACAGGCTTGATGGTGATGGTGACCGTCGCAGTCGCCGTGCCGCCGTTTCCGTCAGAAACGGTATAGGTGAACGAATCCGTGCCGAAGTAGTCCTTCACGGGCACATAGTCGATCGAGGTTCCGTTGATCTGCGCGGTGCCGTGCGCGGGGGTTCCAACGCTCGAGATGGAGAGCGTGTCTCCCTCGGGATCGCTGTCGTTCGCGAGCACGCTGATCTGCGGCGTCGCGTCCTCCAGAATCGTGATGCTGTCGGCCTTGGCGCGCGGCGGGTCGTTGACCGCGTTGACGGTCAAGGTGACGTCCGCGGTGTCGGTTGCGCCCGCGCGATCCATGACGGTATACGTAAACGTGACGGTTCCGCTGAAGTCTCCGTCCGCAGTGACCAGCACCTTGCCGCCGCCGATGTTGGCGACGGTCGCGTTGACCACGTTGGAGACGGCGACCACGCTGGGCTTGCCGTCCTCGACGTCGGAATCGTTGGTGAGCAGATTGAGGGTGACCGTGGTCTTCGGCGGAGTGGATTCCGCGCCGGTGGAGACGGCTTCGTTCACGCTCGCGGTGTCATCCACGGCAGCGGGGATATCGTTGACCGGCACGATCTTGAGCGAGAACGCGGCTTTCGCGTTCAGGCTGCCGTCGCTGGCCGAGATGTTGATCTTCACGGTGCCGTAGGCATTGGCTTCCGGCACGACGTGGATGACCATTTGTTCTCCGGACACGTGGCTGATGGTGATATTCGCGTTCTTGACCAGCGTTTGGTCTTCCGACGTCAGGGTGTAGTGTGTGCTGCCCGTCATGTCGTTGTCAACGTCGCTGACGGTCAGGGTGACATCCTTTGCCGTGTCTTCCAGCGTGGTCTGATAATAGGAAAGATCGCGGATTTCCGGCGCGTCGTTGATCGGGCGGACGGTGATGCTCACCTGTCCTGCGGTCGAAAGCGCGGCTTCGGTGACGTCGGTAACGAGCACCTTGAACGTATCCGTGCCGTTGTAGTTCGCGTTCGGTACATAAGTGATCGTGTGATTGTCGTGCAGGGTCGCCGTTCCGTGCTGCGGCATGTTCGCGGGATCGATGGCGTAGATTACGCTGTCGCCGTCCGCCTCGCTGTCCGAGCCGGGCGAGGCAAACGTCACGGAAGAATCCTCGTTGATGGTCTTTGCGACCGGATTGACCACCGGCGCGTCGTCCACGGGGCGAATCGTCAGATCGATCGTCTTTTCGGTATACGTCATGCCGTCGCTGACGCCGATGGTGATCTTGCCCGTGCCGTTGACGTTCTGGTCGGCGTGCACGGTGACCTTTGCGCCCGCTTCCGTGCGGGTGACGCTGTAGGAAACGAGGAACGGAATCGGGGATGTGGACGTCCCACTCTGGGTGTAGACGTAGAAGTAGAGGTATTCGTTTGCGATGTCCGCGTCCCGGAAGGCGACGTCAAACGTCGTGCCCGTGCTTGCGTCTTCATCAAACGTCACGGAGCTCGGCGCGGAGGTGATCTCCGGCAGGTCGTTGACCGGATAGACCCGGAGCCAGATGGTACCCGTGTCCTTTTCCCCGCCGCCGATCTGTTCGACCGTGTAGGAGATGGACGCATAGCCGTTCTGGTTCGGCGCGGGCGTAAAGCGCACGGTGTTGTTATCCAGAACTTCAAATGTTCCGAGCGTCGTCGTTGTGTTGATCGTCAGCCCGTAGGTAACGGGCGTCGGGTTACTCACGGGAATGTCGATGTTGAAGGCCGCATCGTCCTCATAGCAGTAGACGCTTGTGCCATAGGTATTGAGCGTGCTGATGAACTCCACACCGATGTGCACCGTCGCGGTCGCGCTGCGGTAGTCGCCGGTCGCGGTTTCGCGGTCGATGATGCGGTAGACAAACGAATCCGCGCCGTTGCCGAGCGGCGAAATCTGGTTGCGCGTATAGGTGATCGTGCCGTTGGTTTCAATGACCGCGGTGCCGTAGCTCGGCGCCGTGACGATCTCATAGGTGCGGATCACGTCTCCGGTGTCGACGTCATAATCGTTGCCGAGCACATTGATGTTCGCGCTCTCTGTTCCGGTTGTATTCCCGATCTCGAACCAATCGTCCCAGGCGGTCGGATCGTCGTTCACGGGGTTGACCGTGATGACGGCGGTTGCCTGTGCGGTTGCGCGGCCGTCCGAAACACGGTAGGTCAGCGTCTCCGTGCCGTTCCAGTTGCCGTAGGGATAGTAGGTATAGGTGTTGCCGGTGCGCTCCATATAGCCGTGGCTCGGCCAGGACAGGCTGGAAAGCCAAATCGTGTCGCCGTCGGGATCGGAGTCGTTGCCGAGCAGGTTGAGCGTCAGCGAGCCGTCCTCGTTCATGGTGATCGCGTCGTTGACTGCAATCGGTGCGTCGTTCTGGCCGATGACGTGCAGGTAGAACGTCGTGCTGTCGGAAAGCGACGAGCCGTCGGTGACGGTGACCGTCACGCTGACGGTGCCGGACTGATCGGCAGCCGGACTGAGCGCGAGTGAATAGTTCCCGCTGCCGTTATTGGTAACCGTGATATGGTCGGCGTCCTCCGGCAGGATGGTCGTGTTGCCGGAATCGACGGTGATGGTCGCCGTATCGCCGATGTCCTCATCGGACACGCTGAAGGCGATGCCGCTGAGGGTGCCGTCCTCCGAGACGTAGCGGCTGTCAATCGCCGTGATCACGGGGCTGTGCGTCTCGCTGACGACATCGAGTTCAACGGTCGCTGTATCGGTGTCCTTGCCGTCGGTGATGGTATAGGTGAACGTGCTGATGCCGTTCTCGCCGATCGACGGCACATAGGTGAACATCTGCGTGTCGATGTCAAACGTCAGCGTGCCGGGCAGTTCCGCGGCGTAAGACTTCACCGTAAGCGTGTCACCGTCCACGTCGTGGTCGTTGGTGAGCAGGCTGAAGCTGCGGCTTGTGGTGTAGTGCACATAGACGAGATCGTCTTCCGCAACCGGCGCGTCCTGCGTCGGCGCGATGATCAGCTTCACGCTGTCGCTCGCCTGTGCTTCGCCGTCGCTGACCGTCAGCGTGATCGACGGGGAACCGTTTGCGTCCGCAGAAGGCAGAATCTGCACTTCGCCGGTGCCGTCGCCGTTGTTGACGACGGTCACGCCGTCGGTGGTGACGATATTGTCGTCGCTGCTTGCGACGATAACCTCCAGATCGGCAGCCGCGCTCTCCTGATCCGCAATTGTAAACGGAATCACTACAACGGTGTCTTCCGTTCCGGCGATCTCAGTCGGGGTGATGGCGATGGTCGGCGCGTCGTTGACGCCCGTCGCCTCCAGCGTGCAGGTTGCGAGGGTTCTCGCCGTGCCGTCGCTGATGTAATAGGTAAAGCTCGTCTTGCCGGAGAAATCCGCAACCGGCGTATAGCGCAGAGTGGTCGCGTTCAGCAGCTCGATCGTGCCGGAGCCGGGAGCGCCCGCGAGTCCGTCAAAGAAGACCGTGTCGCCGTCGATGTCGCTGTCGTTTGCGAGCAAGCCCGCGATACTGATATCGAGGTAGGCGGAATCCTCGGTAAACGTCCGCGTGTCGGCGCCCGAACGCGGCGCGTCGTTGACATTCGTGATGTGCACGACGATCGTCTGCTCGACCGTCTCGAAGCCGTCGCCGAGGGTGAGCTTGATGTTGACGTCGCCATGCTGGTTTGCAACGGGCGAGAGCAGGAGCTTGACGGCAACGTTGCTGTCGCCGAGACCCTGAATCGCGATGCCGGTCTGGTCGAGCATCTCGCTGTCGAGCGTCGCCGCCTGCAGCATGAGGCTGTCCGCCGGGGTTTCGACGTCGTAGATCTCAAACGCGATCTCCGCGTTCTTCGCGTCTTCGTCGATCGTATATTCGGTGTTCAGCTTCGCAAAGCGCGGCGCATCCGCTTCCGGCGCAACAGTGACTGTGACGGTCGCTTCGGAGGTCAGCCCCGCTTTGTCTTCAATAATATAGGTAAAGGTGTCCGTGCCGTTGAAGTCCGCATCAGGCGTGTAGACGATAAGTCCACCGACGATCTCGGTCGTACCGTGCGAACCGTTCGCGCTGGAGACGAGCGAGATGCTCTCCCCTGCGTCGGTGGCGAAGTCCACGTCGGTGTCGTTGCCAAGCGCGTCGATCGAAACCGCGGTGTCTTCCGCGGTGGACGCCTTGTCGGCAAGCGCCGTCGGTGCGTCGTTCACCTGATTGACGGTGATAGAGACGGTCGCCTGTGCGGTGCCGCCCTTACCGTCGGATACTTCATAGGTAAAGCTGTCGGTGCCGGCGTAGTTCTCGGCGGGCGTATAGCGAACCTTGCCGAGCACGATCAGCGTCGTGCCGTGCGCGGGATCGCCGACGCTCTTGATGCTCAGCGTGTCGCCGTCGGCGAGGTCGCTGTCGTTGGCGAGCACGTCGATCTCGACCTTGTTGTCTTCGTTGACGGTGATTCCGCTGTCGTTCTGGGCGACGGGCAGGTCGTTGACCGCTTGCACCGTGACGGTGAACTGGCGGGAGACCTTCTGTCCGCTCGGGTCTTCGACCTCAACCGTGACGGTCACGGGTCCGCCGGACTGGTTCGCGGCGGGTGTGATGTCAAGGCTGATCGCGCTGTCACTCTGGTTGAGCACAACGTGCTCGAGGAGCGCATCATTCGTGGTGCTGACGCGAACGGTCAGTTCGCTGCGCGTGCTCTCCGCGTCCGAAATGCTGAGCGGGACATTCTTGGTTTCGTCCTCGTTCATCGTGACGTTGCTCACCGCGTCAAAGGTCGGCGCCGTCGTGATGGAGATCGTCTTGAGCGCGGTGTTGCCAGCGATGTCGCTGGCGAACAGCGTGTACGTTCCGCCGACGCCAACGGTGAATGTTCCGTTGGAAATGAGGGTACCACCCGTGGTAAAGTAATCCGCGGTCTGCGTACCCTCGGCGTATGCAAATTTCGCGATGCCGCTGAGCCCGACGTCGGTGGCGGTCACATCCACCTTGGCAGACGAGCTGCCGGAGGTGATGGTCGCGTTGCTGATGGTGGGTGCGCTCTTGTCGATCTTCGCCGTCGCCTGCGCATAGGCGGAGCGGTTGCCCGCTTCATCCTCAACTGCGACGCGGACGACAGTGTTGCCTTCCGCGGTGATCGCAAAGCCGTCCGGCAGGGTCGCCCATGCGGACGAACCAATCTGGTAAACATAGCGCTCCGGCGAACCCGTGCTCGCGGAGAGCGCCGGCATCAAAACATAAACGTCGGCATTCGTCCAGTTGCTGCTGCTCAGCGGCACGGAGGAAGGAGCGCTCGGCGTGGTCTTGTCGATGTGATCCACGGTTGCGGAGGCGACGTCGGATTTCTTTCCGGCGAGGTCCATGGCGTAGGCCGTGAAGCTTGTGTTGTTGCTGGAGACGACGAATGTATAAGGAGAGGTTCCCGTCACGCGCGTGTCGTTGACGTAGATGCCCTCAAGGCCAGCGTCGCTGTCCGCGGCGTTGATGGTCACGGTGACATCCTGATTCGTCCAGGTCTTGGTGTAGTCCGCGCTGATGGTCGGCGCGCCCGCGTCGCGGATCACGAGGCTGGTGTTCGTGAAGGTGACGGTGTTGTTGCCTGTTTTATTTGTGCCTTTTAAAGATAGGAAGATCGAGCGTGTGCCGTCGGGAATCTTCGCTCCGGAGGAGAGCGTTTCGCTGCCCGCGACTGCATTGTCCGCCTTGTTGAGCGTGACGGAGGAAATCACGCTGCCGAGGTCGGCGCTGCTGCAAAAGTAAATCGTGGCGGTCGGTACATCGTTGTCTGCCCCACCGACGCCCTCTTCAGTCACGTTGCTGACGACGGAGAAATCAATCTCCAGCCCGCCGAGATCAACGGACTGCGAAATATCATGTCCTGTCTCATTCAGGTTGACGAGGCCGATCGCCTCGCCCTCGCTTGCCGTCGCGGAGATGGTCACATCCCGCCCGCTGACGCTCGCGCCGCTTGTGGCGTAGTTGAGCGTTGTGGAGTTGATGTTCTCCGAGCCGTACCCGCGGAAATAAAACGCGGTTTCGGCTGCGAGCGCCGAGGTCGGTACAAGGAGCGTCTGGAAGACCATCATGGCGCAGAGCACCATGCGGAATGCCCGCTTGCTAAATCTCTTGATCCGGCTCATTGTAGCAGACAACATATGGGATCCTCCGGTGTTTCGTTACATTTTCGTGACGGTGATACTGTTCCGTGGAAAGGATCGTTTTGTTAATTGTTACATTGTGATTTTTCTTCTTACGCTTCTTTGGTTCTCCGGTGTTGGGCTGTGTTATTTTTTCATGTGTGCGAACGAACAAATCAATGCGAAAATCAAACGAGAGGCTCCTCTTGTTTAAAAAAGAGGTTTACAATCGTTTGCGCTTGTGAAACTTCAGGCTCTTTACTTATAAAAATGAGATCTCACACATTACATATTCGTTGCGTGGCTGATGTCATTTTTTTCAGTATAATGCTTCAAATAAGCCCGTGTAAAGAGAAATTCGTGAATTTTTCTCGAATTTATGTAACAAAAACACCTGCAACAGTGTTTTACACTTCGTTGCAGGCGATATTCGGCCAGTAAACCGACTTGTTATATCATGCGCATAGTGAGTGAATATTCAATCTTGTTCATTTTTGTTACAAGGTATTGTAGCCAGCGGCGTAATTTAACCCATTTGTAGTATTAATTTATCTCGCGTAACAATTGAAGTCACAGATTTCTACGTTCAGAAGATTTTACACGCGCATCTCGTCCGCTTGATCCTGCGGGCAGCGGATTCTGCCCTTTCCCTCCTGCTTTGCGCGATACATCAGTGCGTCCGCCTGCGAAAGCAGCTCGGCATAGGTGCTCTCCGGCCCCATCTGTACCACACCGAAGCTGCAGGATACCGTCACCTCGCCCTCCAGCAAAAGGCCGTTGACGGCGGTCTTCACGCGGTCCAGCAGCAGCACGGCGTTTTGCAGCGTCACGTTCGGCAGCAGCAGAACGAACTCATCGCCACCCCAGCGGGCGATGGTGTCCGAATTGCGCAGCTGCCTGCGCATCAGCGCCGCAACCTCTTTGAGCGCGATATCACCGACCACGTGTCCGAATCTGTCGTTGATGCGCTTGAGATCGTCAACGTCTACAAACACGAGACAGAGCGGCAAGCCCTGCCTGCGGCAGAAGCTCATCCAGCGGCGCGCCTCTTCCTCCAGGCGCTCGCGCGTCGCGGCATTGGTCAGATAATCGCGCGTGCTGGTCTGTTCCAGACGCGATTTCGTCTCAAACTCCTGATAGGCATTCCGGTCGGAGCCGATGGCGCGAACCGCGCAGATGACGACCGTAAACACGGTATAGGCGATTGCCGCGACAAAATCGTTTGTCTCGATATCCTTCATAAACAGGTAGCAAAAGCCAAAGAACGCAACCGTTGTGACGAGCGAAAGAGCCATCATGTTCCCGTTGCGGTTGGGCACCGTAAAGACCACGAGGATTGCGAGGATCGCGCCCATCGACTGGATCATGAAATCCGGCGAATCGTAGAGCCACAATATAAAGAAGAACAGCAAAATACCCGTGGCTTCCAGCACGGTCACCGTGGCGGAAAACGCGGAATAGGTCTTGATGCGCTGCAGCTTGCGAACCATAAAGAGTAAAAGAATCGAGAAGCAATATCGAAGAACGGCAGCGATCAATCGCTGCGTCTGACCCTGGATGAAGAGCAAATCACAGATCATAAACAGAAAATTACAGACGCTCGCAACACCCGCAAACACGTGGATGTTCTTCTGCGCAGCGCCTAATTTTGTCGCTTCAAACGCGGAACGTGCCTTTTTTCTTGTCGTGACAGACAGCTTTGCCTCGTTGGTTGACACAATCGCTCACCTGTAGCGGTCTTTCCGCCTGCGTCCGGGAACAGCAGCCCTTTTCCTTGGGCTTTGGCAAACATACCCAATCCATTTTACACAATCACCACGTAATTTCAAGCTAAACGTACTAAATTTAATAATTTTACGATTGATCGAGCTGAAATCAATTGTATGTCAGGGCGTATTTCCTCGGATCAAATGACAACGGAAGCAAAGATGATAGTCTTAGTGGCTGCAGTCAGGGCTGCAGTCGGGCTGCAGGCAGCTCAAATACCCCTTAAATGCACTATTACCACACATGGTAGCATTGTATTGTTAAAATTTCGTTTTTCCGAGAGAATCCGCGCAGCACACGTCGTTTTTCGTCAATTTCGCGTCTGTTCTACCCCGCCTGTCGCGCCGCGTTACGGACTCACAAATCGCATCTACCATATATGGTATGCTCGGATTTCCCGATTTGCTCTTTATAGCCAAATTATGAACGAAATTTGAATGCGATTTCTTCTATTATAATTGATTTTCTACAGGCTTCTTCTCCGCCCGCGTCATCTGCCAGAACAGGATTCCAACGCCGACGCAGAGCACGAGGTCACCGATGCTCGCAAACCCAAGCGGCGCTTGCGCCGGACCGAGGCGAATCACATCTCCAAGCAGCGGCAGCCTGGTTGACGCATCCGCGAGGCAGTAGGCGTAGACGCGTCCTTCCGCAAGCTGCGCGAGCCGGTCCCCCTGGCTGAGCAGAGACGCAGCAACCGGCATGCATCCGCCGTTGAGTGCGATGACGAGGAAGTTCAGCAGCGTGCCCGCAAATGCAAACAGCGGCCAGACCGGCCGCCGATGATTGAAGAGCAGAAAGAGAAACAGCAGGCTGTATTGCAGGAGGCAAACCGCGAGCGCTCCCGTCTGCGGCGTGAACAGAGCCGCCGCACCTGCCTTGAGCACATACGCTGCCACAGGGAACAGCGCGCCGCGGAGCGCATACCGTCCCAACCCGCGCAGAGACCCTCCGCCGATCAGGCCGACAAGGATTCCCAGCGCCGCGCATCCAAGCAGGATCATATCGTGTAGAGCAGGAGTTTTTCCGCGTCCTCGGGACGCAGGCGCGGCTCGATGCTGAGAAACACCCTGACCACTTTCGGGTCGAGCTGCGTGCCCGCTACCTCCTCCAAGATTTCTCTGGCGCGTGCTTTGGTCAGTCCCGCGCGGTAAGGCCGGTCACTGATGATCGCATCGTAGGTATCCGCAACGGCGAGAATCGCTGCGGACAACGGAAGTTTTCCTCTGGTTGGGCCTTCGTCCGGATAGCCCATTCCGTCAAAGCGCTTATGATGATAGAGCACGGCGTCGTTTACCACTTGTGGTAAATTGATGCTTTCGATGATGCGTCTGCCGACGACCGGATGCTGCATGATGATGGCGTATTCGTCCGAGGTCAGCGGGCCGGGTTTGCGGAGCACCGCGTCCTCCACGCCGATCTTTCCCGTGTCGTGCAGCAGCGCCGCCATCATGACCTGATCGGTAAACGAGCGCGTGCAGTTCATGGCTTTGCAGATCTCGCTGCTGAGGTACGCCACGCGCTGCGAGTGGCCGTGCGTATATGGGTCTTTTGCTTCAATCGCCTCAACGAGGGACGCGATGGTTCGCAGCAGGATCGTGTGGCTGTCGAGGTAGACTTTGAAGGAATAGCGCGCGAGCATCAGCGGGCCCATGAACAGCAGCAGCCACAGGTACGCGTTCTGCTGCGTGAGGATGAAGCCGATTACGAGACCAAGCGGGATCGTCGCGAGAATATTCGGGATGATGCCGCCGATGTTGTCCCGCAGCAGCGCGAAGAACTGTCCCTGATCGCTGAGCTTGAAATAGAGGATGAAGAAGATGAGGTTGCCGAGAATCGCGATAAACGAAAACGCAACCGCACCGAACACGACGTTCCAGGTAAAGACAGACCCGCCGACTGTTGGCACGATGAGGTGGAAAACAAGTCCACCGACCCAGTTTGCGAGAAGAACGTTGGCAACGTTAAACAGCTCCTTGAGCGGCGCACGCGTCCAAGGAGAATAATATTTCTTTGTGTGACTGTCTTGAAGCATGACAAACAGAGAGGAGAGCGCATACAGAACGATTGAGATCGGCACGCCTTTGGTTACGATGCACGCCACAACGGGTACAAAGCTGATTTCCATCGTCTTGTCAGACGTAATGTAGATCGGCAACATATGACACATTGTGAGTAATGCTAGCATGACGAGGCAGTAGAGGATGTTTGTGAAGCGGGTTTGAGGGTCTGCAAATAATGCGGCGGATTGATAGGTTCCCAATCCCAATACCGCAATGCCGCAGAGGCTGATCAATGTCGTATAGATTTGTTGCTTCTTCATTGTCTCTCAGGCCCTCTTGTTGCCTCTATGCTAAAACATTAACAGGTCCGGCCGAATCCAGAATAGATGCTCAACGTCAACTTGTCTTATCTGACATAGAAGTACGCGCCGCTTGCTAAAACAAGAGCAGCCAGAGATGCGAGCGCCATGAGGATCTTTTTCATGTGGATATAGCCTCCTTTTTACAGGCTCTGTTCTTCGCTAATCGAACAGGCTATATCCGCTACGCTTTTGCCGGACCTGTTAACTTTTCAAATAACACAGGAATCGCTGGAATGGAATGCTACGTCATAATAGGAAACGCCGGATGAAGAACTTATGCGTCCAGCGTGTAGATCTCGAGTTTACGGTTGATCGCGTCGAGCACACTCTGCGCGACCGCAGCGTCCTGATCCGGCTCTGCGTACACGCAACCGATCAGCGGCGTGTTCTCCGGCAGGCAGTACACCTGCGAAACGATGATCGAGCGCGCGTTGGAGGTGATCGCCTCGACGCTTGCCAGCTCGAAAAATGTCTTGCTGCCCGTGCAGGACTTGACCGCATCCAGCGTCGCCTGCGCGATACAGCGCATCCGCGAAAACGGAATCGCGCTGCCGATTGCGGTGCCGGTAAAGCGCTCGTCCTCGCGCGCGAGCACGACGGAGACTTCGACTTCCTTGCCGGAGGAACGCATGCTGATGCCGGAATAGATCAGCCGGAATCCCATGCCGGAGATGATGCTCGAGGCGATCTGCGCCACGCTGATGATGTGGTAGTCCACATCGATTCCATACCGCGCGGAGACCGCGGACTGTACATCGCGAACGATGGACTTCACGTTGCGGCGGTTGCTGGCCAGCACATGGATCTCAATGGGTTCCTGCGATTCGGAGAAAACAACGTGCGAGGCATATACGCCGTTGAGCTTTGAAATCAGGGATTGCCACTCGTTCGCGGTACCGTATTGTCCGTCCATTCCTGTCTCCTGTCCCTTCGTTTATGCATGTGCGGTATTCACGGATCGTATGATTATGCTATTGTGTTCATTATAGCCCTTGTGATATTTCAACGCAAGAATAACAACGCAATTTGAAATCATCATGTAACGATATTTTTGAATATCGTCAATCTTCCTTGTGTTTTTATCCTGTTTTCCAGTGAAACGTTTTCTTTTGCGCGCTCAACCACCGGATCAGCGCGTAAATCTACGATTTTCAGTTTGCCGAAGTCTGGGAGCTCATCAGCGGTGATCTTACTTCGTCACAGGATTGTATGCAGTTGAAAGATGATCTATGCAGTTCAGCGGTCGGATTTGAAGTAGTATCTGCCGCGCTTTGCGGTGCCTGCGCCATGCTGAATCGCGTGCTGCGGGCAGCGGTTGATGCAGCCCAGGCACTGCGTGCAGTGCTTCTTTACCCAGACCGGTCTTCCGTTCTGCAACTCGATGGCGTCGACCGGGCAGATGCGCTCGCAGAGCCCGCAGCTGTTGCACTTGTCGTCGACCGAAAAGCTCCTGGTTGAGCGCGCGAAGGTGTTGAACATCGGCCGGATGAATCCGGTTTTCAGGCGTGCACCGGAGCCTTCATTGACCTCGTAAACACTCTCCCCCGCAAGGATCGATTTTGCGATGCCATCAAGCTTCAGGCTTGCCGCTTCAACCTTCTTTACTTCCAGCTCCGGCGTGTCCAGATCAAAGCCGATGACGTAGTTGTTCGGCATCGCGACCGACCACGCGGCGCGGAAGGCAAACATCTTTTTCAGCCGCTTGAGCGCGAGACCCGCTTCGTCTCCACAGGTGCAGACCGCGTAGGCATAGACGCCTTCCATCATCGTCAGACTCTTGCAGAAACGCTCCACGATCAGCGGCGCGCCCCAGGCATAGATCGGAAACACCACGCCGATGCGCGAGCCGCAGTTTGCGTAGACCGAGACCGAACCGTCCTTTTGCAGCGCGGCGATGCTCTGCACCTCGTCGCCGGTGCGGCGCGCGAGCTCCTCCGCGACCCATTTGGAGTTTCCAGTGCCGGAAAAATAATAGATCATGGCAGTTGCCTTTCCTGATTGACAGTGATTTTGCGAAACGGAATAAACCTTCATTTGAGTGGAAAAAACCCTACGCAAATGAGTATACCACAGCAGAATGCCGCGTGGTGGAATTGCCGGATATTATTTTTCGAATGTTTTTTACTTGTTGCAGTATGCCAGCTCTGCTCTTTATGTTGGCGGTATCTGGCAAATCAGCCTATGTCTTCCATCCGTTTAAAGCAGTCGTACCGAACAACATGGCAATCAAAAACGGAGGCTGCCCTCCGTTTGTTATTTTAAGTGAGGATGATCTCGACTCCGCTTTCCTCCAGTGTTGCGCGGCAATTGTCCGGCACCGCATCGGTGATTACATACGTCACCTCCCGCGCGGGCATGAGCTGCACGACGCCGCGTTTGTTAAACTTCGTCGCGTCCGTGAGGATGATGCGCTTGTCCGCGCGCGCCGCCATGGCGCGGACGGCCTCCGCACGGAGCATATCCACATTGGAAAAGCCCTGCTTGGGATCATAACCGTCGGTGCCGATGAAGAATTTATCGACGTAGAACTCCTCCGCGCATTTGCCGACGAGAGGACCGCTCATCACCTGCGCATCGGGGTCGTACGCGCCGCCCAAAAGCACCACGCGCGCGCCGGGGATGGAGCGCACATAGCCCGCGATGAACGCGGAGTTGGTGATGATGGTCACATCGCGCTTTTTGCGCACGAGCTCTTCCGCGAGCATCGCGCAGGTGGAGCCGGACTCGATCATCACCGCTTCGCCACTTGCGACCATGTCCGAAGCGCGCTTTGCGATGCGCCGCTTTACCTCATAGTCAAACGTCATGCGATAGCCGACGTCGTTCGGGGATACGCGCATGGCACAGCCATGCTGGCGATGCAGCAGCCCCTTATTTTCGAGGATTGCAAGGTCTTTTCGCACCGTCACGGCGGAGACACCGAGGCGCTGGGCAAGGTCGTTGACGTCCAGCGTCTCCTCGCGGTTGAGCAGATCGAGTATGGTCAGGCAACGCTGATTCATGCTTTTACTCCTGTACGATCTTTCATATCGTCCGTTCTGTTCCATCGTTTGAAACAGTTTGGTATCACTATTATAACAGTGAACGAAAGACTTTCCAAGCGGCGGCTAAATCCCGCCGCAGATGGTTAGAGTACCTGCTCGGTTCTGGCGATGATATCATCCTGCGTCTGGCGCGAGAGCACATTAAAAAACGCGGAATATCCCGCCACGCGGACGATCAAATCCTTGTGCCGTTCGGGGTGAATCTGCGCGTCCAGCATGGTCTCGCGGGACACGACGTTGAACTGCACATGGAAACCCTTGAGCGCGTTGAAGAAGGTGCGCAGCAGCAGCAGCAGTTTCTGCCGGTCGCGCGGCTGCTCGAGCATGGTCGGCGCGACCTTCTGGTTGAGCAGCACGCCGCCGGTGATCTTCTCGGTGCGAAGTTTACTCACGCTCTTGAACACCGCGGTGGGGCCGTTGACGTCCGCCGCGTGCGTGGGCGAGCAGCCTTCTGCCAGCGGATCTCCCTTGTGCCGTCCGTCCGGCGTGGCGCAGGTGCCCGCGCCTTGCGGGACGTTCGCGGAAATCGAGCTCGTGCCCGCGTAATAGCAGCCGCCGATGGGTCCGCGCCCGTAGCGTGTGTTTTTGTACTTCTTCAGTTCATCGATATAGCTGTCGTATCCTTCGACCACGAGGCTGTCCACATAGTCGTCGTCGTTGCCGAACTTCGGCACCGCGAGCAGCAGCTTGCGAATCTCTTCCCCGCGCTCGCCCGCAAAGTCCGTCAGCAGCGCGTTCCAGAGTTCTTCTCTCGTCACGCTCTTGTCTTCATAGACCGTCTTCTTGATCGCGGCGAGCGAGTCGCCGAGGTTTGCGATGCCGACCTGCAGGTCGCTGATGAAGTCATAGACAGCTCCGCCTTCCTTGAGGTGCTTGCCGCGCGCGATGCAGTCCTCGGTCAGCGCGGAGCAGAGGATATCCGGCACTTCCTGCTCCAGCACCATATCGGCAGCAGAGTCGAGAATCACCGCCTGGCGGCAGAATTCGCGGACAAAGATGTCCCAGGCCTTCATCACGTCTTCAAACTTCTCCATATTGAGGAAATGACCCGTGCCGGTAAACACGCGCTTGCCGCTGTCGATATCGATGCCGTCGTTGAGCGCGATCATCAGCGTCTTGGGGAAATTGAGGAAGCTCATGCCCGTGCAGCGGTAGCCCCATTTGCCGGGCACCGCAACTTCAACGCAGCCCACGGCGCTATAGTTGTATGCGTCCTCTTTGGTCACGCCGATGTTGAGGAACGAAGGGATGATGATCTCGTCGCTGTTGAACGCGGGCATGCCGAATCCGCAGCGGATCACCTGAATACACTCCTGCATGAAGGTATCGCTGAGCCCCTTATGGTAGCGAACCGTGAGGTTCGGCTGCGGCAGATGGCAGCGCGCAACGGTTTTGAGAATCTTGTAGCTCAGCTCGTTGACCGCGTCTTTGCCATCCAGCGTTTGTCCGCCGACGGTGACGTTCTGGTAGAGCGGGCTGCCCGCGGAAAAACGCGTATGCGACCAGGACCGAATCTTGTTGACCGTGAACGTGCGAAGCCAGAGGTTTTCCAACAGCTCGCAGGCGCGTTCCTCGCTCATGCCCTCCACGCGGCTCTTTTCGTAGAGCGGGAAGACGTACTGATCCATCCGCCCGTAGGACAGCGAGTGCCCGTTGCTCTCGATCTGGAGAATCAGATGCATGAGCCAGACGCTCTGGAGCGCCTCGTGAAAGCTCTCCGCGGGCTGCATCGGCACCTTGCGGCAGATGCGCGCGATCTCTGTGAGATCCCTCGCGCGCTCCGGCGCGGCGGACTTCGCCTGCTCTTCCGCGAGCGCAGCATAGCGCAGGGAGAACGCCTCGACCGCGTCCAGCACGATCAGGATCGAGCGATAAAAGTAGCTTTTCTTCAAATCATCGAAGTTCGCGAGCTCCAGCTGATCCTGCTGTGCAAGAACGCGCGCACGGTAGGTGTTCAGGCCTTCGCGCAGCACCCTGCCGTAGTCGACCGCGATGTGCGCGTCGCCGGATGTAATGTTGCCCTCGGTTTTGATGATGCCGAGGTCGTAAAACATACGGGCCTGCTCCGGAAACGCGGCATAGCCTTTGTCCTGCAAAGTGCGCCCTTTCCAGTAAGGATAGATGTCGCGCAGAATCTGCTTGTTCTCCTCGGTGATGGTAAAGCGGTCTCCGTCGCGCTTGTCAAACGCATCGAGTTCCTTGACAACCCAGTCCATCGCGTATTCGGGAAAGATCGGCGCACTGCGGTCGCTCGACGCCTGATTGCCGACCAGCAGCGCATCCGGATCGATGTAGATCGTCATGTTGCGCAGGACGTTGTCCAGCATGTACGCGCGGCGCAGCACCACCTGATCCTGCTCGTGCGCGCGGTAGCTCTCCGTGGTCAGCAGCGCGCGCTGGGTGTCCACCGTCGGCTGCGTGTCGAGCAGGCGCGCGCGGATGCGCGCGGTGCTCTCGTTCAGCGGGCCGAAATATTCCTGCGGGTTGCCGTATTGTGTTGCGTTCGTCAGTGCTTCCATGTATCGTTTCTCTCCTGAGTTAAATTCTTGTTTACGCCTCGCGGACGAATTCCGCGGCTCCGATGAGGCCGATGTCGCATCCCAGCTCCGCGAGTTGAAACTCCACGGGCAGCGGAATGTGGTTGTAGCGGTCAAACTCGGCTTTCACGCGGTCAAATAGCACGTCTCCAAAGTTGGTCAGCCCGCCGCCGAAGACAAAGCGGTTGATGTTGAGCATCTGGTAGATATTGAACGCGCAAACCGCGAGGTAGTGCGCGATGGTCTCGATGGTCTCAATCGCGAGCCGGTCGTTTTGATGATATGCCGCCAGCACGTGCTCGCCGTCCGCCGTCTCCGGCGTGAGGATCGTCGTGTTGCAGTATGTCATCTGCCCGCGCACCCGCGCGCTCATCGCGCGGCCACTGGCGTAGCTCATGAAGCAACCGCGGTTTTCGCAGCCGCACATCAGTCCTTCGTCCGGCGTCGCGAGCATGTGCCCGCATTCGCCCGCAGCGCCATAGCTGCCGCGGAACAGTCTGCCGTCGATGATGATTCCGCTGCCGAGGCCCGTGCCCGCCGTGATGTACACAAGATGGCGGCGGCCTCTGCCCGCGCCGTGCCGGTATTCCGCAAGAGCTGCGGCGTTGCTGTCGTTATCCAGCACGATGTTGGTGTTGAGCCGCTTTTGCAGATAGTCCCGCATCGGAAAGTCCTTGATGCCCGTGATCGAGGAGGTCATCAGCACATAGCCTTCCTCAAACAGGATGAACGACGGCATTGCGATGCCGATTCCGTCGAGGTTGGCCACCTGCATGTTGTTTCGCTCAAGCATCGCCTGAATGTTCTCCACTAGCGTATCGGAAAACGACTCGCCCGTGGCGCAGACATCCGTCGGGTGCTGCGCGCGGTCAATCCGCTCGCCCGCGGGATTAAACAAGCCGTAGGCGACCTTTGTGCCGCCCGCGTCGATGCCGATGACATATCCGCTCTTCATGCCGTTTCCTCTTTCGCGCTGTAAAATATCGATCTTGTCCAGACTCAGTATAGTCGCCGCAAAAGGGC
>DATMYE010000003.1:0-43597 GCA_035561095.1 Clostridia bacterium | reverse complement strand
GTATACACAAGAAGGTAGTATAATATTAAATTTCCATGAATATACCGTAACACTTTTGTTACGGGATAACGGAGGCTCAAGGCTCCGGTTTGTGGCCGTTATTGCAACGTTACTTCGGGGGAAATGACGATGGGACAAACGGGTAGGTACACATCATCATATTCGGCTCCCCCAAACCGCTCGCATCCTCGCGGACGGTCTGTTCGTCGTTCCCGCAGAAGATTAAAAAGAAGAGTGTATGCACTCGTTGCATTCATCCTGTTCTTCGGTTTAGCCGTCATATTTGCCTATAAGCCCGCCAGCGCCGCGACCAGAACGCTGTTGCAATCGCTCCAGGTGGACGAGAGCAAGCAGCAGGCCGCCCCCGCCGCGGCACCCGTCAATGACGAGACCATCGTTCAATTTGAGCCAACGCAGGATGCGCCGCAAGTCGGTGTGTCCGATTTTGCGATTCGTGACGCAAACGCGATCTCCATCGTCGCCTGGCAGGGCGCAAAGAACTGCGGCGAGAGCTTTGAGGTCACGCTCAAGGGCGTCTCCGAGACGGAGCCTGTCTCCTTCAACGCAACCAACTGCACCGTGTTCCCGTTGAACGGCACGGGCGCAGACACCTACACCGTCACCGTCACCGGCGCGGGCGCATACTCTTTGACCGCCAACAAGAGCGGCAACAACGACCTGACGCGCGACACACGCACGGGCCTTGCAGGCAGAGCGGATCAGATGCCGCTGAACGTGGTCGGCTGGGGCGACGGCGACGATTACTACGACCACTTCAAGATTCATGTCACTGGCGGCAGCACCAACGGCGCGATCTCCTTCCAGACGGACGGATGCACCGTGAATCCCGCGGTCGGCACCAGCGAAACCGAGTTTGAAGTCACCGTCAGCCGCGTGGGCGCCTATTCGCTCACCGCGATGATGGACGGCAACACCAACTACAACAGCGCATATTCCGCAGTGCTCAGCGGCTGCTCCAGCAAGTCCAACCAGTCCAAGATGAACATCGAAGACTGGGTCAGCGACGCAAAGAGCGGCGAAACCTTCACCCTGCGCATCTACGGCGGCAGCACGAGCGAAGCTATCACGCTGCAGACCGTCAACTGCACGGCGGTTGCAACCTCCAAAGATGAATATCAGGTTACCGTGGACGGCGTTGGCCCCTATGCACTGACGGCGACTCGCCCCGGCAACTACGGCTACAACAGCATCTCCGCATCGGCCAGCGGCGTTTCTGAAAAGTCCCGCCCGCATACGCTCGCGGTCTCCGGCTGGGCCGAAACGAAGAACTGCAATGACAGTTTCCCGATCAAGGTCGTGGGCGGTGCCGACGGCGCACCGATCACCTTTATCGCCAGCGGCTGCACGGTCTCTCCCGCAACGGGCACGACCGAGACCAAGTTCTCCGTAACGGTCACCTCCGCGGGCGGCTATTCGCTCAATGCGGTGATGGGTGAAACCGAAACCTACGAAGCAGAGCAGACGCGCACCTACCACGGTCAGTCCGGCAAGGGCACGCAGAACGCACTACAGATTGAAAACTGGAATGCAAGCGCACCCGCAGGCACAAAGTTTGAAATCACCGTTACGGGCGGCAACGGCACGGGCGCTACGACGCTGACCACCAACGACGGATGCATGGCGCGGCTCAAGAGCGGCGAAACCAATGTCTATGTCATCTCCGTCTACCCGCTCTCCGGCAAAGACTACTCCGTGAGCGTCAGCCGCGCAGGCGACGCAACGTATGACCCCTCCGCAGCCGCAACGTTTGAAGGAACCACCTCCGGAGCCATGCAGGCGGCGCTCGCCATGAGCGGCTGGAACAACAACGCATTCCCGGGAAGCACGTTTGATATCCGCCTCACCGGCGGAAGCGGAGACGGCAAGATCGACTTCGCGCCTCAGGGCTGCAAGGTAGACCCCGCAGCGGAAGAGGGCACCTACACCGTTACCGTCACCGCGCTTGAGGGCGAGACCTACAGCCTCTCCATCACCCGCGCAGGAGACAGCAACTACACCCCGACTTCCATCGAGCAGAGCGGCACCGCGCGCAATCTTGAGGAAGCTGCCGTACCGACGATCATCGAGCCGATCAAGACCGCAACCTATTCCTGGATCTACATCTGCGGCGGAATCGTCCTCCTCTTCGGCGTCGTGCTTCTGATCATGCAGATCGCCAACACGCCCCGCCGCCGCCGTCACCATAGATAAGAACCGCACAGTAAAACAAAACTGACGCCATCCGGCGTCAGTTTTTTTGTTGCGCGGTTTGCGCATTTCTTTATTTTGTAAGAGAGATCACATGCTGTTTAACGTCGTATGCGCAAGTGTTTCTTACAGGCGAACCTCTACTTTGCGCGGGTCCTTGACGAGGATTGCCACCGCGAGATTGACGAGCGAGAGCGCGGCGACCGCGTAGAAGATGTAGTGCGAACCAAACTTGACCCAAAGAAGTCCGCCAGAGATGGCGACGATGATCGAGACCACGTGATCCATCATCATCGCGAGTGAGAGCGTGGGAGTGACGTCGGTTGGCGTAACCGCGATAGACTTGAGGTAGATCACGCGGATGATGCCCATCTGGGATGAGAGGCGGTCGATGATGAACAGCGCACTGGTGGCAATGACCGGTATGCCGACCTTTGCGAGCAGGCCCGCGTTGAATCCATGCGACAGCGCGCCATAACACAGATAGACGAAGATAAACGACAGCGCGTCGGCATAGAGCAGCTTCTTCACGCCGAAACGGTCGATCCATTTGCCGAGCTGCGGCATGAAGAACATGCCGAGTGTAGAGGCGATGATGCCGAGCAGGACGATGACGTCTACGCGCTGGCCGAGCGTCTCGATCAACACCCACGGGCCGAACACGAGCATCACCTGCTTTTGCACGCCGAAAACGACCGCGAGCATGTAGTAAAACTTATATTCTTTTCGAAAGATCCACTTGATTTTTTCGCGTTTGGTTCGAATTTGCCCGGTCTCGAGCTTGAGCTTGATCATCATCACCATCGCGAGCAAATAGAACGACGCCGATACGACAAACGGCCACTTGATCTTGCTCTCAAAGCTGAACACGCCGAAGCGGAACAGGAAAAACACGATCAGCCCTGCAACGGTCAGCATCGCATAGCTGATTCCGCCGAATTGCCCCATGCGTTTTCCGACCTGATCCGGTTCGGAGAGCGACATGCCGATGCTGTCCCGCAGCGGCATATAGAGATGTGCTCCGAGAGAGTTGATAAACAGAAAGATCAGCATCACGCCGAACGAAGGCGTCACGATGCCGAGCACCATCAGCCCGAACGCCGCAATGCCCTGCGCGAAGATCGCCATGGTGATATCGCCCAAAAAGGTCAGCAAGCTGATCAGAAAAAACGTGATCACGCCCGGCATTTCGCGCGGCAGCTCGATGAAGCCGCGCTGCGACGCGTTGGTAAAATAGACGTCTTTGAAGTAGTTTGAGAACAGTCCTTCGCTGAATCCGGCAGCAAGGTTGACCGCCACCACTACGGCAAAGAACAGGTATAGTTCATTTCGTCTCTTGTTCGGCATGTATCCCTCTGAATTGTTTTGTTCAGGTCATCATAGCATATTGATCCAAGCGATGCAAAATGACTATTCAGGCGACGGCAGCGCTACAGCCGGTCGAAACCCGCACCATAGTTTTCGCGGCAGCGTGCCAGCGCCTGCTCCTGCGTGATCTCGTGCGCCGTAGCTCCAAGGTGCTCCACACAGATGCTCGCAACCGCGTTGGCAAAGCGCGCGCAATCCTCTTCTTTTCTGCCCGCCGCGCGGGCAAAGAGGAACGCCGCGGCGAAGTTATCCCCCGCGCCCGTGGTATCCACGCAAGCGCGGCTCACAGAGCCCTGCACCGCGCCCCTAAAGCCCTCGGACGCGACATAGCAGCCGCGCGCGCCGGTCTTGATGACCACGCATGCCACGCCGGCTCCGCGCATCTCTTCCGCCATGTCTTCGACGGTCTTGGCCTCGGTCAAGAGCCCTGCTTCTTCAGCATTGGCAAACAGAATATCGATCAGCGGCCAGACAGAAGCGAGATCACGGAGCTTTTCGCCGCGTTTGCGGCGGGTCATGTCCGCAGCGAGCAGGCACCCGCGCGCTTTGATCGCAGAGAACAGCGTTGTGAGTGTCTCCGCATCAAAACGCGGGAACACAAAAAGGCTCGCAAAGCAGACCACGTGCGCGAGCATCTCCACGCGCGGCAGCACATCTGAAAGCGCGAGTGCGCGGAGGCTGCTGTTCGGGTCGGTGATGAACCTTCTCTCACCCGCGCGATCGATCAACACGATGTTCATGCTGGTGGATAGATTCTCTTCGCGCGCAATGTGCGCAGATGGCAGCCCCACACTCCGGCAGTAGTCCAGCACCATATCTCCCGCGTTGTCGCAGCCGATTTTGCTCACGAGGTCGACGTCTCCGCCGAGCCGCGCGAGCGTCACCGCCTCGTTGAGCGCGTCTCCGCCGAAGCCGAGGCGGATGCGCTCCGCGGGCGAAGAGCCCGCCTGCAGCGCGGTTTCGTCAATGCCTTCGACCAGCGCGTCCAGGTGGGCCGCGCCGATGATGCTGAATCGGTTCATTTTCTTCCCTCCGTCGCGGCGGACTGCTCCGCCAATCGTTCCTGCGCAAAATATGCGGCGCCAACAACGCCCGTTTCCGGCGCATTGGACGCGCGAATCAGCGTGATGTCTTCGCAGGGATACGGTTTTCGAACAAACTCCCGCAGAAATGCTTGCAGCAGTTCCATCGGATACCCTGCCATCTCGATGACACCGCCGCCGATGACAACCTGATCCGGATCGAATATATTGAGCACCGTCGCAAGCGGAATTGTCATCGCCTCGACGAAGCTGCGAATGGGGCCATCCTCACTATGGCGCACGAACAGATCGCAAAACGGCTCTTCCGGATAGAGTTCTTTCCAGAGCCTGCGCAGAACATATCCGCCCGCATGTGCTTCCGCGCATCCTCTGCTCCCGCAACCGCACATTGTTGCGCTGCCATAGAACGGAATATGCCCGACCTCGCTTGCTGCACCGTGTTTTCCGTTGATAAACGCCCCGTTGTGGAAAATTGCGCCGCCGATGCCCGTGCCGTAGTAGATGCCAATCGTGCATCCCTTGTCTTTCAGGTTCTTCCGCACAAGATCGTATTGCAGCAGGAAGATCGTGTCCTTGTCGAGAAAGACAGGCAGTTCCAGCGCGGTTTGCAGAATCCCGACCACATCCTGACCGTCCAGCCCGCCCTCGCCGCCGAGCCGCAGGTTGGGGCTGCTGTAGACGGTGCGCTTGTCGCGGCTGACGGTCGCGGGAAACCCGACGGCGAGCGCGCGGGCGCGGCCTACCAGGCCGTAACGCGCGAGATAGTCGCGAATGAGCGTGACGAGCCGCTGCGCAGAGCCGCCTTCGCCGCAGACTTCGCGGCTCTCCCGCTTTTCAAAGCAGATGACCTGTCCCGCGGCGTCAACCGCACCGATGCGCAGGTGCGTGCCGCCAATGTCGATTCCGATGATGACGTCTTTCATACGATTTCCTTCTGATTCTTTGTTTTCTGAGGATGCGGCGATTCTATTCGTCAGATCATTCGTTTTGTCTTATAATAATAGTAACACTCCACAAAGGAGAAAGAATCTAAAAAATGCCAACACCCGAAATCCTCGCGCCCGTGGGTGGCGAAGAGCAGCTGCTTGCCGCCGTGCGCTGCGGTGCCGACGCCGTCTATCTCGGCGGACAGAACTTCAACGCGCGCCGGAACGCCGCCAATTTTTCCGAGACGAACCTGACTGAGGCCGTCTCCTATTGCCATGCGCGCGGAGTGAAGGTCTACGTCACGGTCAACACGGTGATTCTGGACGCAGAGCTTGCCGCGCTGGAGGAGGAAGCGGAGCGCATCGCGAGCGCGGGCGCGGACGCGGTCATCATTCAGGATATGGCGGTGCTGCGGCTGTTTCAACGGCGCTACCCCACCCTCAAGCGCTTTGCCTCCACGCAGACCGCTGTGCATAATGTCGACGGCGCAAAGTTTCTCGAGAGCGTCGGCTTCGACAGCATCGTGCTCGCGCGCGAGCTTTCGCTTCGCGAGATCGAATCCATCTGCAGCGCCGTATCGATTCAGAAGGAAGCCTTCATCCATGGCGCGCACTGCATGAGCGTCTCCGGCGCGTGCTATCTTTCCGCCATGCTCGGCGGCAGGAGCGGCAACCGCGGGCTCTGCGCCCAGCCGTGCCGCCTGAACTGGTCGAGCGGAGATCATCCCTACGCGCTCTCGCTCAAGGATATGTCGCTGCTTTCGCACCTGCAGGAGCTTGCGGAGGTCGGGGTCAGCTCATTTAAGATCGAAGGCCGCATGAAGCGGCCGGAATACGTCGCCGCCGCGACAACCGCCGTTCGGCTCGCGCTGAAAGGCAAGCCCTACGACGCGGAGGCGCTGCGCGCGGTGTTCTCCCGCAGCGGCTTTACCGATGGGTACCTGAAGGCCAAGCGCGACGGCGAAATGTTCGGCTACCGCACAAAAGAGGATGTTACAGGCGCGGATAACGTTCTGGGATCGCTTGCCGCGCTCTACCGCAACGAAAACCCGCTTGTGCCCGTCGATCTGCGCTTCTCGCTCCGCGAGAACGGCAGCTCGCTCACAGCCAGCGACGGCACCTGCGAGGTTACGGCAAGCGGCGCTGCGCCGGAGCGCGCGATCCACCGCGCACTGGACGAGGAAGGCGCAAAAAAGAATCTGGAGAAGACAGGCGGAACGCCGTTCTCTGTCCGCTCGTTTGCGGCAGAAATTGCGGAGGGTTATACCATGCCCGCCTCCGCGCTCAACGCGATGCGCAGAGAAGCGCTGGACGCGCTACTCGCGTTGCGCGGGCAAACGCCGCCGCACGACCGGATGCCGTTTGCCTTCGCCCCAAGCAAAACGTATCAATCCGAGCGGGAGAAACCCGCGCTCTGGGCACGGTTTTACACAAAAGAACAGATTGCGTGTGCAGACTCATTCGAAAAAATCATCCTGCCCGCGGAAGAAATCGACCGTGAGCTGATCGCGCAGTTCGGCAACAAGCTCATTGCGCAGCTGCCGACTGTGCTCTTCCCCGCGGACGAACCCGCGTTTGACGAGAAGCTGGCTTCGCTCTCTGCAAGCGGTCTTTCCGCCGTCTGGGCGAACAATATCTACGGAATCGCGCTCGGCAAGCGCCTCGGCTTCACTGTGCACGGCGGATACGGGCTCAACTGTACCAATACGGAGTCTCTGCGCTTCTATGAAGAACAAAATCTCGACAGCCTCACGCTCTCGTTAGAGCTTTCGATGAACGCCATCAAATCCCTCGGCGGAACCCTGCCGCGCGGGATCGTCTCCTACGGCAGTCTGCCGCTGATGCAGCTTCGGAATTGCCCGATCAAGGCTTCCATCGGTTGCGCCGCCTGCGGGCAAAAGGGCGATCTCACCGACCGCATGAACGTGCGTTTTCCGGTGGAATGCGACAACTACCGCACCGTCGCACTCTTAAACAGCGTGCCGCTGGACATCGCGGAGCGGAGCATGCGCGGGCTCGACCACCAGATCCTCTACTTCACACGCGAAACGCAGACGGAAATTTCGGAGATCACGGCGCGATTTACCGCCGGAGTGAAGACGGAAGAGCCGCATACCACGGGACTTTATTACCGCACGCTGCTATAGAACAGCTGCTTAAAATCTTATAACAAGACCCGCGTCGGCAAACAACCGAAACGCGGGTCTTTTCTGTTGCGGAATGGCCTTAGCCTTAGCCCTTGTTCTCCGCGCGCTCGACGCGCGCCTGTTTACGGGAGGCTTGGCGCTTGCGCGCCTCGACGAAGCGTTCCTTGAGCACCGGGCCCACGGTCTGGATCAGGATAACCGCGATGAGCACGAGGCCCTGGAAGGTATCCTGAATGTCGGTGGTCAGCGCGGGGATCGAGACGATGATGAAGTTGATCGTCGTGTACGACAGCGCACCGAAGAACACGCCGAGCAGGTTGCCCTTGCCGCCGCTCATGCTCACGCCGCCGAGGACGACCGCCGCGATGGCGTACATTTCATAGCTCTTGCCGGAGGAGGCAGGAGTTACGTTGCCGATCTTGCAGGCCTGCACAAACGCCGCGATGCCCACGAGGATGCCCGTGATGACGAACACGGAGACCTTCACGCCCTGCACATTGACACCCGCGAGAAAGGCCGCTTTTTCGTTGCTGCCGACGGCGTAGACGCTCTTGCCGTATTTGGTGCGGCGCGAGATTAAAAGAATAATCAGCATCGCCGCGACAAACACGAACGTGATATACGGAATCGAGACACCGGGCACACTGCCCGTGCCGAATTTCATGCGCAGGAAGTCATAGGCGCTGTTGTCGCTCAAAAGAGCAAACTGGCTGCTGGAAGAACCCGTGATCGCAGGATCGATTTCACGTACGACGGAGAGCATCATCGAGCGGTAGATCAGCATTGTGCCGAGGGTGACGATGAACGGAGGCATCTTGGCATAACCCGCGAGCACGCCGTTGATGAGTCCGCAGAGCGCGCCGGCGGCGATTGCAGCCAAAAGCGTGATGATCACGCTGTTGGTCATGTTGAACACCATGATGGCGACGCCGCTGCACAAGACCAGCGCGGAGCCGACCGAGAGGTCGATCTGCCCTGTGATGATGACCAGCGCCATGCCCAGCGCCATCGTACCCACGATGACGGTGTTCTGGCTCGCGAGGATCGCCGTGATGTGTCCCCACTTGAACGCGTTGCCGTTCGCCTCGATGGTGAACGAATACACCAGCAATATGATGGCGAAGACAAAGATGAAGCTATAGCGCTTCCAGGCTTTCGCAATGAAAGATCCGATTCCGGCGACACCGCCTTTGTTAGCCTGCATGGTTGGCTCCTCTCCGCGTATTGAGCGCGTTGGTAGAATACAGCATGACGTCATGCTCATTGATTTCGTCGTGCTGGAAAATCTTCGCCACATGTCCTTCAAAGAAGACGACGCAGCGATCGGAAACCTTCTTGATTTCCGGAATTTCCAGTGTGTTGATGATCACCGTCATCCCGCGCGCGGCAAATTCCAGAATCAGGCGGTAGATTTCGGCTTTTGCGCCGACGTCTACACCCTGGGTGGGATTGTCGAGCAGGAGTACGTCCGCCTTGGTGTTGAGCCAGCGGGCGAGGAACACCTTCTGCTGGTTGCCGCCGGAGAGCGAAAGGATGGAATCCTTGGGGGACTCCGCCTTGATCCAGAGGAGCTTCTTCAGCTCGTCATAGCGGGTCAGCTCGCGCTTGCCGGAGATCATCTGGCGGTTTTTCGAGAGCGAATGCTCCGCGATGCAGGTGTTTTCGAGGATGTTCATATCCGGCACGACAGAGTTTTCCTTGCGGTTGCTGGGAAGCATCGCCATGCGGCTCTTCATAAAGTGAGGAATTGAGCCGCGCAGGGATCTGTTCTCCACGCGGATGGTGCCACCCTCAAACGGAAGCACGCCGAACATCGTCTGCATGATCTCGCTCGCACCGCAGCCCGCAAGGCCGGTAAACGCGATGATCTCGCCTTTTTTAATCTCAAGGCTTACGTCCGAAAACCCGCGTCCGGTCACGTTTTTGAGCTCCACGATCGTTTCGCCAAGCTTGCGGGGTTCATAGTAGTCCTTGTCGAGATACTGCTCGCCGACCATGTCCGAGGCGATCTTGTGCGGCGTTGTGTCCGCGATAAAGCCCGTGGAGATGAACGTACCATTGCGCAGAACGGTGTAGCGATCCGCGATCTCGAAGATCTCCGGCATCTTGTGCGAAATAAAGATAAAGGAATGACCTTGTGTTTTCAGTTTTCGAAGGATGCCAAACAGATGCTCGACCTCCTGCGTACTCAGCGCCGTGGTCGGCTCGTCGAGAATCAGGAGCTTTGCGTTGGCGTGCAGCGCGCGGCTGATCTCCAGAAGCTGCTTCTGGCTCGTCTTGAGCTCGGATACCATCGCGCAGGGGTCAATGTCCACCCCAAGCCGGTTGAATAGCCCCGTGGCTTCCTCGATCATGCGCTTGCGGTTGAGTAGTCCCACTTTCGTCTTCAGCTCACGGTTTAAAAAGATGTTTTCGAACACGGTCAAATCGTTGACCACGTTCACTTCCTGATGGACAAACGCAATGCCGGCCCGCTCCATCACTGCGATGGTCGGGTTGGGATAGCTTTTGCCGTCAAACAGGATTGCGCCGGAGTCGGTCGTGATGACGCCGGTGAGGATGTTCATCAGCGTGGATTTACCCGCGCCGTTTTCGCCCAGCAGCGCATGAATCTCTCCCGCCTCAACGGTCAGGTGTACGTCCGACAGCGCGATGACGCCGCCAAACGCCTTTGAAATGTGCTGCATTTCAAGGATTGCCATAGTTTGTGTCCCCGTTTCCCTCGTTTTTGGTGAGGTGCTTGGTTTTGAATTTTGATGATCGTAAGAGATAGATGAAGTGCTTCTATCCATCAGTATAATCAAAACTCATCTTCGCGAAAAGAGCGTTTTTGTGCGCCCAACCGCTTTTTTTCCTGCTTACATTCACGTACGGATGCAGGGGTTGCCTGCATCCGTACGCGCAGAGCCGTTGTGTTACGCAGCGCTGCAGGCTAGCCTGCACCAGCTGTCGTCGATCTCTTGTGGCTTAGGACGCGTGGCCCGTGAAGCCTTCGTAGTTCGCAACGTTGCCAGAATCCACGATCCAAACCGGTTCATACTTGCCGTCGCCGACTTTGTAATCCCAGTTGCCCGCGAGGTAGTCGAGCATGTAGTTGATGACGTTCTCGAACATCTTCGGCGAGAAGTAGACGGACATGAGGCCGTCGAAGTAGGTCTGCGCCGTGGCAGCCTGCGGAGAGGTGCCGTCGATGACCGCATAGAGCTCGGCCATGCCGCCGATGGCGGAGGTGTAGACGTTCAGAGCTGCGAAGTCGGCCTTGGTCGCTTCGTCGATGGCATTCGCCTCGAGGAGGTTCATCAGACCAAAGGTCATTTCATCGTCCATCGAGTAGATGAACAGGTTGCCGCCCGTGGTCTTCGCCTTGGAGACGATTTCCGGCAGTTTCTGCTCGAGGTACTGGTACGCACCGTCCGCACTCCAGTTGCAGACGACTTTGTAGTCAGCGGTCATAGCATCGATCTGTTCCTGGGTCCAAACTTCGGTGGTCTTGTAGGATTCGTTCTTGTCCTTGTCGAAATACTCGATTTCGCCGCGGAGGAACTGTTCGAAGCCTTCCTGACGGCGGCCGCAGACGGTGCCGTTGTCGCCGATGAGGGTGACAAGCGTTGCGCCCGGTGCCATACCGTTCTTCTGCAGCCAGTACGCGATGCCAGCGCCGCACTGCCAGTTGTCACCGGAGGCGTTGAGGATGGCATACTTGTCCGGGCCTTCGATGATACGGTCGAAGGAGATGAACGGAACGTTCGCTGCAATCAGGGCTTCCTGACCGGCCTTGGCTGCGTCTTCCAGAGCGAAGAACACAACGCCGACCGCGTCGCCGTTTGCGAGGATGGTCTGAACCTGGTCAACCTGCTCTTCGCCGGTGGATGCTGCCATGTAGACGGCCTTGTACTTGCCTTCTGCATTGATGTCAGCAACCTTCTTCTCGGCGTAGACGCCTGCCTGCGCGGTCCAGCCGTGATCCGGCGTCGGGCCGAGCACGTAGATGGTGCCGCCTGTGGTCGCCGCGGGTTCTTCCGCTGCGGGTGCCTGGGTCGCTTCGGCTGCGGGTTCTTCGGTCGCCGGAGCGGGGGTGTTTGCGCAGGCCGCAAAGCTGACCAGCATCATGGCGCACATGAGAATCGCGAGGAATTTTTTCATGATTTCTCTCCTTTTTTGATTTATAACAACCAATGATTTGGTTATTACCAGAATAAAACAGACTTGAAGTGTCTTCTTTTGCGATAGATTCTTACAGTTCAACGATTCTGCCGGATTCGGCGGACTCGAGGCAGGCGAACACCACGCGCATGGAGCGGAGGATATCCTTTGCGTCCAGCACGGAGGGCTTGCCGGTGAGGATGCTCTCCACAAACAGATCGATGACACCGCTGGTGGTCTGCTGCGCGTCGTCGTTGGTCTGCATCCGGTCGAGCTCGTAGTGTGCCTTGGTTCCGTCCGCGTAGACGACCTGCAACGCGTAGCGCGGGTCCTGGTAGAGCTTGATGGTGCCCTTTTCGCAGTAGAGCGAGGAGGCGTTGCATTCTTCGCCGTAGTGCGTCCAGCTCGTGGTCACGGTGCCGAGCGCGCCGTTTTCAAACGTCAGGATCTCGACGGAGTTGTCGTCCACCTCGATGGGCGTGCCGTCCGGGAACTTTTTATCCAGCGTCGCGAGGCGCGAGAAAACGTTTTTCACGTCCGAACCGATCAGATAGCGCATCAAATCGATCTTATGGATGCCAAGGTCCGCCATGGAGCCGAAGGCCGCCGCGTTCTTTTTGAAGAACCAGGTGTTGCTGCTCTTGTCCGCGCTCCACATCTCCGGGCCCTTGTGGCCGAAGGTCGCGGCAAAGCTGATCACGCGGCCGAGCTCGCCGGAGGCGATGATCTCTTTTGCCTTTTTATGCGCGGGCGTCAGGCGCTGGTTGTGGTCGATGAGCAGGCGCTTGCCGCTCTTCAGCTCGGCGGCGAGCATGTCTTCGCAGTCCTTGAGCGTGATGGCCATCGGCTTTTCGCAGAGCACGTGCTTGCCGTGGTTGAGCGCGTCGATGGTGATCGGCGCATGGTACGCGTTTGCGACGCAAACGCTGACCACGTCGATCGAAGTGTCCGCGATGAGCTCCTCTACGGTGTCAAACACCTTGCCGCCGAAGTCCTTCGCCATGGCTTCCGCGCGTTCACGCGAGACGTCGAACACGCCGGTGATCACCGTATTTGCGTTTTTCGTGTATTCCGCCGCATGGCGCTGTCTTGCGATCGAGCCGCAGCCGATGATGCCTACGTTTAACATGGTCTGTGTTCCCCTTTGTATCTCTCTAAAGTTTGTTGTTGTCTTGTGGGTGTGTTAGCTGATTTTTATTCTTCGCGCTTTGCCGTCGTCTCCCGCAGTACGATGTTGTGCGGCAGATAGACCTCACGCTCCGCGCCCGGCTTCTGTGTGATGAGGTCGTAGAGCAACTGCATGCTCCTGCGACCCAGCTCATAGCACGGCACCGAGATTGTGGTCAGGTAGGGATGAAACATCGTCGTATAATCGACATCGTCAAACCCCGTGACGCTGAGATCCCAAGGCACCTGCAGCCCCATCTTGCCCGCCGCGGCGATCACGCCCAGCGCGAGAATGTCCGACACGCAGAAGATCGCGCTCGGCGGCTCCGGCAGCGAAAGCAGCTCTCTTGCCGCCTGTTTTCCGCTCGCAAACGAATAGTCGGCGGAGGCGTACGCGATGAGTTGGTCGTCTTTTGGAATTCCTGCCTCCTCCAGCGCGTCCAGATAGCCACGCAGGCGGTTCGCGCTCGAAAGATAGCGGTTCGCGCTGGTGACAATGCCGATTCTCCGGTGCCCCTGCGCGGTGAGGTGCGCAACCGATTCCTTCGCCGCGAGACGGTTGTCCACCGAGATGTGCGGCAGCGGCTCGTCTTCTACATACTCTGAGCACTGGACGATCGGATACTTGCCCGCATATTGCGCAAGCCACCGGTCGTCGCGGTTGACGGCGAGGGTGATCATGCCGTCCGCACGATTCTTCTGAAACAGGTTCGCCACCAGAGTCTGATCCAGCGCGTTGCTGTCGTATGTGTTGTAAATCAAGGTGCTGTAGCCAAGGTTTCTGGAAACGTCGCAGATGCCCGCGAGTACGTTGGAATAGTAAGGATTGGAAAAGTTCGGTGCGAGGATCAGGATGATGCGGCTCTCGTTCTTGCGCAGGTTCCGCGCAGAAAGGTTTGGCTCATAGTGCAGTTGTTCTGCCGCCCTGCGCACGCGCTCCTGTGTTTCCGGCAGCACGCCGCCCTGCTCATTGAGCACTCTTGAGACGGTCGCGACCGATACGCCGGCAGCGCGGGCGACATCCTCAATCTTCACCATGTGAGGCGTTCCTCTCCCTCTCATCCGAGTTGGCGTTCCGGTCTGCCAGAAAGTTTGTTGTTCAACATGTAATGGATTACATGTTGGCAAATCCTATGCGGCGCACCGGCGCCGCGGATGATTTCGATTACTCGGTCACGATGAATTGGCTCATGTAGCGCTGAGATTGGATCAGGGAGCGATAGCGCAGCTCCAGGGTTTCTTCAAAGGCTTTGTCTTCGACCTCGACGCAGATGTAGCCGTCGTAACCGACGTCCGTCAGTGCGGAGACGAACTTTGCCCAGTTGATGTCGCCAAGCCCCGGCAGCTTAGGCTGCAGGTAGTCCAGCGGGGCAGCGAAGATGCCGACTTCGTCCAAGAGATTTTGATATAGTTTGATGTCCTTGATATGGACATGGAACAGCTTTTCCGTGAACTCATAGATGGGCTTGATGTAGTCCATCTGCTGGATCACAAAGTGCGAGGGGTCATAGTTGAGGCCGAAATTCGCGCTGGGGATGATGGAGAACATCTCGCGCCAGATGCGCGGGGAAACGGCGAGGTTTTTGCCGCCCGGCCATTCGTCTTTCGTGAAGAGCATCGGGCAGTTTTCGATTGCGACGCGCACGCCGTTGTCCTCGGCGAGCTTGATGATATCCGGCCAGACGGCGGAAAACAGCTTCATGTTATCCGAAACGCTGAGAAACTGGTTTCTTCCGATGAAGGTATTGACGGTCTTCACGCCGAGCTTGGGCGCCGCGACGATGAGTTTCTTGATGTGATCGATGGCGACCTGCGCCTTTTCCGTGTCCGGGTCGAGCGCGTTGGGATAGTATCCCAACGCGGAGATCTCGACCCCAGTCTCGGCGAGCTTGGACTGGATCGCGGTCACCTGCGCCGCACCCAGCGTATCGACATCGATATGGGTCACGCCGGCGTAGCGCCGCTCCGACTTGCCAACCGGCCAACACATCATTTCCACGCAGCGGTAGCCGTGCCTTGCTGCAAAAGAAACGACGTCGTCAAACGATTGGTCCGGCAAAATGGCACTCGCAAATCCAAGCTTCATGGTTTTGGTTCCTTTTGTGTTCTGTTGTGATTCTCTTGCTGATTTCGCGCTGTATGATCTTTGGAGAAGGAGGAGGATGAATGAAGAAGCCGATGCTCTGCTGCATCTCATGATTAACTTTAATCTATCATTCCTTTCAATCCGTGTCAATATTCTTTTCAATATTTACATGATATATAATTATTCGTTTCATTTTTTACATTTAAGCTCATTTCAGTTGGAAAATGATGTCAATTTACAAAGCACATCAAATGTGATATCATAATATGACGTTGTGAAAAAAGGTAATGACATGTCTCAATTAAAGAAAAAAACCACTCTACAGGATGTTGCCAACGCGGCGGGCGTATCCATCGCCACGGTTTCGCGCGCGATCAACAACAAAGAAAGCGTGAAGGAAGGTACGTATGACAAGATCATACAGGCCATCTACGCGCTTGGTTATGATACCGTCGTGCGGCACGAAAGCCATCTGATTCTGATTCTGCTGCCGGATATCGACAACCCGTTTTACTCCGAGGTCGTCCGCGGCATCTCTTCTGCTGCCGGCAGACAGGGCTATCAGGAGATCATCGTGCGCACCGGCGCGCATCCGCTGACGCTTTCCTTCATCGAAGAGATCATCGAAAAGACGCACGCGGACGGCGTGATCACGCTCGACCCGATTCCCAAAGCGGACACGATCACACAGCTGGAGGTGCATACCCCGCTGATCCAGTGCGCGGAATATAATGAAACAAGCCCTGCCTCCTATGTCTCCATCGACGACGTGGCGGCGAGCCGCGCGGTCGTAGAGTACATCCTCAGCAAGGGCTGGCGGCGCGTTGCGATGATCAACGGGCCTCTGAAGTATAAATACGCGAGAAAACGTCAGCAGGGCTTTGTCGAAGGGCTGGAAGCGGCAGGCATCACCCCCGCGCAGAACCTGATTGTGCAGGTGCCGGAGTTTTCCTACGATGCCGCGGTCTCCATCGCGACACAGTTGTTGAGCATGCCGGAGCGTCCGGACGCGATTTTCGCGGCTTCGGACGTGTTCGCTGTTGCGGCTATCAAGGCGGCAAAGCGCCTCGGCATCGCGATCCCGAAAGATCTCGGCGTGATCGGCTTTGACAACACCAACATCTCTGTGATGAGCGAGCCCGCGTTGACCACCGTCAAGCAGCCGCAGTATCAGCTTGGATTCCTCGCGTGCGAAATGCTCATCGAGCAGATGCACAGCGAAAACTTTGCCCCACGCCAGATTATGCTGGACGCGGAGATCATCATCCGCGAGTCGCTCTAACCGCACAAGGATTGACGAACAAAAAAGAACGCCCGATTTTTCGGACGTTCTGTTTTTTGCGCTTGTTTGTTTTTCGGGTTCAGTCCGCGTCCTTGATCGCGAACACGAACTCGCAGGAGCAGACCTTCTTGCCCGCAACCCGCGCAACGCCGGAACCCATCCCGATCACGCCGTTGACCGCGGTGATCACGGAATCCAGCTCCAGCAAATCCCCCGGCACCACCGGCGCGTGAAACCGCGCGTTGGTGATCTTGCCCAGGAACGCGAGCTTACCGCGCATCTCGTCCAGCGTGAGTAGCGCGATGCCGCCCGCCTGCGCGAGCGCCTCAACGATCAGTACGCCCGGCATGACCTTCTTTTTATCGAAGTGCCCCTGAAAGTACCATTCGTTGCCGGAGACCGCCTTGACGCCCTTTGCGGATACACCGGGGATGAGCTCGTCCACGCGATCCACCATCAAAAACGGCTCGCGGTGCGGCAAAATCCCCTTGATCTGTTCGATTCCGATGCTGATTGCTTCCTTCTGTTCCACGCGCGGTTACCTCCCGCGCTTGAGCACGAGGCAGCTGTTGTGTCCGCCGAAGCCCAGCGAGTTCGAGAGCGCGTATTCGCTGTCGAGCTTCTGCGCTTTGCCCTTGACGTAGTTCAGGCGGCAGACCTCATCCTCATTTTCAAGCCCGATGGTCGGCGGCGCCATACCTTCGTTGAGCGCGAGCAGAGAAAGCACCGCTTCAAATGCGCCGGCCGCGCCCAGCATGTGCCCCGTCATGGACTTGGTCGAGCTCACCTTGAGCTGTGGCGCGTAGTCGCCGAAGCAGGCTTCGATCGCCGCGCTCTCCGCAGCGTCGTTGAGCGGCGTGCTTGTGCCGTGCGCGTTGATATAGCCGACTTGTTCTTTTTTGATACCCGCATCCTTCATCGCGTCCGCCATCGCGCGGATGGTCTGCTTGCCTTCCGGATGGGGCGCCGTGATGTGGTGCGCATCGCAGGTCTGAGCATATCCCGCAAGCGTGCCAATGGGTTTTGCTCCCCGGCGTTTGACGCTCGCTTCGCTTTCCAGCAGCATGAACGCCGCGCCTTCGCCGATCACGAACCCATCACGATCCTTGTCAAAGGGTCTGCTTGCGCTGTTGAAGTCCGTGTTTTCGCTGAGCGCGCCCATCTGATGGAATCCCTGCACCGCAAGCTCGATCAGCACCGCTTCCGCGCCGCCGACGAGCATCGCATCCGCTCTGCCCTCTTTCACGGCGTAATACGCCTGCCCGATGGCGTCCGCGCCGGACGCGCATGCGGTCACGATGGAATAGCACGGGCCGTTGAGGCCATAGCGAATTGCGATCAGTCCCGCAGTCGTGTTCACAATCGCCTTGGGGATAAAGAACGAAGAGACACTGCGCGGGCCGTTGTTGACGAGCTCTGCATACTGCTCGCAGATGACGTCAAGGCCGCCCATGCCGCTGCCCAGTACCACGCCCACGCGCTCGGGATCATAGTCCTCGGGCTTGAGGCCCGCTTCTTCCCATGCCTGCGCCGCGGCGACGATCGCCATCTGCGTAAAGCGCGCCATGCGCTTTGCCTCGCGCTTGTTGACGTAAGGCTCCGGCGTAAAATCCTTGACCTGGCCTGCCGCAAAAATCTGCGTCAGTTCCGAATTAAACAGTTCCGGCGTGCTGATGCCGCTCTTGCCCGCAACCGCCGCGGAAAAGCTTTCCCGCGCGGTCATGCCGAGGGGCGACACCGCGCCGATACCGGTGATAAAAACTTCCATACCCTCTAATCCTCCTTGCGTTGCGGCTGGGGCTACATCGCCATGCCGCCGTCGACCACAAAAACCTGCCCGGTGACATAGCCTGCGCCCTCCGAGCAGAGGAACGAGACCATATGGGCGACATCCTCCGCTTTGCCGATGCGGCGCATTGGAATGCTCTTTTTGAGCGCATCCTTTGCGATCTCGGTCATCGCGTCGGTCATCGTGGTCTCGATAAAGCCCGGCGCAACCGCATTGACGCAGATGCCCCAGCGGGCGACCTCTTTCGCGGCGGACTTCGTCAGCCCGACCATGCCGGCTTTGCTCGCGGCGTAGTTGACCTGCCCCGCATTGCCGGTGAGCCCCACCACGGATGTGATGTTGACGATCTTGCCGTGTTTTTCGCGCGCCATGACGTTGATTGCCTCGCGCGTCATGAAAAACGCGCTGTCGAGGTTTGCGCGCAGTACCTTGTGATACTGCTCGTCCGTCATGCGCATGAGTAGCCCGTCGCATGTCACGCCCGCGTTGTTCACGAGCGCGGTCAAGCCCCCGAGCGACTCCACGCAGCCCTGCACGAGTGCCGCGCACGCGGCGGAATCGCCGAGATCGCCGTTGATCGCCACAGCCTTGCGGCCAAGCGATTCAACCTCGCGGCAGACCTCCTCCGCAGCCAGTCGATTGCTGTTGTAGTGTACGCAGACGTCGTAGCCGTCTTTGGCGAGCTGCAGGCAGATGGCCTTGCCGATGCCGCCGCTGCCGCCCGTGACGAGAGCCACACAGATCATAGCGCGCCTTCCTTGTCCGCGCGGAGAAACGCCTCCAGAGAGGCCTCGTCCTGCACGCTGTAAAGTCCGATCTCCTTGCCGACGCGGCGCTTGAGCATTTTAGAAAGCACGCCGCCGGGGCCGATCTCGACAAAGCGGGTGACTCCGCTTGCGATCATCGCCTCCACGCAATCATGCCAGCGCACGCGCGTGTTCATTTGTGCGCAGAGGAGCGCGCGGTAGTCCGCGCCGATGGGATACGGCGCGCCGAGGGCGTTGCTGTAGACGACGCCGCACGGTTCGCCGAAGATTTCGCCCGCAAGCTCCTTGCCAAAGCGCTCCGCCGCCCGATCCAAAAGCGGGCAGTGCGAAGGGCCCTTCATGGCGAGCATCGTCGCCATTCTTGCGCCTGCGCCTTCCAGCGCGGTCTTCGCTTCGGCAAGCTCGCCTAAGAGCCCGCCGAGCGTCATCTGCGTTTCGGAAAGGTGGTTTGCGACAAACACGTTGGAAAACGGCGCGATCGTCGCCTCCACCTGCTCCATCGTTAAACCAACGACGGAGAGCATGCCGCCTGTGCCGGGAGGCACTGCACCGTCCATGACCGCCCCACGCCTGCGCACCAAGGATGCGCCCTGTGCGTCCATCAACACACCGGATGCCGAGAGTGCCGTGTATTCGCCGAGGGAAAGCCCCGCGAACACGTCGGCCTGCACGCCTTCCGCCTCAAGAGCGCGGAGGGTTGCAAGCGAGTGGGTGTAGATCGCGGCCTGAATCACAGAGCTTTCATCCATGCCCTCGCCCTTGAAACACGCGGTCTTGAGTTCGATCCCCGCGCCCGCCTCGCAGCGGTCGAAGGCTTCGCGGTAACGGCTATTGGATAAGTATAAGTCCGAACCCATGCCGGGAGATTGAGAACCCTGGCCGGGAAATAAAAATGCCGTCTTCATGCGTCTGCCTCCAGACTCGTGATCGCCTTGCTAAGCGCCGCCTTGATCGCAGCGGGATCAAACAGCTCCTGCACGATTTCACTCGCAGGCTGCACCCGGTCGCACATACAGGCGCACTGACCCGCCATAAACGAGCCGCGCTCCTTGTCGCCATGCAGCACGGCGCGCATCAGCGAGCCTTCGCCGAGTTTTTCGACCGCGACCGCGCCGTCGGGCCCGTATTCCGCGCTTGCAAGCTCGCGCTGCAAGGGGCTTCTGAGCACGCGAACGGGATGTCCCGTGATGCGCCCCGTGACCTTGCTGTCGATGTCTTTTGCGCGGACGACGCGCTCCTTGTACTCCGTGTGCGCGGTGCACTCCTCCGCGAGGATGAAGCGCGTTCCGACCTGTACGCCTTTGGCTCCGAGGCAGAACGCCGCGGCAACGCCGGCAGCGTCGAAGATGCCGCCCGCCGCGACCACGGGGATGCTCACGCTGCGCGCGATATCCGGCCAGAGCACCATAGAGGTAAGCTCGCCGATGTGTCCGCCCGCTTCGCAGCCTTCCGCGATCACGAAATCCGCGCCCATGCGCTCCATCAGCATCGCGAGCGCGCGGCTCGCGACAACGGGAGCCACCACGCAGCCTGCCTCTTTCCAGCGCTTGACGTAGGCGTCGGGATTACCCGCGCCCGTGATGACCACTGGCACCTTCAGGTCATAGACCAGATCGGCAATCTGCGAAACATACGGGCTTAAGAGCATGACGTTCAAGCCAAACGGCTTGTCCGTCTTTTCGCGCAGGAGTTTCACCTGCGATTCCACCCACTCCGGCGGCGCATTGCCCGCGGCGATGACGCCCAGGCCTCCCGCCATCGAGACGGCTGCGGCCAGGTTTGCGTCCGAAACCCAGGCCATACCGCCTTGAATCAGCGGATACTGCGTGCCGGTTAGCGCGCAGATTGTGCCGGGGTACTTCATTGCTGCTTTCCTTCGAGGTGCTTGATGAGTTCGCCGACGGTATGGATGTCTCCCACTTCTTCAACGGGGACTTTGATGCCCGTCTCTTTTTCGAGGTTGATGAGCATCTCCACCATGTCCAGCGAGTCCATCGAGAAATCCTCGATAAAACGGCTGTCCATCTTGATGGCGTCGCGATCGAGATCCAACTGCGTCATAAGGCTTGCGATAATTTTTTCCTGCATGTTATTTGTTCTCCTTTTTGTTTTGTATGGTCCAATCGATCACCGCTCCGCCGCTGGTTAAGCCCGAGCCGAAGCCGACGATGGCCACGCGGTCGCCCGCGTTGAGCCAGCCGGACTCCCATGCGTCACAGAGCGCAATCGGGACTGAGGCGGAGGATGTATTGGCATAGTTTGCGATGTTCACGAAGAAATTGTCCCGCGGGAGCTTCATGGTGCGAACCGCGAAATCGATGATCTTCTCGTTTGCCTGATGCGGCACGACCTTGTTATACGACTGATCTCCGCAGCGTTCCTTCAGCTCGGTCAGCGTTGACTCCATGACAGCCGCGGCATACGTGAACACGTCCGCGCCTTTCATGCGGATGGATTCCCTGGGGGATTCGATCTCGCCCGTAAACGGCGTGCCGCGGTTCTCTTTTTTGACGATGATGACGTCGTCTACATCCGGTGTGGCGGAAAGAATGGGGTGCAACACGCGCGCGACTTCGCTGCGGCGCAGCACCACCGCGCCCGCGCCGTCGCCAAAGAGCACGCAGGTCGCGCGATCCGTCCAGTCGCAGTATTTCGTCATGATCTCGCTGGCGACCACGATGGCGACGTCCCTATTGAGCGTGTCCATCAGCGAGGCCGCGGTCACGAGCGCGTAGACAAAGCCCGTGCAGCCCGCGGAGACGTCCATCGCGGCGCAGACCGGGATGCCGAGCGCCTTCTGCACGCGTCCCGCCAGAGACGGCGAGAGATCGTCTCCCGTGATCGTGCAGGCGACGATGACGCCGACGCTTTCCGGCGCTTCGCCGGACATCGCGAGCGCGTCCTTCACCGCCGAGACGGCAAGCCCCGTCGCGGTCTCTTCCACCGCGACATGGCGCGAGCGGATGCCCGTGCGCTTGCTGATCCATTCATCGCTGGTTTCTACGATCTTGGTTAGATCGTCGTTTGTGACTACCTTTTCGGGCACACATTTGCCGATGCCCGTGATTGAAACCGGTGCCAACATGCTGTTTCACCTCATCTTTTGAAAAACTTGGGACTATTTTCTTCCGGCGTTTGTCTTATGAAAAAGACTCACTGCCAGCGCATATTCAGGTATTTCTGCTGCCGCTGCTCGACCAATCGATCCGGTGGGAGCGTGGTCAGCCGCTTTAAGGAGTTACGAATGGCTTTTCTGACCGCCTCGGTGCTCTCGTCCATGTGCGAGCGGGAGAATCCCTCCGGCTCGCGAATGATGCTGTCCACGATGCCGAAGCGCTTGAGGTCGCCCGCCGTGAGCTTGAGATTCTTCGCGGCTTCGGACGCCATCGAGCTGTCCTTGAACAGGATCGACGCGGCGCCTTCCGGCGAGATCACGGAAAAGTAACTGTTCTCGAGCATGATCAGACGATCCGCAAGCGAGAGCGCGAGCGCGCCGCCGCTGCCGCCTTCGCCGATGATGATCGAGATGCAAGGCGTCTTGACCGTCGCCATGGCCTTCAGGTGCTCCGCGATCACGCGGCCCTGCCCCTTTGCCTCCGCGTCGATACCGCAGAACGCGCCGGGCGTATCCACGAGGCAGATCACGGGACGATGGAACTTCTCCGCCTGCTTCAGCGCGCGCATGGACTTGCGGTAGCCTTCCGGAGACGGCATGCCGAAGTTGCAGCGCATGCGCTCCTCCAGCGTGTGTCCCTTCTGCTGGCCGATGATGGTCACGGGATACGTTTCAAACCACGCCACGGCGGTGACAATTGCCTCGTCGTCGCCCATGCACTGATCCCCGTGCACCTCGAACACGCCGTGAAAGAGTTTTTCGATATAGTCGCGCGCCTGCGGACGGTCTTCCTTGCGCGCGCTCATGACGCTCGCCCAGGCGGGATCCGCCTCGATGGGCACGGCTTGTTTGGGAAGTTTCGTTTCTTTGGCCGTCATCGGCGCACCCCCTGTTCCGCGGTCTCCGTGTGTCCCGCGTTGTGCAGCGCGAGCAGCGAGGCAAGCGTTTCGCGCATATCCCTGCGCTCGACAATCCGGTCGACGAACCCGTGCTCATTGAGATACTCCGCCGACTGGAACCCTTCCGGCAGCTTATCCCGCATGGTCTGTTCGATCACGCGCGGGCCCGCAAAGCCGATCAACGCGCCGGGTTCGGCGAGGGTGATATCGCCCTGCATGGCAAAACTTGCGGTGACGCCGCCCGTGGTCGGGTGCGTGAGTACGTTGATGTGCAGAAGCCCCGCCGCGCTGTGCCGCGCGAGCGCGATGGTCGTGCGTGACATCTGCATCAGCGAGAGCACGCCTTCCTGCATGCGCGCGCCGCCGGAAGCGCAGAATATCACAAGCGGCAGGCGGTTGCAGAGCGCAAACTCCGCGAGGATGACGATCTTTTCGCCGACCACGGTACCCATGCTGCCCATCATGAAATAGCTGTCCATGACCGCGAGCGCGGTGCGCTGGCCTTTGATGGTCGCCTTGCCGATGACCACGCCCTCCTGCATCTTGCTCTTGACGCGCTCTTTTTCGAGCTTGGTGCGATATCCCGGGAACGAGAGCGGGTCGCCCGCCTCGGTCTCAAGTTCGATTTCGATGAAGCTGCCGCTGTCTACGATCGCCTCGATACGGCGGTAGGCGGGCTGGCGGAAGAGATTCCCGCAATAGGGGCACGTCGCGTCCCCCGCGAGCACCACCTCCGCGATGAGGTCCCGTCCGCAGCGCGTGCAGCGGAGGATTTCCAGCGCGCCGGTTTCCTCGTCCGTCTGCGGCAGACTATGTTCAATTTTCTCCGTAAACAGGTTCATGCGTGTCCCCTTAAAAACCGCGGCAGGAAAGACTTTTTATATCTATTTCTCATGTCAGCCCTCTAAGAAATCTTGGTAAAAATGTTTTCTCGATCCATTTCGTGTGGACGTTGCCACTGCGGAAATCCGCGTCGCTGAGCATCGCGCGGGCAAGCTCTGTGTTGTGGTCGATGCCGTCGATGGTCAGCTCGCCAAGCGCCGCGAGGCTCTGGCGGATCGCCTCGTCGCGGTCATCCGCAAAGCAGATGAGCTTGAGCACCATCGAATCATAATACGGCGAAATCTCGTCTCCCGTGCTGTAGCCGCTGTCGATCCGCACACCGTTGCCGCCGGGCAGCTGCATACTCTTGATGATGCCGGGCGACGGGCGGAAGTTCTCCGCCGGGCACTCCGCGTTGATGCGGCACTCGATCGCGTGTCCGCGCGGGATCAGGCTTTCCTGCGAAATGCGGATATGGTGACCCAAAGCCACCTGAATCTGTGCCTTGATGAGGTCGAGGCCGAAGATGCTCTCCGTGATCGGATGTTCGACCTGAATGCGCGCGTTCATCTCCATAAAGAAGAAGCGACCGTCCCGCGTGAGCAGGAACTCGACCGTGCCCGCGTTCTGATAGCCCACCGCGCGGGCGATATCCACCGCGGTCTGCTCGATGGCGGCGCGGGTGGCTTCGGGAATGTTCGCAGCCGGGGCTTCCTCGATCAGCTTCTGATTCTTGCGCTGGAGCGTGCATTCGCGCGTGCCCAGATGCAGCACGTTTCCGTGCGTGTCCGCAAGGATCTGCACCTCGATGTGCCGCGCTTCCGGCAAATACGCCTCCAGATACACGCTGCCGTCGCCGAACGCAAGCTCGGCTTCCCGACGCACAAGCGGAAACTCTTTTTCCAGCGCGCTGGCGTCTTCCACAATGCGGATGCCCTTGCCGCCGCCGCCCTTTGCAGCCTTGATCATCAGCGGATAGCCGATGGCCTTCGCAGCGGCTACTGCCTCCTTCAGCGTGTCCACCGTGCCGTCCGAGCCGGGCACCACGGGGAACCCGTTGGCGATCATGGTCTTGCGCGCGGCTTCCTTATCACCCAATACGCGCATGCTTTCGGGTGAAGGCCCGATGAAACGGATGCCAGCCTCGGCGCACGCCTCGGCAAACGCGTCGTTTTCCGAGAGGAATCCGACGCCGGGATGCAGCAAATCCGCGCGGTAGGCCTTCGCCGCCGCGAGGATTGCGTCGATGTTGAGATAGCTTTTGTCCGCGGGACGCGGGCCGATGCAGACGCTCTCGTCCGCAAGGCGCACATGCAGTCCCCGCTCGTCATTTTCGGAATAGACCGCAACCGAACGAAGCCCCAGCTTTTTGCAGCTGCGGATGATTCGGACGGCGATCTCCCCGCGATTTGCCACGAGTACCGTCTGCATATCAGTTCCCTTCGCTCAGGAGGAACAACGGGTCCCCGGCGGTCAGCGTCGCCGCGTCCGTTGCGAGAATGGCTGTGATGATGCCGCTTCTCGGCGCGCGAATCTCGTTCATGGTCTTCATGGCTTCGATGATGCAGAGCGTGTCGCCCTTGTTCACCTTGGAGCCGACCTGCACAAACGCTGCCGCGCCCGGTTCCTTTGCCAGATAGAACACGCCGGAGATGGGCGAACGCACCGCGTCCTTGTCGTCCGGCTGAGAGGCTTCCGCCGATTTCGGCTGTTGCTGTGCTGTGGGGGCTGCGGGCGCCGCGGCAAGGGATGCCGTGCTCCGCTCCAGCAGGATTCTCAAATCGCCCTGCTGCACTTCGATCTTGGAAAACGCAGACTGCTCTGCGCGCTCCATCAACCGGATGATTGCGTCCAGATCCATGATTAGGGTCCTTTCGGCTATAAAAAATGTATGAGTCCAGAGTAGTCGAGCGAATGATCGGCGTGCGGTTGGTATAATAAAAAATGATCCCGCACATGGTTAGGACTACTAACTAACTTGCGCAGAATCATAACATGGCGATATTTTCTTGTCAAGCGCGCGGGATTGTACCGCGGTTCAATTGTGAAAAGCCCTTTCGGAATATACTGGCTTGTTTTTTACGGAACGCTTTGTGCAACAGATGTTGCACTTTTGTCTAAATACGCGATGTTACGGCGTATTTTTTGGCTTCACTCGGCCGTTTTCCAGCCTGTATTTTTGCTTACCGTCTGCCGGTATTCATTTTTCACACACGCAGGTGGTTGAAAAAGTTCACAAGCGCCTGCATGGACTGGAGCACCTCCGGGTATTGCGCAACCTGAAAATCGCGGATGACCGCTTGGATGAGCATATCGTGGAACTGCGTGTGCTTTTTGCACATCGCCTCTCCCTCATCCGTGAGCTTGAGGATGCTCTTGCGCTTGTCGTCCTCCGCGCGGGTCTTGATCAGATACCCCTTCTCCACGAGGCGGTTGACGGAGACGCTGACCGTCGCCTTCGTGATGCCGAGAATATCCGCAATCTGCGTCAGCGTCGCGTCCGGGATGTCCTGTACGATCTCCAGCGCGTGCATCTCCGTACGGCTGAGGTTTCCGTTTGCAAGCTTTGATACGCTCCGTTCCTGCAGACGCAGGACGCTGTAAAACATGTCCTTGAGCGCCTGATTGAGCAGCAGCTCGATTTCCTGATCGGTCATGATTTCACTCCTTATCGGCAGGGCAGCCGAAAAACTGCTTCGTAGTACGAACCATCTCATCATACCATATGCAGCAAAAAATGCAAATCCGATTGAAGAATGCACCATTTTCCTGTAAATATCGACTTTCGCAAAATCAAATTGCGTATGGAAAAATGCAGCAGTATAATGAGTCCAATCCGAGGCCGCGCACAACAAAAACCTGTTCGCAAACGGCTTTTCGTGAAGTTCCTGCATACATGAATTTTAGTGGAGGTGCACAGTCATGGTACACAAGGTTGTCAAAGGCGATACCCTGCTGAAAATCGCGGCAAAGTACAATACCACACCGCAGGAGATCGCAAAGCTCAATCCCATCGTCAAAGACCCAAGCCATATCGAGATCGGCTGGGAGCTCAAGATGCCCGCGCCGAAGCCCGCGCCGCTGCACAAGGTGATCGATTATACCGTCCTCGCCGGCGACAATCTGACCCGGATTTCCAAGATGTACAACACCACGATCGAAGAGATCGTTTCGATGAACCCTTCCATCACAAACCCGAACCTGGTTCGCACCGGCACCGTGATCAAGGTGCCGGATCGGAGAAAAAAGTAAGCGCACAAAACATCAAAGCCCGCCTTCCGGCGGGCTTTTTCTTACGATGAAAGTCATCTGGCGCATTTCTTGTCGTTCTTGACCTCATACATGCGCGCGTCCGCACGCGAGAGCAGCGACTCGTACGATCGATCCAGCTGCGGGTCCCACTCCGCATATCCGATGCTCAGCCCGATGGGCTTCATCTCCGGGTGAGACTGGTTCCAGCCTGTGACGTTTGCCTCCACCTGCTGGATGAGCTCCTCCGCGTCCGCCTCCATGCTCGGCGGCAGCACGATGCAGAATTCATCCCCGCCGAAGCGCGAAAGAAACGCGTTTGTGTTTTTGCAGCTGTCTTTCAAGATTTCCGAAACGTTGACGAGCATGCCGTCCCCGTAAAAATGCCCATAGGTGTCGTTGATCATCTTAAAGCCGTCAACGTCCATCATCATCAGCGTCAGCGTGCCGCCTTTCGTCGGGTCACGGTCGCTGACCTCGCGCAACAGGAACTTGCTTAGTTCGCGGCGGTTGTTGAGCCCCGTCAGCGGGTCGGTCGAAATCTGGCGGTTCTGCGAGTCGAGATAGACTAAAAGGATCGAGACCGACGCGAGAATCCAGTTGAGGCTCACGCCGTAGAAGAACAGCTGGATGAACCCGCCGGCTGAGGGCAGCACCGCGAAAAACGCCATCGTGTAATACCGGCGGCGGTCGTCCACCCAGGCCGCGCCCTTCGCCTTGATCAGCGAGCGGATGCTGCCGTAGATGAGATAGGCATAGGAGAGAAACGCGTAAACATATACGCCTATACCGCGATGATAGACGTTTTGTGTGTCGATGGTGAAGACAAATCCGAATTTCAGGTTGGGAACCAGCGCGATGAGAAACAGAATCAGCGGAACGGTCGCAATCGCGATTCTCCGCCCTGCCGCGCGCAGATCCGTGCTGAGCGCGCTTTCCACATACAGCGCCCAGAGATACGGCAGCAGGATATGCAGCGCATAGTAGATCGTCTCCAGCGCATAGTTCAGCTGCAGCGCAAGGTGGAACTGCGTGCCGTCGATCAGCCAGCACGCGGCGTCGACCACGAGCATTATGATCGTCACATAGATCAGATTGTTGAATCTGCGCTGTGCGGCGGAAGCCGCGGTAAACTGCCGCTGGCTGAACAGTATGACCGAAAGCAGGATGATTCCGATCAGACTGATCTCCACATAGAGAGCATTCTGCATAGTGCCCCTCCCGAAGAATACCCCGAGTCCTGACGTAAACCCGAAATCGCAGGATGATCCGATGGAACGGTTGCAAAGATATACTGTTATTGAAAAAGCTGTTTTTTGATTATGTTATTTATGAAAACAGTATATCATACTCCGCGTTCAATTTCAGCACATTCCAGCGCGCGCAGGCATCCGGCAGAACCGCGGAAAATCTCCCGCGGGACAAGGGTTATTGCTGCCAGAGCCACCCGAAGAGCACATACAGCGTGATCCACTGACCCGCGGTGAAATAGACCTCCATTTCGCAGGCCGCGGAGGAAAACCCGTCGCCGGATTTCACATAGATCGCGGCTGTGCCTTTGCCGACGGCGGTGACGAGGCCGTTTCCGTCCACCTGCAGCACTGTCTCATCCGAACTCATCCAGCGAAGGTTCTTGTCCGTGGTGTCGGTCGGCAGTACGGTCGCCGTCAGCTGCATCGTCGATTGATACGGCAGGCGCACGCTGCTCTCGCTGAGCGTGCAGGACTGGCTCGCGATCAGCCTCGGCGTCGTCTCCTCCCGCAGCAGCACGCCGCATTCGGAGCAGCTCTGCCGCCGGACGCCCTCGCTGTCGTAGGTCGCGGGGGTGATGACCTCCCACCTGCCCGGTGTATGCGCGGGCGCGGTGTAATCGTCGCGGAAGGTGTAGCCCGTCTTGGGGTTCGTGAAGGTCGTGTAGCCGAGCTCTTTGCAGCGCGGCGCGGTCACGATCGCATTATAGACAGGGTTTTCGTCCGTGTCCGGCAGGAGCATCTGCGAAAAATCCTTGCTCTCGTGGCTCTCAAAGCGCACGGTCTCGTTTTTGACCACGATCAAATCGTCGTTCTGAATCTCGCCGACATACGCGCTGCAATACGCGCGCCTGTCCTCCACATCCTCGAAAAACGAGATCACGGCGTCCACGCTGCAGCCGCGCACAAAACCGAAATACCGCTTGTTCTCGGGGTTCACGTCGCTCAGTCCCACGATTCCGCCGTTATGCACATAGCCGCGCACGGAGGTGAAGCCCGTAAGCTTGATCGTGCAGTTTTCCACATCCGCAGAGCCGTTGGACAGGATTCCGCCGAGATATTCCTCGCAGTAAGCGTCCGGGTTGACCGTGATCATCGTGATCTCCGCGTCCACCGAGCAGCCGGAGATCAGCCCGCGCCCGAAGCCGACGATCCCGCCCGCGCCGCACTGCGGAGCCGTGGAGGTGATCTTCAGGCGACCGTTGACGGAGCAGTTCGAAATCGTGCCCTTGGCGAGATATCCCGCGATGCCCGCGAGAAAGCACGGCTGATCGGTTGAAAGATCCGACTTGACGTTGAGCAGGTTGAGGTTTTCCACTGTGCCGCTGACGGAGGAAAACAGCGCGGCAAATACGGTGTGATAGCCGCGGTGCCGCCCGTCGTAGGTTGTGCGCACCTCCTCGCCTGTCCGCGAGAGGGTGAGGTTATAGATCGTGTGCCCCGCGCCGTCGAGGTTGCCGGTGAACGCGAACGGCACCCACTCCGTCCAGCGCATGTCGATATCCGCGCCGAGCACGTAGTCTGCATCCGGCTGCTGTGCCATCGCCAACAAACCCGCCGCATCGGAAATCACGACAGGCTCCGCCGCCTCCGCCCGCGCGGGCAGTGGCGTGAGGAGCAGGAGCAGGGTGAGGCAGGCGGCAAGCAGGCGTTGTTTCATATTGATACGTGAATCCTTTGCGGTGTGTGTTTCATTCGAAGTATAAACATTCTATGCCTGCAAAGGGGTTGCGTCAATAAAAGAAGAAGCAGGGTTGTCCGAAAAAGGCAGTCGCGTCGTGTGTTTTTGCAGGCGGGCGGATGATATCCGCCCCTACAGTCGGCTTGCGCGGTTCCTCCTGCAATCGTTCTGGACGATGATAAAACAACCTTCTCCCATTTCACCCGCCGAACCACGCGGGTTCTGTAGGGGCGGATATCATCCGCCCGCGCTCTCATGCAAAAAAGGGGCTATCCCTATTCGGACAACCCCATGTTGGTTTTCTTGTTTGCTTTTATACCTTTTTCCGATACGACAGCACGTTCTTCGGGCAAACATCCACGCACTCGCCGCAGAGGATGCAGTCGTAGCTCCTGACGCTGCCGGTCTTGACTGCGGCGTTGACATCGATGCTCATCGGGCACTTGTTGTTGCACTTCTTGCAGTCGATGCAGCTCTCCGCCTTCGCCTTGATCCGCATCTGCGGCAGGTGGAGAGCTCTCCCGACCGCCATGCCCGCGTTGAGGAACGGGCTCATCCAGCAGATGCCGTGGCAGGCGCCGCGGCGGCCGAGCGTGAGATCGAGCAGAAAGAAAATGCCCACGACCATGTAGTACATGATGTACTTCAGCGGCTCATCGACAGAGACGTAGTGTTCCGTCAGGCGCAGCGGGTCGACGCCCTTGATGCCGCCCGCGAGCACGAATCCCGTCACGAGCACGCCGAGCCACACCGCGAATATGATATACCGCATGATCCGCAGGCGTTTTGCGTTGGCGGGCTTCGGGTTCACGGTCTGCGCAATCTCCGCAACACCCCCCGCCGGGCACACCCAGCCGCACCAAGCCCGGCCAAGGAACATGCCGGAGACGAACAGTACGAGGAACATGATCGCACTGCCAGAGAGCACACCCGCGAATGCGCCGTCGATGGAGACGTACGGCGAGAGGAAGTTCATCGTGACCGGAAACAGTGCAAGAGAGACATACAGCAGAATTCTGCGAATTTTTTGACGCATGGTGGTTACTCCTTTTTTGCGCGTTTGTGCTTGTCGGTTTGGTTTGTTAATCCTTGGTTTCGCGCAGACGCGCTTGCTTTTGCTCGAAATAGCTCTGTGTTTCGCGGCACCAGTCGAGATAGGCGCTGTTTGCCTTGATCCCGAAGTCGATCACGCGGAGCACCTCGCGGTGGTTTTCGTCGTCATCGGGGATGCTTTCCAGCTCCTTTTGGAACATGCCGAGGATTTGCAGCTGCTGCGCATGGCTCTGCTCAAACGCGGTCAGATGCGCGAGCATCACGTCCGGTGCGGCATAGTTGGAAAAATATGTCTTGAGCAGGATTTCCAGGCGCAGGGACTCCTTCTCCACCGGCTGCGAAAGCCAGGAAACAAGCGCCTCTTTCCCCGCGGGCGTGATCCGGTACGTCTTGACCGCCCGACCTCCCGCCTGCTCCTGCGGGCACTCTTCCGCAAGCCCCGCCGCAGCAAGCGACTTCAGCGCGGGAAAGATCTGCCCGAAACTCTCGCTCCAGAAAAACCGGAACCGGATATCGACAATCTTCTTGATCTGGTAGCCGCTCAGCGGCTGCTCCGCCAGCAATCCTAAAATCACATAATCCGTCTGCCGCAAGCTCACACATCCTTTATATCTGATAGATATATTATATCGATCCGATTTGGATTGTCAATAGATTCAATATATCTTTTTGATATATATAATTCTGCGCATCAAAAAAGCCGCCCGAAAGCGGCTTTGTGATACAAGATTCGATTACTTCGCCGCGTTGGCGGCGACGGCGACGGCGTCCCAGACGCCTGCGAATGGCGGCGCGTAGCCGAAGTCCGCAAACCCCAGTTCGTCGGTGGTCATGCCGCGGTCGATTGCGATGGCGATGGGGTCGATCCTCAGCGCCGTGTCCCGCGCGCCCATCATCTGCGCGCCCAATAGCACGCGGTTATCCGCGCGGTAGCAGAGCTTGATCTCGATATCGCACGCATCCGGAAAATAGTGCGGGTTGGAGTGCGCGCGCACATTGACACTCTTTACGTCAAACCCCGCGGCTTTCGCCTCTGCTTCGGTCAACCCCGTCTTCGCGAACTCCAGCCCCATGCAGCGGAGCATCACGGTGCCCAACGCGCGATCATACGGCGCGTCTTTGCCGACGAGGCAGTCCCCGACGAGGCGTCCCTGCTTATTGGCATAGGTGCCGAGCGGGAAATAGGAAGGCTGTTGCAGCAGCAGGTGCCAGACGCTCGCGCAGTCCCCCGCGGCAAACACATCCTTCTCACTGGTCTGCATGAGCGAGTCGGTCTCGATTGCGCCGTTGCCGAGCTTTTTCACCCCCTTGGCAAAGCCTGTGCTCGGCACCACGCCGATGGAGACGATGACCACATCCGCGTCATATGCGATCCGGTCGGTATGCACGCGTTCCACGCACGGTTCGCCGGTAAACGAGGCGACCTTCTCGTTGAGGTGCACGTCTACGTGATGCTTTTTCAGCTCCTCCAACGCCGCCTGCGCAAACTCCTTGTCAAACCCCGGCAGCAGCTGATCCGCCGCCTCGATGAAGCGAAGGCTCTTCACCTTCTGGAGAATGCAAGCCTCCGCGAGCTCCAGCCCGATCGCCCCGCCGCCGATGATGACGACGTCTGCGTGCCGGTGCTCGATTGCAGATCGGATATCCTCCGCGTCCTGCGGGGTCTTGAGCGTGAAGATGTTCTTTAATCCCGCGCCTGGCACGCTGAGCATGCGCGGAGCAGCTCCGCTCGCGATCAGCAGGCGATCGTAGGTTTCGGAAAACGCCTGCTCTGCGTCGGTCGTTCCGTAGACGGTCTTCGTGGCAAAGTCGATGCCGTCCACCCTGTGGCCCGTGCGCATGACGATGCCGTTTTTCTCAAAATCGGCGACGGAGCGGATGCGCACGAGATTCAGCTCGTTGTTGAGTCCCGCGATATAATACGGCAGTCCGCACGCGCCATAGGAGACCTCGTGCGTGGCTTCCAGCACGACGACCTCGCAGGCGGCTTCTCTGCGCTTGATGCGCGATGCCGCGCTCATCCCCGCCGCGTTTGCGCCGATGACGACAATCTTCATATGGATATACCTCCGCGTTGCTGTCTCTCTTCATCCTATCACGTTGTGCCAAAATAGCAAACGGCTCCGGCAAAAACCGGAGCCATTTTGAGTTTATCTTAGTTCATGAACAGCGCAATGTCGTCGTCCACATTGCCGATGCCCGCGATGCCGAAGGTCTCGACCAGCACCTTTGCCACGTTCGGCGAGAGGAACGCCGGGAGCGTGGGCCCAAGGTGGATGTTCTTGACGCCCAGCGAGAGCAGCGCTAATAGCACGATGACCGCCTTCTGCTCATACCATGCGATGTTGAACGCGAGCGGCAGCTCGTTGACCGAGGTGAGCGCAAACGCCTCCGCGAGCTTCTGCGCGATGACGACGAGCGAGTAGCTGTCGTTGCACTGGCCTGCGTCCAGCACGCGCGGGATTCCGCCGATATCGCCCAGATTGAGCTTGTTGTAGCGGTATTTTGCGCAGCCGGCGGTGAGGATGACGGTGTTGTCCGGCAGTTTTTCCGCAAACTCGGTGTAGTAGTCGCGGCTCTTCATGCGGCCGTCGCAGCCCGCCATGACGAAGAATTTCTTGATGGCGCCGCTCTTGACCGCGTCGATGACCTTGTCCGCCAGCGCCAGCACCTGCGCATGCGCAAAGCCGTTGACGATCTCGCCGCGCTCGATTTCAACAGGACTCGGCAAAGTTTTCGCCAGCGCGATGATCGCGGAAAAGTCCTTCTTGCCGTGTACGTCGGGCTTGATGTGCTTGCAGCCGGGGAATCCGGAAGCGCCGGTGGTGAAGATGCGCGCGCGGATCTCCTCGCTCTTCGGCGGCACGATGCAGTTGGTGGTAAAGAGGATCGGGCCGTGGAAGGATTCAAATTCGGTCGTCTGCTTCCACCAGGCGTTGCCGTAGTTGCCGACGAAGTTGTCATATTTCTTGAACGCGGGGTATGCGTGCGCAGGCAGCATCTCGCCGTGGGTGTAGACGTCCACACCAGTGCCGCGCGTCTGCTCCAGCAACTGCTCGAGATCGACCAGATCGTGGCCGGAGACGAGAATCGCGGGATTGCTGCGCACACCGATGTTGACCTTCGTGATCTCCGGCGTGCCGTAGCGCGCGGTGTTCGCGGCGTCCAGGAGCGCCATGGTCCTCACGCCGAAGGAACCGGTCTTGAGTACGAGCGCGGTCAGCGCATCCGCAGAGAGGGTGTCGTCCAGCGTCGCCGCCAGCGCTTCATAGATGAACGCGGAGATTTCATCGTCCTTGCTGCCGAGGTTTCTCGCGTGCTCGGCATAGGCCGCAAGCCCCATCAGGCCGTAGACCACGAGCTCGCGCAGGGAACGCACATCCTCGTTCTCGGTTCTGAGCACGCCGACGGTTTCCGATTTTTCGAGCAGCTGCGCCGTGCCGGAGATGGTAAAGTTCGCCGCGTCGTGATCCTCAATCTTGCAGGGACGGAGGCTATCGCGCAGCGCCAGCATCTTGATGATCTGACGCTCGATGGCATCGCCGTCGAAATTCGCGTTGGTGATGGTCATAAACAGGCTCGTGAGCATCTCGCCGTTGAGCGCGTCGAGTTTCTTCACGTCGAGCTTGTCGTTCACCACAATATAGGAGATTCCCTTGCAAACATACAGCAGCAGATCCATCCGCTTGGCAACGTCCTCCGTCTTTCCGCAGACGCCGCGCACGGTGCAACCCTTGTTGCCCACGGTTTCCTGGCACTGATAGCAAAACATACCCATACAGTCTTCCTCCTGATCCTGCGCCCTTGTGCAGGCTCTGTCGTTTTTTTGTTCAGGGGTAGTATAGCGTTGTTTTCCGTCTTGTTCTGTTTGTTTTACAACGAATATGTGCTTTTTCGATATTTCTTCATCGATATGCGGAAGTACACCAAATCGGTTGCGCTCCCATGCACTATGATACGCTGTTTTGATAAAATCCGCAAATGAAGACAACCACCCGTAATCGGATGGTCGCTGTGAAATCAGTTGATTCGGTTTACCACGCGCAGCATTGCGTCACTGCACCTCAAAATCCCACTCCAACAAATCCGAGCGCACTTCGGCCAGCGGCGAAAAATCTGAAATCGGGTTGTCGGTTAAGTACAACCGTTCCAGCCCGGTCAATCCCGCAAGCGGCGAAACATCCGAAATCTGGTTTCCTTCCAAATCGAGGTAACGCAGCTTTGTCAATCCCGAAAGCGGAGTCAAGTCGGAAATCCGGTTGTTGCGAAGCGTCAGCGCCTCCAGATTAACAAGCCCCGCAAGCGGCGAAAGATCCAGCGGCTGATCGCCGTTGAACAGCGTGAGGCTGGTCAAGCGATCCAGCTTGGCAAGCGGAGAGAGGTCGTCGATCACCACGCCCGCCATCTGCAGCGATTCGAGATTTGGAAGCTTTACTATCACGGAAAGATCGACGGGCGCAAGCGGGTCGTCCGCGTTTTGCACGGCGTAACCAAGCCCCAGATAGGTGAGGTTCGTGAAATATTGCAGCGCGGAGAGACTATGGATGTACGGTTGATCCGGGTCTACGCCCTGCTGTGAGAGCTCCAGCTCGGTGAGTGTTTGCGCATCCGCCTTTGTGATGTCGCCTTGCGGCTTACCGAGTGTCTCTCGAATCGAGGCTTCCAGCGCAGGATCGTCGAACACGATCGCGGTGTCATCCGGCGCCTGCGTCACCGCCGCGTCCGGCGCGATCTCGTCCGGCACAACAGGCGCAACTATTGCAGCGCATCCAACAGCCCCAAACAGAACAACAGCCGCCGTCAGGCAGCAAAAAACGCGTTTCATGGTCAAATTCCCTCGAAAGTAACAATTTTTAATGGTAATCAACGGTTGCTTTTAAATCGTGTGCATTATATCATGATTTCAGTAGGTGAAACGCGAGTTTCACTAATCGTCACAGCGTTGTTTATTTTCCTTCTTTTTCAAACCCCGAGTACAAAGTCGCGAAAAACGCGCAAGTTTTTGATCTGCGTCAGTTCAACCAAGGAGGAACATATGCCGGAAAACAATCCTTACTCTTATGATGCGAATCGCAGTAAAATGAAGTACACGGACAAAACGCCCTATGAGACGGACAATCCCAAAAATCGGCGCATGCTCAACCCGACAACCAGATATATTCTGATCGCGACAATCGCCATTGCGTTGCTTCTTTTGCTGTTCTACTTGATGGGCGGCTTCCCGCGCTAACGAAACCGCTTTTTCCGGAACCCAATCCAGATAGATCGGAGGCGCACCATGTGGAAGAGTCCGAATTCGTTCAATTTCAGTCGTGACATCCCAACTCATATGAACAATACGTTGCCGATCGAATACGACACGCCCAAACCACGAAAGCTTCGCCCGGCAAATACCGGTGCGTGGGTGACGCTGGTCGCCATCCCGCTGTTTTTACTGCTCTTCGGTTTGCTTGGCGGATTCAATCGATGACGTTCTTCTCTTCCTATATACGATACACCAGATAAACTCGGAGGCCTGACCATGCCCAAAGACTTCGGCTACTTCGGCAAAGGTTTGACCGGATATGCGCAGTATATGACCGCTTTCAACCGCAACAACGGCGGCGGCAAGCCGCCTTCCGGTGGAAGAAGCGGCTGCTTGAGCTGTCTGCTGTTTCCTCTGATCATTGCTTTGATCTTCTTGTTGGTTTAACCGTCAATATATATAGAAACAGCGGCCTGCGCAAAAGCGTTTGCCGCTGTTTTTGTTATGTACGTGAGATTATTCGATATTATTGTCGAGGCTGTACTTGTTCTCGCCCTGCTCGCCAAAGAGCCGATAGGAAGCAAACGTCTGCTTCTGCGCCCACACGGACTCATCCAGCGTGAGCTCGTAGCCGCCGCAGTTGCGAACATACCAGGCATTGTATGGCACGTCGAGGCCGGAGAACGCCGCCATCACCGCCATGATCACGCCGCCGTGCACCGTCACGCCGATTCGAGTCTCCCTGCGGCGGATTGCATCCTGTATACTCGCGGCAAACGCCTTGCTGGCGCGCCGCGCAAAGTCCGGGATTCCTTCGCCGTTGGGGCACTGATCCACGCAGCCGCCCGCGACCCAAGCGCGGTAGACGGCATCGTCCGCCATCTCCTCCGCGGTGCGCCCTTCAAAATCACCGAAGTCCATCTCTCTTAGATCCTGAACGGTCACGATCTCCGCGTCGGGAAAGAAGATCCGCGCGGTCTGCTGCGCGCGCTGAAGCGGGCTTGCGTAAACGAGCGGTACGCCAGGGAAATGTTCCCCCGCCTCCGCCTCCGCGATGCCCTCCGCGCAGAGCGGATCGTCGGTTCTGCCGTTGTATCGGTTCTCCAGATTGCCCTGCGTTTTGCCATGGCGCAGCAGATAGATCGTCAGCATGGTTCCCTCCGGTGGTTGGTTGCCGCGCGTGCCGAAACAAAAATCGGGCGGCGCGGTGTTATCCGATTATACACCACTTTCACCCGATATCAAAAGAACGGCAAGATCAATTCTACGTGACTTTTTATCGCGTGGTCAAAGGCTCCTCCGGCTGCCACTGCGAAAGCAGCCCGCGCATCCACGCAGAGACATCCATCTGATAGGCGCGGTCGAGCTGCTCCTGCGAAAACACATCCACAATCGCGCCAGAGGCGAGCGTCTTGCCCGCGTCGAGCAGCAGCGCGTGGCTGCCGTAGGCGCGCGCGAGGCTTAGGTCATGCACGACGGACGCAACCGCGCGACCGGGCGTTTTCAGCCACTCGCGAATCAGCTCGAACACCTGCTTTTGATAGACGAGATCGAGGTGGTTCGTGGGTTCGTCGAGCAGCAGCACGCGCGGATTCTGCGCAAAGAGCTGCGCAAGAAACGTCCGCTGCAGTTCGCCACCGGAGAGGGTCAGCACGTTTTGACCCGCAATCTGCGTCAGTCCCGTGAGCGAAAGCGCATGTGCAACCGCGGCTTCGTCCTCCGCATGACCCGACGAAAACAGCCCCGGCGCATAGGCATATCGCCCGAGGCGCACGACCGAACCAACGGTAAAGCCGTAGCCCATCGTATGCGTCTGCGCGAGCACTCCTACTAGCTTCGCGAGCTCGTGCGCGCGGTAACGGCGCACGTCTTTGCCCAGCAGCTGCACCTCGCCTGTATACGGGGTGCCCTGCGAAACCGCGTTGATGATCGTACTCTTGCCCGCGCCGTTGGGGCCGACGATCATCAGCCACTGTCCTTCCTCAAGCGAGAAACCGACATCGTCAACGATCGTCTTCTCCCCGAACCGGACGGTAAGATTCTTGACATCCAGCAGTCTCATACGCGCGCCCTCCTCGACCGATAGAAGATCACAATGAAGAGGAACGCGCCGATGAACGAGGTCACCACTCCGATGGGCAGTTCGATGGGATTCAGCAGCGTCCGCGCGACGAGGTCCGCGAGCATCAGAAACACCGCACCGCCGAATAGCGAGGCGGGCAGCAACCGCTTGTGGTCGGGGCCAACGATCATGCGCACCATGTGCGGCGTCACGAGGCCGACAAAGCCGATCGTGCCGCCGATCGAGACGCAGACGCCGATCAGCGCACTCACCGCGATCAGCAGAATCAGCTTCACGCGGCTGACCGGCACGCCGACGCTGCGGGCGTTGTTCTCGCTGACCGCAAAGGCGTTCAGCTCCCGCGAATACCGCAGGATGACGCCGCCGAATACGACCAGCGCGCCGAGCAGCACCAGCGCGTTACTCAGGCTCGTGCCGAGCAGCGAGCCCATCGTCCAGAACGTGATCTGCTTGACGCGGTCGGACGCAAACGAGATGATCAGCGCCAGAATGCTCGAAACAAACATCGAATAGATCACACCAATGAGGATGATCGTGTTCGTGCTCATCGAATAATCGATCTTGTACGCGAGCGAGAGGATGATTAAAAGCGAAAGAAACGCGAACACGATCGCGAGCACCATCGTGCCCGCAAACGGCAGCTGCGGCAGCGTGATGCCAAACGCTATCGCGATGACCGCGCCAAGAGACGCGCCGCTCGCGACGCCCAGCGTACTGCCGTCCGCAAGCGGGTTTTTGAGCAAGCCCTGCATCGCGCCGCCGCAGAGCGAGAGCGCGGCGCCCGTGAGTGCGACGCACAATACACGCGGCAGGCGCACGGAGAGAATGATCGGCACCGAAATGCCCTCCGGCATCGGGAGACCCCAGACTGCATTCCAGATGACGGTGACGGTTTCGCGAAGCGGCAGGCTCACGCTGCCGACGCAGACGCAAAGCGCCATCACACCAAGCGTGACAAGCGAAAACAGGAGGAGTTCGCCCGCGCGAAAGCCCTCCCGTTTGCCGGCCTGTGTTGTCCGCGCGGAGGGCGGCAGCTCGCCCTCCGGTCGCGGTGCAGAAAATCCTGCCATATGTTACGATTCGATTCCTTTGATGAAGTCAAACAGCGCCGTCGCTCCGTCCGCAATGCGCGGACCGGGGCGCGAAAGCTCGTTGTTCGGGAGGCTCAGGATGTCGCCGTTCTTGACGGCGGTGACGTCCTGCCAGCCCGGACGGGAAAGAATCTCTTCCACCGGGGTCTGACCTTCGCCGAAATACATCGCGATGGTCACGATCACGTCGGGATTCGCCTTGAGCACCTGCTCCTCGGAGACCTCCGCCCAGCCGGTCATGTCCGCAAAGACGTTGGTGAGTCCCAGCATCGTCGCAACTTCGTCCATAAACGTGCCCTTGCCCGCGGTCCAGAGGCCGTATTGCAGCGGGGACACCTCGAAATAGACGCTCTTGCCCTGCAGCTCGCCCGCATGAACGGAAAGCTCGGAGAGCGTGGCTTCCATATTTGTCACGACCGTGAATGCATCCTCGTCGCGTCCCGTGATCGCGCCGATCAGCGTGATCGCCTGATAGACGCCGTTGATGTCCTTCGCGTCGGACACGACAACCTGAATGCCCGCAGCTTCGAGCTGCTTGACCTGATCTTCGGTCTGCGCCATCGCGCTCATCAGCAGCACCTGGGGCGCTAACGCAATGATCTGCTCGATATTCGTCTCCATGCCGGACTGCACGGCGGGCACATCGACCACCTCTGCCGGATAGTCGCAGAATTCGCCGCGGCCGACGAGAAGATCGCCCGCGCCGATGGCGTAGAGGATTTCGCAGTCCGCCGCACTGAGCGCGACAACGCGCGTCGCGGGCTCCGCCAGCTTGATCTCTCTGCCCATCATGTCGACGGTCTGGATGCCGGAAGTCTCCTCCGGAAGTTCCGCAACCTCGGTCAACGTTCCGGTGGATTCCGTCGCTTCGGGCACCGTAATATTCGCCGGAGCGCAGGCCGCGAAGGAGGCGAGCAGCAGCAGCGCTGCAAGGAGGGCCAGGAGTTTTTTGTTGTGTTTCATGCGTTTGTGTTTTCCCTTTCAAACGGTATTGTTCATGAATAGAGCCGAGAGGGAACAAAAATAAAAATGCCCCGCTCTTTGAGGAGAGGGAGCATTGAAAAAACCGCGTGCTGTCGGCGCGCTTACTAGCTTCACTCCACCCCAGGAGTATTGTCATGCGCAAACAGGTCTCCCGGCTTAGCTTCATCCTACTAGGACGCCTTCCCGCTTGTTGCAGTGGCCTTGTGTCCGTTCGTCCGCTTCACGGTTACTGGGATAGCACGGAACTTTCATCCGACTTCCCTCGGCGGGGTTTCCGCCGGCGCCCTCATCGGGCGCAGATGCACACGCTATTCATTTAACTATAGTATAGTTTGATCTTTTGAAAACGTCAAATTTTAATCCGCGCTTATGTCGCGGAACTTCTCATTTTTGCCGGAGTGTGATACCATGTTACCGGGATCAAAATGGGAGTAGTTTAATCATATGAAAACACTGTTGCAACACGGCCGCATCTATGACGGTTCGGGTGAAGCGGCTTTCACTGGCGATATCCTCATCGAGGATGACAAGATTCTCGCCGTCGGGCAAGACCTCTCCTGCGAGAGTGCCTCTTGCATCGATCTGGCGGACAAAAGCGTTTCCTCCGGGTTCTTTGATGCGCATTCCCACAACGACTGGTTCGCGGCGAAGACGAATCCGCAGCCGTATTTCGAGCCGTTTGTGCGGCAGGGCATCACCTCGTTCATCACCGGCAACTGCGGGCTTTCGATGACCGGATTTGCCGGGGGCAGCCCGAATGTCGACAAGGTCGGCGCGGGGCTGTTCCATATGGACGGGCTTTCCGGCGTTTACAACGACATCAACGCGCTGTTTGCCGCAATCGACGGCAACACGCCGCTGAATATCGCCTCTCTCACGGGGCACTGCACCGCGCGCGCGAGCGGCACCGGCTACAGCAACCGCCCGCTGACGGAAGCGGAGACCGCGGATATGCTCGCTCTGCTGGAAGAAAACCTCAAGCAGGGCGCCTGCGGCGTCTCTCTGGGGCTCATGTACGAGCCCGGCCTCTATGCGCCGAAAGAGGAGCTACGGAAAGTAGCCGAGCTTTGCGCGCGCTATGATCGCCCACTGACCGTGCACCCGCGCGCCTGTTCGGCTGTCTCGATGGCGTACCCCGAGCTACTGGGGCGACCGCATCTACTCCGCGCGCTGGACGAGTTGGAGGAGATCACGCAGGGACTTCCCGTCAAGCTTCAATATTCGCATGCGATCTTCGTCGGCACCAGCTCCTTCAAATGCAAGGACGAGCTCGTCGCAAACATCGAGCGCATGCGCAGAAATGGCGTCGACGCGATGTTTGATATCTACGCAGAGCTCCTGGGCGTTTCGGTCATCACCGCCGTCATGCCGGTCTGGTATCAGGCGCTGAGCCCCGCGGACAAGCGCAAGTTCTTCAACAAGTTCCGTTTCCGCGTGCTGGCCTATGCTACCATCCTGCTGCTCGGCTTCGGGTTTGACGACATTCAGGTGGCCTTCATCGGGCCCGGTTATGCGGAATACGAAGGCAAGACCGTCCATCAGATCGCCAAAGAAAAGAAGATGAATGATCTCGACGCATATCTGATGCTCTGCGAGCAGAGCGATTTCGCGGGCCGCGTCAACATGGGCCCGTACAGCACGCCGCAGATCGTCTCCGACCTCTCAAAGCACGAAAATGTGCTGTATATGACCGACGCATGGGTCGAGGAGAACGGCGTGCAGAACCCCGCGATCTACGACTGCTTCCCGAAGTTTCTGCACCTGTCGCTCAACGGCAAGGGCGACACCATGCCGAACACGGTGCGAAAGATGACGGGTGCCGTGGCAGACCGCTTCGAGATTCCGAATCGCGGCTATGTCAGGCCCGGCTATTTCGCGGATCTGACGGTGTTTGACGAGGATGCGCTGAAAAACGGCAAGCCCGATCAGAGCAAATCCTTTGGAATCGATCGCGTCTACGTCAACGGCAAGCTCGTGCTCAACGGCGAGAAGCTGGATGAGACCGCCTTCCGCACCGCCGGACGCGCGCTGCGCGCATAAACGAAACGATGACAAGCAACAACCGACCCCGTTTCTTTCAAAATCGTTTCTTCCGGAATCGTTTCCTTACGAATCGTTTCTTCATGGAAAGGAGAAGCGCATGAACAACCTGTTGCAGCTCAAATACGCCGTCGAGGTGGAAAAGACGGGCTCCATCAGCAAGGCCGCCGAGAACCTCTACATGAACCAGCCGAATTTGAGCAAGTCCATCCGCGAGCTGGAGGACGACATCGGCATCGCGATTTTCGACCGCACCGCCAAGGGTGTGGTGCCGACCGAAAAAGGACGCGAGTTCCTCGGCTACGCGCGCAACATCCTCTCCCAGATTGCGGAGATGGAGGCGCTGTATAAGCCCACGGACGATAAAAAGACGCGCTTCGACCTCTGCGCGCCGCGCGCGAGCTATGTCTCGCAGGCGCTGACCGAGGTGATCCTCTCGCTGGGGCCCGACGCGGACTACAGCATCGACTACCGCGAGGCGGGCGCGATGCGCACCATCAAGCAGGTGGCAAACGGCATCAACCAGCTCGGCGTGATCCGCTACCAGACGATCTACGAGACCAACTATCTCAGCGCGCTCGCGGAGCGTTCGCTGATCTCCGAGACGGTTTGGGAGTTTTCCTGCCTCGCCATCGTCGGAAAACGGCACCAGCTCGCCAATCAGCAGCAGATCGCGCTTCGCGATCTTTCCGACTGCACGGAGGTGCTCTACGGCGACGCGTCGATTCCCGCACTGCCGGTCAATCAGGCGCGCGAGCTCGCGCAGGCGAATGAGGCAAAAAACACCATCACCGTCTATGAGCGCGCAAGCCAGCTGGAGCTCATCAGCCGCCTGACCTCGGCGTATGCGATCTCCTCCCCCGCGCCGCAGGAGGTGTTGGATCGCTTCGACCTCGTGCAAAAGCGGATCGACTTCCCGGGAAACGTGTTCCGCGATGTGCTGATCTATCGCGCGGGCTACCACCTCACGCGGCTGGATCGCCTGCTGTTTGAGAAACTCCGCGAATCCGCGCAGCGCGTCATCCCCGAATAAAACCAAGCATAACCCCGACCGCACAGCACCCGGCATTTGCCGGGTGTTTTTCTTTGTCTCTCTCTGTGTATGCGCGGTTTTCCGGCGCAGATGTTATAAATTGCGCACTCGAATGTTATATATGGA
>DATMYE010000002.1:0-1240 GCA_035561095.1 Clostridia bacterium | reverse complement strand
GTCATCCGACACTTCCTTCCAGCGAGATCGAGATCAGCTTCTGGGCCTCGACCGCAAATTCCATCGGCAGTTGTTGCAGCACGTCCTTGACGAAGCCGTTGACGACGAGGGCAACGGCTTCCTCCTGCGACAGTCCGCGTTGCACGCAGTAGAACAGCATGTCCTCGGAGATCTTCGAGGTGGTCGCCTCGTGCTCGAACAGCGCCGACGAGTTCTTGGCCTCGATATACGGCACGGTATGCGCACCGCACTTGTCGCCGATCAGAAGCGAGTCACACGCGGTAAAGTTGCGCGCGCCGGTCGCCTTGCGGTGCGCGGTGACGAGGCCGCGATAGGTGTTTTGCGACTTGCCCGCGGCAATGCCCTTGGAGATGATCCGGCTGGTGGTGTTCTTGCCCAGATGAATCATCTTGGTGCCGGAATCGACCTGCTGGTAGCCGTTCGAGATCGCGATCGAGTAGAACTCGCCGCGCGAGTTGTCGCCGCGCAGGATGCAGCTCGGATACTTCCAGGTGATCGCGGAACCCGTCTCGACCTGGGTCCACGAGATCTTCGAGTTCCTGCCGCGACAGTCGCCGCGCTTGGTGACGAAGTTGTAGATGCCGCCCACACCCTCGGCGTTGCCCGGATACCAGTTCTGCACCGTGGAGTATTTGATCTCGGCGTCGTCATGGGTGACGAGCTCGACCACCGCCGCATGCAACTGGTTCTCGTCGCGCTGCGGCGCGGTGCAGCCTTCGAGATAGGAGACGTAGGCGCCCTTGTCGGCGATGATCAGCGTGCGCTCGAACTGCCCGGTGTTGCGCTCGTTGATGCGAAAGTAGGTCGACAGCTCCATCGGGCATTTCACGCCCGGCGGCACGTAGACGAACGAGCCATCGGAGAACACCGCCGAGTTCAGCGTCGCGAAATAGTTGTCCGAGGTCGGCACCACCGTGCCGAGATATTTCTTCACGAGGTCAGGATGCTCGCGGATCGCTTCCGAGATCGGCATGAAGATCACGCCGGCGGCCTTCAGCTCCGCCTGGAACGTGGTCGCCACCGACACCGAATCGAACACGGCATCGACAGCAACGCGACGCTCGGCCAGATCGTTTCCGTCGGCATCCTTACGCACGACGCCGGCCAGCATCTCCTGCTCGCGCAACGGAATGCCGAGCTTCTCATAGGTCCTGAGAATCTCCGGATCGACCTCGTCGAGCGAGGCGAGCTCTTTACGCTTCGGCGCGGAATAGTAATA
>DATMYE010000001.1:0-7909 GCA_035561095.1 Clostridia bacterium | reverse complement strand
ACCTCAACACCGCCAGGGCATACCGAAAAGAAGTCCTCAAGTAGAACGCAGTCGAGAGTCGCGCCGCGCTGGCGCCGTTCTCCCACGATCCGCGCCAGGTCTTCCGCCGCGCCATCACGCAGCCTCACGAACCGCAAGGTTGCCCGCCCGACGCCATCACCCCAACCACGGCTAACAATGCCATGCGCCACGGCCGCCGAGACGTGCATCACCAGGACGCCGGCCACGTTGCGCAGAGGTATCCTCTCGGGGTTCGCCTGGGTTGCGGCCAGGGCCGATGTGCCGATCAAACTCATTTCGCTTCGGTCTCAATCGTCCGGAGGTGTTGCATAGCCCGCGCCACGTCAGGCCCGATTCCATAGACAGCGCGGCGTGTCCAGGTAACCTCCGCATCATCGCTCTCTCCGTACCCCCAGGCCGAACCCCATGCGTGAGATAAAAAGTTCCCGGGCTCCTTCGGGTCAGAGCATAGGTCAACGCCTGCGATCCGTGGCCCTCGGTGCGTCACGCATACACACAAGAGAGGGTGTTTCCCGCTCGCAAACTCCTGGAGAGCTTCTTCCCATTTCGGAGTACTGCGAAACTTCCCCACAATGCGGGAAGCGTGCGAAATTGGCACTTGGCATTCCACGAGCGCCTGTGTCGCCGCGGCCTCCGCAATACTACGCGCGCTCCATTGCCGCGGCTGTCCAGGTCCGGGGTTTGCAATGGTCGCCGTGATCGCGCCACGCATCAGCCACATTTGCGCCGTAGGCGACTTTATACCAGTAGCTTTGAGGAGGTCAGCGTGTTGGAAGATCGGGCCGTTAATGTCCATATTTATGCTCCAAACCACAGTATACGGCTGTATCTGGTATACCGTCAAGCGCAAGACTATACTTTTTTGTCTTTTTTTGGGGTCTCCCCGGGGAAAGTTACCGGGTAGTGCCGTCGGCCGGCTTGCCTTCAAGCATGGACCGCAGCGCAGCTTTCGGTATGCGCCAGCCGCCGCCGATCTTCACGCCTGGCAGTTTCTTTTGCCGCAGCAGGCGCCGGACACTATCGACGTGGATCTTCAGGACGGTGGCCGACTCTTCGGGGGTGAGTAGTTCGTCTTCAGCCATACTCTATCCTGTAACAATTTGATACATGAAAGCAAGAAAAACAGTACAGTGTCGTATTTTGTCTTGACAGAACACGACAATTCAGTTCAGAATACGGCCATGTCGACCATGACAGTAGCAATTAAGGGTCAGCGCCGCGGAAGGCCCCGCCGCGTTGAATCGTTCAGCGAATGGATGGCCAAATTAGATAGCCAGGTGGAGGCCACTTACCAGAAGGTCGCCAAGCGCCTGCCGGTAGAGCGCCTACTTTCGCCGGCACAGCGGCGCATCGTGGAAATGTTAGTTGAACACCTCCGGAGCCTGCCGGAGATAGCGCCCACTGAAAACACCTACAACAAGCCGGAATACAAACACGTCAACAGCATTCTTACGCGGCTGTTTCAGGCGAAGTACCCGCAGTGGACGGCCAAGACCAAGGACGGCTCTTATGACGTAGGCGCCATCCCGAATGGGGAGTCGAGCACGTTCTACTGGTTGCTGCGGAACTGCGCCGGGCGCGCGCCAGAAGAAGCGGCCGACACAGCTTGTGACGACGCCGACTAGTGTCCGATAATCCCCCCTTATCGGACGGGCTTCTGGGGCGGTTTCGGCCGCCCCTATGTCTTGCTCCCCTGCTTCGCCAGCCATTCCGAGACCGCCCGCTCTACTGCTTCGCTCAAGTCCATGTCACCCGCGGCCAGCGTCACCTTGAGTTGGCGGTACAGGTCCACCGGAATGTACGCGGAGAACTGCCGGTAAGCCGGGTTGCCGCGCCTGGTGGCCTTGCTTGATCCGGCCGCCGATGCCGGCGCCGCTGTCTCCCGTTGCGATTTCAGGACGTTGAATCTACCCATCTATGCACCTATGCGGCTATGCGCCTACCCGGTTTGTCTGGGTAGGCAACATGCCGGCGATCTCTTCCCCGACCCGCTCATAGTCCAACCAGCCGCAGTTCTGCCGGTCGATGTGGTCCACTGTCACGCCGTCGAGCGCGGCCCGCTGGAACGCAATTAGGCGACGGATGCCCGTCTTGAATAGCGGCACGCCGCGGCCTTCGAGATATTCCCGCGCGTCGTCACCGTCTCGTGTGGGCTTCGGTGGAATGATCGTAAGCAGCACGCGATAGTTCGCCCGAGCTTTCTCCAGGATGCCGGCCGTTTCGTCCAGCACTCGGAGGGATAGCGCGTCCGGGGTGCTCGGCACAACCAGCACGTCACAGCCTTCGGCTAGGTCTTTCATGTCGCCTTCTTCCGGCCGCGCCTCAGTGTCCACCACCACGTACCGGAACTCAGAGACATGCCGAATGCCGCTCTTGTAGGCCAGCACCTTAAACGGCAGCTTGCCGGCCGATGCCCAGCCGAGAGACGCGCGGTTCGCGTCGGCATCGAGTAGCAGGGTTGGCGCAAGCTGCTGGAAGTAGGCGGCCAGGTGTACGGCGGTCGTGGTCTTACCCACCCCGCCCTTATAGCTGGCAACGGAAATTACCATGCGGAGAATTCTATACTGCTATGCGGGTAGAAGTCTAGCGGGGCCGCTTGCCACCCCTGGTACTGCGGCGAAAAGGGTGTGACAGAAATATCACACCCTATTGCGCCTTAGCGTGGTGCGACCATCCGCTCCGGTGCGGGCGACTGACTTCGGAATTTCCGAAGTCAAGGTAAGTTTCTCGCGCCAGCTTCGTACCGTGCCCTCATCGACGCCGACATGCTTCGCGATCGCGCAATTGCTCTTGTCCGGTTCCGGCTTCCGTCCGATGTTGGCAGTGTTCTGTTGGTAGGTAGTTCCGCCGCGAGTAACCGTGCGTGTGGCTATCTGGGGAATTTCCCTAGATAACTCCAATTTTTCTCGCCACGAGAGCACTGTCTTGTGGTCCACCCCAACATGCTTTGCGATCTTGCCATCACTGAGGCCAGCCGCATTCGGATGCACCAGCGCGGCTTTCACGGCGCGCTGCTTCGGGAGTAAAGCGGGGGCCGCTTGCCACCCCTGGTAGCGGCCCCCATGCGCGCCGGGGAGCGCGCAAGCTTATGCCGTGGTCAGCACGCCATTGCGAAAGATCATCTGGTTGCCGTCCCGGTCGTAGAACGTCCCGGAGCGGCCGTAATACTGCACGCCGCCCACGTTCGGGTTAAAGCCCGCCGCCGCCACGCCGTAACTGGGGCAGCTCACGCCCGCGCCCACGAATTGGCCGCTGGAGTTGATTACGGGAGACCCGCCAACCTCAAAACCCTGATTCGCGCTAACGGTGGCAGTTGTCGAGATGTCGTCAAACATCACCAGATATCCCGACAGGTTCAGATTTCGGAAGCGAGCATCTTTGTTCGCGTCTACGAAGTAGTCAGCCCCGATGCGAAACTCGCCGGCTGACATCCAACTTCCGCCGCCACCACCCCCGGAGATGGTTACGGAAATTGCGCCCGCGTCGTTCATCAGGTACACCAAGCCAGGCACAACAGCCACCTTGCGCCCGGACCCGTTGAGTGTGATTGTCAGCCCTGCATAACTTCCGCCGACGGCCTCATTGTGAATCTTGGTCGTGACGCCGTTCAAGTTCAACGTCAGAGGTGCATCCGTGATCGTTACCGAGCCATCGGCCAGCCCCTTGATTTTGGCGTTTGCCGGGCTGCTTCCGCCGATCCAGACGTTCCGGCCCCAGAACCCGTAATCGGAGCCGTACTTGCCGATCCAGGCACAAATGCCATTCGATCCGTCGTAGGCATACAGCGCGTCGACCTGGTTGGCGCCGCCGACTACCAGGCGACCCGTAAGCAGGCTTCCGAGCACGGAGACATTGCCGTTCGCATCGGCTACGATGGGCGCATCCGCGGGAGACGCGCCGCCGATCATGGCCCGCTTGAACCAGGCGCCGGCGTAACCCGCGACGGCATCTCGCCAGGTTCCAGGGTTATCTACTTCGGGCGGCCGGCTGATCCAGCGCGGCCCGCTGCGGTCAAGCCGTATGATTTGGTCCGCGCCGCCGATGTGCGGGTACGCCTGTTTGAGCGCCGACAGGAATCGCCGCACCGCCTCAACGGGGTCACCGCTCCACGTGGCCGGATCTTGCCAGAGGGCTTCGCCGGGGTCTCCGTTCGCAATAACTATTTCCCGCCCGGCTTCAGGGGATGATCCCCCGGTTTCACAGACCACCCGGCCCGCGCGAAACGAATAGGCGTGAGTGACGTACCCCAGCTCCCCGTCAGCCGTGCGGCCCACTAGGACGGTGCCGTGCAGCGGTCGGTTTCCCGGGCCGCCGGTCTCTCCAGGCGCCATAGGCAGCGCGCACAGCCTCTCCACGCAGGCCAACAGATAAATAACCGTCTCCCGCCCCAAGGCTTCGCCGATGGCCTTGATATCGGTCGTGCCCAGTTGGCTAGCCAACTCCCGGGCCTTCTCTTCCTGGAACTCGCAAACCGGGCGCCGGCCGCTCGTGGCTATGTACGTCTGCGGGGCGACCTCGCGAATCTTCTCCCAGCGATCCGAGAGAACTCGCGAGTAGTCGTGTGCCGAGAGTCTGGAGTCGGTACCGAGAACTAGTGCGTTAGCGTCTTTCAAAACGATCATCGTTGACATCAAATTCCCCTCGAATGTGCGGCGCGTGCCGGTCGCTGGTACCTTCCCCCTACTTGCCCCTGGGAAATGCCCCAGAGAGGCTCACAGGCCGCTTTACGTGGATTCTGGCGCGTGGGGGGTTCGGACCGTTTCACCGCCAGGCGCAGTTTGTCCGCGTGCACCGCCGCCAGGTCTCGGAGGCGCGCGAGCAGCCCGCCCGGGTCACCCGTGCGCGCGATCGCGGTCTCGAGCTCGGGGCGCAGGTTGCGAAGCCAGCGCGAAGCGTCCAGGGCGGCGCCGGCCAGGCGGTCGCGTTCTTCGGACCATTCAACCTTGCTCACAGCAGCGTCACCATGACCGCCCGCAGGCCCTTGTCAGCCTGAACAATCTCAAATTCGACCAGGGCGCCTACTGTAATCTGCCGGTCGCCTTCGGTGCCGACCTGGGAGCAGTGGAAAAATACGTCTGGACAGCCGACCCGCCGAATAAACCCGAATCCGCGGTCATCAAAATACGTCTTGATCGTTCCTTTTTCTCTCATCGCCGCTAACCTCAGTCGTGCCATACAAAAATACGGGCTCCGCGCACGAGGTCGGAGCCCGTTTGACATAGGAAGGACCGCCCCATCGAATACACGCGTCCCGGTGCTCGTTAACCGGAACGCGCGCACCCAGTGACAGGGCGGGGGTCACTGGGCCGAACCGTTTACGCCTTCAGGCCGCGAACGACGCAGAAGGCTTTAGGGCGAAGCAACTGCACGTCGCCGCGCAGATACGCCCTGATCCACACTTGACCATCAGTAAAGGCGCCGTTGGTGCCGTCCGCAGCCACGCGGCTGGCTTCGATCACCAGGCGGGTGCGCAGACCAACACCCATAGCGGAGTAATCCCCGATGAGAACATCGGAGCATCCGTTCGGGGTGCCACCTTGCGCGAGGTCAATGGACACTTGGTTGCTAACCAGCTTTTTCAGGCCAGCCCAAGACGGGGGGGCCGTCAGTGGGGCGTTGGTGGTGCCTTCTTTCAACTGGTCAAGCTGTTTCGCCGTTCGCGGCGCGTAAATGGCCACCGTGGGCGTGATGTTGTTCTCGACAACGGTAAAGTACCCGTCCGAGAGCTTGTCGTAACTGGCGATAGTCGCGCCGTCCGCGGCCATCAGGACTTCGGGGACGACGGTGTTGGCGTAGATACTGAGTCCCTTGGGTTCCGGGGCCACGCCAGAGCCGTACAGCCCAACGCGGTCCATCTCCAGGGCGAGCACCTGCCCAAGCGCGTTTTCGATGACGCTGTGAGCATTCGGGGCGTCTTCGATAAGCTCGATGGAGCACTTCACCAGGGCCGCGAGCTTGCGGGCCGTGAACGTCACCGCCTCGAATTCTCCGTCGCTCGCCGTAATGGTCGTATTTTCCGCCGTCCACGCTGCCGTGGGGTCCGTCTTCAAGCGGGCCATTTTCAGCGTTGCGGCATCCATCGGAATGATTACCGCGCCGGCCTGAAAGATAGCCGCCTTGTTGCGCATGGCGTCGATAACGCCCGCCGAAAGCGGAGTCGGGACCATTGCGCCGCCGGCGCCTACGGTTCCCTCGGCCATCGCGCGCTGTTCCCCCTCGGCGCCGTCCCAGTTGCCGGTGACGTATCCGCGAATGAACTTACCGAGGCTGAGTCCGTCGTACTCGGCGGGGTAGGTGCCGCGCACATGGTCGGCCATGCGCACTTCGCCGGTGATGATACGGGGGTCACCGCTCGGGGTGATGCTGGAACGCTTCATTCCGGTGCCGGGGTGCCCCACGAGCCGGGTCATGTCCTCCTGGAGGTCGCGTACCTGGTCATGGCGGCCAATGGTAGCCAGCAGCGCATCAGTCTTTTCCTTGAGCCCGTCGACGTCTCGCTGCTCAGCCGTGGTGAGGCTGCGCTTTTCCCCAATGGCGGTATCCAGAATGCTTGTGGCGGTTTTGATGTAGGCGTTCGCCTTCTCGCGTATTTCACGAATCGTTGACATAGTATTGCTCCAGTTCTCTGTTGGTTAATTGCGGCCTGCACCGCTGCACGCGCACACCGCCGCCATGCTTGGCTATCGGAGGTTTGCGTACGGGCCGGTTGCGCTCCGCCTGGCGCGCTTCCGGTCCACTGGAGTGGGGGTTAAGGTATCTCCGTTCCGACGTCTGCCGGGTTGCAGATACCTGTTAAATGTAGCCGCTCTGCGCCCTTTCCAGGGCCAGTTGCGGGTTAAGACGCATAGGCCGCGGTCGGGGCCTTAAGTTCGCGCCGGATGTTCTCGTAGACTTCCTTTATCACGGGGTCTAGTGCGCGCGCTTCTTCAAACAGGGAGTCTACAGACCGCTTTTCTTCGGCCGTCATGCCCTTGCCGGTCATGACCGCGCCATCCACGATTTCGGCCGCGCTCTGCACCTTGAAGGCGCGCGCCGCGAGAATTTGGCGCAGGCTTCCGCCAGGTCCGGACAGGCGCCCCGATCTGACGTGCTGTATCAACTCCTCGGTAGGCAGGCTGCCGTATCCGTTTGAATAATCAGTTGCCATCTTTCCTTACCTCCTGGTAATTGCGGCTTTTCGTTGGTGGTTCACGGAGGCTCAAAATTGATCCCATGGGTTCGCCTCGTCGGGTTCATGCGGGGGTTTGATCCCCAGGCGCGCCCGGGCGGCCGGCGTGGCGCCGATCTGGTTTCCCCAGGCAATCGCGTCACGAGAGAACCGCGCCACCAGCTTTGCGTCGTCGTTTCGCGTGGCATCCCGCGCACCGTCGATACAGGCCACGTAAAAAGCAATGGCGTGACCGTCGATCCGCTGCAATGGCACGTCCGCGGCTTCCAGGTCGCAGAGAACCGCGTCCCAGGTGGCATACGATGAAGGCGACAGCCACGACGGCCGCTCGGGGGTTACGCTCCGCGGCTTGGTTGGCCGAGCGCCCCTGCGCCTCTCCTGTTGGCCCCGCCTTGAATTTGGGTTCCGCAATGGTCCTCGACTTCCCATGTGGTTCACTCCAGAATTTCGGTCAGAATTTGGAAAACTGGTCACACGCGCACGAGCCTTCCCTCGCGGTCTACAGTGGCGCTTGCCACACTTCCGACCACCCCCGTGTGTTATCAACACCTTACAGACGGCCTACGCTCTACGGGATGGCTCATCCACCCTTGCCGCGTCGTGGTTGATCACGGGGCAGCATTTCCGGCCGGCACGGCGGAACCCATGCTGGCGTGCGAGCCGCGCTACCAGTTGCGCCAGGCGCGGAGGAACAGAGCACAACAGGTCTTCCCATTCCTC